>CAJUCO010000018.1 GCA_910585245.1 uncultured Oscillibacter sp.
CAAAGAACAGACCGTTTTTCTCTCTGCTTTCTCCTCTCCACAGACTGTGAATTTTCTGATAACACTCCCCAAAATCACTGGCTATTCAGCGAGGCTACTGGTAATGTATGTCGCTGAATAGGAGGCGATACGCAATGGCAAAGCGCAGAGCGAATGGAGAAGGCAGTATCCGTAAACGGAAGGATGGCCGCTGGGAGGGACGCTACACTGCGGGCCGTGATCCGGTGACCGGAAGGACGACCTACAAAAATGTCTTGGGAAAGACCCAGGCGGAAGTCAAGGCAAAACTCAAGTCGGCAATTGAGAAGAGCGGCGTCCAGTCCCTGCGGACAGAGCGCTACACTGTAGGCCAGTGGCTGGACACCTGGATGGAGAACTATGCCAAGCTGCAAGTTCGACCCTCGTCCCACAAGACCTACCAGGGTTTTATTGAAAACCACATCAAGCCTGCCCTCGGGGACATTCCTCTGGAAAAGCTGACGGCGATGAACCTCCAGAGGTTATACAAACACCTGCTGGAAAACGGCAGGGTGGAATGCATGGAGTCCCGTAGCAAACCTAAGGGTCTCAGCGTCAAGACGGTACGCAACATCAACCAGATGATCTCCTCCGCCCTGAACTGCGCCGTAGAACAGCGGCTGATTCCCAGTAATCCAACCAAGGGCTGTGTCCTGCCAAAGCTGGAGAGGAAGGAAATGAAAATTCTGCCGCCGGAAAGTCTGGGCACCTTCTTCGAGGAGGCCCGGCGCAGCGGTGTGTTCGAGCTATACTACGTTGACCTCGCCACGGGTCTCCGGCGGGGAGAACTGCTGGGGCTGAAATGGAGCGATATTGATTTGGATAAGGGCATCATCTACGTCCGACGACAAATTCTCCGTCAGAACGGTGAGGTGGTGGAAGCACCCTTGAAAACGAAAAACTCCTACCGCAACATTGCGATAGGAGCAGATGCCATCGAAGTCCTTAAAGGTATGGAGCAGAAAGACGAATACGTCTTCCCCTCTCCGTTCGGAGGCCCCATATCCCCAGACAGCGTCCTTCATATGCTCCAACGGGTACTGAAACGGGCAGGGCTAGAACGAATACGCTTCCACGACCTGCGTCACACATTCTCGGTCCTGGCCCTGCAAAACGGCGTAGACGTAAAAACCCTCTCCGCCATGCTGGGGCACTACTCGGCTGGCTTCACCCTCGATACCTACGCCCACGTCACGACTTCCATGCAGAAGCAGGCGGCGAACGCAGTGGGGAGTTTCCTCTCCGGTGCTCTCCAGACCTAACCGCTCCGACTTCCCGTATGGGTCACGGCTTGGGTCAAACCGGAACCCCAAAATCTAACCGTCAGAAAAGGTACATAAAATAAGAACAAAACCACGGAAATTCGTTGAATTTCCGTGGTTTTGGTACGCCCTGAGGGATTCGAACCCCCGGCCTTCTGGTCCGTAGCCAGACGCTCTATCCAGCTGAGCTAAGGGCGCACATCCTGTCCTCTCTAGACAGCTTCATTATAATAGCACACTCCTTTTGGAAATGCAAGCCTTTTTTCCGATTTCCAACAGATTTTTTTGCGTGGTAAAAGGAGGACAAATAGACAGTTGAAGAGTTGGAGAACAGACCGAAGGCGCAATTGTACCGGCGCTTGTTTCAGATAGGTTACTTTAGAACGGGAAAAGGGCTGCTTTTGCCAGTTTCAAGCCTAAATAATGATCGCAAAGAGGATTTCCCCGCCAGGGTGATGGATTACGGAGTTTGGGTCCTCTCAACACCTCTTTTGGATTTCCCATGGATTTTTCTACGAACGGCAGAGCGGGGATACCGAGACCGCCGGATCATATGAACCCCCACCGTCAGCATAGGCAGGGCGAAAAGGCCCAGAGCGCCGTAACAGATGGCCCCGTAACCTTTGTCAATCAGATCCGTCAGCCCAAAGGTGGAGACGCAGATACCAAGAGCCGTCACCACCCCGGTGACGAGAGGACGGGCCAGGTCGAAGGGTTTGTTCCGAAAAAGAGCACGCTCCATTCGGTCCTCCAAAGCCTTGATAAAACCGGCTGCAGTTTCAATGAGGGTGCCAAAGAGGACGATCTGAAAAAGAATATACAGCCAGGGGGTGTCCAAGCGCTGGAAGATGACGGTCACCGGCGTCTCGGAGGCCAGAACCGCCGGAAGATCGCTGCCCATGGCCAACAGCAGCGGCAGGGCGGGGGCTGCCCCCAGGATTCCCGCCAGGATTCCACAGGCAACGGCCTCCCGGCGGGTCCTCAGGTCCCGAAGAGTATAGAGGATCATGGAGACGCAAATGAGATTATAGGAGGCGTAACGCAACCCGTCAAAGAGCCAGCCGGAACTGACTTCCCCCCGCTGGAGTTCAGCGGCAACGGCGTGGCCGAAACGGGAAAAAACAGCGGCGAGAAAGAGAAGGTAGACGGCGTAGAGCACATAGGCCCAGAGAGATAGAGCCTTTTCTATGGTCTCCGCGCCCCGCAGCACCAGAAAAATTACGCCTGTGGAGAGAAGGGCGGTTCCCACAAAAGGGGGGAGGCCGGTCAGATCATGGACCATGGCGGCGGCGGTGGCGTTGACCACACCCAGCACCAAAAACAGCATGGCGTAGAAACAGAGGTCGTAGAGAAATCCGGCCCGGCCCAGCAGGCATTTCATCATGGAGCCGTAGTCATATGCCTGAAAAACTCGAACAAATTCAAAGGTGACGGCACAAAGCAGCGCCCATCCTGCCGCCGATACGCCCAGAGCCATCAGCCCTCCCACCAGGCCGTGCCGGCCAAAGTACCGGGCGATTTCCGCGCCGGTTCCATAGCCGCCGCCGATCAGCACGGACTGGAAGACCAGGCCGGGAGTCAGATATCGGGTCCATTGCGTTCGCATCCCCATAACCTCCTTGTCCTGTTGCCTCATACTATGGTGTTGAGCCGTCCGGTATGCGGAAAAGTTCGCATAGGGGACAAAGGACCGGACATAGGGTTTTTTGAAAGAGGTGATCAAATATGACGATACACGTGGTGAGCCCTGGGGAGACTGTGGATTCCATCGCCGCCGGGTACGGCGTGGCTCCTGGGCAGTTGGCGGCGGACAACGCATTACCCGCGGATTTTGCCTTGGCGGTGGGACAGACGCTGGTGGTGCGGTTTCCCCGGTCGGTTCATGTGGTGGCGGCAGGGGAGACGCTGAGCTCCATCGCGGCGCAATACGGGACGACCGTCCGGCAGCTGTGGCGAAATAACTGGGCGCTGGGCGGCGGGGAAGCCCTGACGGCAGGGCAGCTTCTGGTGATTTCGTATTTTGGAGAGAAAATCGGGGAGGGTGTCTTCAACGGCTATGCCTACCCCTTCATTTCACCGGAGTTGCTGGCGGAGCAGCTACCCTACCTTTCCACCATGGCGCCTTTTACCTATGGCATCACGGCGGAGGGAGGGCTCCTGCCCCTGGAGGACGATTCCATGCTGGACGCGGCCCGAAAGCGGGGGACGAAGCCGGTGATGCACCTTTCCACCCTGACGGAGGCAGGGCAGTTTGACACTGGCCGGGCGGTGTCGATCCTGACGGATTACGAAGCCCAGGGGCGGCTGGCGGCGGAGGTTTTACAGACGGTGATACGAAAGGACTTTGCGGGGCTGGATGTGGACTTTGAGTATCTGCCGGGGCAGTTGGCAGGGGCCTATGCCGCGTTTTTGGAGCGGCTGAGGCAGCTGCTGGCGGCCCAGGGGCGGTTCCTCTGGGCGGCGCTGGCGCCGAAGACGAATACCCGCCAGAGAGGACTTTTGTATGAGGGGCATGACTACGCCGCCGTGTCGGCGGCGGTAGACGGAGTGCTGCTGATGACCTATGAGTGGGGATACACATACGGCCCGCCCATGGCGGTGGCCCCCTTGCCCAACGTCCGGGCGGTGCTGGACTACGCGGTGACGGAGATCCCGGCGGAGAAAATTTTTCTAGGCATCCCCAACTACGGCTATGACTGGCCGTTGCCCTTCCTCCGGGGGGAGACCAGGGCCCAGTCAATCTCTAATCAGCGGGCCATTGAGTTGGCCGTCCAATACGGCGTACCCATTCAATACGACGAGACGGCCCAGTCGCCCTTTTTCCACTATACCGACGCCGGGGGAACCGCCCACGAGGTCTGGTTCGAGGACGCCCGAAGTATGGACGCCAAGCTCCGCCTAGTGGCTGAGTACGGCTTCCGGGGAGCGGGCTTTTGGAACCTCATGCGGCCCTTCTCGCAAGTCTGGCTGGTATTGGACTCCCTTTATGAGATTGAATGAACAAAGTGAAAAAAGGCCCCGGCTGTAAGCCGGAGCCCTGTGCTTATGAGAAAGAGAGCCGCAAACCGTTCCTAAACTCAGCGTGTAGGTAAAAGCGCAATGACAAGGGTGGGCTACCGGGGAAATGAGACCCGTTCGAAGAGATCAGACATTGATCTCCGGCGTCTCGTCCCCGCCGGACTCCGCCAGCAGGGGGGCGATCCCCTCCAGGAACGCCTCCACCTGGGTGGCGCAGCGGCCGGTGTAGAGCTTCGGGTCCAGCACGGCCTCCATCTCCGCCTCCGTCATGGCAAAAGCGGGCTCCGCTGCAAGGCGGTGGAGCAGGTCGCAGGACTCCCCCTCCTTCATCCGGGCTGTGGCGGCCATGGAGCAGGTGCGGATGATCTCGTGGAGTTCCTGCCGGTTGCCACCCCGCTTGACCCCCTCCATCATCAGGTTTTCCGTGGCGATGAAGGGAAGGTATTCCCGCACCGTCCGGTCCACAATTTTCTCGTTGACATGGAGCCCGTCGGTGACGTTCCGGCAAAGACGCAAAATCGCGTCGGCGCAGAGGAAACCCTCCGGCATGGAGATTCTCCGGTTGGCGGAGTCGTCCAAAGTCCGCTCCAGCCACTGAACGGAGGCGGTCATGGGGGCGTTCATGGCGTCCGCCATCAGGTAGCGGGACAAGGAGCAGACGCGCTCACAGCGCATGGGGTTGCGCTTATAGGCCATGGCCGAAGAGCCGATTTGGTTTTTTTCAAAGGGCTCTTCCACCTGCCGGTCGTGCTGGAGGAGGCGGATGTCGTTTGCCATCCGGTAGGCGCTCTGGGCGATGGAAGAGAGGACGTTCAAAATCCGGCTGTCCACCTTCCGGGGATAGGTCTGTCCGCAGACAGGGAAGGTCTTCTCAAAGCCGAATTCCCTGGCAATCCGCCGGTTCATCTCGTCGATTTTCGCCCCGTCCCCCTCGAAGAGGTCTAGGAAGCTGGCCTCGGTGCCGGTGGTTCCCCGGCAGCCCAGGAATTTCAGATTTTCCAGCCCAAAGTCCAGCTCCTCCAGGTCCGCCAGGAAATCCTGCATCCAGAGGGTGGCCCGCTTGCCCACGGTGACCAGCTGGGCGGGCTGGTAGTGGGTGTAGCCCAAGGTGGGGGTGGCGGCGTACTGCCTCGTGAACTTGGCCAGGTTCCCCAGCAGGGCCAGAAGACCCTTGCGGAGATACCGCAGCCCCTCCCGGTAGAGGATGAGGTCCGCGTTGTCGGTGACATAGCAGCTGGTGGCCCCCAGGTGGATAATGCCCGCCGCAGAGGGCGCGGCCACGCCGTAGGCGTAGACGTGGGCCATGACGTCGTGGCGGACTTCCTTCTCCCGGGCCGCGGCCAGGTCGAAGTCGATGTCGGCAAGGTGGTCCTCCAGCTCCGCCACCTGTTCCGCCGTCACGGGAAGGCCCAGCTCATGCTCCGCCCGGGCCAGGGCCACCCACAGCTGCCGCCAGGTCTGGATGCGCTTTTCAGCGGAGAAGAGGTTCAGCATGAACTCTGATGCGTAACGGGAGGAGAGGGGGGATTCGTAGCGGTCTTTCGGCATAAGAATCAACCTTTCTTTTATAAGGCGGGGAGGCATTTCCATGCCTCCCCGCCCGGGTTTCAGAAAAACGGATCAGGCAAACGCCAGAAGCTGTGAGGGCCACAGGCAAAGACAGAAAGCCGGCCCGAACACGGCCAGGGCCCTCCGGCGCTCCACAGCTTTTTGATCAGACTGTACAGCAGGAACGGCGCGCAGCCGGCGCGCCCACTATGGACAGCACTCCGCAGACAGCGTAAAACTCAGAGACGGTAAACAGCATAGCGCGCGCTCAGCGGATGATGATGGCTTCCCGCTCCGGGCCCACGGAAACATAGCCAATGCGGCAGCCGATCTCCCGCTCGATATACTCCACGTACTTTCTTGCCGCCTCCGGCAGGTCCTCCCAGGTCCGCACGCCGGAGATGTCGCATTTCCAGCCGTCCATGTACTCCACCACCGGCTTTGCCTCCGCCAGCAGGGCGGGGAAGGGGAAGCGGTCCGTCTGCTGGCTGCCCAGCTCATAGCGGACGCAGATGGGGATTTTATCCAGATAGCTCAGCACGTCCAGCTTGGTCAGGGCGATGTTGGTGGCCGCCTGACACTGGACGCCGTAGCGGGTGGCCACGATGTCGATGGGCCCCACCCGGCGGGGACGGCCGGTCTTCGCGCCGTACTCGTTTCCGGCCTGACGGAGCTTGTCCGCCTCCTCGCCGAACCACTCGCAGGTGAAGGGGCCCTCGCCCACGCAGGAGGAGTAGGCCTTCACCACGCCGATGACCTCGTCAATCCGGGCGGAGGGCAGGCCGGAGCCCACCGGGGCGTAAGCCGCCACGGCGTTGGAGGAGGTGGTGTAGGGGTAGATGCCGTAGTCCAGGTCCCGGAGAGCCCCCAGCTGAGCCTCGAAGAGGATACGCTTGTCCTCCGTTTGAGCCTGACGCAAAAACGCGCCGGTATCCCGGATAAAGGGGCGGATTTTCTCGCCGTAGTCCGCAACGTAGTCCATCAGCTGCTCGATGGTGTAGGGCTTGGCGTTGTATACCTTGGTCAAGGTCAGGTTTTTCCACTCCAGCAGATCTTCCAGATGGGAGCGAAGCTGCCCCGGATAGAGGAGCTCTCCGGCCATGACGGTTTTCTTTTGGAACTTGTCGGAGTAGAAGGGGGCGATGCCCTGTTTGGTGGAGCCGTATTTTTTATCCTTCAGGCGGGCTTCCTCCAGGCCGTCCAAATCCCGGTGCCAGGGAAGCAGCAAAGAGGCCCGGTCGCTGATCATCAGATTGTCCGGCGTGATGGAGACGCCCTGGGCGGTCACATCCTGGATCTCTTTCCACAGGCTCTCGCAGTCCAGCGCCACGCCGTTGCCCAGAATGTTGACCACGCCGTCCCGGAAGATGCCGGAGGGCAGCAGGTGGAGGGCGAACTTGCCTTTTTCGTTGACAACGGTATGTCCGGCGTTGCCGCCGCCCTGATAGCGGACCACCACATCGTAATCCCGGGTGATCAGGTCCACCATACGGCCTTTCCCCTCGTCGCCCCAGTTGATGCCCACAATGGCGCAATTTGACATAATGAAACCTCCCCGCGCCGCCTCCCGAAGGACGGCGGCCCGCTGCTCACGGCCAGCGGCCAGCCGGTGATAAGGGGCCTGTCCGGCGGCGGATGAAAGCCTCCGGTCAGCGAAAGAAAGGCTCCGCAGTCTGCGGGGCCCCAATGTTTCCCTTCCTCATTATAGCGGCAGTTTTCCCGTAAGTAAAGGGAAAAGCGAAAATTCCTCATATTTTTCCGGTTTTCGTGAGAAAAGGTATGACTTCAGTTGGCATAGAAGGGACGCTTGAAACCCGCCGGAGCGCCGGAATAAGGCGCTTCGGCGGGTTTTGAAGGGGTGCGGGAACTTAGAACCTGTATTCACAACCGTTGCACACCGTCTGGGCGGTCTTTTTCCCGCCATACTGCGTCGATTTCCCTTGCAATCCGTCAGGATTGCTGCGGAAAATCTCCTTGTCTGACGAGAAAAATCCTCGTCCATCCGGCATCCCCCGGTTATGAATACAGGTTCTTACTTGGAAAGAGACGGGGCGCTTTCGCCGGACCTTCCGGCCTCTCCGGCGTTCCAGGCGCCATGGTCCGTGTGAAGCAGATGGTGGGACCGCTCTCCCAGGGGCTTTTTGAGATAGGTCCGGTACAGGGCCTGGACATCCGGGTTTTCGTGGGAGAAGCGGATCTCAGAGCCCGCGTCCAGCTTCCACAGCTGGCTGCCCCGCTGTCCGGCGTACTCCTGTCCGCCGTGGATGGGCTGGCCGCCGCCTCCGGCACAGCCGCCGGGGCAGGCCATGACTTCCACAAAGTCGTAGTCCACGGTTCCCTCGTCAATGGCCTCCATCAGCCGCCGGGTGTTCCCCAGGCCGCTGACCACCGCCACCCGCACGTCTCCCGCGCCGGGGATGGCAAAGGTGGCCTCCTTCCAGGGCTTCTCCCCCCGGACGGCCTTGAAGGCGTCCGCGTCCGGATTTTGGCCGGTAATGAGGTAGTAGGCGCTGCGCAAAGCCGCGTCCATGACGCCGCCGGTGGCCCCGAAGATCACCGCCGCGCCGGTGCCCGTGCCCAGGGGGCTGTCAAACTCCGCCTCCTCCAGGTCCGCCGGGACGATGCAGTCGCTGCGGAACAGCCTGCACATCTCCCGGGTGGTCAGCACCACGTCCACATCCGGGTCGCCACAGGCGTCCTTCATGGTGGGCAGCTCGCTCTCTGCCTTCTTGGCGGAACAGGGCATGATGGAGGCCACAAAGATTTTGTGGGGGTCCAGACCCATTTTCTCGGCAAAGTAGCTCTTGGCAACCGCCCCGAACATCTGCTGGGGGGACTTGGCCGTGGAGAGATGGTCCGTGTAGGCCGGGTATTGGGTCTTCAAAAACCGCACCCAGCCGGGGCAGCAGGAGGTAAACATGGGCCAGCGGTACTTCCCCCGGTGGGTGAAGCGGTCAATGAACTCGCTGCCCTCCTCCATAATGGTCAGGTCCGCGGCAAAGTTGGTGTCAAAGACATAGTCAAAGCCAATGCTTTTCAGGGCCGCCACCATGCGGCCGGTGGTGGCCTGTTTTGCCGGGAGGTGGAAGGCCTCCGCCCAGGCCACACGCACCGCCGGGGCCACTTGGATGATTGTGGTGACGGTGGGGTCCGCCAGAGCCCGGAGAACCTTGGTGGTGTCGTCCCGGACGGTCAGGGCCCCGGTGGGGCAGTGGGTGACGCATTGGCCGCAGAAGACGCAATCCGTGTTCTTCAAATAGCGGTTGTAGCTCACGTCCACGGTGGTCCGGGAGCCGGTGCCCGCCACGTCCCAAATATTCATCCCCTGAATTTTGTCGCAGACCTGGACGCAACGCATACACTTGATGCACTTGCTGGCCTCCCGGACGATGGGAACGCTGAGATCGATTTGTGCCCGCTCCGGCTGAACCGGATAGGGCTGGTAGTGGATGTTCAGGTCATGGGAGAGCTTTTGGAGCTCACAGTAGCCGCTTCGGACGCAGACGGTGCAGTTGGAGTTGTGCTGGGAGAGAATCAGCCGGAGGTTTGTCTTCCGGGCGTCCCGCACTCTGGGGGAGTTGGTGTGGATGACCATACCCTCCAGGATTTCCGTGTTGCAGGCGGGGACCAGCCGCTCCGTGCCCTCCACCTCCACCATGCACATCCGGCAGGCGGCGATTTCGTTCAAATCCTTCAAGTAGCACAGGTGGGGAATGGGGATGCCCGCCTTTTCCGCGGCATTCAGGATGGTGGTCCCCTTGGGGGCGCTGAGCTCCCGGCCGTTGATCGTAAAGTTTACCATTTCTCCACACGTCCTCCCTTGAAGATTCCATAGCCGAAGTGGTCGCACCGCAGGCACCGGGAGGACTCCTGTCCGGCCTCCTCAGCCGTCATGCCGCACTCGATGCACTGGAAGTCGCCCTTGCGCTCACAGGCGTCCCGCTCGGTGGCGTTGACCCGGCCCCGGGGGCGGAGGTCCGTGCAGCGGGGGGTGGGGACCTTGACCTCAGACTCAATCTCGTGGTTAAAGCCCAGATATTCGTCAATGTTGGCGGCGGCGGCTTTCCCGGCGGCAATGGCCCGGATAACCGTGGCGGGGCCCGTGACGCAGTCGCCTCCGGCGAAGACGCCCACCATGTCGGGAAGCTGGGTGCTGGAGTCCGCCAGCAACGCTCCGCCCCGCTGAATCTTGATGCCCGTCTGCTCGAGCCCCCGGGTCTCGATGCCCTGGCCTATGGCCACGATGATGGTATTGGCCGGAATCCGCAGGGGTTCTACATCGGCGGTATCCGGCCGGGGGCGGCCCGCCTTGTCCATTTCCCCGATAATCTGGGGCTGGGTCCAGAGGGCGGCCACGTGGCCGTTCTCGTCGGCTTCGATACGCAGAGGCGCTTGCAGGGTCAGCACCTCCGCGCCTTCGGCGATGGCGCCCTCCACCTCTTCGGCTTGGGCGGTCATGTCCTCCTGGCGGCGGCGGTAGACGCAGGTGACCTTCTCCGCCCCCAGGCGGATGGCGGAGCGGGTCACGTCCATGGCCACGTTGCCCCCGCCGATGACCACTACGTTTTGCCCCGCGAAGTCCGGCATTTCGTTGTCTCCAATGTGGCGCAGCAGCTCCACGGCGGAGACAACCCCCAGGCTGTCCTCTCCCTCAATGCCCGTCTTTTTGTCCGTGTGGGCCCCGATAGAGAGATACAGGCAGTCGTACTCCTGTTTCAACTCGTCAAAGGACACGTCCGTCCCCACGTTGACCCCGGTATGTACCTCAATGCCCAGGGACAAAATGGAGGTGATCTCCGCGTCCAGCTTCTCCCGTGGGAAGCGGTAGCTGGGGATACCGTAGCGCATCATGCCGCCCAGCTGCTTTTGCCGTTCGTAGACCGTGACCTTGTGGCCCATGAGGGCCAGATAGTAGGCCGCCGACAATCCGCCGGGTCCGCCGCCGATGATGGCGACGGATTTGCCCGTGGATTTGGCGGGCGTGGGCTGGGGGACGTCCCCGGCCTGGTCCACGGCGTAGCGCTTGAGGCCCCGGATGTTCAGGGCGTCGTCCACCATGTTCCTCCGGCAGCGGGCCTCGCAGGGGTGCTCGCAGATATAGGCGCAGGCGGTGGGGAAGGGGTTGTCCTTGCGGATAAGACGCACCGCGTCCTCGCAGCGGTCCTCGCTGATCAGGGCGATGTAGCCGGGAATATCCACCCCGGCGGGGCACAGGGCCACGCAGGGCACGGGGTTTTTCAAGGACCCCAGGCAGCGGTGGTGCAAAATGTGCTCTTCGTAGTCGTCCCGGAAGCCCTTTAGGCCCATGAGGACCAGCTGGGCGGCGTCGGTGCCGATGGCGCAGTCCGCCGTGTCCACAATGACCTGGGCGGTCTTCTCAATCCGCCGGAGGATGCTCAAATCCGGCTCTCCGTCCAACACCTCCCGGATCATGTTGGAAAGCTGAGTCAATCCAATGCGGCAGGGCACGCACTTGCCACAGGTTTGGGCCCGGCACAGGTCCAGAAAATTCAGGGCCATGTCCACGGGGCACAATCCCGGCGGGCTGGCGGCGATCCGGCGCTCCATGTTCCGGTAGAGCTGTTCCACCACCGCTTGGGCTTCGCCGGGGGTTTTCACTTCCAGTCTGCTCATGATTCCACTTCTCTCCTAAAAGTTTTTTTGGCGTCCTGAATAATACTATGGAGCTCCAAGGGGAAAATGTCAAGAAAAGTTATAAAATAGACAATCTTTTTTTGGAAGCGCGGACTTTTATTGTGAAATATTTCTCAAGAGCCTTTTGGAGTTCTTGACGCGGCGGAGGGGAAAAGAGCGACGGGAGAAACCCCTGAGAGTTTCTCTCGTTTTCAATCCTCCGTTTTTCGGAACTTTTAAAGGTTCGAAAAACTTGTCCGGCCTGGACTGCCGACTGACGGGAGAGTCAGGAGCCCTTCCGGGCTTTCCAGACTTTGGCCAGGATGTCTTTCAGGACCAGAAAGGCGTCCAGCTCGTTGTAGCCGTAGGTCTTTTTCAGCTCCTCCAGCAGCCGTTCCAGCTCCGATGCGTAGGGGGCCGCGTCCACTTCGGACTGGTAGTGGGCCAGAATGGGATACTGTTTGCTCCACACCTTGGTCCAGTCGATTTTGTCTGAGACCTCCTCCCGGGTGCGCTGGATGACCTCTTGAATTTCCTGGACCTCCAGGTCGAACGCAATCAGTTCGTCCAGCGTCAGGCCGTAGAGCACTGCCAGATGTTTGGACTGGCGGATGTCCGGCAGGGTCTCGTCTGTCTCCCATTTGGAGATGGTCTGGCGGCTCACTCCCAGCTTTTCCGCCACGGCTTCCTGGGACAGGCCCTTCTTTTTTCGGGCGTTAAATAAATTGTTTCCCAAGCTCATATGGAGTCCTCCTTTGTTGGATTTGATCTTATTATAAGAGAATTTCCTGGAAAGCGCCAGATACGTTTCCTTGCAAGTTTGCCCGGATGTTTGACAAAGCCGGCCCCTCATCTTTCAGGTCCGCCGCTCCCAAATATAATGTGTGGCCCGCTCCGTCAAAACGCGGTCTTGCGTTGGGAGGGATCTTGGGATATACTAAAACCTGTTTGAACCCCGGCGAAAGACCTCTATGGAAAGGAGCGTCATCATGATCCGCCTCATTGCCAGCGACATCGACGGGACTTTGCTTCAGAACGGAGCAACGGAGATCCCTCCGGAAATATTTGCCCACATCCGCCGCCTGGGGGGAAAGGGCATTCTCTTTTGCCCCGCCAGCGGGCGGCAGTACACCAGCCTCCGGCGGCTCTTCGCCCCGGTGGCGGACAAGGTGCCCTTTCTCTGCGAGAACGGCGCAGTGGTCTATGGCGCCGGAAGTCCCGGGCCCATCCTCAGCAAGACCGCTATGGACCGCCGCCTCTCCGAGGAGCTGTGCCGGGAGATTCTGGCCCTTCCGGGAGTGGAGGTTTTGATCTCCGGGGCAGACACCAGCTACCTCTGCCCCAAGACCCCGGATCTGGAGGAGAAGATCCGCTGGTTTCTGGGAAACCGCACCGCTGTCCTCCCCGGGCCGGAGGAGGTGCCGGAGGACATTGTCAAGATCTCCGCGTACTGTCCCAGGGACATGGAGGCGGTGAAAGCAGCCCTCTTCCCCAAGTGGGAGGTCCATTTTCGCTGCGCCGTGGCGGGAGCGGTCTGGCTGGACTTCACCTTGGCGGACAAGGGGGTGGGGCTCCGGAGGCTTTGCAAGGCCTTGAGCCTGGATTTGAAGGAGGTCATGGCCTTTGGGGACAACTACAACGATGTGTCTATGCTGGAACAGGTGGGCCGCCCCTATTTGATGGAAAATGCCGCTTCGGAACTCCGGGCCCGCTTCTCCACCCGCTGCCGGACTGTGGCGGAGGTGCTGGAGACTCTGTAGCGGCGGTGCGCCTCGCCCAAAATTTGAACGGTTCCTTAATTTTTGTCATTTTTGTTACTTTTTTGCTCTGCCCGCCTTTACAAGGCGGGCAAAATTCTTTATAATAAATATCTGCCAAATCCGCCCAAGGACGGAACGGCCTGTACTACGAAGATAAGACGGCTCCAGACCGTCTTTGGAGGGTTTATGAAACAGTTCATCAAGCGTCTCACGGCTCTTTTGCTGCCGGCGGCGCTGTGCGCCGCGTTGCTGGCGGGGTGCGCCAAGGATGGGGAGGGGATGTCCCTTTCCGTTTGCGCGGGCTCCGCGCCGGATTCCCTGGACCCCATTTACGCCGAGGACGTGGGCGGGCAGACCATTCTGGCGCATCTCTATGAGAACCTCATGCGGGTGACAGCGGACAGCACGGGGAAGACCAGCGTCCTGCCCGGTATGGCGAAAAGCGTGGACCAGGAGGAAGAGACCAAGGATGGCGCGATCACCGTCACGTATACCTTCCGCCTCCGCAGCGCCCGCTGGTCCGACGGCCAGAGCGTCACCGCCGGGGACTTTGTCTATGCGTGGCAGCGGCTGGCGAATCCGGCTACCGGCTCCCGGTACGCGGACCTTCTCTCTGTGGTCAAGGGCTATCAGGAGGCCAGGGCCACCAAGGACATGAGCCTGCTACAGGTGACGGCGAAAAACGATAACACGCTGGTGGTGGTATTGGACGGGCACTACGACTGGTTTTTAAAGGAGGTTTGCACCTCCCCGGCCACCATGCCCCTGCGCCAGGATGTGGTGCAGAAGTTGAAAGCCGCCTCCGGCGACAAGTCCTGGTGGGAGGGAGACCCTGCGCAATTGGTGACCAACGGCCCTTACACCGTGACTGGTCAGGAGGAGGGCCGCCTTCTTCGATTGGAGTCCAACAGCCGCTATTACGCGGCCCAGCCCGGTCCCCAGAGCATCACCTTTCACTTTGCGGGCTCGGCGGAGGAGGCCTGGTCCCTGTATGAAAGCAAGACGGTGGATGCGGTGTGGCCCCTGCCGGATGTGCGGCTAAACGAGCTGGCGGCGGACCCGGAGTGGTCGCCGTTGCCGGAGCTGGCCACTTACGCCGCCCTGTTCAATTGCACGTCGGAACTGTTCAGCGATCCCGCTCTCCGGGAGGCCCTGAGTCTGGCCATAGACCGAAACGCCCTGGCCCAGGTGGCGGGGGCGGCGGCTCTGCCGGCGGCGGGCATGGTGCCCCCCGGAGTGCCGGAAAACGAGGAGGGGGATTTCCGGGCCCTCAGCGCTGTTTTGCTGGACAACGCCCCGGAGAGCTATGAGGAGCGTTGCCGGCAGGCTAGAGCGCTTTTGGAAGAGGCGGGGTACAACAGCGGCGCGGACCTGGGGGAGCTGGAGTTCCTCTATTTGGAAAACGGCGTGAACAGCGCTGTGGCTCAGGCCCTTTGCCAGCAGTGGCAGGAGGCGCTGGGAGTCCGCGTGGTTCCCAAGGGCCTGACGGAGCGGGGACTCATGTCCGCCTTGCGGGCGGGGGAGTACGACTTGGCGGGTCGGATTCTCACCGCCTCCGCCAACGACGCGGAGTGCTTCTTGATGTCCTGGACCAGCGGAAACCGGGAGAACCTGGTGAACTATGAGAGCAGCGCCTATGACACGCTGATGAAAATTATTGCCAGCGCCGCCGACGGCACCGCCCGGATGGGCTGCCTCCACGACGCGGAGGCCCTGCTGCTGATGAACCACGCCATGGCCCCGCTCTATACCAGGGGCACCGCCTGGGAGCTGCGGGAGACCCTCGCCGGAGCGTTCCGGGACCCCAGGGGTTGGTTTAGCTTTTCCAATGTAGTAACAAGGCAGGCGTAAAGGAGAGGGGCGGAAAATGGCCCAGGCTTACCCATATTGGTACCAGGGAAGATGGACGGACCGGCAGGAGAAATGCCGGTCCTCCATGCGTCTGGACAAGGCCCGCATCTGGCTGGATTTCAACGAGCTTTGGGGGGTGGACCCGGAGGACGGCGCCCCTGTATACCTCTTTTCCCAGGGGGATGTGGTGAACGACTCCACCGGGGCGGATGTGGAGCTGTACGAGGGGATGGAGGTGTCCGTGTTTGACGAAGACTTCGATGGGGAGAACCGGCCGGACCCTCTCCTGGCGGAGGGCGTCGTCCTCCCATGCGCCCTGGAGCGCTATCCGGCGGTAAAGTGGCTGCTGCGCTTGAAAAAGCACGGGGATGAATACGTGTATTGCTTGTCCGATTTGGAGTGAAGCCCCGGCGGTTTGTGCAAATGGCGCAGCATCCCCGGCGAAAAGGGGGAAGCTGTGCCGGTTTCCCCTCTGGACATTTTGGCGGAGCTGTGCTATGATGGAGAAAATTACAAGGGAGGGACCATTCATGCAGTTAAACGGAGTCGAATACAACGATTATGACGACCAGAATTTAAACGCCTATGCCGGAGAGTCCATTGGTCTCTATACGGCCAAGGCCTTTTTCTGGATGTTCCTGGGGTTACTCACTACCTTCGCCGTGGCCTTCTTTGGATACGCCACGGGAACCATTCTCTACGTCTTCGCCATTCCCTATTTCCACATTGTCCTGCTGGTGGTGCAGCTGGGGGTGGTCATGTTCCTGTCCGCCCGGCTCCATAAGCTCCGGGTGGGAACCGCCAGAGCGTTGTTCTTTGTCTACGCGGCGGTGACCGGAGTGGTCTTCTCGGCCTACTTCCTGATTTTCAGTATGCTGAGCCTGATTCTGGTTTTCGCCATGACGGCGGTGTATTTCGGGGCCATGGCCCTGTATGGCTACCGGACCCAGACAGACCTCACCCGTTTGCGGCCCATTCTGGTGGGCGGGCTGATCTTCCTGATTGTCTGCGGACTGCTGTCCATGTTCCTCCCCCTGGGGATGATGGACCGGGTGGTTTGCCTCATCGGCGTCGCCATTTTCCTGGGCTTCACCGCCTATGACACCCAGAAGATCAAGGCCTTCTACACCGCCTATCAGGGGGACCAGGCCATGTTGGAGCGGGCGTCCATCTACTCCGCCTTGGAGCTGTATCTGGACTTTATCAACCTGTTTTTGTATCTCCTCCGTTTCCTGGGAAAGAAGAAATAATCGGCACAAAAAAGGCCCCGCCGAAAGGCGGGGCCTCCGTTTATCCAAAAGCACGGGAAAGGGATGCAACGGGATGCGGAGATGCAAGAACCCAATTTCTCCTCAGGCCAGGAAGCCCTTCAAAATGCAGTCCTCGGCCTCCTCCTCGGTGAGGCCCAGGGTCTCCAGTTTCAAAAGCTGGTCCCCGGCGATTTTGCCGATGGCCGCCTCGTGGACCAGTTGGGCCTCGGTGCAGTTGGCGGTGATGGCGGGAATGGATTTGATTTTCGCCTCTCCCATGATGATGGAGTCACACTGGACATGGCCAAAGCACTGGGCGTTGCCCACCATCCGGGGATAGAATACCTGCTGGGAGTGGTCCTGGGCCACGGAGCGGGAGATGACCCGGCCCTTGGAATCCTCGCCGTCCAGGATAATCTCCATGTCGCTCTCCGCCGTCTGATCTCCGTGGGTCAAAAGCCGCTCGGTGACCACGGCTTCCGCGCCCTTGCCACAGACTATTTTGGTTCCGCGCTTTGTGGAGTCGATGCCCCGGATCTGGACGGTCTCCATCTGAATGGAGGCCCCCTCTTCCAGATAGACCACGGTCTCCGGGTTCATCACCCGGCCGCCCGTGCCGTCTCCTTCTCCGTAGTGCTTCTCGGTGTAACGGACTTTGGAGCCCTTGCCCACGTAGAAGGTATGGACGCCGTCGTGGCGGGATTCCGCTTCGCCGCAGTTGTGGATGCCGCAGCCCGCCACAATGTCTACATCACAGCCCTCGCCAATGAAAAAGTCATTGTATACCATCTCCCGAAGGCCGGATTTCGTGATGATGACGGGGATATAGCAGGTCTCTCCCACGGTGCCGGGTTTGACCCGGATGTCGATACCGGGCTTGTCCTCTTTGGGGGTAATTTCAATGTGCTCCGTGGATTGGCGGCCGTCACAGCCGGAGTCCTTGCGAATATTGAAGGCCCCCACGGGTTTGCCGATGAGGTCCGCGATTTTTTCCAATAGGGCGCGGTCGATTTCGGTGTCCATCATTACGCCATCGCCTCCTTTGTCAATACCGGGCACCCGGCCAGGGTGTCCGCCAGAATTTGGGGCAGAATTTCCGCCGGAGTCCCCCGGTGGCGGAGCCGTCCCTCTCCCACCACGATGACCTCGTCCGCCAGGGAGATGATCCGCTCTTGATGGGAGATGATGATCATGGTGGCCCCTCCGGCGGCGTGGAGCTGTTCAAAGGTCTCCGTCAGCCGGGTGAAGGACCACAGGTCGATGCCCGCCTCCGGCTCGTCGAAAATCATCAGCGCGGCGTTCCGGGCCAGGATAGAGGCGATTTCAATACGCTTCACCTCGCCGCCGGAGAGGGAGGCATCCACCTCCCGGTCCAAATAGTCGTTGGCACAGAGGCCAACCCGGGTGAGGTATTGGCAGCAGCGGTCCTTGGAAAGTCTCTGATCTCCGCTGGCCAGGGTCAAAAGATCCCGGACGGTCAGCCCTTTGAACCGGGGGGGCTGCTGAAAGCCGTAGCTGATGCCAAGCTGCGCCCGCTCCGTGATGCCCAGGGCCGTGATGTCCTGCCCGTTCCAGAGTATCTGCCCGGCAGTGGGTCTCACCAGGCCCATAATGCTTTTTGCCAGTGTGGTTTTCCCGCCGCCGTTGGGGCCGGTGAAAACCACCAGCCGCCCGTCGCCGACGGTGAGGGAGATATCGTTTAATATGCCCAGCTCCCCGCCGTCCTCGTGGACGGCGTAGCTGAGGTGTCTCAGTTCCAGCATGAGGGTTCCTCCTTTGCGTGCTGTGTCAGACAGCATTCTACCAGATCCAGCAGGAGAATGCAACGAATGCCTTGGGATTTCCCCTATATTTTACCCAAAAGCGCCCCATCTATCTGTTGCAGACGCAACAGTAGCGGATTTTTCCCTCCTCGCATATACTGGCAGGAAAAGGAGGGACCCCCATGGAACATACGACCCAAACCCCGGAAGTTTACGATTTTCGCCAGTATGACCGTATTTGGCAGCGGGTAGCCCCGGATTTGGAGCCCTATCCCGGTATGATGGCGCGGCAAGAGGCCGCCGTTTCCACCGCTCCGCTTCCTGTTGCCGCGCCCACGACTCCGGTTCCCACCATACCCCCCGTTCCGGAGAGCCCCGCCGTCCCCGTTCCGGCGGGACCGGAGCTTCCCGGCGCGGAGCGAAATCCCTGCTGCATGGGTACGGAGGCGGCGGAGATGCTGGGGGTTATCACCGGCTACATCGAGGTGGCGCTGTCGGACCGGCGGTATCTCCTGGCCCTGGTCCGGCAGGCCCCGTCCTGGGCCCGGCAGACCTTGAGGGATATGGCGGCGGACCTCCAGTCCCAAGCCCGGCGGCTCATGACGGCGTACTACCTCATCACAGGGCAGCGCTACCGCCCCAGTCTCAGCACAGAGCGGATCTACGTGGGCCGCTGGTGCCCCGCCCTCCGGGAGCGCTATCACGCGGCGGCGTGCGGTGGTTTCAACTACGCCCGCTCCGCCGAGGACTCCATAGACCCCTGCCTTGCCAAGCTCTTTGAGGAGATGAGCAAGGAATCCTACCGCCACGCGGAGGAGCTGATGGGACTGCTGCAAAGAAGCCTGCAAAACCCATGAGAAAACGGGCCCTCCGCCTTACGGCGGAGGGCCCGCAGAGTATCGAAAAACCGTAAAAACCATCCCCGACGGGAAGGAAGAGAGTTACGAGAGGAACCCAGGAAGGGTTCCTTTCGTTTTCAATCATAAGTTTTTAAAACGTTTTTAAGCGTTTTGAAAACTTGCTCAGGCTGGCGAAAATTCTTTTTCGACAGCCTGACGGCCCTCCGCCTTATGGCGGAGGGCCCGCCGGTCATCCCCAGGCCCGCTTGATCTCGTCCCGTTCGTGCTGGTTCTCCACCCAGTTTTCCAGGTATCCGCAGTCATGGCAGACATAGCGGGCCACGGGAATCCGCTTCACCGTCAGCGCCCGGGTGAGGCAGATGCTGTTGGCAAGGTAGCGGTGAGCATCGTCCGGGACCCGGATAACGTCCGTAGAGCCGCAGACGGGGCAGCGTTTCGTGTTCTTCATTTATGTTCGGTCCTTCCACAGTTTCCAGAGCCGGTCCAGCAGCGGCAGCAGCAGGAGAAGCGGCAGCAAATGGTTGGGTACGTGAGGCATTGCGCGTCTCCCTTCAGTTCACCTGATAGAGCTTTATGGACAGGGGGATGGAAACCGCCGTGGCCGCCACCGCCGCCACGGGCAGCAGAGCCAGGGTGGGCACGGGAATACTGGGTAGCTCCTCCGCCATCCCGGCCGCCGCGCTACCCAGGAGCGCCACGCCGAAAACAACGATTATGAAGGCCCAGCGTCCCTTCTCCACGCCGAAGCGGAACACCATGGGCAGCGTGAAATCTAAGGCTATGACCCCGCCCAGAAAGCTCACGGCCCAGGTGGTCAGAGCGGAGGCCTCATGGGTGAAGACAGCCACCACCGTCTGAGCCGCCAGGCTCAGCACGATGGCCGCCGCCATGCTCAGCCAGCCCAGCACATACTTGCTCAGCACAATCTCCCGTTTGGAATAGGGCATCATGGCCGCCAGCTGGTCCCAGTGGCTGCGCTCGTCGTAGGCGATGGCCGTAAAGGGCATCATGGAGCACCAGACCGTCACGAAGACGCTGTTGAATACACCGCCCACCACGGACAGCAGAATCAGGATCAGCATGATCATCCGCATCTGCTTCCAGAGCACATAAAAATCTTTCAACACCAGGGCTTTCATTTTTTCGCTCCTTTCACCATAAAGAGGATGATATCCTCCACCGTCGCCCGCTCCAGCTCCAGCCCCGCCGGGACCTCCTCCCGCCGGACCAGGGCCCGGACCCCGCCGTAGCCGCTGGCCTCCCGGCCGATAACCGCCTCCTCCCGGAGGCTTTCCAGCTGCTCCGCCGTGCCGGCGAACACGCCGTAGGCCTCCAGCAGCCGGTCCTTCTCGTCGCAAAAGAGGAGCCGCCCCCTGTGCAGGAAGGCAATGTAATCACAGAGCTTCTCCAAATCGCTGAGGATATGGGAGGAGATCAAAATGGAGTGGTCCTCCTCCCGGGTGAACTCGTTGAAAATCTCCAGCACCTCGTCCCGGACGATGGGGTCCAGGCCGGAGGTGGCCTCGTCCAGAATCAGCAGCTTTGGCTGGTGGCTCAGGGCCACGGCAATGGCCAGCTTCATCTTCATGCCCCGGGAGAAGTCCTTAAAGGGCTTTTTCCCCGGCAGCTCGAAGCGGCGGAGGTAGCCGTCGTAGGTCCCCTGGTCCCAGCGTCTGTAGGTTGCCGCCATGACCTTCCCCACCTGGGCGGCGGTGAGGGTTTCCGGGTAATAGGCCTCGTCCAGAACAACGCCCACGTCCTCCTTCACGGCCCGGAACTCCGGGCTGGAGACGTCCACACCCAGAACCCCGGCGGTTCCGCTGTCGGGGCGGAGGGCGTTCATCAGCAGGCGAATCGTGGTGGACTTGCCCGCGCCGTTCTCTCCCACCAGGCCGCAGATGGTGCCGCTGGGCACCGTGAGAGTCAGGTCCTGAATGGCAAACTCGCCAAAAGACTTGTGGATATGGTTTAGTTCAATGGCGTTCATAGGTTCTCCTCCTCCAATAGGACGCGCAACATCTCGAATAGTTCTTCCACTGTCAGGCCGCAGGTCTTTGCCAAAGCGGCGGCGGCGCTCAGGTGGCCTTCCAGCTCCCGGAGCTGCTGCTCCCGGATCAGGTCCAGATTCTTCTCCGCCACAAAGCAGCCCTTCCCGGCCACGGTGTAGAGAAAACCCTCGGCCTCCAGCTCGTCATAGGCCCGCTTGGTGGTGATGACGGAAATTTTCAAATCCTTGGCCAGGGCCCGGATGGAGGGCAGGGCCTCCCCCGGGGTCAGGACCCCGGCGATGATCTGGGCCTTGAGCTGGGAGTAGATCTGCTCATAGATGGGTTGGCCTCCGGTGTTGCGAATGATGATTTCCATGGATGTTCCTCCGCTTTACTGTTCATATACAGTATACACAGAATGAACAGTTTGTCAAGGGGATCCGGCAAAAATTTTCCTGGGAAATCCCTTTCGGTTGTGGTATACTACCCCTGGAAAGCCGGCGGGAGGAGGGACAGGCTATGAAAACCGTCAGCGGCGCCAGCAATTGGAAACTGATTTTCCGCCGGGAGGGGGAGGGCGTTGTCATTCTCCGGGCGGGGACCCCTGATGCCCGGGCCGTGTTGCCGGAGCGGCTCTTTGATTTGCCTGTGACGGCTCTGGGGGACCGGGCCCTGGCTCCGGAGCGGCAGTCTGCTCCGCCGCCTGCCGGGGCGGAGTGCCTTCGAATCACCTGTGGCTGTTCGGAGGGGGAGTGGGACAACCGCCGCCTTCGAGATCTCACCTTGCCGGAGACGTTGAAGACCGTGGGGGACTACGCGCTGTTGAACTGTTCCGCCTTAAAGACCCTCCGTATTCACGACGGCGTCACCCACTGGGGCGGCGGGGTGGTGATGAACTGCCGCCAGCTGGATACGCTTCATCTTACCCGGAGGGGCACGGACCAGGGAGAGGCCCTGGCCTGGTTTGCCGGGGAGCTGAGCCGGGAGCTGGACGTGACGGTTTACAGCCCCGGCGGGGAGACGGTGCGGCTATTGTTTCCGGAGTATACGGAGCTCTATGAGGAGAACTGCCCCGCCCACCATTTTGACTACTTCATCTCCGGCCCAGGCTATCCCTATCACCACTGTTTCCGGCAAAAACGCCTGTCGCTCAAAGAGTACGACGCCCTCTGGCGGGATTTTCTGGGCATGGAGCACGACGGTTCCGCCGCTCTCCGGCTGGCCTGGTACCGCCTTCGCTGGCCTGGGGAGCTGGGAGAGACGGCGGAGGCGGGCTATCGCGCCTATTTGAAAGAACACGCGGGGGAGGCCCTCCGCCTTTTGCTGGAGGAGGGAGAAGCCCTCTCCCTGCTGCTGGAGTTGACGGAGCCGGACCGGGAGACCCTCTTGGCCGCCTGTGCCCTGGCCCGGGAGAGAGGAGCCACAGCGGCCCTGGCGGCGCTGCTGGAGGAACAGCACCGCCGTTTCCCGGCCGGACTGGAAAAAACCTTTACACTGTAGAAGGACCGGGGTTTATGGGACAAAAAGACTTTGCCGGAATCGGAGGAGATATTCTCTTCGCGGCCCGGAACGAACTGTATATGAGCCTTCCCTATCTGGACACGGCCCTGTGCGCGTTGAACTTTGCCCCCGGCGGCGGGGTGACGGTGTCCCTGGCGACGGACGGCGAGACACTGTACTATGACGGGGCCTTCCTGGCCGAGCGGTATCTCCGAAGCCGGGTGTGGACCTGCCGGGCCTACCTCCATGTGATTTTCCACTGTATGCTCCGGCACCTGGGGAAAAAGCGGGGGAAGGTGGCGGAGCTGTGGGATCTTGCCTGTGACGTGGCGGTGGAGAGTATCTTGGACCAGCTGGACTACCCCTGCCTGAACATAGCCCCCTCTCCCCAGAGGCAGACGTTTTGCGGCGAGTGCCGGCGGGATATGCCCGTTTTGACGGCGGAGGGCGTCTACCGCCGCCTTCTCCGGCTGGCCCTGCCGGAGTATGCGCTTGCCCAGCTCCAAAGGGCGTTCTGGGTGGACGACCACGGCCTTTGGAATCCGGAGGAGCGGGACGGCGAGGACCGGAGCCACCGTCAAGACCAGAAGTGGCGGGATCTCTCCTCTAGAACGCAGACGGGGTTGGAGACGGTTCTTGCGGACAGGGGTACCGGCGGGGAGGCTGTGTTGGAACAGGTCCGGGTGGCGGTCCGGGACGACGTGGACTACCGGGCCTTTCTCCGCCGCTTTGCCGCGCCCAGGGAGGTGGCGGCGGTGGATGGAGACGCCTTTGACTATGGCTTTTACACCTACGGTCTCCGGCTCTATGGAAATTTGCCCTTGGTGGAGCCTCCGGAGACCCGGGAGGAAAAGCGCATTGAGGATTTCGTCATTGCCGTGGACACCTCCATGTCCACCTCCGGGGAGCGGGTCCGGCAGTTTTTGGCCTGTACCTACGCCATTTTGCGCAGCGCCGGGACCTTTACCCGAAAGGTCAACATCCGGATACTCCAGTGCGACGACCAGCTCCGCTCCGACGACGTGATTCGTGATTTAGAGGATCTGCGAAATTATATGGAGAACTTTCAACTTACCGGCGGCAGCGCCACGGACTTTCGCCCGGTGTTTGAACACGTGGCAAAGCTCCAGGAGGCGGGGGCCTTCGCCAGTCTTCGGGGACTGGTGTACTTCACCGACGGCATGGGAATTTACCCGGAGAAGCGGACGCCCTATGAAACGGCCTTCATCCTCCTGGGAGAGCCGCCGCTTTCCGTGAAAACGCCCCCCTGGGCCATCCGGCTGGTGCTGGAGGCGCCGGATCTGGACCGGGCGGCGGAGAACTTACCGGAGGAGCTGGACCTGGATGAGCTGCCGGAACTGTAAAGGAGAGACAATGTTACTTGAAATTGTAAACCGGCGCAGTATCCGCGCCTATCTGCCCAAGCCCGTTCCCCGGGCGGAGATCGAGACTGTGTTGCAGGCGGGGGCCCTGGCCCCTTCGTCGAAAAACCGCCAGACCTGGCGGTTTACCGTGACCCTGGGGGCGGGAAAGGAGGCGGCGCTGGCCGCCATGGCCCAGGGTCTGGAGATGGAAAAATGCAGGCCGCTTATGCCGGAGAGCGCCCGGTTCCTCCGGGTGGCGGAGCAATCGCTGAACATCATGAAAGAGGCTCCGGTGGTGATTTTTGTCACAAATCCCCTGGGGAGAGATCCCCGGGAACCCCTGACCCCGGAGGAGCAGATCACCGAGCTTTGCAATGTCCAGTCTGTGGGAGCGTGTCTGGAAAATATGTCCCTCCAGGCCACGGCCTTTGGCCTGGGCAGCCTCTGGATTTGCAATACCTACTTTGCCTATGACGCGCTGAGCGAGTGGCTGGGAGGTTCAGGGCGCCTGGAGGCGGCCATGGCCCTGGGATATGCCGCCGAGAACCCGCCGCCCCGGCCACGAAAGCCGCTGGAAGAGCTGGTGGAGTGGCGGGAATGAGCGTATTACGGAAGGACCGGTACCTATGAACATCAAACAAGCCAAACAGGAAATTGCCAACACCTTGAAAGCCTATCTGGCCAAGGACTCTCTGGGAAACTACCTCATCCCCCCGGTCCGCCAGCGGCCCATTTTGCTGATGGGCCCTCCCGGTGTGGGCAAGACCCAGATCATGGAGCAGATCGCCGCGGAGACCGGCGTGGGTCTGGTGGCCTATACCATCACCCACCACACCCGCCAGAGCGCCGTGGGCCTTCCCTTCATCGAAAAACGGATGTATGGCGGGGAGGCGTATTCCGTCACGGAGTATACCATGAGCGAGATTCTGGCCGCCGTGTACAACCTGATGGAGTCCACTGGCCTGCGGGAGGGGATCTTGTTCCTGGACGAGATCAATTGCGTTTCGGAGACCCTGGCTCCCATGATGCTCCAGTTTCTCCAGTGCAAGACCTTCGGCAACCAGCGCCTGCCGGAGGGCTGGCTCATTGCCGCCGCCGGAAATCCGCCGGAGTACAACCGCTCCGTCCGGGATTTTGACGTGGTGACCTTGGACCGGGTGAAGCGCATAGACGTGCAAGAGGACTTTGCCGTCTGGAAGGAGTACGCCCGGCAAAAGGGACTTCACGGGGCGGTAGTATCCTACCTGGACATCAAAAAGGAGAATTTTTACCGAGTGGAAACCACGGCGGAGGGCATCCAGTTTGCCACCGCCCGAGGTTGGGAGGACCTGAGCGAACTGTTGACGGTGTACGAGTCCCTGGGTCTCCGGGCGGGCTGGGAGGTGGTGGGACAGTATATCCAGCTGCCTCGCGTCGCAAGGGATTTCGCCAACTATCTGGAGCTCTACCACAAGTACCGGAAAATCTACCATGTGGAGGAGATTTTAAAAGGCGCGTGGCGGCCCATCACCGTTCGGGAGCTCCGGGCCGCGCCCTTCGATGAGAAACTGTCCGTCATGGGGCTGCTGCTCTCCCGCCTCTTTGAGGCGGCCAGAGACGTCCGGCGGCAGGACGCCCTTTGCGAAAGCCTCCACGGGGCTTTGACGGATTTCAAGGGGGCCCTGGCCTCCCGGAAGCCGCCCCAGGAAATTCTGGAGGCCCTGGCTCTCAGCCGCCGGGAGGAGCTGAAACGTGCCCGGAATGCGGGCCAGATGGAGAAGCAGCGCCAGACGCTGGCTCAAATGGAGATCAACGTCCTGGAGGACTACCGCCGCCGCCTTGTGGAGGAGGGCCTGACGGCCCCGGAGGCGGCCATGGAGGCGATTCGGGATTGGTTTGGCCGGGAGGTGGAAAAACGGGCCGGGGAGGCGGAGGAGACCAGGACTCAGCTGGACCACGCCTTTGCCTTTTTGGAGGAAACCTTCCGCCAAGGTCAGGAGCTGGTGATTTTCGTCACGGAGCTCACCGCTTCCGCCGACACCAGCTGGTTCATTGAGACCTTTGGCTGCGACGCCTATTTCCGCCACAACCGGGAGCTGTTGTTCGACGACACCGGCCGCCGCATTCGAGAGGAAATCATCGCCGCCAAGACGGCGGAACAGGAGGAAGGTCATGAGTGAGGATTTAAAACAGGTGGAAAACGTGCTGAATGAGAAGGTGCGCCCCATCCTGCAAAGCCACGGGGGAGAAATCGCCGTGGAGCGTTTGGAAGACGGGGTTTTGTACGTGAAACTGCTGGGTCAGTGCGCCGGGTGCCCGTCGGCGGACCTGACAAACGAGACCCTTGTGGAGGCGGAGCTCACGGCCGCCTTGCCGGAGGTGGTGCGAAAGGTGGCGGTGGTCCAGGCCGTCAGCGACGAGCTTTGGGAGCAGGCGAAAAAGCTCCTCCGGGACCACCGTTTGTAAAAAAGCCGGGACGGCGGGAGGCCTTGGCTCATAAATGCGTCCTTTCCCTCATAGGCTCTACCATGCTGAACATATGGGAGGACGCGATGGACGATTTGCAGATGGATGAGAAATTGGCCCGGCTCCGGCGCTGCCGCCGGGACATGGACACGCTGAAAAAAGAGGCGGAGGCCATAGAGAATGAGGTCAAGGCGGAACTGGAGGCTCGGGGCGTAGATCAGGTGGAGACGGCGCACTACAGGGTCTCCTGGAAAACCGTGGTTAGCGCCCGGTTGGACGCCAAGGCGTTGAAAGTGGAACGGCCGGAGATCTACGACCGTTACGCCGTCGCGACTGTAACAAAGCGTTTTACCGTCACCTGATCCTGGGGCGCAAAAACGCCGTTGCGCCTGGTGGTCTCCGCGCCAAAACAGCAGTAAATGCCGGAGAAAAAGGGAGGCCGTCTTTTGACGGCCTCCCCTGCAGCTTGCCCAAAAAGTGCTGTTTAAAATGGAGCGGAAAGGAAAAGAGCTACGAGAGAAACCCATCAGGGGTTTCTCTCGTTTTCAATCAGAAGGTTTTCAGACCTTTTGAAAGGTCTGAAAACCTTGCTCAGGCTGGCGAAAATCCTTTTTCGACAGCCTGAAAGGGAGGCCGTCTTTTGACGGCCTCCCTTGATTTTAGAGCGGCTGGGTGGAACAAGGCGCTTAGAGCTCACAGAGCTTGAGGAGGTCCTCCCAGTTCCGGTCCACTTCCTTCTGGGCATCCTCGATCATCCACTCGTTGCCGGGCTTGAACATATGGGCAAACCGGCCCTGAACCTTGAGGTATTCCACCACCGGCAGCTTGTTCTTGGGCTTGTAGCTGAGGATGTACTTGCCCTCGATGACTTCATACAGGGGCCACACGCAGGTCTCCACCGCCAGCTTGGTGATCTCCATCAGCTTCTCGCTGGGATAGCGCCAGCCTCTCGGGCAGGGGGCCATGACGTTCAAAAAGGCCGCGCCGGGGGTGTAGATGGCTTTGTGGGACTTCTCGGAGATGTCCTTAAAATTCCCGATAAACGTGGTCTGGGCAACATAGGGAATTCCGTGGGCCACCATGATCTTCGTCAGGTTTTTCTTCTGCTGGGGCTTGCCGGGGACCACCTTGCCCACCGGGGTGGTGGTGGTGTCGGCAAAGTGGGGGGTGGAGCTAGAACGTTGAATGCCTGTATTCATGTACGCTTCGTTGTCGTAGCAGACATAGACCAGGTCGTGGCCCCGCTCCATGGCCCCGCTGAGGCTCTGGAAGCCGATGTCATAGGTTCCGCCGTCTCCGCCGAAGGCAATGAATTTGTAGGTCGCGTCAATCTTGCCCCTCTTTTTCATGGCGTGGTAAGCCGTTTCCACACCGCTCAGGGTCGCTGCGGCGTTTTCAAAGGCATTGTGGATGAAGCTGTCCTTATAGGACGTATAGGGGTACATGAAGGAGGAGACCTCCAGACAGCTGGTGGCGGAGCAGACCACCGCGTGGTCCTCCGGTTCCAACGCCCGCAAAACGGTGCGCACGGCAATGGGACAGCCACAGCCCGCGCACATCCGGTGTCCGCCGGCGAAGCGCTCTTTCTTCATGACGTTTTCTTTCAGATTATAGGCCATTTTGACTCCTCCCTCCTTACTCGCGCACGTCCAGGTAACGGTAGGTCTCGCCCACGTCCCCGGTTTCCACGATCTTCTCCAAATCCGCAAACACGTGCTGGATGCTCTCCACCCGCACGTCCCGGCCGCCCAGGCCGTAAATGTAGCTGATGCCCTTGGGGCCGAAGATTCCACCCGCGTACAGGCCCGCGCAGACTTCCGCGAAGATGGGGCCGCAGTGGGCGTTGAAGCTGTCGTCTTTGTCCATGGCGGCAAAGGCCTTCACGTTTTTCAGGGCGTCCGCGATTTCCCCGGCGGGGAAGGGGCGGAAGGAGCGGATTTTGATCATGCCCACTTTCTTCCCTTGGGCCCGGAGCTGTTTAATGGCCTCCCGGGCCGTTCCGGCGGAGGAGCCGATGATGATAATAGCTTCCTCGGCGTCGTCCATTTCGTATTTTTCAATGAGGCCGTACTGGCGGCCCGTCCAGGCGGCGAACTCATCCGCCACGTCCTGGATGACCTTTTTCGCGTCCATCATGGCCTGGGCCTGGGCCCGCTTGGTCTCCATGTAGTACACGGGGGTGGAGTAGGGGCCCACGGCCATGGGCTCGTCCTTGTTGAGGAGGTAGTGCTGGGGCTTGTACTCGCCCACAAACTTCCGCACCGCCTCGGTTTCCTCCAGCTCGATGTTTTCAATGGCGTGGGAGGTGATGAAGCCGTCCTGGCAGATCATGATGGGCAGGGACACCGCCTCGCCAATCCGCATGGCCTGGAGGTAGTTGTCATAGGCCTCCTGGTTCGTCTCGGCAAACAGCATCAGCCAGCCCGCGTCCCGGACGCTCATGGCGTCGGAGTGGTCGTTGTTGATGTTGATGGGGCCGGACAGGGCGCGGCAGGAGACCGCCAGAGTGATGGGCAGACGGTCGGAGGCGGCCACGTACAGCATCTCGGCCATGTAAATGAGGCCACAGGAGGAGGTGGCGGAAATGGCCCGGCAGCCCGCCGCCTCCGCACCGATGCAGGTGGACATGGCGGAGTGCTCGGACTCCACGGCGATGAAGTCCGTGTCCACTTCGCCGTTGTCCACATAGGCGGAAAAATACTGGGGGATTTCCGTGGAGGGCGTAATGGGATACGCGCCCATGACGTCGGGGTTGATCTGCTTCATCGCATAGGCAACGGCTTCGTTGCCGGACAGTCTTTCACGAATACTCATTTTACTCTACCCCCCTCATTTCTCGTCCTTGACCATGGTGATGGCCCCGAAGGGGCAGACATTGGCGCAGATGCCGCAGCCCTTGCAGAAGAAGTAGTTGAAGTCCTCCCGCTGGCCGTCCTTACTCACAGGGATTGACATATCCGGGCACACCGGGACGCAGAGCAGGCACTGCTTGCACTTGTCCATGTCCAAAACCGGCTTCATGGTCCGCCAGTCACCGGTCTCCACGACTTCGGAGGTGCCGCCCTCAAAGATGGCGCCGCCGGGGGTGATGTCTTTCCAGGTGACCTGGGGGGTCATGTCTTTTGCGAAATGGCTCATCCTTCCTGGACCTCCTCTATTGAACGTTTCAGGGCTCGCATATTGCCCTCGATGACTTGGGGCTTGGCGGCGAACTTATGCTGAAAGGACGCCTCCATATCGCGGATGAACTCCTGAGTTTCGACTACGCCGGAGACTTTGACAATCGCCGCCAGCATGGGGGTGTTGGGGAAGTTCTTGCCCAGTTCCTCCTCGGAAATCTTGCCCGCGTCGATGGTGCAGACCCGGCCCTCGTAGCCCTTGAGCAGGGAGCGGAGCTCGGCGGGGGATTTGCCGGAGTTGATGACGATGGCGCCTTCTTTTTTCAGTCCCGCCGTCACGTCCACGGCGGAGATGAGGGTTTCGTCTACCACCACCACATAATCCGGCTCATAGATGTTGGAGTGGACGGTGGACCGCTCCGAACTGATGCGGTTGTAGGCCGTGATGGGCGCGCCCATCCGCTCCGGGCCGTACTCCGGGAAGCCCTGGACGTATTTGCCCGTGTTGAAGGCCGCGTCCGCCAGCAGAAGCGAAGCCGTCTTCGCCCCCTGGCCGCCCCGGCCGTGCCACCGGATTTCTACCATGTCTTTCATGCCTGTTTTCTCCTTTCGATTCCTCGCGTCGGCGGTGATCGATTGAATTGTACCAGAAATGCGGCGGGCAGTAAAGACCTGCCCGCCGCTGAAGGGTAAGAAAATTACGCCGGAGGTTTCAACATGAACCTGGGACCGGCGGGACGCCATGACCCGCACTGGAGGCGCCGGAAACCCCTGTGCGTTTTTTAGACCGTGCCGTTTTCCCCGGCTTCCAGCAGGGACTTTTTGGCGGCCACGCCGGACTCGGCCACGTCATACTCCCAATTCCAGGGGTCTTTTTTGCAGACGCCGTCGGCGAAGGGGAGGAAGATGGATGCGACGCCCACAATGGCCAGAATCCAGCAGTACCACAGGTTGGGCACGATGTCCGTGGGGTTGATGGCGATGCCGCCGGCGGTGGTCAGGGCCGCGGCGGACAGAAGCTGCGCGCCATAGGGAATGATGCCCTGAAACACACAGGAGAACACGTCCAGCAACGAGGCGGTTCGCCGGGGGTCCACTTGATACTCCCGGCTGATGTCTTTTGCCATGGAGCCGCTGACCACAATGGCCACAGTGTTGTTGGCGGTGGCGAAATCAGACAGGGAGACCAGGGCGGCAATTCCCAGCTGAGCGGACTTGTTTCCCCGCATCATGCCCCGGAGACTGTTGATAAGCCAGTTGATTCCGCCGTTGTGGGCAATCATTTCGCTCATGCCGCCGCAAAACAGCGTCAGGAAAAACACCTCGTTCATGCCGGTAAAGCCGCTCCAGATGGCCTGGGCAAAGCCGAAGAGATCCATGGAGGCGGTGGCCAGGCCGATGCCTCCGGCCACAAAGATGCCGATGGTCAAGACCAAGAACACATTGACCCCCACAAGAGCCAGGAGCAAAACCAACAGATAGGGCGCGACCTTGGGGAGGCTGAAGCTCAAATCGTCCATCACCGGCATTACCTCGGGACGGCCCACCATCAACAGCACGAGAATGGTGATGAGGGCGGCGGGCAGGGCGATGAAGAAGTTTACCCGGAACTTGTCCCGCATCTCGCAGCCCTGGGAGCGGGTGGCGGCGATGGTGGTGTCCGAGATCATGGACAGGTTGTCGCCAAACATGGCCCCGCCCACGCAGGCGCCCACCATCAAGGGGACGGACAGGCCGCTTTTGTCCGCCACGCCCACGGCGATGGGGATGATGGCGCTGATGGTGCCCATGGACGTGCCGGTGGCTGTGCCCATGAAGGCGGAGATGATGAACACGCCGGCGGTGAGGAACTGCACGGGAATCAACGAAAGACCCAAATTGACCGTGGCGTCCCGCCCGCCCATGGAGGTGGCCACGGAAGAGAAGGCCCCCGCCAACAGATAGATCATCAGCATGGTCAAAACATCGATGTTGGCCGCGCCCCGGGCGAAGATGGCGAAGCGCTGGTCCAGACTACCCCTGGTGATGGCAAAGGCCGCCAGAAGGGCAATGAACATGGCGGTGACGGAGGGGAACTGGTAAAATGCCATTTCAACGCCCCGAGCCTGGAGAATCAGGCCTGCACCCAGGTAGATGGCGACGAAAATCAAAAAGGGGACCAATGCCAGGGCGCTGCTTTTTTGGTTCAGCTTGTGCTCCATGTTTGTTTCTCCTTTACCTCTTTTTCCGAGAAGTCGTAAATGCGTCTTTGAATGCCATGTGTCCGCCTTCTTTATAGGACCGGCTCATCCTGGAAGAGGAGGGGGCGGCGAAGAGCCGTGGAACTTACCGGGGGCGGGCGGCGAAGACCTTTACGCTCCGGGGGCCGATGGAGAAGTGGCCATCGGGGATGTCCACGGCGGACTGGACGGGTTCCCAGGTGTCCGCCAGCTGCTCCCAGATGAGATTCCGGGGCAATTCCGGAAGTTCCACCTCCAGGGGTTTCCAATAGGCGTTGGAGGCGGCGTAGACGATCTGAGGGGCTTCCCCCTTCGCCTGTCCGGCGAAGAGAACGCCCACATACCGCTCGTGATCCTCAAACTGGGTGTGCCAGGGGGTGACGCCGTGGAAGCTGACATCGGGGAAGCCGTAATACCCGTCGGAGAGGTTGGCTCGAAGGATGCGGAAACGCTTGCGCAAGGCGATCATGAATTGGAAAAAGTGGAACATATCCTTGTTTTTTTCCAGCATCCGCCAGTCCAGCCAGCTGGTCAAATTGTCCTGGCAGTATGCGTTGTTGTTGCCAAATTGCGTGTTGCAAAACTCGTCCCCCGCCAGGAACATGGGGATGCCCCGGCTGCACATCAAAAGGGCGAAGGCGTTGCGCACCATCCGCCGCCGGAGAAGGAGGATCTCCGGGTCATCCGTTTCCCCCTCAATTCCGCAGTTCCAGCTATTGTTGTCGTTGGCTCCGTCCGTGCCTCCCCAGCCGTTTTTTTCGTTGTGTTTGACATTGTAGGAGTACAGATCCCAGAGGGTGAAGCCGTCATGACAGGTGATGAAGTTCACCGAGGCGTTCTTCCGCTCTCCGGACTGGTAGATGTCCCGGGAGCCCACGATCCGCAAAGCGGCGGCCTGGGCGCAGCCCGCGTCGCCTTTGAGATAGCGGCGCATATCGTCCCGGTAGCGGCCGTTCCACTCCGCCCAGCGGTTCCAGGCGGGGAAGCTGCCCACCTGGTAGAGCCCGCCGGCGTCCCAGGCCTCGGCGATGAGCTTCACGTCCCCCAGGATGGGGTCGAAGGCCATGGCCTGGAGCAGGGGGGGCTTGTGCATGGGGCTGCCGTCCTCGTTCCGCCCCAGGATGGAGGCCAGGTCGAAGCGGAAACCGCTGATGTGGTAGGTGGTGACCCAGTAGCGCAGGCAGTCGATGATCATTTGGTGTACGATGGGGTGGTTACAGTTCAAGGTGTTGCCACAGCCGCTGAAATTGTAGTATTGGCCGCCGGGGGTGAGTAAGTAGTAAATATTGTTGTCAAAACCCTTGAAGGAGAAGAAGGGGCCGTCCTCGTTTCCCTCCGCCGTGTGGTTGAACACCACGTCCAGGTATACTTCGATACCGTTTTCGTTGCAGTCCTGGATGAGGCGTTTGAGTTCGTTGCCCTCCCGGTTATACTCCAGGCCGGAGGCATAGCTGGTGTTGGGGGCGAAGAAGCTGACGGTGTTGTACCCCCAGTAGTTGTAAAGCTGCTCTCCGTCCACCTGCCGGGCGTCCTGCATCTCGTCAAACTCGAAAATGGGCATCAGCTCCACGGCGTTGACCCCCAGCTCTTTCAAGTAGGGAATCTTCTCCCGCAGCCCCTCGAAGGTCCCGGGAGCGGCCACGGCGGAGGAGCCGTGAATGGTGAAGCCCCGGACATGGAGCTCGTAGATCACCAGGTCCTCCATGGGGATCAGGGGCCGGGTCATGTTGCCCCAGTCGAAGTCGTCTTTCACCACGCGGGCCTTGTAGTGCTGGCCGGAGCCGTCTTTCACGCCCCATTGGCTCTGTCCCGTTACAGCGCGGGCATACGGGTCCAGAAGATACTTGGTCTTATCAAAGAGCAGGCCTTTCTCCACGTCTTTGGGACCGTCCACCCGGAAGGCGTACTCAAATTCCTCGATGTTCAGCTTAAACACGATCATCGAGTACACATTGCCGATGCGGTAACGCTCCGGAAAGGGGAGGACGGCGTAGGGCTCCGTCTCCTCCCGCCGGAACAGCAGCAGTTCGATGGCCGTGGCCCCGTGGGAGTGGACCGTGAAGTTTACACCGCCGGGGATGGCGGTGGCTCCGTTGATCTCGTAAAAACCGGGGCGCACGTCGAATCCGTTCAAATGGTCCATGGGGACCAGGTGGATGGTGCGGGGCAGCGCCACTGCGGGGGCGGACGCCTGAGAAATAGGCGTTTGGAGGGTCTGTCTGTCTGTATGTTCCACCGGGAACTCCTTCCTCGCCGGTTTGGCGACTGTAGAATACGGTCCCATTATACAACACTCCCTCAGATTTGTCATAACATTTTTGGGTTTTTGTGAGATTCCACAAAGTCTTTGTGGGAAAGCGCAATTTATAATAGAGAGATGGAAGCGGAGAGATTTTTTGGACGGCGTGAAAAATTATGCGCCTCTCAGACGTGTTGTAAGCAGAAGGGAGTGAGGAGCGTGGTTCCATTTGGTACCGATGAAACCATTAGCCGGATGGTGGCGGACTACAGCGATATGCTGCTGCGGTTGGCCTGCACCCGCCTGGGCTCCACCGCAGACGCGGAGGACGCCGTGCAGGAGGCGTTCTTGCGCCTGCTCACCGCCCGGCCCGTCTTCCGGGACCAGGAGCATGAAAAAGCCTGGTTGATCCGCACCACCCTTCAACGCGCCGGTGACATCCGCCGCAAGGCGGAGCGGCGAAATATCCCTCTGGAGGACGTGGCGGAGCCCGTGGCCCCCAAGAGCCCCGGCGATGAGCTTCGCTCCGCCGTCCGGGCCCTGCCGGTGATGTACGGGTCCGTCATCCACCTCCACTATTATGAGGGATATTCCATCAAAGAAATTGCCAAACTGCTGGGCCTGCCCGCCGCCACGGTGGGTACCCGCCTGGCCCGTGGCCGGGAGCGGCTGCGGCAGATGCTGAGGGAGGACGTTGTATGAACGATTACCGAAAGGCTTTCGACGAGCTCTCCTTTTCCGCGGATTTTCAGGAGCGGACGGCGGACCTGCTGCGAAATCGCGCCCGCGACTTGGAAAAGGAGCGTACCAACATGACTATCAGCAAAACCAAAAAGATCGCGGTGCTTGCCGCCGCCTGTATCGCCCTGCTGGCGGTGTCCGTGTCTGCCGCTTACGCCTGGCTCACCCCCGCCCAGGTGGCGGAGGAGCACGACCAGCCCCTGCTGGCGGAGGCCTTCGAGGGCCCCGGCGCCATCGAGATCAACGAAACCGTGGAGAGCGGGGATTTCTCCATCACCCTGCTGGGCTTGGTCTCGGGGCGGAATCTGGACGTTTTGAACCAGGACCTGGAAAAGGACCACACGTATTCCGTTCTGGCCCTGCGCCGTCTGGACGGGGAGCCACTGGAAAATGAGACCTTCGATTTCGGCGGATATGTTATGACCCCTCTGGTAGCGGGCTGCTCCCCTGCGGCAGTGAACAACTGGACGTTAGAGGCCTTTGCCCAGGGCTTTGCCAAGGACGGCGCGTACTATTACCTGCTGGACACCCAGAGCATTGAGATGTTCGCGGACCGCACGGTCTATATGGCCTTCTACGAGGGCTTTGTGCCCAACAACACCATCTTCACCGTGGCGGATGACGGGACCATCGCCTTCTGTGACGATTTCGCCGGTATCCACGCCCTCTTCACCCTGCCCCTGGACTCCGCCAAAGCGGACCCGGCGGCGGCGGAGGCGTTTTTGAAGGAGAACGACATGGGCTGGACCAATGAGCGGTCGGAACCGGAAGAGGAAGGGGAATGGGAAACCGAGCGCCGTGAGACGGAGGACGGCGAGGAGATTTTCCTCCGGCCCAAGTCCTGAAAGGGCGAAGCGTTGGAGTTTGCGGCGGACGATGCCGCCGGCATTACCGGCGGATTAATAAAGAGGACCGGCGGGAAGCGTACTCCCGCCGGTCCTCTCTTGTCTGGTAGACCTTACAAAAGGGTAATTCCCGCCTTCTCGCAGCCCTCCAGGGTCTCTTGGTCCCAGAGACTGGCCTGAACCTCGCCGATGTGACAGGCCCCTAGCAGCAGCATACACACCCGAGACATCCCGATGCCGCCGCCGATGGACTGGGGCAGTTCCCTGTTTAGCAGCATCTGATGGAAGGGCAGCTTCCGGCGCCCGTCGCACCCGGCGGCGGTGAGCTGGCGGTCCATGGCGGCGGCGTCCACCCGGATGCCCATGGAGGAGACCTCGAAGGAGCGCTCCAGCACCGGATTCCACATGAGAATGTCTCCGTTGAGTTCCCAGTCGTCGTAATCCGGAGCCCGGCCGTCGTGGCGCCGGCCGGATTTCAGGGTTTTACCGATCTGCATAAGGAAGACGGTCCCGTGCTCCCGACAGATCTTCGTCTCCCGTTCCGTGGGGTCCAGATTGGGATAGCGATCCTCCAGTTCCTGGGTGGAGATGAAATACACGTCCCGGTCGGGCCGGAAGCCCAGGGCGGGGAAATGGTTGCGGAGGACGGAGGCGGTGTCGCACAGAGCCCCCACGATGTCCCGGACGGTGTCTTTGAGGTACTGGAGGTTCCGGTCCTCCTGGCCGATGTGTTTCTCCCAGTCCCACTGGTCTACATAAATGGAGTGGAGGTTGTCTACGATCTCGTCCCGGCGGATGGCGTTCATGTCGGTAAAAAGGCCCATTCCCCGGGGGAACTCATAGCGTTTCAGGGCCAGGCGTTTCCACTTGGCCAGGGAGTGCACCACCTGACCCTCGGTGCCCACGTCCGGGATGTCGAAGCTGACGGGGCGCTCCACGCCGTTTAAATCGTCGTTTAATCCGGTGCGCCCGTCCACAAACAGGGGGGCGGAGACCCGGTGGAGGTTCAACCGGAGGGTGAGGTTGCGCTGGAAATCCTCGTGGATCAGCTCAATGGCCCGCTGAAGCTCGTTGTTGCTCAGAAGCATTTTGTAGCCGGTGGGGATGGTGAGTTTGCTCATGTGATAAAACCAGTCCTTTTTATTTGAATTGATCATGGGGAGGGAAGGCGTTGAGTTTGAAGCGCTGATCCCTCTTTTTATGTTGAAAGGAAAATCAGGCTTTTCATTTTTCAAGGCCCAGCTTCAGACGGCGGAGGGATTCCTCCTTGCCCAGGATATGGCAAATTTCCGCCGCGCCGCCGGGAGTCACCTGTTTGCCCGCTGCGGCGATGCGCACGGGCCACATCAGCGTGGCGTTCTTCACGCCAAGGGACTCCGCCAGGGCGATCAGGCAGTCATGGACGGCGTCCTGGGTCCAGTTGGGAAGGGCCTCCAGGGCGGGGATGGCGGCCTCCAACATTCGCCGGGAGATCTCCCGGTCGGTTTTGGACTTCTTGTTGGTGAAAAGAGAGACGTCATAGTCCGGCAGCGCATCGAAGAAATCCACCTTCTCCGGGATGTCCGTCAGCTTTTCGCACCGGGCCTGGAGCAGGGCGGCCACCGCCGCCGGGTCAATGGCGGGGTTCTTCACCGCCTGGCGGATATAGGGCTCCGCGATTTTGGCGAAGTCCTCCGGAGCCATAGCCCGCAGATACAGGGCGTTGAAGTAAGTCAGTTTCTCCATATCGAAAATAGCGGGAGACTTGGAGATGCCCGCAATGTCAAAGGCGTCCACCAGTTCCTCAAGAGAGAAAACCTCCTGCTCGCTGCGCTCCCCCTTGGGGGCCCAGCCCAGAAGAGCCACGTAGTTCAGCACGGCGGGAGTCAGGTAGCCCTGCTGGATCAGGTCCTCATAGGAGGGGTCCCCGTGGCGTTTGCTCATTTTGTTGTGCTGGTCCCGCATGACGGGGGAGCAGTGGACGTAGGTGGGAATGTCCCAGCCGAAGGCCTCGTACAGGAGATTGTATTTGGGGGCGGAGCTGAGGTATTCGCTGCCCCGGACCACGTGGGTGATGCCCATAAGGTGGTCGTCGATTACATTGGCAAAATTGTAGGTGGGTAGACCGTCCCGCTTCAAAAGCACCTGATCGTCCAAAGTTTTGTTATCCACGGTGATGTCTCCAAAGGAGACGTCGTGAAACGTGGTGGTCCCCTCTTGGGGGATGCGTTGGCGGATGACGTAGGGCATACCCGCCATGAGGTTGGCGTCAATTTCCTCCTGAGACAGATCCCGGCAGGGATCGGCGGCTCGGTCAAAGCTGCCGGAGTCCTCCTCCGATTCCGTCTTCTCGCAAAAGCAGTAATAGGCCGCGTCTTTTTCCACCAGGAGCTTGGCGTACTTCCCATAGAGGTCCCGGCGTTGCGACTGGATGTAGGGCCCTGTGGGACCGCCCACGTCGGGACCTTCGTCGTGGGTCAGACCGCACTCGGCCATGGTGCGGTAGATGACATCCGTGGCGCCCTCTACCAGGCGGCCCTGATCTGTGTCCTCAATGCGGAGGATAAAGGTGCCGTGGTGGTGGCGGGCGATGAGCCAGGTGTACAGGGCGGTGCGGAGATTGCCCACGTGCATATACCCCGTGGGGGAGGGGGCGAAGCGGGTGCGGACCGTTCCTTTGGGGATGCGGTCTTCCATATCTTCGAAAAAGCGGTTGGTCTCTGCCATGAAAAAACCTCCGTATCAAGCCGGGGAGTCCGGCGTGTTTTGATAAGCATACATTGTTATTATCCGCGCTTTTTGAGAAAAAGTCAAGCGGGGCCTTTGTAAAATCTGGCGGAAATGACCGCGGGCGGGCCGGGCCCTGGCCGGAACACCCAAGAGCGCCCGCCCCTTTTTGCCAGATACGCTAAAAAAGCCGCCGCTGCCGGTCCCGGCTTTCAGTCCCTTCGTCACTTGCAAAGGGGGAGGGGGCTTGTTAGAATATTTATGGTTAAGCGGTTGGCGAAAACGCCAAGCCTCTTTTACGATTTCGATCACTGATGATGAGGTGCTAAATGTATCATACCGTAATTTTCGACTTGGACGGAACACTGCTGGACACCATTGAGGACCTGGCCGCCGCCGGAAACTGGGTCTGCCGCCGCAACGGCTGGCCGGAGCACTCGCTGGAGGCGTTCAAGGCCATGGTGGGCCACGGCATCCCCAATCTGGTTTCCAAGTTTTCCCCCGAGGGCTGCCAGAGCCCCTTGATTCTGATGAACACCCTCTCCCAGTTCAGCGAATACTACGGGGAGCATAACATGGATGCCACCGCCCCCTATGCGGGGGTGCCGGAGCTGCTGGGCCGGTTGAAGGCGGCCGGGGTTCAGATGGCGGTGTACTCCAACAAGGCTGACGGCTTCAGCCGGGAGATTGTAGACCACTACCTGCCCGGTTTTTTCCGGCTGGTCCGGGGGAAGGTGGACGGCGTACCTGTAAAGCCGGACCCGGCGGGCCTCTACAACATCATGAAGGAGCTGGACGCGGAGCCGGAGAACACCCTTTTTGTGGGGGACAGCGCCACGGACATTCACACCGGCCACAATGCGGGACTGAAAACCTGCGGCGTTACCTGGGGCTTCCGGCCCCGGTCCTCTTTGGAAGAGGCCGGCGCAGACCGTCTGGCGGACTCTGTGGAGGAGCTGGAAACCGCCGTTTTGGAGGGACCGTGGTCCTGAGCTTTCAGCAGGCGGGGGACCTGCTGGACAAGCTGGCGGAGCCTTTCCCGGAGGTCTTGTTTGAGGGCCTCAACGGCGGCGTGAACATTCTGGAGGACGCTGTGGCGGACCCGGAGTTTCCCCAGGGGGAGATGTACGTCCTGGGGGAGTATTGCGACGGTCTCCTGGGCCGGTATATCAACCTTTACTACGGTTCCTTCGCCGCCTTGGCGGAGCGGGAGGACTGGTCTTTGGAGGACTGGTCCGGCGAGCTGGAGAAAACGCTCTCCCATGAGTTGACTCACCATATGGAGGCCCGGAGCGGTCTCCACGCCCTGGACGACAAGGACGAGGCGGAGATGGCCGCATGGCGGGCGGAATACGGAGTGGATGAGCAATAGTCCCATGGAGCTGAAAAGAGGCAATTTACCGCCGCTCAACCGGCGGGGCTGGAGCCTGCCGGTGTAGGGAGCGGGCTTAAGAAGAGGTTTGAAAAACCGGAAGGGGGACGGCCCTTCCGGTTTTTCCTATTTTGTGGGGAAACCAAATTGCTCGCGCATATCGAAGAGAAATTGCAGGAAACTCTCCGGGTAGGGAATGAAGGTCCCCTGGCGCAGCATACCGAGGATTTCCCCCAAAGTTGCCCAGCGAACGGCTTGGACTTCCTCTTTTTGCAGGATCAGGTCCTCAAGAGGCAGGTCCTTTGTGAGAAGGTAAAAATCGTCAAAGCCCCCGTCGAAGTTCACCGTCACCGAGGGCCTAAGGCCCCCCAGGTTCAGAGGATAACCCAGCTCCTCCCGGAATTCCCGCTCCGCCCCCTGGCGGCTGGTCTCCCCGGCGTCCACGCCGCCGCCTACCGACAGATCCCAGAGATTGGGCCAGATGAATTTTTCCGGGGTTCGCTGCTGAATCAGCAGACGCCCCCGGTGGTCGAAGACGCAGACGTGAACCACCGTCCGGTACTCGCCGGGGGAACGCCCGGCGTTCCGTTCCCCGGTTTTTCCCAGAGGGAGGCGGTTTTCATCGTATAAGTCCACCAGTTCCATAGAGTTCCCCCTCATTGCTTTGCCGCCGTTTTGTAGTCTCCGCCGGGACGGTAGAAGGGACAGGCGGTGTTGGTTCCCTTTAAAAAACGTTCCATCTCGTCTTCGTCCAGATCCATGGCGCAGACAAAGGCCCCCAGCTCTTCGTCGTAGTCATAGCAGACGCAATCCTCACAGATATTCGCCATCAGGCATCACCTCTTTAGAAGATGATAGCATAAATGCCCTCCACATCCAAGTGTTTTTTCATCACCAGCTCCTCCAGGGCCTCCCGGCTGTCCGGCGGCGCGGCCCAGCACAGGCCGCATCCGGCGGTAACGCTCCGGGGCGCGGGGATCAGCCGCCCCGGCAGACCCGCCGCCTTGCAGGCGGACTCCATGGACATGGCTCCGGCAGTGGTGCGAAACGTCACCACGCACTTCTTCTGCCGTTCCCGCATACCTACAGCGCCTCCCGGGCCAGAATGCCAACCGCCGCCGCCGCCGCGTCGGTCTCCGCTTCCGTGTTGAAATAGGACCAGGAGAAGCGGACGGCCCCCTGCTCCTCCGTCCCCAGGCAGCGGTGTAGCCGGGGGGCGCAGTGGGCGCCGGGGCGGGTGGCGATACCAAACCGCTCCGCCAACTGGTCGGACACCTGGGCGGAGTCCCAGCCAGCGATGTTCAGTGTGACAATGGGAGCCCGGAGGGAGGCCGCCCAATCCCCGTAGACCGTCACTCCCGGCAGGTCCCGGACCCTCCGGACAAACCGGCTGGCCAGAGCGTCCTCGTGGGCGTAAATCACGCCGGTTCCGGTTTCACGCAGAAAGTCCAGGGCGGCGTTTAGACCCGCCAGACCGTGGCCATTGAGGGTTCCCGCCTCCAGGCGGGTGGGATACTCCCGGGGCTGGGTCTCAGAATAGCTTTGCACGCCGGTGCCTCCCACGGCCAGAGGGCGGATTTCCACCCCCTCCCGGAGGCAAAGCCCGCCGGTACCCTGAGGGCCCATAAGGCCCTTGTGCCCTGTGAAGCAGACCACGTCGATGCCCTGGGCCGTCATGTCGATGGGGAGGACTCCCGCGGTTTGGGAGGCGTCCAACAAGAAGAGCAGGCCGTGCTCCCTGGCAAAGCGGCCCACCCGCCCGATTTCCACCACGTCCCCGGTCAAATTGGAGGCGTGGGTGCAGACCACAGCTTTCGTGTGGGGCCGCAGAAGCCGGGCAAAGGCGGCGTAATCCAGCCGCCCGTTTCTACCGGCGGGGACAAAGTCCACCTCCGCCCCCTGCTCCCGAAGGCGGTACAGGGGCCGGAGAACGGAGTTGTGCTCCCAATCCGTGGAGATCACATGGTCCCCCGGGCCCAGCAGACCGGAAATGGCTGTGTTTAGAGCCTGGGTGGAGTTTGAGGTAAAGCACACATGGTCCGCCCGGGGACAGCCCAAAAGAGCCGCCAGCTTCTCCCGGGTCTCATAGATGGTCCGGGCCGCGGACAAAGCTCCCGCGTGCCCTCCCCGGCCGCTGTTTCCATAGGAGGACAGGGCCTCCAGCATGGCCGTGGCCACAGTCGGGGGCTTCATTTGGGTGGTGGCGGCGTTGTCCAGGTAGATCATGGCCGGATCACCTTGCCCGCTCCCGCCAACTTTTCCACAATGGCGTACATATTCGTCACGTTTCCAACAGCCAGTTCCTCTGTCAAACCATAGTGGTTCAGGCAGGTGCCGCAGGTGAGAATCCCTACCCCCTGGGCTTCCAGGGTTTTCAGATCCTCTAAGGAGTCGGAACCCCGGCAGGTGAGATGGGCCCCGCCGTTATAAAAGAGCATGGCCGCCGGTAGTTTTGGCAGCTGGCTCACGGCGAAGAGAAAGCCCTTCATCAACGCCTTTCCCAGCTCGTCGCTGCCCCGGCCCATGGCGGCGCTGTCCACCGCTACCACCAGATCTTCCCTGGTGTCCGGGCCGCAAGAGAGAGGCGGTTCCTCCAGGGGCGTTTCCCCAATGGGATTTGTCACCTCCATGGAAACTACAAACTCCCGGCCGCTTAGTTTTTCGGACCGGGCCGCCAGCTTGTACCCTGTGGCCATCCGGCTCAGGTTCTGAACGGAGATCTCATTGTCCACATGGACCTCCAGCGTCCCCGGTTCGGTCATCTCCCGCAGAGCCCGCGTGGCTTTCACCACTGGGATGGGGCACAGTTCTCCCATGGCGTTTACAACGATCTTTCCCATAGCCATACCTCCATTTTAATCGTCTCCCTCATTGTACCGCCCCGGGCGGCGGAATACAAGGGTTATTTTTTAAAAAGAATAGCGGATGAAAACTTCTTGAATCAAGGGGACATCTGTGATATAGTGGACAAAGTTGAAAATGCGCCAATATTTGCGGTGACGGCCGGGTCAAGGCCGCGAAGGCGGCCCTTGAAAGGGGCCCGCTGCCGCTGAGTTTTGCCGTATCTGCGGATGCGGTTGAACCTGTCTGGCGATAAAATCACGGCTGAGAATGAAATGCAGGGGGAGGGTTTTGCTATGTCCGATATTTTTAACGAGGGCAAGATGGTGCAGCTCTTAGAGGGATGTATTCCAGAGGGGGAGGTCCTTTTGGCGGGGGTGCACGGCATCACGCTTCAGGTGAACCGGAAAAAGACCTCCAAATTCGATGTGTACGTGGGGATTACCGGACAGTATCTGGTGGTTGTCGAGTGTGAGGAGCGGACATATCTGAATCAGTTTTACCATATTCCGGACCTGCGAAAGACCGTGGCGGAGGATTTGGGGACCTGTTTTCCCCTGGCGGAAATCCAAGACTGCCGACTGAAAAAGGCCATGATGGGCAGTGTGAGCTGCTCCATCACGCTGAAGGACGGCAGCTTTCTCAAGTTCCTGTTGCCAAAGCGAGGGGGCCTGGGAGGCGGTATGCCCCGTCACGGGGAATACCGGGAGAAGATCATCGCCCGCCTGAGCGGCCTGGGCTGCACCCGGCAGGCGCTTTAAAAGTTCCATTACAAAAGAGTTGAGGTTGTTGTTATGAAAACGCCCTTTGTCACAAGAAGTCAGCTGGAGGCCATTGCCGGCCGGTATCCCACGCCCTTTCATCTCTACGACGAGAGGGGCATCCGGGAGAACGCCCGCCGCCTGAACGCCGCCTTTGCCTGGAATCCCGGCTTTCGGGAGTATTTCGCCGTCAAGGCCACTCCCACCCCCGCCATATTGAAAATCCTCCATGAGGAGGGGTGCGGGTGCGATTGCTCGTCTCTGGCGGAGCTGGAGCTGGCGGAGCGCTGCGGCATCACCGGAGAGGAGGGGATTATGTTCTCCTCCAACAACACCACAGAGGAGGAGTTCCGGGCTGCCTGCCGTCTGGGGGGAATCGTCAATTTGGACGACATCACCCTCATTGACACGCTGGTCAAGGCGGTGGGGAAGGTTCCGGAAAAAGTCTGCTGCCGCTATAACCCCGGCGGAGTCTTCACCTTGGGGGAGAGCCGGGATGGCGTCCAGGTGATGGACACTCCCGGCGACGCCAAGTACGGCATGACCCGGCCCCAGCTGGCGGAGGCCTTCCGGCGGCTGAGGGACCTGGGGGTGAAGGAGTTTGGCATCCATGCGTTCCTGGCTTCCAACACGCTTTCCAACGACTATTATCCTGCGCTTTCCCGCATTCTCTTCCAGCTGGCGGTGGAGCTCCAGGAGGAGACCATGTGCCGGATTGCCTTCATCAATCTCTCCGGCGGCGTGGGCGTACCCTACCGTCCGGAGGAGGCGGAGAACGACATTGCGGTCATCGGCGAGGGCGTCCGGAAAGCCTTTGAAGATATTCTGGTTCCCGCCGGTATGGGCAATGTGGCTTTGTACACGGAGTTGGGGCGCTATATGTTGGCCCCTTACGGCCACCTGGTTACCCGGGTGATTCACGAAAAGCATATCTACAAGGAGTATATTGGCGTGGACGCCTGTGCCTGTAACCTGATGCGCCCCGCCATGTATGGGGCCTACCACCATATTACGGTTATGGGCAAAGAGGACGCGCCTTGCAACCGTCTATACGATGTGGCGGGGAGCCTTTGTGAGAACAATGACAAGTTTGCCGTAGACCGGATGCTGCCCAAGACGGACGTGGGGGATTTGCTGGTGATTCACGACACCGGGGCCCACGGCTTTTCCATGGGCTACAACTATAATGGCAAACTCCGCTCGGCGGAGCTGCTCCTCCGGGAGGACGGGTCCGTGGACCTGATTCGCCGGGCAGAGACGCTGGAGGACTATTTCGCGACCTTGATTTGGTGAGAAAAACCGCCTGGGAGTCATCTCCCAGGCGGTCCGGCTGTCAAAAAAGGATTTTCGCCAGCCGGAGCAAGGTTTTCAGACCTTGAAAAGGTCTGAAAACCTTCTGATTGAAAACGAGAGAAACCCCTGATGGGTTTCTC
>CAJUCO010000019.1 GCA_910585245.1 uncultured Oscillibacter sp.
TGGTCTTGCCGCAGCCGGAGGGGCCCAGCAGGGTCATGAAGTCGCCGTCCTCAATGGTCAGGTTGATGTTGCGGAGGACGTGGTTGTTGCCGTAAAATTTGTCAATATTTTTCAGTTCAATGCGGCTCATATGGCACGTTTCCTTTCTGATCTTATCTTAACTATAGAATCCCGATACAGCCCACCGTGTCTACGCGTCCAATCTCCCGCCCCTCGTCCCCCGCAGGGGAGGGGGAATGCTCAAGGGGGACAAAGTCCCCTCTTGAAGGACGGCGGAGGGAATGGAGCAGAGCGGAGCTTTCGCCGCCGGAGGCGGCGGAAGCGGAGTGGGCGGAATTTCCGACGGCGTTTACCAGCTCTTGCCGATATCCGCGCCGGCAACCTTGTTGGCGAAGATGTAGCAGAACAGGATGAACAGCAGCACGCACACGGAAATGGCGTCGGACATCTGGGCGTAGCCCTCCTGAGAGTAGGTGAAGGCCAGATAGGACATGGTCCGGGTGGTGGGGGTCATCATGATGATGATCAGGTCCAACTCCTTGGCGATGGAGATGAACACCAGCATCAAACCGGAAATGAAGCCGTTCTTCGCCAGGGGAACGATGATGGTGGCCATCCGCTTCCAGAAGCTGGCGCCGGCAATGTCCGCCGCCTCCTCCAGCTCCACGCTGATGGAGAGCATATTGGCGGTACCGGAGCGGCTGGCGAAGGGGAAGTGCTTGACCACGGAGGTGAGAACGATCAGGGTAAAGGTGCCGTAGAGGGAGGGAAGCAGCCCGCCGAAGTGGGGCACGCTGAACATGGAGAAATACATGGTGGAGAAGGCCACGCCGCTCATCAGGTAGGGCACGAACACCAGCTGCTCGGTGAGGTTGCCGTACCACTTGCCCCGGCCGCGGGAGCTGATGTAGCCCAGGAACTGGCCGCAGAAGGCGGTGATGAGGGAGGTGATGATGGTCAGGCGCACGGTGTTATACAGGGCGTTGAAGAATTCCTTGTTACGGAAGATACCTTCGTAGTTGGTATAGACCTCCGCTTCGCCGGCTTCGCCGATCCAGTTGTAAAGGGTCAGGTTCTCGGGACCATAGCCCGCGCCGGTGGTGACCTGGAAGGTCTCCATAATCAGCACGAAGAAGGGCATGACCATGGCCAGGAACAGGAAGATGCCCAGGAAGCCCATCATAGGCTTCTTCGCCGCGCCCAGAGGCATCAGGGTGCTGCGGCCGCCCTTGCCGCCCACGGTGGCATAGGATTTGCGGACGCCGATGGCCTTTTGGTTGCTCATCAGGATCAGAGCCGCCAGACCTACCAGGACGATGGACATGGCGTAGCCCACGCCCCGGGGACCCTGGTCAATGTACACGCGCATACGGGTGGCCAGTGTGTAGTAGCCGATGCGGTTGCCCAAGTTGGCCGCCACGCCGTAAGTACCGATGGACTTGGAGACGGTCATGACCAGGGCGGAGAGCACGGAGGGAAGAATCAGCGGCAGGGTGATGTAGCGGAGAATCTGAGCCTTATTGGCGCCTTGAATCTCGCCCATCTCCTCCAGCTCCGAGTTAATGGAGCGGAGGGCGCCGGAGACCTGAATGTAAGAGAAGGCGTAGTAGTGCATGGACATACACAGCACAATGGCCGTGGGGCCGTAGGCCAGCCAGTCGGGAATGGGGATGCCCATGCCGGTGAGAAATCCGTTTGCGCCGCTGGTGGGCGTACGGAACACCGCCAGCCAGGCGATGGCCTTGGTCCAGGAGGGAATCATGTAGGGCACGGTGATGAGAATGCCCAGAACCTTCTTGCCGGGGAGGTCGGTACGGATCATCAGCCAAGCCAGCACCGAGCCCAGAGGCACGGAAATCAGCGTGGTGAAGAAGCCGCAGACGAAGGAGTGCATCAGGGGCTCCCACAGCACGGCCTTGGACATATTGCTCATCAGCATATACTGCCAATAGTAGAGCGTGAAGTCGCCGACTTTGCCGTCTACGCGGCGGAGCTCGCCTTGCGCCAGGGTGAAGGTGGATTTGATCATGGTCAGCAGGGGAATGATAATCAGGCAGAACAACACGATCAGACTGACCAGCACGACCATGTTGAAGGGGTTTTTGAGCACGTTCAGGATCAGGTTCTTCAACCGACGTGCCGTCAGTTTCTTTCTGGGGGGTCTTTCCTTGGTCACGGTTACTGCATTTGACACGATAACACCTCTTTCTGATAACTGCCGGGAACTCCCTGAGCGATCAAGTCCTCCCATCCGGTCACACCCAGGGGCGTTCACGCGGGGCGGAAATGGGTCCGCTTTGCGCAAACGTTTGCGACTTCCTGAGTTCATTATAAAGAATCCTTAGCGGGTTTGTCAATTGTCAGCCTCCCGATTTTAGGGGAGCTTTTTTGTTTGTTTTCACAATTTGTTTACAATTTAGACAAATGAGATGAGACGGTTTTTGCTAATTTGCCAATTGCATTTTCCAAAAACTCCTGAAACTGCGGATACGTTTTCGTCAGAGTTCGCCATGGTCAGGATTGAAATTGGGCGGCGTAAAGCCGGGCGTAAACGCCTCCGGCGGCCAAGAGCTCCTGGTGGGTCCCCTGCTCGGCTGCGCCGCCCTGGTCTAGCACCAGGATGCGGTCCGCGCCCCGGACGGTAGCCAGCCGGTGGGCGATGACAAAGCAGGTCCGCCCCTGGCGAAGGCGCTCCATGGCAAGGCTGATCTCCCCTTCGGTCTCCGTATCCACATTGCTGGTGGCCTCGTCCAGGATGACCACGTCCGCCTCCGTGAGGAGACACCGGGCAATGGCCAGAAGCTGTTTTTGCCCTTTGGAGATTCCCTCGTCGGTGAGGACGGTGTCATAGCCTTGGGGAAGGGAGGTGATGAAACGATGGATGCGGGCGGCCTTGGCGGCTTTGACAATGTCATCCTGGCTGGCTCCCGGCGCGCCATAGGCGATGTTTTCCGCAATGGTGCCGCCAAAGAGCCAGGTATCCTGAAGGACCAGGGCCAGACGGCGGCGAAGGCCGTCCCGGCTGTAAGCGTCCAGGGGGACTTTGTCCACAGTGATGGTTCCGCCCTGAGGGTGGTAAAACCGGAGAAGCAAAGACACCAAGGTGGTTTTCCCGGCACCGGTGGGACCCACGACAGCAGCCAGACTTCCCGCTGGAATGTGAGCGGTGAAGTCCCGGAGAACGGGATGGGCTGGGTCGTAGCCGAAAGTCACATGGTCAAAACAGATCTCTCCCCTCAGATGTTCCACAGGGAGGGCGCAGGTTGGGTCCCCCGGTTCCGGCTTCTCATCCAGCAGGTCCAGCACCCGCTCGGCGGCGGCGGCACTGGCCTGAAGCTCCGCCAGGAGGTTCGCCGCCTCCCGGATGGGACCGGAGAATTTCCGGGAATAGAGGACAAAGGAGGACAGGCTTCCCAGGGACAAAGCGCCTCCCAGATACAAAAGAGCGCCGAAGATGCTGACAGCGGCCAGAGAGATGTTGTTGATGAAGTTTACCGAGGGACCAAGGGCCGCGCTGGCCCGGTCCGCGTCATAATAGGCTTTGGAAGCCGCATTGTTCCGTTGGTCAAAAAGGTCTAGATCCGCCGCTTCCACACCGTAGGTCCGGATGGATCTCAGGCAGCCTATTCGTTCTTCTGCGAAGCCGTTGAGAGCTCCCAATTCCCTGGACCGGAGACGGAAGAGGGGATGGATGCGTTTCATCTGAATGCGAGTCAGGACGGCGGACAGGGGGACCGTAACCAGGAACACCAGCGTCAGCCGGGGAGAGAGGAGAAGCAACATGAAAAAGGACCCTGTCACAGTGAAAACGCTGGTCCCCAATTGAAGAAGGTCTGTGGAGAGGGTGGCGTTGACCGTGTCCACGTCATAGCAGACGCGGCTGATAAGGTCTCCCGCCGGGTGAATGTCAAAATACTCCACCGGCAATTCGCTCATGTGGTTGAAAGCGGCCTTCCGAAGGTCGTGAGATACGGCCTGGGCCGTTCGGAGGAGGCGGGAGGACACTGCGTAATTCAATAAGGAGGACAGGGCGTAACACCCCAGCATCCCAAGACAGTTCCAAAATACGCCGGGGAAGTCCACTGCTCCGGCCTGAATGCCCACGGCGTCTACCGCCCTGCCGGAGAGCAGGGGGGCGGTCAGGGATAAGAGATTTCCCACCAGGAGTAACATCAGCAGTCTTAGAAATTGAAAGCTGTAGGGCCGGAGAAAGCGCCCCAGACGGGTGAGCACATTCTTTTTCATTCAAGACCTCCCATTTGAAGTTCCGCCATACGGCGATAGCGCTTACAAGCGTGGAGGAGCTCCTGATGGGTGCCCTGGGCGGAAATCACACCATCCTCCAGCACTAGGATGTGATCCGCCTCCCGAAGGGATGCGACCCGTTCGGAGATTACTACAAGGGTTACGCCGGGGAAGTCGCGCCGGAGAGCGGTGTGAAGAGCGGCGGCCGTGCGATAGTCCAGGGCGCTGTCGGCGCTGTCCAGGATCAAAATGCCAGGGCGGGCCGCCAGGGCCCGGGCAATGAGCAACCGCTGCCGCTGGCCGCCGGAGAGGTTGGCACCTCGGATATCCAGGCGGGCGTCCAGTCCGCCGGGAAGGGTTTCAATAAATTCCCAGGCCTGGGCGGTTTTGGCGGCGGCAATTACGCCTTCCCTGGGGAGGTTTCGCAAGAAGGAGATGTTCTCGTAAACGCTGTCGTTCAGCAGGGTTTCGTTCTGAAAAACAACGCCGAAACGGCCTCGGAGTTTTTCCCGGCCGAGGGTGGACACATCCTGGCCCCCTACCCAGACGACGCCCTGATTCGCATCGTAGAGCCGGAGAAGCAGAGAGACCAGGGTGGTCTTCCCGGCGCCGGTGGGGCCTAGAATACCAAGGGTTTTTCCTTTACACAGTTGGAAGGAGGCCCCGTCCAAATCCTTTTCCACCCCCAGGTAGGAGAAGGAAACATCCTTCATACCAAGCTCCGGGCCCGGTGAAGCCAGGTCTTCGGATACTTGGACCCTTTGCTCCTCTGGGGCCAGCAGGACCTCTTCAATCCGCCGGGCGGAAGCCACGCCTTTGCTGAATTTAACGAAGAGCTTCGCAAGACCCAAAGTTGCGGTTTGGATGATTGTGAAATAGGAGAGGAAGGCCACAATCTGTCCCGAAGACATCCATCCCCGGTCCACCAGAGCCGCTCCTGCCAGCACCACCAGCACCAGTCCCAGGTTTAGCAGAAAATCCGACAGGGGGTTGGCAGCGGCCATAACGCTTCCGGCGGCTTCCTCCGCCTCCTTGGCAGTGTGGCTGGCGGCGGTGAAACGATCCCGCTCTCGTCCCTGGCAGGCCAGAGCCTTGATTACCCGGACACCGGCGGCGTTTTCCCGGAGGATGCGGACCACTGTGTCCACAGCTTCCTGGGCACGGGTGTAACGGGGAATGCCTTGACGGGTTACCAGCCAGATGGCAAAAAAGGTGGCCGAGCAGACGGTCAATTGCACCAGAGCCAGAGGCGGCGCCTGGAAAAAGGTCAAAACCAATCCGCCAAGTACTAGCATGGGAGCCCGGATGCCTCCCCGTTGAATTTTATCGAACATTTGATGAACATTGTAGGTATCATTGGTCAGCCGGGAGACAATGGAAGACACAGAAAAGCGATCCAGTTGAGCTTGGGAAAGCAGCAGTGTGCGCTGGTACAAGTCCCGGCGAAGCTGTCGGGTCATGTCCATGGATACCCAGGCCGCCATACGATTGGCGGTGATATTGCAAAATGCCGCGCCGAAAGCCATGACCAGCATCAACCCTCCCGCACGGAAGACCCCAGAGAGGTCCTTGGCGGGGACGCAATCGTCAATGATATGAGCCAGTAGTAAAGGAAGCAGCAGCTCCTGCACGGCAGCAGAGAATTTTACCGTCACGCCTACCGCTACGCGGGGGGTATGGGGACGAAGATAGCTGAGAATCGTTTTCATGCTGGACCTCCTTCTAGTGCTGGCGCTCAAACGTTTGCGAAATAACTATATTTATCATACTACGTCCTCTGGCTGCAAGTCAATCTGCATTTTCTCATTAGAGAAGATGACAACTAAAACAGGCGGTTCAGTGGAAAACAAGAGTTATACATATATGATAAATAGAGAAAGAAATCTGCAAAGACTATACCGATAATAGTATAGGAAAAAGCTGAAAAATTTTTATCAAATAGTTTAATTTGAAGTAAATATGAGAAGGATATACGATTGGGAACCTTAGGGTTGTTTGTTACTGTTATGTTACAAACATAGATAACATATTGCTTTTCGAAAAGCGCTGTGTTATATTCATCATGCGGCACGGATGAGGCGGCAATCCCGGGGTAGATACGGGAACGGCTAGCCACTGTATGTGCGCCGGAAAAGCCGACGCGTCCCGAACCGCAAATAACGGCGGCGAACTTCCCGCCAAAAATCAAAGGAGGATATTCCATGAAGAAGTTCTTATCCCTGGTCCTCGCTCTGGTTATGACCATGTCTCTGGTCACCATCAGCGCTGGGGCCACCGAGTACAAGGATCTCACCGACAAGGATGAGATTCAGTACGAGGAAGCTGTCGCGGTTCTGAACCGCATCGGTGTGATTACCGGTTATGACGACGGCAGTTTCCAGCCCGCCAAGGAGTTGACCCGTGGCGCGGCCGCAAAGATCATTGTTTCCCTGCTGATCGGCCCTGAGGCCGCCAGCAACCTGCCCAACAACTATGCCCCCTATCCCGACGTTCCCGCCGGACACACCTTCGCGGGCGTCATCAGCTACTGCAAAACCGCGAACATCATCAGCGGTTACGGCGACGGCACCTTCAAGCCCGGCAATACCTTGACTGGTTATGCTTTTGCGAAGATGCTGCTCGGCGCTGTCGGATACAACTCTGACTATGAGAAGTTCACCGACACTGGCTGGACCATGAACGTGGCTTCCGTTGGTCAGTCCGCCGGCCTGTTTGACCGCCTGAAGTTCGACGGCAGCAAGGCTGTGACCCGTGAAGAGGCCTGCCAGCTGGCCCTGAACGCCCTGAAGGCCACGGTTGTGACCTATGATGAGGGTATCAATGTCAGCGTCACCGGCGACAACACCAATGTGGTGGTCTCTGGCGGCCACACCCGTAACTACAAGACCAGCAACCAGGAGTTTGCCCGGAACATCCGTGTCCGTCAGGGCAACAGCCTGAGCAACGGCAGCCTGGTGAACCAGATTGCCACCGACTACTACACCGTTGAGTTTGCTGAGGAGCACTTTGTCGACCTCCGCCTGGAGCACGACAAGTACAATCCCACTCACGACCAGTATGGCCGTCCCTCTGCTGAGTGGAGCTACAAGAAGGTTACCATTGGTACTTATCCCCTGGAGGCTGACTTCGAGTTCACTACTCAGGTTGCTCACCTGGAGGCCACCGACGCTGCCAAGGAGCGCGCTCTGGGCCTGCGGAATTATGACCTGGACGGCAAGAACTACAACAACAGCGACGATACCACCCGCCTGTGGTGGAACGGCGTCCTGGATGATGCCACCCTTGATCCCGGCGCTGACGGCAAGAGCGCCAAGATCGCAGACATTGCGGATCTGACCGACAACGGCACTCTGGTGCAGGTCTACGTCTCCAACTATGACGCGGACTTCATCACGGACGTCGTCGTGATTCAGACTCAGCTGATGGAAATCGATCAGGTTAAATCCGACTACGTTTCCCTGAAGCGTGTGGAATCCGACAACGCGGCTCCCGCTTATGGCTACAATCAGCCCGCTATCCACGTTGAGGTCGAGAACGTCCGTTCTGACGACGCCGCTTTCGCGGTTCTGAAGGAACTGAAGTCTGGCGACAAGGTTGCGGTTATCCCTGTTGCCCAGAATGAGGCGGATAACGATGACTTCGAAGTCGGCAAGGTTTACGTTCCCGAAACTGTCAGCGGCAAGCTGACCAAGGTTTCTACCTATGGTTCTGTTGGTACTGACCGGAATGCCATTGATATCACCGTTGGCGATACGACTTACAAAATCGCTGACTGGAACGATAAGATGATTGATCTGGATGCCAACAAGATCAAGATTACCAAGAAGGATGTCACTCTGCTTCTGGACGAGTATGGTAACGCTCTGCTCGCGAAGGATGTCGGTGAGACTTCTGAGTACATGATCGTCGGCAGCTTTGGCCTGGCTACTCAGGGCAACAAGCTGGTCAACGTGGTCAACGGCTGGACTGTTGGCGGCGAGGCGGTCAGCCTGAACGTTGGTAATGTTGACTATACCAGCGGCAACCATAACGTGGCTCCCGGCGACCTGGTGAAGTACACCAGCGCCAGCAACAGCAATACCGCCGAATGGAAACTCCTTGAGGGATATGGCACTAAAAATAACCTCATTGAGACTCCTGCGAATACCGCTGAGGGCGGTGCGTTTATCTACGATGTCAGCAATAACGACAAGATCCAGACCCGCAACGTCGGCGTGGACCTGGTGACTGATATCGGCGGTTCCCCTGACTACAGCAACTATTACTTTGCCGACGATGTGAAGTTCATCTATGTGTCCTTCGATGAGGACGGCGACGTGGAGTCCATCGAGATCTTCTCCGACATTCAGGATGTTGAGACCACTGAGATTGACGCCATCAATACCGAGTATGCTTCTGATTCCAACCCTGCTCAGGCTTACACCACCGACAAGGGCTTCGTGAAAGCCGTTGTGATCAAGCAGGAGTCCAATAATGCCAAGCTGTCCAACAGCGGTTACATTGTGGACTATGATGGCGAGGCTGGTATCCACACCGAGAATGGCAAATATCAGGGCTACCGTGTGGCTTGGTATGGACCTGACGGCAAGTGGGACGACAGCACCGTTATCTATTCTGACAAGGTGAACCTGCCCATTGGCTCTTTCTTCACCTACACCAAGAAGGAAGCTCCGGTGGATGCCGAGAAGTTCAATGACAACTTCTACGACATGAAGGTTTATAACCGCACGACTCGCAACACTTCTTCTGCCATTGTCAACGGTATGTCCGTTCAGGCCAGCACCACCAGCTCTAAGCTGAGTAAGGATCTGTTCAACATTGGCTCTGCTATTAATCCCGCCTTCTCTGTTACCCGTATGGACGGTGTTACCGAGTTGAACTACTCTGCAAGCTTCCCCGGCACTCCTAACCCGAACCAGTGCAACGTCCTCGGTGGCGCTGACGGTTTTGGCCCGGCTGACGTCAAGGTTGGTAGTATGCGTCTGGCCAAGAACGTCAAGTGGCTCGATATGCGTGACGTTGTCCGCAACAACAAGGGTGAGGAACACGTGGACTCTCTGGAGGATCTGGACGAGTTCGTGGACGAGAGCATCAAGCTTGCGATCCTGTTCAACGACAACCCCGATTCTGGCGAGTTCCGCAGCGTGTACATCATCGTGGTCCTGGACGGCTATAAGCGCGACCAGCAGACCCAGGCGAACTTCACTGCTGAGACTACTCGCGAGACCAACACCGCCGGTCTGGGCGTGGGCGACACTGTGACCTTCAAGACCACGGTTACCCCCGTTAGCCGGGCCACTGTGACCACCAGCTACAACTACACCTGGTATGTCCAGCGTGGTGATGCTGCGGCCACCAAGACTGTCCACGACAAAAAGGGCCTGAGCGATACCTTCACTCTGACTCTGACTGCCGAGGACATTGCGGATCCCTCTGCTACGAAGGTTTGGTGCGTTGTCACCGCGAAGGATTCCGACAAGGTCGGCGTCAGCGAAGCTCAGACTACCGTCAAGGTGGACCTGGGCACCAGCGAGGCTCCCTTCACTGTGACCGTGGCCGCTGACAAGGATCTGGCTGCTCTGAAGCAGGGCGATGCTGTGACCTTCACCGCTACTGTCTCCGATCAGGAAGTGGCTGCTACCGCTACTTATGCTTGGGGATACATCAACGCTGAGAATGAGTTCGTGGCCTTTAATTCTGACGAGCTGACCACTCTGGGCGTCTCTGCTCCCCAGAATGGCACTCTCGCGATTGCCGATGTGACCTCTGAGATTGCCACCCTCCTGGCTGGCAAGAAGATTTCTTGCCAGGTCACGAGCGCTGCTGGTGGCACAGGCATCACGACGCCTCCCGCTACCTCTGAAGGCGCGGAGCTTCCCTCTGTGATCCCCGATCCCAACGCCCCCGCCGAAGGCGAAGCCGCTGTGACCTTCACCGTCACCGACGAATCTGAGGCTATCCAGCGCATTGTCATCGACGGCAAGACCTCTGTCCCCGTGGCCGGCGGTTCTGTGAACCTCTCCGAAGGCGCCCACACGATGCGTGTGACCCTGAAGAGCACGGCTGATGTTGACCTTACTATCAGCGGATCTTCCGTGGATGACGCGGCTGATCCCACCGCTGTTCAGCTGTTTGTTGCTGAGGGCGGCGAAGTGGTAATCTCCGCTGTCGCGAGAGAGTATGCCTTCAGCGGCACTGCTGCTCTGACTGGCTACACCCTGAAAACTGGCGATGATTGGACCACCTCTGCGGCTGGCAACTATACCGCTGGCACGGAAATCACCCTCCAGTATGAGATTGACACCGCTGCTGACTTGGGCGAAGCAACTGCCTCTTCTGTGGTGCTGAAGACTAGTGGTGGCGAAGCCATCACCGTGACGGACGCTGCTGCTACCCGGACTGCGGGTAACGGAGCGAAAGCTGCTCAAAACGAGCCCACCACGGCTAAATACGCCGCTCTGAGCATTAGCGATGCGGATGGCTTTACCGCCGCTCTGGAAAACAACGAAATCTACACGAAAGATTCTGAAGGCAAATATGTTGCGGCGACTGAGTGGGCTGATGGGGAAACCTATTACGCAACCGAAAAGAGCAATGCGTATGTTCCCGCCGAGGCTGAAGTGAAGTCTGTTGTGACGGTTACCTTCAAGATGCCTAAGGCCGCTGTGGCCGTGGCTACTGTGGAAGTCACCTTCGCTTAATCCAACGCGAGACGAGCAAACGTAAATCCCACACAAAAAGAGACGGGGCCGCAAGGCCCCGCCTCTTTTATGGTTATGGGAAAAGCGATAACAAAGCCATAAAGCAAACCGCCCCTCTGGAGAAAACACGGTTCTCCAGAGGGGCGGTTGTTCCCCATCCCCCAGCTCAGCTGTGGTAACAGCCTCCGCCAATGAACTCCCGCATGAGAGAGGTCTTGGGGACGTTGTCCGCCGGAATGGGCAGGAAGTAATTCAAAAACTTTAAAAGCCGCTTTGCCTCAATATACTCCTCGCTGTCCCTGGGAACGCCGAAGAGCAGCGGCTGGACATAGGGCTTCAACAGGGACGTCTCATAAATCAGGGCGGAGTTGAACACGGTGTCCGCGCTGTCTTGGAAGGGGAAGATGTTTTGCTCCTCACCCCGCCGGACGGAGGGCCACATTTTAATGGTGGCCTGGGCGCTGTATCCCCGGGTTCGGGCGTCCCGCTCAATCCGCCGGAGAAGCCGGGCGTCGGTGGTGGGAATGCGGTTGTGGTCGTCAATATTCAATGTGGTCAGGCAGCTGATATAGATTTTATATTTGCTCTCCTTGGGCAAGGACCGGGTGAACTCGTCGTTGAGACAGTGGATACCCTCGATCACCAGCACATCCCCCTCTTTCAGAGTGAGGAAATTGCCGTTGTATTCCCGGGCTCCCTTCTTGAAGTTGTAGGTGGGAATCTCCACCGTCTCGCCCTTTAAAAGGCGGGTACAGTCCTCGTTGAACTGTTCCACGTCCATGGCCCCAAGCCCCTCAAAATCGTAATTGCCGTTTTCGTCCCGGGGAGTCTGATCCCGGTTTACAAAGTAGTTGTCCGTGGCGATGGGATGGGGCCGCAAGCCGCAAGCCCGAAGCTGGGTGGACAGGCGGTGGGAGAACGTGGTCTTGCCGGAGGAGGAGGGACCGGCGATCATCACGAACCGGACTTCTTTTCGGGCGGCGATTTCAGCGGCAATGTCGCCGATTTTCTTTTCCATCATGGCCTCGTGGGCCAGAATCAGCGGCGTGGCCCCACCCTGGGAAATGGTGGTGTTCAGCTCCGCCACGTTGGAGGCGTTCAGAGCCTGAGAGCGCAGGGTGGACTGGTAAAGTTCCCGGAAAACCTTGTGAGAGGGCCGGAATTCCCCCAGGTGGTTGGGGTCCTTCTGGGTGGGCAGGCGGAGGACAAAACCGTTTTCAAAAAGCTCCAGACCGAAGCAGCGGATATAGCCGGTGTCCGGGACCATATAGCCGTAGAAGTAGTCCACAAAGCCGTCCAGGGAGTAGACGTTGACGTGGGAGTTGATCCGGAAGCTGAGAAGCTGGGCCTTGTGGACCAGCCTGGTTTCCCGAAACAGGTCAATGGCGTCGTCCGTGTTCAGGGTGCGCTTTTCAATGGGCAGCGCCAGAGCGGATAATTCCCGCATCCGCGCTTCCACCCGGTCCAGCAGGGCCTGATCCAAGGTGAAATTTCCCCGGGCCAGAAAGAAGAGCGCGCTGCTGAGGGAGTACTCCACAGAGAGATGCTCCACGTTCTCCCGGCCCGCCACGTCGTAAAAGGCTTTCAGCATCAGGAAGACGGCGCTGCGCTCATAGGTCTGGATACCGGGCTTGTCCTGGGCGGTGACCATCTGCAAAGAGCAGTCCCGGTCCAGAATCTTGTGTAGCTCGCAGAGCTTTCCCTCCCGGTTGACCAGCAGAATGTCACAGGGGCTCTGGTCCTGAAAGTCCGCCGCAATGGCGCGGTAGGGCGTTCCGTAGGGGTAGGTATAGGACTTGCCGCCTACCGTGACCTTCATCATTCTCGTTTCCTCCATAGGATGGCCTCCTTTATATATAGTGTGCTTGCCCCGCCAGGATGGTGGGCCGCCGGATGGTTGCTCTGAACGGTCCGCGGCTGAAAAGAAGCCGCGGCCTCCTTTCAACCCGGCGCCGCCGAAAACCGGGAATGCGGCAAATTGCGCTGTCTGTATCATACGACACTTTTTTGGAAAATTCAAGAAGGAGTCCTTCGGGAAAAGGCCGGGAAGCGGAAATGCTTACCCTTCCGTAACCGGCGTTATTTCCGGAGTGGAAAGAATGGTTTCGATAACCCCTTTTGCGGCGCGGTAAGTCTCTGTTCCATCCTCCCGTCCAAAGGCGGAGAGCATACGCCTGTATATGGCGGATTTTTGCCGGTCCACCCCGCTCGTCAGAACATCCAGGATGATGGATTGGATGGTCTCCCGTTTTGATTCGGGAAGGTCCAGCGCCGAGAGCGGAACACGGACGGCATCCTCCGGCGTTTGTGGGACCTCCGGCTTCTGGCAAATTTCTGATTCCCCGGTGTCTGCCCACAGAGGAGGCTCCTCCGTGTCCATAGTGAGGTTTAAAACAAAGACCTCGTGAGAGACGGTCTTGATTCGGTCCCGGAGCTTTGCGCCCCGTTCTCCGCCGTATTTTTTCCGGAGCGTCCTGTCAAGATACGTGAACCGGCAACTGAGCCGCCGGTCCTCCGTGTACCCGTCCCCCTGTTCCATCGCGTCCAACATGATGGCAGCCACAGAGGAGATCTCCCGTTTGGGGATCTTGTTGTATAACCTCCAGTAAAGAAAATTCCGGAAGGATTCCGGATTTGAGAAATCCACGTCCTGAACCTCAATGCCGCCGCCGGCGTTGTACAGGGGAAACGCGCCCCCCTCTTCCGCGATAGACGGTACAATCCGTTTGGCTTGAACGCCGCGCTGGTCCCAGTAATCCACCACCACGTCGAACCCGTGGTCCTGGGAGACGATTGCATATTCCGCGGAAGGGTCTTTTGCGACGCGGTAACCCAATTCCGTGACCAGCTGAAAGTCCAGACCGTTGGGCCCGTCAAAGCACTTGATGTATTCCATCGTCACGTGGGCCCTGGTGACCTTTTCCATGAGAATGATGGGAACCTGACTGACCCGATCCGTGTAGAAAAGGACGATCCGGTCGTCTTCCCTGCACGCGTCCAGAAGGTTTGCCCAGGCGTGAGGAATGTTTTCCATATCTACCAGATATACGGTCATACACAATCTCCCTTGTCAAGATATTGTCATTAGTATACCATAAAAAGTCCAAAATGCAAGGGAAATCTTGTGTTATTTCCACAAATTTCCGGGGGAAATCTCACCGCAGGGGGAATACTGGTTATAGAGCAGGCACAAGCCGCCGCTTGATGGTTATAGCCAGCGCAGTTGAAAAGAATCCCATGGGATTCTTTTCAAGGAACCGCCGCCAAGGCGGTGGTTCGAGCCGCAAAGCGGCTGCCTGCGCATGGCTTCATAGGAAACGCAAATGCGCTCCGCGCACCGGCGAACCCATGGTTCGCCGGTTGAAAAGAAGTTGTGACTTCTTTTCAACTGCGTTGACTATATAAAATGGGAGGAGGTGACGGCCATGGAACGCCGTCAGGAGAACAAGGCGATGGAAAAGGCGCGGGAGATGTCCCAATTTACCGCCGCAAAAACCGACCCCTTGGGAAGCTGGACTGGCCAGCCCCTGGACCCCTATGAGGTCCCGGTCCAGGACGCGGACGATCTGTAAGGGCGCAAAGACGCGGACGGAGATACGAAATTGGCCGTTATGAACAATTTTAGCATATAGAAATTGTGCAATTTGATGGATTCTAGCGTTGACATTCCCATCCTCTCCTGCTAGAATGTGCCTAATCCCACGAAAGGGACCCATCCCAATCCGTTCCCCCGCGTTTTTGATAAGGAGACATGATGATGACAAGAAGCATTGATATAAAGAGTGACGAGCAGATCACCCGCATTCACCGTCTGGCCTGCGAGGCCCCCTACGAAGTCTGGCTGAGCGCCGACACGGTGATGTTGGACGCCCGGTCTTTGTTGGGGCTTTACGCCCTGGTGGGCCAAAGGGCCAATGTGGTCACCGAGGACGGCCTGGACCCCAGAGTAGTGAACCGCCTGGTGAAAAAGATGTCCTGACCGTTTGCCGGAAAATAGGAAAGACCCGTTTCGCCGCCCTGCCCGGGCGGTGGAGCGGGTCTTAGAGTGCCGAAAACCGTAAAAACCATCCCCGACGGGAAGGAAGAGAGTTACGAGAGGAACCCAGGAAGGGTTCCTCTCGTTTTCAATCATAAGTTTTCAAAACATTTTCAAAGGTTTTGAAAACTTACGCAGGCTGGCAAACATACTTGTTTGACAGCCTGAGACCCGTTTCGCCGCCCTGCCCGGGCGGTGGGGCGGGTCTTTTCGGCCTCTCAAGGCTTGTGATACAGGTTCTTAGTTTTTTCATGAAACATCCAAGAATTTTCTATCGTTTTTTTTCCGGGGTCCGTCTAAAATGATAGGCGTGGTTTGGGGGGTCTCCCCGGAACACGAAAATTTGATTGGAGGAACTATGATGAAAAAGACGTTAGCCTTGCTTCTTGCTGCAGTTATGATGTTGGCTCTGCTGACCGCCTGTGGCGGCGGAGATAAGCCCGCCGACAATGCCGGGGATTCTCAGACCGGCCAGAGCGATACCACGACCCCTCCCGCGGATGCCGCCACTCCCGAAGAGCCCGCTGCCGGAGGAACCGTCGGCGTGTGCATCTACAAATTTGACGATGCCTTCATGACCACCTACCGGAACGCCCTGGAGGCGATTCTCAAGGAAAAAGGCTATGAGCCCATCGTTGTGGACGGAAACAACGACCAGGCCAAGCAAAACGAACAAATCAACACCTTCATCACCCAGGGAGTGGACGCGCTGATCATCAACCCGGTCATGACCTCTGCGGCGGACACCATCATTGCCACGGTAAAGGGCGCGGGGATTCCCACCGTCCTGATCAACCGTGAGCCCACCCCCGAGCAGATGGCCGCCTATGATAAACTGGTCTACGTTGGCTGTGACGCCCGTCAGTCCGGCACCATGCAGGGCGAGCTGATTCTGGATACCCCCAACAAGGGCGATATCAACGGGGATGGAAAAATCTCCTACATCATGATCCAGGGCGACCCCGAAAACGTGGACGCTCAGTACCGTACTGAGTTCTCCGTCAAGGCTCTGGAGGACGCCGGCATGGAAGTCGAGCAGCTGAACCTGACCCGCGGCGACTGGGACCGTGAAAAGGGACAGACCATCTGCGCCAACGACCTGGCTCAGTTCGGCGATAAAATTGAAGTGGTCTTCTGCAACAACGATGATATGGCCATTGGCGCCCTCCAGGCGATTCAGTCCGCCGGACGCAAGGTCAACGAAGACATCTATCTGGTGGGCGTGGACGCCCTGGATGCCGCTTTGAACGAAGTCCAGGCCGGCAATATGACCGGAACGGTGCTGAACGACGCCAACGGTCAGGCTGCGGGTGCGGTCGCCGAAATGGAGAAGCTGCTGGGCGGCGCCACTTACAGCTCCGGAAACCAGAGCGTGTATGTTGACTATGTGAAGGTTACCCCCGAAAACGTGGGCGACTTCATGAAGTAATCCAAGTTCATCAAACAACGCGAAAACGTCTGACAGGGGCGCGTGCCGAAGCGCACGCGCCCCTCTTTTCCATAGCCGGTGAACCCCGGTTTTTGCCGGTCTTTGCCGGTTATGGAAAAGCCAACTCGAACAAGGGGGGACCGTAAATTGTCAGAATATCGTTTGGAAATGCGCGACGTGGTCAAGAGCTTCCCCGGTGTCAAGGCCCTGGATCACGCCCAACTCAAGCTCCGCCCCGGCACCGTCCACGCGCTGATGGGAGAAAACGGCGCGGGTAAATCCACACTGATGAAGTGTATGTTTGGCATTTACCACATGGATGAGGGCGAGGTTATCTATGAAGGCCAGAAGGTCCAGGTGAAGGGCCCCCTGGATGCGCTGAACCGGGGCATTGCCATGGTCCATCAAGAGCTTCAACCCATTCCGGAGCGAAGCATCGGCGAGAACATCTACGTGGGCCGCTATCCCACCAAGCGCGTGGGGCCGATTGTCACCATAGACCATGAAAAAATGTATCAGGACGCGGCGGCGGTTTTGAAGGAAGTCCACCTGAACTATGACCCCAAGGCCAAGCTGGGCACCCTCAGCGTCTCTCAGATGCAGCTGGTGGAGATTGCTAAAGCTGTGTCCGCCGACTGCAAGGTGCTGATCCTGGACGAACCCACGTCCTCTTTGACGGCGGCGGAGGTGGAGGCCCTGTTCACCATTGTGGGCGAGCTTCGGGAAAAGGGTGTCGCCATTGTGTACATCTCCCACAAAATGGACGAGATCTTGCGCATCAGCGACGAGGTCACCATTATGCGGGACGGACAATACATCGGCACTTGGGATGCCAAGGGCCTGACTACGGATTTCATCATCACCAAGATGGTGGGCCGGGAGCTCTCCAACCTCTACCCGCCCCGGAACAATGTCCCCGGCGAGGTGGTTTTTGAGGTGGAGGACTTTACTTCCATCAACCCCAAGAGTTTCCGCCACGCCTCCTTCCAGGTCCGCAAGGGCGAGATTCTGGGTGTGGCGGGCCTTGTGGGGGCCCAGCGTACGGAGCTGATGGAGGGCATCTTCGGTCTCCGCTGCCACAGCGCGGGCAAAATCACCTACAAGGGCAAGGAACTGAAAATTAACCAGCCCAAACAGGCCATTGACAGCGGCATCGCCATGCTGACGGAGGACCGTCGGGCCACGGGCATCTTAGGGGTTCTCTCCATTGCGGATAATGTATCCATTGCCTCCTTGAATCAATATCTGATTGGCGGCTTCATGCTGGATGACGGGAAGATCGAGCAGCTGGTCCGGGACAATGTGGCGAAACTCTCCATCAAAACCCCCTCGTCCAAGACGCTGATTCAGTCTCTCTCCGGCGGCAACCAGCAAAAGGTGCTCATCAGCCGGTGGCTGGCCAACGACCCGGATGTGTTTATCCTGGACGAGCCCACCCGGGGCATCGACGTGGGTGCGAAATACGAAATCTATTGCATCATCGCGGAACTGGCGAAGCAGGGAAAGAGCGTCATCATGATCTCCTCCGAAATGAGCGAGCTCATCGGTATGTCCGACCGGATCATGGTCATGTGCGACGGCCGGGTCACCGGCTTTATCGACGGGAAAGACGCCAACCAGGAGAACATCATGGCCCTGGCCACCCAGTTTGAATAAGGAGGAGAGAAACCATGGAGAATAGAAAAATTACCACGAAATCCGTCATGAATTTCCTGTCCAATAACGCCATCATTATTCTCATTTTGCTCCTGGCCTTTGTGGTGGGCTGCGTTACGGAGAATTTCTTCAAGCCCGCAAACTTCAAGAATCTGGTGGTCAACGTGTCCCCCCGGTTCATCATCGCCTGCGGCGTGTCCGGCTGCCTCATCACCAAGGGCACGGACCTGTCGGCGGGCCGTCAGGTGGGCCTCTCCGCCTGCCTTGCCGCCATGATGCTCCAGAGCGTGGACTACGCCGCCCGGGCCCTGCCCTGGATGCCGGATCTTCCGTGGTTCGTGGCCCTGCTGGTAGTCATCCTCATCATGGCCGTCTTCGGCGCTATCAACGGCTGCGTCATCGCCTTTTTGAAGGTTCCCCCCTTTATTGCCACCTTGGGTATGCAGACCATTGTCTACGGTCTTTGTTCCGTGGTGACGGGCAACGATCCTTTGGGCGGCTTCAAGAGCTCCTACTCCGAGGTGGCTCTGGGCTCTCTGGGCCCCATCCCCTACCTGGCTATTTTCGCCGTGGCTGTGGGAGCCTATATGCTGTTCCTGTATAACAAAACCCGGCACGGCAAATATATGTATGCCATCGGCGGAAATGAAAACGCCGCCCAGGTGGCGGGCGTCAACGTCCCGGCGACTCTGATCCGCATCTACGTCCTGGCCTCCATCCTGTACGCCATCGCCGGCTTCCTGGTGGGTGCCAAGGCCGGCGGCGCCTCCACCGCCACGGGCTTTGGCTATGAACTGGAAGCCATCGCGGCCTGCACCATCGGCGGTGTGTCCACCAACGGCGGCGTGGGCAAAGTGGGAGGCATCCTCATCGGCGTGCTGGTGTTCGAGATTTTGAAAATCTGCCTCCAGTTCCTCCGGGTGGACCCGGCCTACACCTTCATTGCCCAGGGCCTGGTCATCATTGTGGCCGTCGCTTTGGATCTTCGGAAGTACCTGGGGAAAAAGTAAAAAAATCTGTTTGGGAAAAACTGCCAAGGTCCGGCGCGTTTCGCGCCGGACCTTCTTTTCAAATGGAAGATTGTGTTGTATAATAAAAAGCAGCGAAAGGAGGGGATTTTGGTGGAGGAGTACCGGGTGCTGCTTGCCGATGACGAAGAGGAAATTCGCTCCGGCATCAGCCGGAAGATCAACTGGGCCTCTCTGGGGTTTCAGCTGGTGGGAGAGGCGGGCAACGGGGAGGAGGCCCTGGAGCTGGCGGAGCAACTTCGGCCCGACGTGGTGCTTACCGATATCAAGATGCCCTTTATGGATGGGCTGGAGCTGTGCCGGAGGTTGCGGCTTTCCCTGCCGGGAGCCCAAATGGTGGTTTTTTCTGGCTTTGACGACTTTGAGTACGCCCGTCAAGCCATGAGCCTGGGGGTGTCCGAGTATATTTTAAAGCCGATCAACGCCCCGGAGCTCATCCAAGTGTTGGAAAAACTCCGGGAGCAGCTGGACCGCCAGCGGCTGGAGCGCCGGGATATGGAGACCTTGCGCCGCCGGTACGAGGAGAGTTTGCCGGTGTTGCGGGAATTGTTTTACACCCGTCTTTTAAGCGGCCAGATCCGTCCGGAGCAGGTCCAGGACCGGGCGGCCCGGTATGAGATCGACCTGCCTCAGGGCCTGTGGGCCGCGGCGCTGGTCCATGTGGATGGCCCAGGGGACGAGGGGGAGCGGGATGAGCTGCTGCTGCTGTCCGTCCAATCCTTCCTGGAAAAGCACTTCCAGCTTGCGGGTTGTGCCGCCCGGGTGGTGCTCTACGGGGACATGGCGGCGCTGTTGGTCCACCTGGACCGGGAGGAGCGGCTCTATCCCCTGCTGGAGGAGCTGGAGCGTCTCAGCCGCTTGTCCCAGAGCTATCTGGGCCTCCGGCTCACCACCGGCGTGGGGCTACCCTGCCGGGGGCCGGAGGAGCTGAACCGCAGCGCGGAGGGCGCCCGGTCTGCTCTGGATTACCGGATACTGGCGGGGGGAGGCCGGGTCATCTACATCGGCGACCTGGAGCCCCAGTCCACCGCCGCCCCCTCCTTTGAGGAGGAGGACCAGCGGGCCCTCTCCGCCGCCGTGAAGCTGGGCACGCCGGAGCAGGTAGAGGCGGTGGTTCGGGACCTGATGGAGCGGCTGCGCCATGCGGGACTGTCCCTTTCCAAATGCGACCTCTTCTTGCTGGAGGTGGTGACCTGTCTGGTCCGGTTGACCCGGTCTGGGGGGCTTCCGGTGGAGGAGGTCTTTGGGGAGAAGTTTGCCGGGGCGGTGTCCGTCTCCGACTTTTCCAGCCTGGAGGAGCTGGGAAACTGGCTGGGGGAGCGCTGCCGGAGGCTCCACGATTTGCTTGGCAGAAGGCGGAGCGACTCCACTGGACAGATGGTTGAGCGGGCCAAGGACTACATCACCGGACACTACACCGACGAGCAGCTCAGTGTGGAGACCCTGTGTGCCCACATTCACCTATCCCCTACGTATTTTTCTACTCTCTTTAAACGAGAAGTAGGGATGTCCTTTACCGCATACGTCACAAAAGTCCGTATGGAAGAGGCCGCCCGGCTTCTCCGGGAGACAGACGAGAAGACCTACCGCATCGCCGAGGCTACGGGCTTCTCAGACCCCAACTATTTCAGTTATGTTTTCAAGCGGCACTTTGGGCTATCCCCGTCCAAATTCCGGGCGGGGCGGAGGGAGTAAAGGAGGAACGCTATGGCTTGGGAAAAATGGACGGCTCTGTTTTTGGCCCTATGTCTGGCCCTGGGTCTGACTGCCTGCCAAAGTGGGGAGAGGGGGGTAGAGGGTCTGGTGGTGGAGGTCCAGACCAACGAGGCTGGGGACCCTACCGCTTTTGTGGTGGAGGATAGCCAGGGGAAGCGCACCGGCGTACGGCTGGCAGAGGGGACCCGCCTCTGGCCCAGAAGCAGCGGCAGCTGGACGGAAGAGGAACTGCGGGCGGCGTTCCAAGAGGATCTTCGGGTGGACGCCTGGGCCTTTGCCAGCTGCTATCCCCGGCGGGAGAACCTGGAAATGGCGGATGGGGAGGAGGTCTTGGCCTACTGGGCCACCAGCGCCGGTATCGAAGGAGAGCTGCACCGGGAGGCTCTGACCCTCCGGGACGGAACTTCCGTGGACCTTCTGGAGTGGGACAGCCGGAGAAGCCGGATCTACCGTCTGGCGGACGGCACGGAGCTTCTGCGGGTGGAGGAACCCATGGGGCCGGAAAATGTCCGTGTAATGGGCCGGGAGGGCTTCGAGAACCTGAGCGAACGGGCCCAGGAGAAGGTCCGGGCCTATTACGAGGAACAAGGCCCTCTGTACAGCGAGGGGGAGGAGCTGGAAACGTCCTATGCCGCGTACCGAGAGTTGGGGGAGGCGTTCCAGTGCGACTGGGTCTGTCAGGACGTGTCCCCCACCGCTTCCAGCCAGAGGGTCATGTATTTTCTGACCAACCTGACCCTGCCCCAGGAGCGCGGGGGACAGATTGTCTGTGAGCTCCGATTGGGCGCGGCCTTCGACCGGGAGACCGGGGAGAAGATTGATAATTGGGACCTTTTCACCGCCTCCCAGGCGGAGGTCCGCCGCCGCTTTCCGGAGCTTTGCGGCTGGGTGGACGAGCCGGAGCTTCAAGCGGCCATGTCGGAGGCCCTGGAGGCGGATATGTTTGTCTTCTTCCCGGAGTACGTGTCTGTGGACTTCCCGCCGGGGACTCTTCCGGGGGAGGAGAACGGATATGCCATCAGCCTGCACTACAAGGACGCGCCGGAGGGCTTCTTACAGCCCTGGGCCATTCCCCAAGAGCGCATCACTTAGGGCTTATGTGAACAGGCCCGAAAGCCAGAGAGCCAACGCCCAGGCGTTTTCCGTGCCGGGCCATGGCCCGGCATTGCTTTTCCCAGGGAAAAGCAAACCACCTTGCATGAAGGGAGAAAAGACCATGCGTGTGTTTCGCCGTCTGGCCGCCCAATGGGGGGAGCGGTATCGCAAAATGAGCATCCAGATGGTTCTCTCCCTGTCCTTCACCGCCGTGGCGGCGGTGGGGATGCTGCTGATGAGCGTCAGCATGATCTGGCGGTTTTCCTCCGCCAACGAGCAGCTGGTGGCGGAGAACAGCCGCCGGGTGCTGGCCCAGGCCAATTTGAATCTGGACAGCTACCTGCGGCGGATGATGCGCATTTCCGACACGGTGTATTACCGGAGCATCAAAAACATGGACCTGGCGGAGGATGACCTCACCGGGGATTTGAGTCTGCTCTATGAGGAGAACCGGGATGACCTGGTGTCCCTGGCGGTCTTTGACGGGGAGGGCGCCTTGGTGTCCGCCGTGCCTCTGACGGCTTTGAAACAAGACGCGGAGACGGTGCAGAGCGACTGGTTCCAGGATGCGAGTCAAAGCATGGAGAACCTCCACTTCTCCACACCCCATGTCCAAAACATCTTCGACGACCCGGACTATCCCTATCGCTGGGTGGTCTCCCTGAGCCGCCACGTCCAGCTGACCCGGGACGGGGTCACTCAGGGGGGAGTGCTGTTGGTGGATATGAGCTTTAACGGCATTGAACAGGTTTGCCGGGACGTGACGCTGGGGAGCGGAGGCTATCTCTATCTCATCGACGGCGGTGGAGAGCTGATCTACCACCCCCGGCAACAGCTCATCTACGCCGGTCTTTTGGAGGAAAACAACCGCGCGGCGGCGGAGTACCGGGACGGCAGCCACCGGGAGACCTTCCAGGGGCAGTCCCGGCAGGTCACGGTCAAAACCGTGGGATACACCGGCTGGAAGCTGGTGGGCGTGGCCCCGGCGGAGAGCGCATCTCCCCAGCTGCCCCTGTTCGGACTGACTCTGCTGCTGTTTTCCATCTTCCTCATGGCCTTTTTAAATTTCCTGATCTCCGCCCGGATCTCGGACCCCATCTTGCGTCTGGAGCGGTCCATCCGGGAGCTGGACAAGGGGCTGGCAGGCGTCAGGATTGAGGAGGGCGGGTGCTATGAGGTCCAGCGGCTAAGCCATGCCGTGGCTTCCATGGTGTCCACCATGCGCCACTTGATGGACGACATTGTCCGTCAGGAGGGGCAAAAACGCCGGGGAGAGCTGGAGGTTCTCCAATCGCAGATCAACCCCCACTTTCTCTACAACACACTGGATTCCGTCATCTGGATGACGGAGTCCGGCCAGAAGCAGGAGGCCATTCAAATGGTCACCTCTCTGGCAAGGTTGTTTCGCATCTCCCTGAGCAAGGGGAAAAGCGTCATCCCCCTGTCGGACGAGCTGGAGCACGCGCGGCATTATATGACCATTCAGCAAATGCGCTTTAAGAATAAATTCACCGCGGAGATTACGGCCAAACCCGGCACGGAGGGGCTGTATACCCTGAAGCTCATCATCCAGCCCCTGCTGGAAAACGCCATTTATCACGGCTGCGCCAGCGCCGAGGACGACGGAGTCATTCGGGTCACCGCTTACCGGGAGGGAGAGGATCTGCTCATTGACGTGGAGGATAACGGCTTGGGGATGCGCCCGGAGCTGGCGGCCTCCCTTTTGGAGGAGGACCGGCCCGAAGTGGGGACCAAGGGGTCCGGCATCGGTGTGCGGAATGTCCACCAGCGGGTGGGTCTCACTTTTGGGGAGGGATATGGCCTGACCATTTTCAGCGAGCCGGACGAGGGCACCCTGGTCCGTATCCGTCTTCCGGCCTTGAGCCGGAAGGAGGCGGACCGCCGCTGGCAGGGGGAGGAACTATGAAGCAGGGGAAAAGCAATGTTGTTCAGGCGGCGATTTTGGCGGTTTTGGGTCTGGCGGCGGTGTTGTCTTTGGCGCTGCCCCAGCTTTTGCGGGGACGGCAAGAGCCGCAGCTGCTGTCTCTTTCGGTCATGCTCCGGGACACGGACAGCTCCGGCTGGACCGTGGCCCGGCAGGGCATGGAGCAGGCGGCGGACGAGCTGGGGGCGGAGCTTCGGTTTCTCACCCTCACCACCGCCAATGACAGCGCCCAGCAAGCGTCTTTGCTCCTCCGGGAGATTGAGGACGGCGCGGCGGCGCTGGTGGCGGTTCCGGCGGACCCGGCGGCGCTGTCCGCCGCTCTGGACCCCTGGCTGGTGGTTTGTCCCACGGTGACGCTGGAGTCTTCCATGGAGGGGGCGGCGGGAGTGGTGTCTCCGGACAACGCCCTGTTGGGAGAACGGCTGGCGGAGGCCCTGTTGGAGGACTGGGACAGCGGAGAGGTTTTGTTGCTGGACACGGCTGGGCGCTGCGCCGGGGTGGCGGACCGGCTGGCGGCGGCGGAGTCGGTTTTGGAGGGGGCCGGGGTCCCTGTTTGCCGGAGGGAGGCCCTGCCGGAGGAAGATCCCAAATGGGTGCTGGCCTTTGAACCGCCGGCGACCCAGGGAGCCGCTGAGAGAAAGGAGGCGGAGGGCCGGACCTTTGCTTTGTACGGGGTGGGGGCTTCTACCGGCGTCACCGCCCAGTTGGAACGGGGCAACATCGCCGCCATCGCGGCCTGGAGCGAATACGCTGCCGGGTATCTTGCGGTGCGGCAGGCGGTGAGCGCTGTGCGGGGAACAGAGGGAACGCTGGGGCCCCTGCCCTTTTCCGTTTTGCGAGAGGAGGATATCTATGGGCCGGAAAACCAAAAACTGCTCTTTCCCATCATGTCGTCTTCCAGCCGTTAGTCTTGCCGTTTGGCTGGGGGCACTGCTGGTTCTCTCCGGCTGCGGTGGAAAAGACCACAGCCTCCGTGTTGGCGCGGCCCTCTATACCCAGGACGACACCTTTATTTCCGCCATGGCCCAGAACCTGGAGGGCATTGTCCGGGAGGCGGAGAGCGAGACCGGGAAAAAAATCACCTTGTTTATCGCCGACGGCAAGAGTAACCAGAGCACCCAGATGGACCAGGTGGACCGTTTTCTGGCCCGGGGCTGCGATGTGCTTTGTGTCAATCTGGTGGACCGGACGGCGGCCGCGGTCATCGCCGACAAGGCGGAGGCCGAAGGTGTTCCCCTGATATTCTTCAACCGCCAGCCGGTGGCGGAGGATATCCAACGCTGGGACCGGATTTATTATGTGGGCGCCGATGCAAAAGAGAGCGGCGCGCTGCAAGGAGCGCTGGTGCTGGAGGCCTGGGAGGCGGACCGGGAAACCCTGGACCGCAATGGCGACGGGGTGCTCCAGTACGTGATGCTGGAGGGGGAACCGGGGCACCAGGACTCTCTCCTCCGGACGGAATATTCCATCAAAGCCGTTACCGACGGCGGTGTGGAGGTGGAGAAACTGGCCAACGAGACCGCCAACTGGAACCGGGCTCAGGCCGCCGCCCGGACGGCCCAGTGGCTGGAGGAGTTTGGGGAAGGCATTGAGGTGATCTTCTCCAATAACGACGACATGGCCCTGGGGGCCATCGACGCGCTGTCAAATATGCCCCGAAGCCGCTGGCCCCTCATTGTAGGGGTGGATGCCACGGCCCCGGCGCTGGAAGCGGTGGCAGCGGGGCAGCTTTACGGCACCGTTCACAATGACGGCATAGGGCAGGCCCAGGCCATGATGGCGTTGGCGCTGGCCCTGTGGAACGGGGAGGACCCGGCCCAGGCGGTGGACCTTTGGGAGGGTCATTATGTGTGGCTGCCCTACCGGGCCGTGACGCTGGAAAACCTGGAAGAATTCTTGGCGGAGTGATTGAGAACAAAAAAGAGGACCGCCCATCGGGCGGTCCTGGGAGCTTGCCGGAAAAGTCACAAATCTTTGGCGGCGGAAGGGAAGCGCACTTAGAAGAGGAACCCGGGAGGGGGTTCCTCTCGTTTTTAAATCTTAAGAGGATTCCTGGGAGAAATGAAACGCCGCCGTGTGGTGGAAAACCTCTCCCGCCCGGAGAACGCAAGAGGGAAAGTTTTCGTGATTGGGGGAGTCGGGATAGAACTGGGTCTCCAGACAAAAGCCCCAACGGTCCCCATAGGGGGCGCCGTCTTTCCCGGCGGGGCAGCCCTTGAGGTAGTTCCCTGTATAGAACTGGACGCCGGGAAGGGTGGAGAGAACCTCCATAGAGATGCCGGTGACAGGGGAAACAGCCCGCGCGATGGGACGAAGAGCGCCCGGTTTGCCGTTTGGAATCCAGTTGTGGTCATAGCCCCCGGCCTGGAGAAGCTGGGGAAACGCTTCTTTGATATGGGCCCCGATGGGCGTGGGGGACCGGAGGTCCATGGGAGTACCCTCCACCGGGGCAATCTCCCCGGTGGGAATGGACAGGGGATCTGTCGGGGTGTAGCGGTCCGCCAGGAGCTGGATGGTCTGGTCCAGTACCGGGCCGCTGTCGTGACCGGAGAGGTTGAAATAGGCGTGATTGGTCAGGTTGCAGACGGTGTCCCGGTCGCACTCCGCCTGGTAATCGATGGTCAGCCCCTGCTCCGTCAGCGTGTAGGTGACGCGGACCGTCAGATTTCCAGGGTAGCCTTCCTCCCCGTCGGGGCTGAAAAGGGAGAGGGTAAGGCGGTCCTCTCCGGCCTCCTCCACGGTCCAGACCCGCTGGTTGAAGCCCACTAGACCGCCGTGGAGGTGGTTGACGCCGTTGTTGTTGGCCGCAAGAGAATAGGTTACGCCGTTCAAAGGAAAGGTTGCCCCGCCGATGCGGTTGGCATACCGCCCCACCAGGGCCCCCATGGACTTGCCGTGAGTCCGGTAGGCCTCCAGGGTGTCGAAACCCAGGAGCACGTCCACAGGCGTTTTTGTCCGGCTCGGGACATGGAGAGACTGGAGAGAGCCGCCGAAGGTGATGACGCCGCAACGGAGGGCACCGGCGGTCAGGGTGTAACGCTCTACGGTGGTTCCGTCTGGCATGATGCCGAAGGGGGTGGGAGATGACATGAGGATTCCCTCTTTCTTCCTGGTATAGATGTTGTTTGAAAACGGGGGGGAGTTTGCTTTCTCATCCTGTGGAAACAGCCCGCCGAATGTCCGCGGACAATGCGGAGGGCGGCTGCCGGGATGAGACCAGCATAGCACATTTCTCCCCTCCGGTCAAAGGGTTTTGTCCCGGAACGGAGCATGAATGTCCGCCCTCGCTCATAGGCTTAACCGACAAGCGACAAACAAAAGGGGGATCATCATGAAAAAGAGGGGAGCGGCGCTGCTGTGCGCCATGTTGCTGCTGGTCTCCAGCGCCCGGGCTGTGGAGGTGGCCGCGCCGTCGGCCATCTTGATGGAGAAAGAGACGGGGAGGATTCTCTTTGCCAAGGAGGAACACAAACAGCTGGAGCCCGCCAGCGTCACCAAGGTCATGACGTTGCTTTTAACCATGGAGGCCATTGACGGCGGACAGCTGAACTATGACGACATGATCACCGCCTCTGCCCACGCCTGCTCCATGGGTGGGTCTCAGATCTGGCTGAAGGAGAACGAGCAGCTCAGCGTCAGCGATATGCTCAAGGCGGTTTGTGTCGTCTCCGCCAATGACTGCGCCGTGGCCCTGGCAGAGACCGTGGCGGGCAGCGAGGACGCCTTTGTGGAGCGGATGAACCAGCGGGCGGAGGAGCTGGGAATGGCGGACACCACGTTTAAAAACGCCACGGGCCTCCCGGCGGCGGGGCACGTCACCTCGGCCCACGATATCGCCCTGATGAGCCGGGAGCTGATTTTGAACCACCCGGATATCCGGCAGTACACCACCATCTGGATGGACACCCTGCGAAACGGGGAGTCCCAGCTGGTAAATACCAACCGGCTGGTCCGGTTTTACGAGGGGGCCACGGGACTGAAAACCGGCTCCACGGACAGTGCGCTCTATTGCCTCTCCGCCACGGCGGAGCGGGAGGGCATGGAGCTCATCGCCGTCATTATGAAGGGGGCCACTTCCGCCCAGCGGTTTGAGGACGCTCAAACCCTGCTCAGTTACGGTTTTGCCAACTATGCCTTGCGAAAGGTGGTCCCGGATCAGGCCCTTCCTCCGGTGCCGGTGGAGCTGGGGGTCCAGGCCACTGTCCAGCCGGTACTGGGAGAAGGGGGGACGTTGCTGCTGGAAAAGGCCAAGGCTGGAAACCTCAGCCAGTCCGTGACGTTGGAAGAGCGCGTGGCTGCTCCCGTGACTCTGGGAGACCGGATGGGAACCCTCACGGTTTTTTCCGGAGAGGAAGTGGTGGCGGAGATTCCCCTGCTGGCGGGGGAGGAGGTGCCCCGGGTGACTTTTGGGCAGATGTTCTTGCGCCTCCTCCAAACGGCCTGTCTGGCGGGATAGATGAAAACGCGGATTTGGCGGAAAGTGGGGGGTGAAAAGCCGGGAGAGGCTTCTTCCACCGCCAGAACCCCTGTTCTTCCCGGTGGAAAAGTTCAGAAAACCGCGTTGCGAAATCAGCGGAGACGCCCCTGGCGGATTCTGTGAACAATTGGCAAATTTGGTTTTATGGATTGTTTTTTCCCGCGGAGTGTGGTATCCTGAATACACAAGGCCACAGCAATTTAAAATGACAGGAGTGTTTTACTATGGTTAGATTGATTATGGGCATGAAGGGTTCCGGCAAAACCAAGCAGCTCATCGAATTAATCAACAACGCGGCGAAAGACGAACCGGGAAACGTGGTTTGCATCGAGGCGAACCGCAATATGACCTATGATATCCACTATCACATCCGCCTGATCGACGCGCATGAATACAAGCTCAACGGATACGATTTGCTCCAGGGCTTCATCAGCGGACTCCACGCGGGGAACTACGATATTTCCCATATGTTCATTGATAACTTCTGCAAAATCGTGGGCAAGGAAGTGGACGCGGAGACCGAGACTTTCCTGAGTTGGCTGGACAATTTTGGAGAGCGGAACAACATCAAATTTACCGTCACCATCAGCGCGGACCCCGCCTCCGCCACCGATGGAATGCAGCGCTATCTGTAAACGGCTTTTTGTTGCGCAAGCCCCCGTCCATGGGACGGGGGCTTGTTCTATAGGAAAGGAGGAACCGGCCGGTCTCCACACTGGTTTTATTTCGCCAGTGGACAACCGGGTGAGAAGATGGTATACTAAAAACCTAAATTCGTCACCGGTAAAGACTGTCTGGCCGGTACGTAAGCGGTCCGGAGAGGGGGAGAGGCGAAGTGAAAGAGTATCTGACCACCAGCGAGATCGGCTCTTTGTTTGGCATGAGCACCCAGACCCTCCACTATTATGACCGGATCGGCCTCTTCCAGCCCGCCGTCCGGGACAGCGGCACCAACTACCGCCGTTACTGCTTCGAGCAACTCTACCAGTTGGCCTCCATTCGGTATTTGCGGAAGATGGGTTGCTCGGTTAAGGACATTCAGCAGTTTTTAAATTCCAGAACCCCCGAGCGAACCATCGCCGCCCTCCGCCGCCGCTCCCAGGAACTCCACGACCAGTGGGACCGGCTGATTCAGGTGGACGAGGCGATCATGCGCAAAATCAACTTTATTGAAAAGAAGAGGGGAAATCTGGATGTCTCCGCCATAGAGCTCCGCTGGTTTCCACAGAGGTGGTACATCCCCATCGGCAGAGAAGAACGGCTCTATATGAAGGACTCCTTTTATTTCTACCCGACGGTTGTGCTGTACGAGAGAAACTCGAAATATTTTGGGGCCTACCTGGATGTGGCGGCGGACGGACTTCCGGCCAATTCCGCCTCTCCGGTTCTCTCCGCGATTCCGGCGGGGCAGTATCTGGTGGGCTATCACCAAGGCCCCTATGAGCGGATACAAGAGAGCTTTGACCGCATTCGCTCCCACCATCCGGAGGTGGAAACCCAGGATTTGGTGGTGGATTTCAACATCATCGATCAATTTGTGGAACGGGACCGGGACCAGTATATCACAGAGATCCAAATGCTGGTTTTGGAGGAACCCTGCCCCGAGGGGGCCGGTCCTCACCTGTAAAACGACCTCACCCGGCCGGCAAGTCCCAGGACTTGCCCCAGCCGGGTGAGGCCGTTTCAGCCCTTTACGTCATTTCGTCAGAGGCAGGCCCAGCTTTTCCGCCAGCGTCCGCCCGGTGGTACAGCGCTGGAGAATGCCGTCCCCACGAAACAGCAGCTCCCGCATATTCTGTAGATGACCGCTTTGAATCTCGGTACCGGCGTGAATCCGGTTGCGGAGTTTTCTGGCCTGCTCCACATCGTTGCAAAGGGCCGTCCACCACAGCTTGGTGGGGTTGCCGCCCTTGTAGCGGACGGCTTGCTCCGCGCAAAGGGTGGACAGACGGGGCGCCTTTTGGCGAAGCATACAGACGTAGTCGCCGATATGGGTGTTTCCGGCCAGCCGCACGGCGAATGTGTTTTTGGAACAGGTGTCCGCTTTTTTCTGATAGGTGTCGTGATACTTCAGCTCCGGGTCGGTGTGGAAAACTACAAACAGGTTGTCCCGCAGATGCTGTTCCAGAACCTTGCAATACATGACCGCCTGGGCGGAGAGATCGCCCAGCTGAAAGTCGCTGAGTGTGGAGAGGGCGTCGTCCACCACAAAGGCCACTTGCAGGTACATCTTACACTTGTGGGTGAGAGAATCCAACAGAGCGTCTGTCAGCAGCCCGTCGGGGTCCACAGTGGGCCGCACCCGGGCAAAGCGGTCTTCCAGCGTCTTTTGTTCCTGCGCATAGGTTTCCGGAGACGCCGTGTCAATCTCCTTGGGAATGAACAGGGCGCTGATCTGTTGAGCGGTGGATTCCACCTCCGCCTCGTGGAGCTCCAAGGCGGCCGGGTCCCGTTTGGACGAAAGCGCCGCAAAACCGGCCTCCAACTCCGCCATCAGCCGGTTCCGGTCCAGATCCAGAATCTGAAACAGCTTTGCGAAGCTGCCGCCGTCAAATACCGTTTGCTGCTGTTTGGTTCCCACGATATCCCCAGCGGTAATAAATACCGGATTTTGAATTTGTATAAAGGACTGCCCGCCGTGGGGGATATCCGGCGCTTGGGGGGAGGAGCCGGTCAGATTCAGCAGCGCCGCCGTGTCATAGAAGGGCTGCTGTGGGGGCTCCTTTCGAAGCGGATTGCTTTTTTGGGCCTCCTGAAGCCATTCGGACCTCTGGCAAAAGTCCTCGAACAGACAGCTGTTGTAAAAATAGCCGTCGGTGGACGTCCGGTGACCGTCCTGGTCGAGGACAAAGGCGTCCACCAGCAGGCCCCGGGCCGCCAGGGCCCTGGCGGCGGATTGCTCGTCCACGGTCAGGGCGCCGTCTTTGCGCGCGATTTTAGGTAGCAGCGCCAGCTGCTCGCCGGACATGATTTTGCACCACCGTTTCAGCATTGGGAGCGCCGCCTCCAGGGCCTTTTCCCGCACACGGACCTCCCAGTCCCTGCCGCCGGTTCCCTCTGCCAGCGCCTCGTAGGCGTAGCGCGCCACAATGTTCAAAAGCAGCGGGATGCCGCCGGAGATTTTGTGGAGAGCGCGAACCTGGCCTTCGGTGAACCGGAAGGGGACCGCCGCGTCTTCCAGCGTGTGCTCCAGCAGTGTTTTGCATGACTCCGGCTCCAGAGGTGGCAGGTGGATCTTGTTGGGACTCAGCCGGGCCAGGAGCATGGAGTTTCGGTTTCCGGCAGGCAGAGAGATCTCGTTGAAATCATAGTTGGTGGCCACGATCAGCTGTAGCTTGAAGTCGTTGAGCATACCGCATAGAAGGTCGTGGTGTTCCGTTTGGATGCTGTGGGAGGAGGTGAAGTTTTCGAAGTTGTCCAAAACGAAAATGATTCGGTAGCCGAACATTCGGATTTTGCTGAGATATTGGTCAAAGCGGGATTTTTTGCTGTCGTATTGGCTGCGGTCCAGGCTTTTCAAAATGGCCTCACAGTCGTCGGACTGGCTGCAAAGGTCCAGGATTTCCACGGAGGAGCGCACCGCGTCGGCGAAATAGCCGTATGTATTTTCCCCGCTCATGCCGGTGGGAAATTCACCCATATAGACCAGAACCTTGTTTTGGGCCAATTGCTTGCAGTAGCCGGTGTTGAAGAAGTGCCGGAGCAATGTGGATTTTCCGCTTCCCTCCGGTCCGGATAAAACTGCGTTGGTCTGCCGGGTTACAAATGTTTCCAGGGTGGCAAGGGATTCTTCCCGGTCTGGCAGGGACTGTGCGGGGTAGGACATCGGGCTGAGAAAGGGATTCGGCATAGTAAATCAGACTCCTTTTTTCTTTCTTCGCCGCCCCCGGCGGGAGAGGGGGCGGCGCGGATTGATGTGTGTGGCAAGAAACCCTTTTGGAGCGGTGCACAAAAATGCGAAAACAAGTGCGCCGGTTGGGAAATCGCGGGACTGCGGTGCCACCCTTGGAAGGCGTCCTCCGCCCTGTCCCGCGAGTTCCGTTTTCTCATTACGTTCGGAAACGGCTCTAGGTGACGGGTTGCACGGGAACGAAGGAGGGCTCGATGTCGGAAATCTTCTTGAAGATGAAGGGGTACTCCTGTTGGGTGCGGAAATAGAGGCGATACAGGTCTACCGGGAAGTAATAGCCCTTGTTTGCCTCAGAGTAGTTCAGCAACCGGAGCTTGATCAAATTGTTCAACGCCGTCTCAAGTTGATCCGGGCTCATGCGGTACTCCGGAGCCAGACCCTCTGAGGTGAGGAGCTGGAGAAGAATATTTTGGGAAATGCAGGCGCTGAACGTGGAGGATAGACTCTGCATAGCGTCGATGACCAGACGTTCATATTTGTCCTGGTCCTTTGCGTTGATGCCGTCGAAGAACTGTTCGCAGTACTCCTTCTGGGCAATGTCTTGGATTTTGCTTTTGACATCCGTGGGATATACGATGCTCCGGTGGTTGTCCTTGACGTATTGCAGCACCGCGTTGGCCAGCAATTTGATATGCCAGACCAGACCGCGGGTGTACATCCAGATCCATTCGATGGCCTCGCTGGTGAACCGGACCTCCGGATAATTCCGATAGGGCGTAGAGAGCATCTCTTCCATTTTGTCCTTGGGAATCAGCCCCACTTCGATAATATTGGACCCAAAACGCTGGAAGAGTTGACTGATGCTGCCGTCTCCGGTCCGGTAACGCAACAGGTATTTGGAGCCGCAGAAGATAAAATGAATGGCCTCCTGACAGCTGGGAGAGCAGAGCATATTGCTCAGCACCTGGAAGAGGTAGCTGTCCAGCGAAGTTTGCCGCTCCACCGCGGCAAAGAAGTTGTCCACCTCGTCCAGCATGAGAATCAGGCCCTTTCCCGTCACGTGCTTGAGCTCCTGGTAGAACAGCTCCAGTTTTTCCGGGGCGCGGTCCGCCGTGGCATCCGGGGGCATCTCCCAGTCTTGACGAAGTTGCTGCCAATCCTCGCTCTGGCGGTACGCGGGGTATCTGCCCTGAATTGCGTCCAGAACCCGGTCGATGAACAGGGACTGCACAAGCCGGGGGCTTGCGTTGTTCAGGCAGTCCACCTTGACCGCGATGGCGTCCTCACAGCGCAGTGACACGTATTTTTGGACGTAGTTCAGCAGGGAGGTTTTCCCCGCCCGGCGGATTCCGTACAAGATGGCGCTGTTATAACTGGGGAAGCGCCCGCTGCGAAAGAGGTTGCGCAGCTCCGAGGTCTCCTTGTCCCGGCCGAAGAAGTCGGGGTTTACGAGATTGCCGTTTTCGTCCTCGGTAAAGTCCGTGATGGTCTGGGTCTCGTACTGCCGCAGGGGGAAGGTGGGCTCGGGTACCTCGGTGATGGGGATGCTGCCTTCTTCGGAGGCCTTGTTACAGGGTTGACCGTTAAACATATGGGAACAGTTTAGCCGGTAGCGCAGGAACGTAACCTCGGGAGGGGCCTTATAGGGGATTTTAAATACATTTTGCTCGCTGGCCTCCAGCCTTGAAAGCCGGTAGACCTGGCTGAAGCTGGTGTTGTCATAGGTGACTTGGATGGTGATATCCTCGGCCGCCTCCAGACCGTCGTTTTGGATATAGCCGTAGAGATAGTCCTTGGCCGGGTTCTGGTCCAGGTTTGAGATCCGGACCGACAGAATCGGACGGCGGTCCATGGAGTTCAGCTCGTTTTGGATGAGACTTTGGAGCCTGTTTTTCAGCAGCTGCCAAGCGCTGTAGGTGATGCTGCTGATCATGGCTTGGGCGTCCAGCAATCCCTTTCGCTGGGAATCGTGGTTACCACCGTGGTTGGAGTAGCACTCCACCAGATGGTCAAGGGCGGAGAAGATGGTCTCCGTAGAGGTCTTGCGGAGATCGTCGGCCTGTACCATGTCCTGCATCAGGGCAAAGGCCCTGCGGTTTTGGGCAAACAACTCCATTAGACTGTGGATGGTCATGTGTCCCTTGTCCAGCAGGTTGTGGATAACCGCGTTGTCAATGGTGGTTTCCAACAGCCGGATGCCGGAGGCAAGTTCGCTGTTTTTCGCGGGAATGGGGGAGGAGGCTTTGACCGCGTCGGTGTACAGCACCAATTCGATGATGGCCCGGTTGGCCAGCGTCAGCTCCTCCGAAATGTCCTGATTCATGTGGTAGTCGTAGTAATCCAATCCAAAGTTGATCAGGGCGGGCAGCGAACCTTCGGGCGGAGAAGACAGGGGCGCCGTCAGGTGATAGATCTGCGCGGAGCACCGGAGCCGCTCCAGATAGTACCGCTTTAAACGGGGAAGGGATTTGTAGTCGCTTTTCAACTTTGCAAGATCGGCGGCGGGCTCGACGGAAAAGGGCTCCCTGGCAAAGGACGGAAGCTCCGGGACCGGCCGGGAGGAGGCCGTCTCCGTCTCCTGGGAGAGGGCGTCGGCCACGCCTTCAAAACCGGCCGGCGCCGGATAGGGGACGTTGACCGCCAGTTGTAGGTATGAAGCGGGGTTGACCAGTGCGAATGTGGTGAGCAACGTGTGCTTGGGCAGCCGGATGCCCCGGATTCCACTGGGACCGGAAAAGTGGGAGGAATGCTTTTTCGCCAGCTCCTGGGAGAGGGCTTTGACCTCCCAGGAGTACTGTGAGGATGAGAAGAAGTAGGGCTTAAATTCTATGCCCTTGTTGTTTCCGATGCTCATAATATGGGCGAGATAGGCCTTGTGGAGGCCGTCGGGAAACGTGTGGAGCATTTGCAGCTTCTCCTCGTCCGGGCAGTCGGGGTTGATCCCCTTTATGATTGCCTGACTCAATTTGCAGTTCATGGGGGCGAACCTCATGGACATCCACATCGCCCGATTTCCCCGGGGAGAGCACAAAAGCACCACGGTCATATTTATGCAGCTCCACAGGTGGAACCTGGGTGAGGAGACCCGGGAAATCATCTCCTGGTCCCCCAGCATCAAGCGGCTGACCCGCGCGCAAGCCTCGAACTGGGCGTTGTAACGGTGGAACTGCAAGACGCTTATGTGAGTGCTGCCGGTAAGCCCCCGTTGAAGCAGTTTTTGCATGGCGCTGTATGTGGCGACGGCCGTAATATCGTCGCCGGTGCGGAAGGACATCTGGGCGGAGTTGAGGTATTGGTATTTTATCATAGTGGGATAATCCGCAATGGCGCCCAACAGCCAGAGCCGGTAAAACAGCGGCTCCGCGTTTTTGCCGATGTGGGGGGCGATGGCTTCCTCATAAATGAAGGGGAAGAGGGAGTATTCCTCCAGGGGGAAGGAAAGGGGCAGGTCCCCCGCCTTTTTGCACACCTGATTTTTGGCAATGTCTCTGGCCATATGCAGCTGCCGGAGTTTTCCGCCAAGGGTCCAGGGGTCCTCCCTGCCCGGTGGAAGCGCCGTTTGCACCCAGGTCAGGAAAGGTTCCCACTCCTGTTCCTCCATTCGCTCCATCGCCAGCAGAAGGCCGCGGCAAAATCCGATGCTGGAGTTGCTGTCTTCCTCGTCCAGGCAGAGGCAGTCCCGAATCTGGTGGTTGGTGTCGGGGTCCTCTTTGCGACGCCAGGCCTCATACAAAAACTCCCCCCAGTTGCCGGTGACCCAGCAGAGGATTGCCTGGCATTTGCGTTCCAACACGTCGGCCTGATGGTTGGCCAGATCGTTTGAGAGGTCCCGCTGAAACTGGTTGATCGCGTTGACATTGGCGGTGGTGGTCTCGGGTTTTTTCAAGAGGCAGTAATTGCCGGTGGGTTGGTTGAAATCATAGCCGCCGCTAAATTCCTCCACCTCGTGCTCCAGATGTCTCGCGCGGATAACCGCGTTGACTCCCGCCAACAGCTTTGCGTTGCGGATATAGTCGCGGCGGTAATAGCTCACCCCGTTGGCGGAACTTGCGATCAGACCGCACAGGGAGCGGTGGAGCAGCAAAATGGGGTTTTCCAGACCGCATTTGCACAGGATGAACAGGGCGTCGCAACAGGCGTAGTCGCCGGGGAAAATGTCCAGCAGCTTGTTCAGCACGGCCGCGCCCTCTTGGACAGCGCCGCTTTGAATGGCGTGGATGGCAAACTGCTGAATGGCCTGAGTGGTGGGCCGGTTGCCGTCGGGAAGGAGGAGCTGGGCCAGAAGCTGGTTTTCCCGGGCCTGGGCCCACTGCTCCAGCTGCGTCGCATCCAACCCGGCCAGTGAGGCCACCAGATTGTGGCACGCGATGGGGGAGGCGGACTGGGTCAGGCCCTCCAGCAGGTGTTGGGCGTGCCGGAAGCTGCCTGACAGAAGAAGCCGGAGCACGGTGGCCGTGCCGACCTCGCTGTTAGTTGTGATCAAAGGCCCGTACAGAAATTGTGTCATCAGCTGGAAGGCCTCGTCGGAACCCAAGCCCACCGCGATGGAGGAGATGGACGTCAGCGCGGAGTGGGTCACCGTGCTGGGCATATTTTCAATGTCCTCTTGGATGTCCTCGCAAAGCAGGCGCAAAATGTCCAAAAGCGTTTTCTCCTCTTCCTCCGACCAGCGGCAAAAGAAGTTCGGGTCCTGGGACAGGGCGGAATCCAGAAACGAGCGGCAGTTTTTCGGCCCGGGGCTCTGGGTGTGGGCCCATTCGTGAAGCGCCATGATGAGCAGCGCGTCAAATTCATACTGGACGCAGTAAGACACGCACTCCTGCCACATATAGGGGTTGTTCACGCTGCAAAGGTAGAGCAGCTTGCCATAGACTTCCGGCGTCAGGTTTGGAAGGCTGGTGCACGCGAGCCAGTAATCGGCTTTGTCCGGGTTGGAGTACAAAACCTTGACCAGAGCCTCTCCGTTGGATTCGGTGCAGGGGCTGAATTTGGGAACGGAGCTGGCGTCCTCCTCCTTGGCAAGTTTTTGCTGGCGAAGACTCTGGATTTGAGCGTGCATGGCGGAACGGTCGTCGCTGGTGGCCTCGGAAAAAATGCGGCAGAACCGGCAATAGGCCAAAATATCCTCCGGCGCCGCCTCTTGGACAAGCGCGCGGAACTGGTCCGGAATACTGGGGATCTTGCCGTTCCAAAGGCTTTCCGTCTCGGATTCCACGACGGTGTAGAGCTTGTCCAGGCTGTTGGCCGGCTGTGTGGCCAGATAGCGGAGAGCGTACTCCGCTTTATGGCGCTGGTCCAGCAAAAGCTCTATTTGATACAGGCAAAACACAGCGGAGTTGGGACCGCGGCCCATTCGGATCATGAGTTGGCAGAGCTGCTCCGCCTCGCCCAGGAGCTCCGACGGAAACCGTCCCCGGCTCAGCGCGTCCAGATACCGCTGGCAAAGATAGGTGTACAGGGTCTCTTCTCCCTCTCCTATAAACACCTTTTTGCGCAGGGAGAGAGCGGCTTGATGCAGGTAAACCAGCCCGTCAATCAAAAGGGCGTCGTTGTCCGTGATGCGCGCGACACTTTGAAAGACCGCCGGGTCACCGGCGTAAGGAGACCGCTGAACGGCGGAGATCAGACGGCGGGTTTCGCCGGGGTCCAGCGCGCTGCTGTCGAGAATTTCAACCAGCGTTTTCAAGGCGCCTGGGGAGGGGGACTTCCGTTCCAGAAGGGTGGACACCTGCAAGAAGATCCGATGGGCGTCCAGCTCTCGCCGCCGGTTGGGGTACAGCTTTGCCAGACGGACGATGTGCTCCAGACCGTCTTTTTCGGAGACCCCGCCGTTTTCCAGGCATTGTTGATAATACTGCTCTGCCATAGAGGACAGCTGGCCAACTTCCAGGATGTTATAATAATATAGCGCCACGGGGATTTGGGAACGGTCCAGCGCGTCTTTTTGGATGGCCTGGGCGGCGGAAACCGTCAGGGCGCCGTCGGCGGACAGGATTCTTCTCAGGTCCTCCGGGGAAACGGTCTTTAGAAGAAGGTCGAAACTGGGGAAGAGAACGTCCTCCAGCTCCGCAAAGCGCTGGGCCTGGGCGAGGGCCCGGGCCAAGTGAATCATGCCGCCGGCATAAGCCGGGGTGAGGGGTTCCTCCAGGGCCGGAAGCTCGATCTCCCCGTGGGGGTTCAGACGGAGCTGGGCCACGGCCTGTTGCAGCTTCAAAAGTGGGGTGACTTCCCGCTGCTGGCTCCACTCCAGGAATTGCTCGTTTTGGTTGGTTGCGAACAGGTGCTGTCCATATTCCTCGGGATGGAGCTTCTGAAGGACGGGATAGTCCTGTAGTAAAATACGCTGCTCCTGGACGTTTTCCGTGGAGGCGTAGATATCCCAGAGCAATTTGGCGGCCTCCTCCGCCGGCAGCGCGAAACGGCCAAGGGTTTCGGCAATGCCCCGGTAGGCGCCAATGAACGCGTAGGCGCGTTTGGCAACGCTGACGGCGTCCGTGCCCTGGGGGTAGTTGCCGGAGAGATAGAGGGCTTTGGCCTGCTCCATTTGCCGGTCGGAAAGGCCCAGCTTGGCGTAAAGGTCCGGCTGGGTGACCATATCCCGCAGGCTGCGGTTGTGCAGAATTACGCTCCGGGGATAGTCCTCCGTCAAAAGCCCGCCAAGGCCATGGACCCGCTGGTAAAAGTCCCGGAAGGACTCGTTGGAGGAATTTCGGTAGCGGTCAACCGCGGCGGCGGCGGCGGGATTGTGGTAGATCAGACTCAAACAATCCTGCAAATTGCTCCGGATGAGCTGCTGAGTCCTGATGGGCTCAATGTGAAGCATGGACAATAGATAGCACTGGCGGCTGTCCGCGCTGGCGGCGGTCTCTCCGCGATAGCAGGTATACAGCCGGACGCACTCCGCCCAACGCTGCTCGTTTGCCAGCAGCTGAATGAGGGTGTCACTTTGCTCCATGGAGGGGTGGCGGGCCAGACCGTGCCAGAGATACTCCTCCGCCAAACGGCGCAAGTTTCCCTGAAACAGATAGATTCGCATTCCGGTTTGGTAGGGGTCCGAACCTGTGGGGCAGACGTCGGAGACGGCGGCCTGGGAGATTTGAAGAACCTGTTCCTCGCTGTAGCCCAGATTCAAAAGGAACTCGCGGTTATCAAGCAGGGCGGGGATTTTGTCGTTTCGCCCCTCCATCAGGGCCTGCTCCAGAGGGTTGCGCTCAGGCGGGGTCTGGAGGGCCTCCAACCGGGGGGAGAGCTCCTGGCGAAGGGGGAGGAGATCCGGGTCCTCCGCAATGGAGAGGATGGCCGGAATGGTTTCCGGCAGATAGTAGAGGAACACATGGCGGTCCAGATAGGCGCGGATGTGAGCTGCGGAGGCGCCCTTTAAAAGGTGGATATAGAAAATATGGTGTTCTGCGTTGTAATCCCCGACGGGCTCAAACCGGGTCCAGATTTTGGAGAATTTGCCGCTCTGGCCGGTTTGCGCGTACAGGGTCAGAAGCTCCGGGCCGCATATGTTTCGGTCTGGGAACATTCCCAGCAAAAAGCAGCGCTCTGCAGAGGGATTTTGGTCGCCAAAGACCATGCTCAACCGGCGGCCCGCGCCATACAAAGTGCGCTCCTGGGGAAATGGGCGGGCCGGGTCCAGACGCTGGAGGATTTCCAGGCGTGTTTCCTCGTCGTATCCGAGGTCCGACATGGCGGAGGGATTGGAGGCGAACTCCGCCGCCTCCGGCAACTGGCCCCCGAGAACCAGGGACTCAAGCCGGTTTTCTCCGCCTCCGGCGGTCCAGAGGAAGTCCCCCTTGCCGTGGCATATATCGGACAGCAGTTCCTCCGATGGAGGAAATGTTTTCCGCCCGCCGTCGGGAGCGTCCTGGAACTTCACAACGGCATCCAGGGATGACAGTTGGAGATCTAACGCGGACAGCTTTTGCTGGAAGGAGTGGTAGTGTGGGGCGTTTTGCAGCTTGAGGCAAAACAGCTGCATACTCCGAAATCCAAAGTGCCGGTCCAGCCGGGAGGTTGTCTCCAAAAGTTCCGGCGTGACGGATTGGGCTTCCATCACCTGGAGTAGTTGGCGGTAGGGCGCCAGAACCGGATGGAGTTCTTCCATGGAAGGAGCGGCGCTAAAATGGTTGCAGGCGTCGCGCAGGGCGGCCAGATCCGCGTCCGCGTCGAAGGAGATGCCATAACACTCCAGGATGAAGAGGAGGATCTGCTGGAGTTGGCTGAATAGCAAGTCCATCTGCTTGAGGTGCCGGGTGAACTCATTTTGCTCCGCGCACCAGCTCAGGATTTGGCCGGCGGAGGTCAAATCCTCGGGGACTTCCAGACGCGCGCGGAGGGAAGCGGCGTTTTTCCAGGCGGCTTCATAGGCCTCCAGGCCCGCTGTGGGAAGGGAGGGAAGCTCCGCGCCGTCCCGTAGAGCTTGGAGAAAGGTCTCCACCTGCTTCGCCAATCCCCTGCCCAGGGTCTCCACCTGGGTGCAGTGGCTCTCTAACAGCGACATATCGACCCGCTTAGAGCGGGTTTGCTGGAACACCTGTTGGCTCAGGGACTTTCCCAGCCATTCGCCCAATTCGGCCCGGTCCTCGTCGTCCGGGCAGCAAAAGGCCTCCAGCATCATGGGCTGTTGGCGGGCGCTTTTGATTTTGTTGGGAACCATAACGCAATAGATAGGCCGCCCGTCAGCCGCGTCCATGCCGCTGTAGAAGGCGAAGCGGGGAGAGCCGTCGGGGGAGTGGCCCTGGATGCAGGCGGCCTGTCCCAGCAAGATGGCGGATATCCTTTGGGCGACGATACCGCTCCAGACGCGGGTGTCGCTTCCGTTGCACCCGGTATAGCGCTTGAGTGTGCGGATATTGTTGCTCCACCAGCCCATAAAGGCGATGCCGTGCATCTGGCGGATGTCCCGGTCCAGATCCGCCTCCAAAAGCGCACCGGCGGCGGGCGGATAGACCACCGCCGGAGGAGGGGGCGTCTTGCCAGAGAACAGGTATTTGCCGTCCCCGCTTTTGGAAAGGGACGGGAAGAGCTCTATGAGCCAGTCCGCCAGACCTTCGTTTGTGTAGGCGTGGCGGTCAATGCCCCTGTCCAGAAGCCTCGTCCCCAGGTCCGCCAACAGGACCGCCTGGTTTTCGCGCAGGGCCTCGTTGACGACGGTGGAGACGAGATTTCGCACCTCGGGCGTGATGGCCTGATGGGAGGGTGATACGGAACCTTGCTGGGAGACGCTTTTAAAATGGACGGAGCCGCCGCTGGGAGAGCGTTCCAGCTCCGGGAAATATTTATCCAGCCACTCCCCCATTTTTTTGGAACCGGCGGAATACTCTCGCCATTGGACGTTGGCGGGCTTCAGGACGAGATTTGGAAAAACCTCCATGGGAATCTCTTCGCCCTCTTTGCAGGCGGCTTTCATGGCGTCCAAGACACGGTTGCGCACGTCTTGGGGTACGCCGGCGGCGCTTTGCCGAATATCCATAATGTGCATCCTCCCTTTTTACGGGCATTGCTGATTTGAACAAGTTTTTTGACATAGATGTTTCCGATTATAACAATTCTTACAAAAAATGTCAACCGGACAGGAAGGTTAAATGTGCAAAAAGGCCTCTCCATAAGAATAAACGGCCACAACGCCGTCCGGAGGCCTCGCGAGGCCACAGGACGGCGTTGTGGGGGTTTTCAGGCGGGGAGACTTCTCCACCGGCAAGGGGCGTGGACAAACCTGTTTTGAGAAGGCGGCGTTCCCATGATGGGGGTTCCATCCGGATGGTTTTCCAGCGTCTTTGCCCGCTGCCGGAGCCTGGAGGTTCAGGTTTTACCTTGCTCCAGGTCCCGCAAATGCTTTCGAAGAACCAGGTTGATGTAGGAAGAGAGCTGACGATCATCCTCTTCTGCCAAGATACGGAGCTTATTGACAACTTCCTCATCCAGAGAAAGACTAACTCTGGTTTTTAATGGCCTCATAGATTGTTCCACGTTTATCACCTCGTTCAGAGAATATCACTCTTTCTTATCGAATCTTGACAAATCATATAAGTTATTATAAAATGTCATAAATTCGTAATGCGGGGGGGGAGAGGCCAGATGCTAAACGACATGGATGTGCTGCGCCAAATGTATGCCACGCTTTGCGGCAGCATTGACGACGCGCTGACCCTGTTGGAGTGGGGAAATGTCTGGGAGGCGAAAAAGAACCTCCAACGGGGTCTGGAGATTGCGGAGGATATCTACGTCAGAGGGGACCAGGCGGAGGATGAACTGGCTGCCCTCCGGGGAGGATAACGGGGCCTTTGGGAGCCGCTGTTTTTTTCCCCAAGGGCCCTTTTCGCTCTTGCTTTTTGGGAAGAAACAAGGTATATTAACAAGGTGCACGTAGCCGGCCTGACGCCCTTCTCGCGCAGGTGCCTGGAAACTTTGAAGGAGGAACAGATATGTCTACGAAAGCCTATTACCCCAGAACCGAGATTGGACCCGGCAAGGTCGGGTTCTCCAAGACCCGCTCCATCATTGAGGCCCCCTTCTATGGCAACAACGTTGTAAAGATCAATTCCCTCCGGGAAGCCTATGACATGGCCAAAAACTCTCCCGGCACCGTTGTCACCGATATGCCCGTTTACCGGGGCGAGGAGTTCGGCCTGGAACCCGACGCCAAGGTGTTGCTCTTCAACGACGGCTCTATTACCGGCCGCTATGCCGCCGCCCGGCGCATCACCGGAAAGCCCGGAGTGGACACCGCCGCTCTGGACAAGATTGTCATGGACGCGGTGTACGACACCCGCTGGAAGACCATGTACCACGCCGAGGTCTTCATCGGCCTGGACCCGGAGTTCATGGTCAAGGCCCACCTGCTGATTCCCGAGGGGGAGGAGAACCTCCTCTACAACTGGATGCTGAACTTCCAGTACCAGTCCGACGAGTATGTCAAAATGTACAAGAAGTCCAAACCCGTGGGCGAGGGCAAGGAGCCTGACATCTATATCTTCTCCGATCCCCAGTGGACCGGCGCCCCGGGCCGGGAGGACATCTGCGATCCCAAGTGCCTGTGCTATTTCAACACGGATACCAACTGCGCCGCCATCCTGGGTATGCGTTACTTCGGCGAGCACAAAAAGGGCACGCTGACTCTGGCCTGGGCCATTGCAAACCGCAACGGCTACGCCTCCTGCCACGGCGGACAGAAAGAATACACCCTGGACGACGGCAGCAAATACGTGGCGGCGGTCTTCGGCCTCTCCGGCTCCGGCAAGTCCACCCTGACCCATGCCAAGCACAGCGGAAAATACCCCGCCATCAAGGTGCTCCACGACGACGCCTTCATTATTAACTCCGATACCTGCGCCTCCATTGCCTTGGAGCCCACCTATTTCGACAAGACCGCCGACTATCCCGTCCCCTCCGAGGACAACAAATATCTCTTGACGGCCCAGAACTGCTCCGCCACGTTGGATGACGAGGGCAAAATTGTCCTGGTGACCGAGGACGTGCGCAACGGCAACGGCCGGGCCATCAAATCCAAGCTCTGGTCCCCCAACCGGGTGGATAAGATCGACTCCCCGGTCAACGCCATCTTCTGGATTATGAAAGACCCCACCATTCCCCCCATTGTAAAGCTCAGCGGCGCGTCCCTGGCCTCCGTTATGGGCGCCACTCTGGCCACCAAGCGCTCCAGCGCCGAGCGGCTGAAAGAGGGCGTGGACCCCAACGCCCTGGTGGTGGAGCCCTACGCCAACCCCTTCCGCACCTATCCGCTGGTGAACGACTATGAGAAGTTCAAGAA
>CAJUCO010000020.1 GCA_910585245.1 uncultured Oscillibacter sp.
CTGGCCTCTGGACACCGTGTCCAGACGTGGAGCAAGGTTGAAAGGCAGCACTTCCGGGTGCTGCCTTTCTGCGTTTCCCCACAGGACAGCGGAAACGAGAGGCAATCAACATCATTCTGGAGAGGAGGGAGCTATGGCCGATACTGCCACGAACGAGGAGTACACCTATCAGGTGGACAAAATCAAGTTTATCGTTACGCCCGTTTACAAGGAGGAGGGCGAGACGATGGGGGATATTCTCTTAAAGCTGATGCTGGCCGAACTGAACCCAGCCTGACAATTTCCGAGACATCCTTAACATGGGCGGCCAAATGAGGTATAATATAGGTAGGATAAAACCTCTTGTTTGGCGGCTGGAAAGGAGGAAATTATGAAGCTGTCAAGCAAGAAAAACGAGTTAGGAACGGCCGCCCTGTACTGCCGTTTGAGCCGTGACGATAACATGGACACCGAGTCAAACAGTATCAGCAATCAAAAGAAAATTCTCCAAAAGGCCGCAAAAGAAAAAGGCTATACGGACACCTTGTTTTTCGTGGACGACGGGATCACGGGCACGACCATGAAGCGGCCCGGCTTCCAGAAGATGATCCAGGCCATAGAGAACGGATACATTTCGGCGGTGTTCGTAAAGGACCTTTCCAGGCTGGGCCGGAATTATATCGAGGTTGGCCGTCTGACAGAAGAATTTTTCCCGGCCCACGATGTCCGGCTGGTGGCCGTCTCCGACGGAGTGGACAGCGACGAGGGCGAGAACGAGTTTACCCCGTTCAAAAATATCATGAACGAATACTACGCCCGCGATATTTCCAAGAAGCGCCGGATCGTGAACAAGATGAAAGGCAATTCCGGCGTACCGCTGTCCCCGCCTCCCTATGGCTACATCAAGAACCCGGAGGACCCCCGCTTTTGGGTGATTGACCTGGAGGCCGCCGCCGTTGTCCGGCGTATCTATCAAATGGCCCTGGACGGCTACGGGCTGGCAGAAACCGCCGCCGCGCTGGAGAAAGATGGGGTGTTCAATCCCACCTACTACTGGCGGAGCAAGGGAACCAGCCGGGGCGGTTCCAAAAGCACCGTGGAGCCCACCAAATGGGGGCATACCACCATCAAGAAAATTCTCACCTTGCAGGAGTATTGCGGTGACGTGATTAACTTCAAATCCTACTCCAAGTCCTACAAGATGAAAAAGCGGATTGAAAACCCGGAGGAGAACCGGGCAATCTTCCTCAACGTCCACGAGGCCATTATAGACCGGCCCACCTGGGAGAAAGTGCAGAGCATGAAGAAAGGGACCCGCCGGAGGCGGCCCACTGTCACCCAGGAACCCAGCGTGTTTTCCGGCTATCTGAAATGCCCGGAGTGCGGCGGCAATCTCAATTTCCACTTCAATCAGGGCAACCACGACATCAAATTCTTTAGCTGTCAAAACCATAATTCCGGCCTCCGCAAGTGCTCCAAAACCCACTATATCCGGCTGGAATTTCTGGAGCGAGTGGTGCTGTATGAGGTAAACCGGCTGGCCTCTTTTGCCAACGAGTACGAGGACGACTTCATCAAGGCGATGATGGGCCGTTCCGCAAAGGTGACGGAGAATGAGCGGGCCAGGAAGCAGCGGGAGTTGGATGGGCTTCTGGCGAGGGACAAAGAGCTTGACGGGCTTTTCGAGAGGCTTTACGAGGACAACGTGAACCAGAAGATCAGCGACGCCCGGTTTGCGAAAATGTCCCAGCGGTACGAGCAGGAGCAGGGGGAGAACGCCAAGCGGATCAAGGCGCTGCGGCTGGAGCTTAAAAAGAGCGAGGGCCAGAGGATGGACGTTGACACGTTTCTTGAAACGGTCCGGCGGTACACCAACGCCACCGAGATTACCCAGCGCATGGTGGCAGAGCTGATTGACCATATCGACGTGTACCATGCGGAAAAGCAGGACGGCGTTACCACCCAGCACATCACCATCTATTACAACTGTATCGGCACTTTCTCTGTCCCGGACCGCCGGAAAATCCCGGCTGAGGAGATCACAATGGGGACGAGAAAGGGAGTAGCCGTCAGCTACTCCCCGGAGCGGATCGCCGTATAGGATTTTGAGCAAAAATAATGCGGAGTGTCCCACAAGGATACTCAAATCCTATAAGGACACTCCGCATGGTCGGAGTGCAGGGACTCGAACCCTGGGCCTCCTGCTCCCAAAGCAGGCGCGCTACCAACTGCGCAACACCCCGAGATTCTTTATGATCGGTTAGAGAAAGTTTCGGCCGTTCTTTAGACCGACAGATTAGACACTGACTATTTTACTAATTTATCCGCCAAAGTCAAGGCAAAAAATGAAACTGAAAAAATTTTGGTTGATAGCACAAAAGTCCCGCCTCTTATGATATAATGCTTGCGGAGATAACGCCGGTTTTACGGCGGTGCAAACTCCTATTCTTTTAAGAAGGCGATCTTTATGTGGATACTGTTTGCGTTTGCTTCCGCGCTCTTCGCCGGACTTACCGCCATTTTGGCTAAGTGCGGTGTTCGCCGGACGGATTCCACCGTGGCCACGGCCATCCGCACCGTCATTGTGCTGGCGTTCTCCTGGGGAATGGTTTTTCTTACCGGCGCCCAGTCCGGCTTGCGCGGAATCGGGGGAAAGACGCTTTTGTTTTTGATCCTCTCCGGATTAGCTACCGGGGCTTCCTGGCTGTGCTATTTCAGGGCCTTACAGTTGGGGGACGTCAACAAAGTGACCCCTGTGGACAAGAGCGGCACGGTGTTGACGATCCTCCTGGCCTTTGCCCTTTTGCGGGAGCCCATCAGCGTTTGTAAGGCCTTGGGCATCCTTCTTGTGGGGGCGGGGACCTGGTTGATGATTGAAAAGAAATCCGTGACAAAAACCGGGACGGCCAATGGCCTGTGGTTGCCCTATGCCCTTGGCTCCGCTGTGTTTGCAAGCCTTACAGCCATCCTGGGAAAACTGGGCGTCAGCGGCGTGGATTCCAACTTGGGCACGGCCGTCCGTACCGGCGTGGTGCTGGTCATGGCTTGGACGATGGTGTTTGTCGCCGGAAAAGGGGCCGCTCTCAAGGCGGTACCCAGAGGGGAATTGGGGTTTATCTGCCTTTCGGGGCTGGCCACCGGGGCTTCCTGGCTGTGCTACTACCGGGCGTTACAGGAAGGGCCCGTCAGTGTGGTGGCGCCCATCGACAAGTTGAGCATCTTGGTAACGGTGGCCTTTTCTGGCCTTGTTTTCCACGAGAAACTGAGCTCCAAGGCGGCTGTGGGGCTGGCCCTGCTTACAGGAGGGACGCTGGTTATGCTGAGGGGGTGAAGGGAGAGCGGCGATCCGGACTGGTTCCGGAAGCGGAAAGCCCGTTAAATTCCGTTGGTTTGAAGGTATGCTCCGCATCCGCCAGTTTTTAGGGGGATGGCCGGTAGAGCGCAGAGAGGATTGCAGTGGAGTTTTCTTCTAAACAGGAATAATCTCTCCGGTTTCGCAATATCACCAACGCTCCCCGCTTCTTTCGGGGGAGAACGGTTTGCACTTTCTCCGCACGCGAGTTTTTGCCCCGGCGCTGGGGAATTTACCCGCTTGAACGGTTCCGCATTTATCAGTGTACCAGATCCGGCTCCGAATTTCCAGAGGCGCTCAAATAGATCTGCCTCTGCTGGGAGCGGATCAAAAGCAACCGGCCTGAAAGGGGGATAGGGGAATTGATATCCCACTTTCAAGGTCAACGGACGGGCCTTATCAGTTATCCTTATAAAACGGCTGGTTTTTTTGGGTGGTTTTGCAATGGACTTTTTATCGGGGAAGGTGTACAATTACCTCGTTCGAACATAAAGAAGGGAGCATGAAATATGCTGAGTGAAAAAGTTGCCGCCCTGCTAAACGAGCAGATCAATAAGGAGTTTTACTCCGCCTACCTGTATCTGGATTTTTCCAACTACTTCGAGGCCCGGGGGCTGGACGGTTTTGCCAATTGGTACAAGATCCAGGCCCAGGAGGAGCGGGACCATGCGATGCTTTTCTACCAATATCTCCACAACAACAACGCCAAGGTTACCCTGGGCGCCATTGCCCAGCCGGACAAGGTGCTGGACAGCGACATGACGGTGCTGAAAGCCGGATTGGAACACGAACTGTACGTCACCGGCTTGATCAATACCATCTATGCCGCCGCCTATGAGGAGAAGGACTTCCGCACCATGCAGTTTTTGGACTGGTTTGTCAAGGAGCAGGGAGAGGAAGAGGACAATGCCAACGACCTGATTTCCAAAATGGAGCTCTTCGGTTCCGACCCCAAGAGCCTGTATATGCTCAATAGCGAATTGGCGGGCCGTGTGTACAACGCGCCGTCCCTGGTGCTGTGAAAACGTTGGACATAAAGACAAAGCGAAGCCCGGAGGAACTTCCTCCGGGCTTTGTTTTGCTGTCTCAGCCCTTCAATTTTCCGTTGCACTTTGCCAGAAACGTTTCATTTTTGATGATGGCCCGGGTATGGGTTCCTTTTCCGATGGGGCCCTTTTCGTCCCAGGCGGAGACCTGGAAATCCACCATCTTTCCGTTTTCTGAAACGCCGGTGATCTCCGCCTCGGCAAAGACCTTCATTCCCACAGGAGTGGGGGCGTCGTGGGAAATGTCCAGATGGGTGCCCACGCTGCCTTGCCCCTCCTCCAGAAAGGACTGAAGTACCGTCAGGGCGGCATTTTCCATCATGGCGGCCATGAAGGGCGTGCCGAACACCGGCAGGGCCCCGGAGCCCACGGCCTCGGCGGTGAGGGCCTCCGTGACCGTCTGCTCCAGTTGACATTTTGTCCCAATTAAAATCATAAAAAGACTCCTCTCAAATTCCAAGTTCCGTCCAGAGATCGTTGTACAGCTTCCGGGTTTCCAGGGGCAGGACCAGATAGGCCTCGCAGCGGTCCAGCACTTCTTGCGGCGCGGCAATGATGTCATAGGCCTCTTGGCCCAGTTCCTCCTCGTAGAGCTCCTCATAGTAGGCGGGATACTGCTCCAGCGCCTCCTGATTGGGGGAGCCGTACCAGAGGTAGTCCATGTTTTTCAGGTTTGCCTCGGTTGAAGCGATGAAGTTGATCCACGCCATGGCCTCGTCTTTGTGAGGGGCCTCTTTCAGCACGCACATGGCGTCCATGAACCAGTTGGAGCCCTCCTCCGGAACCACGAAGCGAAGGTCCTCGTTGTTTTCCAGCATGGTGAGGTAATCCCCGGCGTAGTATGCGCCGATGGCGGCGTTACCGCCCTCCAGCTTTTGGAAGATTTCGTCCATGACAAAGGACTGATAGACCCCCCGGTTTTTGGCGTCTTTGAGGAGCTGGAAGGCCTCCCGGAGTTCCGCCTCGCTGGTGGTGTTCAGGGAATAGCCCAGGTAGCTCAGCGCCGTGGCCATGGCGTCCCGGGAGTTGCGGAACATCAGCACGTTTCCGGCGTATTGGCTGTCGAACAGGGCGGACCAGCTGGTGATGGGTTCGTTTACCATGGTTTCGTTATAGATAATGCCCACGGTGCCCCAGGCATAGGGAACCGAGTAGCGCTCCTGGGGGTCGTAGGTGAGGCCCTTGAAACGCGGGGATATCAGGGCATAGTTGGGAATTTGGCTGAAATCCAGCTCCGCCAGCATATCCTCCTCAATGAGCTGGGAGATCATGTAGTCCGAGGGGACAATGACGTCGTAATCTCCTGCGCCGCTTTTCAAGAGGGAGTACAGGGCCTCGTTGCTCTCGGCGGTTTGGTAGTTGACAATGATGCCCGTTTCTTCCTCAAACTGGGTGATCAGATCTTCGTCAATATACTCGCCCCAGCTGCATACGTTCACCATCGGTTGGGCGTTGGTGGCCCCGGTGAGCAGCACCACCGCAATGAGGAAAGAGGCGGCCAGAGCTCCGGCGGCGGCGCGCCGGAGCACGCGGCCTTTGGGCGTGTCCAGCAGCTGGGCCAGCTTCCGGGAGGCGGCGCGGCGCTCTCCTTTCCGCTCTGCCCGGGCTTCCCGAAGGTTTACGATGACCAGCAGGGCCAGCACCGTCACAAAGAGCAGGGTGGACACGGCGTTGATCTCCGGTGTTACCCGCTTTTTCGTCATGCCGTAGATGGTCATGGCCAGGGTGGAGCTGGAGGAACCGGCGGTGAAGTAGCTAATGATGAAGTCGTCCACGCTCATGGTAAAGGCCGTCAGGGCTCCGGAGGCGATGCCGGGCTTGATCTCCGGCAGGATGACCTTCCAGAAGGCCTGCATCCAGGTGCAGCCCAGGTCCTGGGCCGCGTCCACCAGGTTTTTGTCCATCTGCCGGAGCTTGGGGCCCACAGAGAGGATGACGTAGGGGATGTTGAAGGTGACATGGGCGATCAGCAATGTGCCAAAGCCCAGGGTCAGGCGCTCCGGCAGAACGACGAGACTCTGGATGCCGTTGAACCACACGGCAAAGCTGCTCCAAAAGGAGAAAAAGGCCACGAAAAACAGGCACATGGCCACACCCGTCACAATGTCCGCGTTCATCATGGGAATGCTGTTCACCGTGTTCAGGGCCGTCCGGGCCTGCCGGCGGAGGCTGTAAAAACCGATGGCGGCAAAGGTCCCCGCCACAGTGGCGATGGCCGTGGCCAACAAGGAGACCAAGAGGGTTGTATAGACGCTGCGCATGATGAGTCGGTTTTGGAACAGGGATTTGTACCAGTCCAGGGAGAAGCCCATCCAAACGGTGTTGCTATTGCCCCGGTTAAAGGAGAAGACGATCAAAAGCAGGATAGGCGCATAGAGAAACAGGAAGACCAGGGCCATGAGAACCCGGCTTCCGGCACGGTTTTGCCGCTTCATAGCATCACCGCCTGTTCCTCGCCCTCGCCAAAGCGGTTCATGACCACCATGCAAACGACGACAATGACCATCATCACCAGGGAGATGGCGGCCCCCAGTTGGGGATTATAGGCCCCGCCCAGGAATTGCTGCTCAATCAGGTCCCCCAGAAGAAGCTCTGTGCCGCCTCCCAGCATCTTGCTGATGGCGAAGGTGGAGACAGAAGGGACAAAGACCATAGTGATGCCGGAGAGGACCCCGGGCAGGCTCAGGGGGAAGATGACCCGGCGAAAGACGTTGACGCCGTCCGCCCCCAGGTCCCGGGCGGCCTCCACCAAGGAGCCGTCCAGCTTTACAATGACGGAGTATATGGGCAGAATCATGAAGGGCAGATAGTTATATACCATGCCCAGTACTACCGCTCCCTGGGTATTCATCATGGGGAAGTAGGAAAGCTCCGCGCCGGTGAGGCCGTTGTACAAACTGATGAGGCCGATCTTCTGGAAGATCTGGTTTAAAAGTCCGTTGTTTTCCAAAATGGACATCCAAGAGTAGGTCCGAAGGAGGAAGTTAATCCACATGGGCAGCATGATGAGAACCATGGCCGCCCGCTGGAACTTCTCTCCCTCTTTGCTCATCATGTAGCTCACCGGATAGCCGATGACCAGGCAGATGAAGGTGGCGATAAGAGCCAGTTTGAAGGACCGGCCAAACACCACGGCATAGGTCCCCATGCGGGAGAAGTTCTCCATGGTGAAACCGCCCTCTGCGTTAGAAAAGGCGTAGACCACCACCAGCACAATAGGGGCCACTACGAAAAGGGCCATCCAGATGACATAGGGGATGGCGAAGCGGGAGAGCTTAGGTTTCATCTCCGCCCTCCTCCGGCTCCACCGTGTCCAGCTCGTCGTACTCGTCGGAGAAGGAGGAGTAGTCGCCGTACAGGCCGGAATACCGGCTTTTCTTCATCACGTGGATACCGTCAGGGTCGATCTTGATGCCGATACGGGCCCCCACGGGGGAGTGGTCTGTGGTTTGAATCAGCCACTTGAAGCCCCGAAAGTCCACAATGATGTCGTATTGCATCCCCTTGAAGGTGACGCCGGTGACGGTGCCTGTCAGCTGGCCCTGTTCTACGGGGACGATGTCGATGTCCTCGGGCCGGATGACCACGTCCACCGGCTCGTTTTCCCCAAAGCCGCCGTCCAGACAGGGGAACTGGCGGCCATACATCTGGACCAGCCTGTCCCGGATCATGACGCCGTCGATGATGTTGGATTCCCCGATGAAGTCCGCCACAAAGGCGTTTTTCGGCTCGTTGTAAATGTCTTCGGGCGTCCCGATTTGCTGAATGGAGCCTTGATCCATGACGACAATGGTGTCCGACATGGTCAGGGCCTCCTCCTGGTCGTGGGTGACATATATAAAGGTGATGCCCACCTGCTGCTGGATACGCTTGAGTTCAATTTGCATATCCTTTCGGAGCTTTAAATCCAGAGCTCCCAGGGGTTCGTCCAAAAGCAGCACCTTGGGCCGGTTCACCAGCGCCCGGGCGATGGCCACCCGCTGCTGCTGGCCGCCGGAGAGGGCGTCGGTCCGCCGGTTTTCAAAGCCTTTGAGGCTGACGGCCTCCAGCATCTCCAGAACCCGCTGCCGGATTTCCTCCTCCGGGAGCTTGCTTTTCCGCTTGGGGTCCGAAGGGTCGGGCCGCCGCTGCATCCGAAGACCGAACGCGACGTTTTCAAAGACGTTCAGATGCGGGAAAAGGGCGTACTTCTGGAACACCGTGTTGATCTGCCGCTTATAGGGCGGGACATCATTGATCCTCACACCGTCGAAGAGGACGTCTCCCGACCCTGGGGTCGCGAAGCCGCCGATAATCCGCAGCGTGGTGGTTTTGCCGCACCCGCTGGGCCCTAACAGTGTGAGGAACTCCTTGTCATTGATATACAGGTTTAAGTGATCGAGAACCAGCTCGTCGTCGTACGCCATGCAGAGATCCCGCAGGCGAATCAACTCTTTGGACATGTATCCTCCCCCATTCCTTAGAAGAAATTTTTCAGCCTCTTTTCTCTGTTGGTTTTCTCTCGGTTGAGGTTTGACTTCCCGTCGAAATTCAGCGATACCTGCATGATAACGGAAGCGTTCTGAAATGTCAAGGGAATTGTTGGACGGCGACTATTGATTTTTTTACAGTAGTCTCTTGACTTTCCAAGTTGCCGGGTTTATGATATAAAAAATAACTACTGATAAATTTACAGTAGTGGTGAAAGGAGCGGTTTTATGAGTCAGGATTATTTCACCCGTCTGTCCCGGTCAGCGAAGTGGTATCTCCCTCCGGCGGAGGCGGCGGAGGTGCTGGAGGATTACCGGGAGATCGTGGAAGGCCGGAGCAGGGAGGAGCTTAGGCGAGACCTGGGAACGCCCCGGGCGGCGGTGAAGCAGCTGGCCCAGCCGAAGGCGTACCGGCGGTGGCTGGCGGTGTTTCTTGGGTTGTCGGCCTGTGTGCTTTTGCCGGCGGCCGGCGTGGTTCGGGGTGAGCTGTCCTGGCTGTTTGGGCTGTTCCTGAATGACATCATGCAGACACCACGGTATGCGGAGCTGATGTTTCCTTTGGGAACGGTGCTGGCGCTGGTTTGGTTTCGGCGCAATGGAAGAAAGGAGCAGACGCTCCCTAAGTGGGTGGCACCATTGCTGATTCTTTTGTTGTTGGGGATAGCCTGGGTGTCGTTTCTGGCCTGGACGCTTTTTGCGGAGCGGTGGGATTTGCTCAACGCCCTGTTTCCTGAAGAGCGTGTCTGGCTTCACCGCCTGACGCTTGGACTAAATGCCCTTGCCGCCGGAACGGTTGGGATGATTGGTCTGGTAAAAGCCCGTCTGGCGGACCGGCGTTGGAGGGCGGTGTATGTTCTGGGCTTAACGGGGGCTGTGGCGTGTTTGTTTATGTGGAAGATGTACACGGGGATGTTCTGGGAGTTTCGGCCTGGATGGCAGACCTCCTATGTGATACGATACACGGTCATTATTCTTGTGGGCCTCCTGGGAACGGGGGGAGCTTTATGCTGAAAAAGGACCTTCTGGAGCTGTGCTTGCTCCACCTGATGGCCGGAGGGGACCAGTACGGCTACGAGCTTTTGCGCCAGCTCCACGGGGTGTTTCCGGACACTCAGGAGAGCGCCATCTACGCCATCCTCCGCCAGCTCTGCCGGGAGGGGGTCACGGAGCGTTACCAAGGGGAAACCTCCGGCGGCCCGGTCCGGAAATACTACCGCCTGACAGAAGCGGGCCACGCCCGCCACGCCGCCCTGCTGGAGACATGGCGGGGGACCCGGGACGCTCTGACAGCCCTGGGAATCGAGTAAAATTCAAACATTTCTGCCATACCAGCGGCAGCGAAAAGAGGAGCCGGTCCATTCGACCGGCGCCAAAACCCCCGCCCGCACCACGCCGCGGCCCGAAGACTTGCGAAAAAACGGGGGCACACCCAGCGCGTCCCCCGTCCCTCGTCCCCCCGCGGGGACATATTTCTTTTTCTCTCTTCCACCGTGCACGGCGCATTCTCTCTTTTTCTTTTGAAAGAAAAAGAGAGAATGGGGGTGCATTACCCAGCCATCATCATGGCTGAGGGATTCTGGAGAAGTATTTCTCCCGAAAGGGCACGTCCTCCACCGTAAACTCCCGCCCCCGCAGGTAGTTCAGCACCCCCGCGTCGGTGGGGAACGCAAACCCCAGCTTGTAGGCATACAGCGCCTGCCGGGTCTCGTGATACTTCCGGTTTGCGGTGCCGTTCCCATACTTCCCGTCTCCCAGCAGGGGGCACCCGATCTCCGCCATGGACACCCGGATCTGGTGGGTCCGCCCCGTCAATAACCGGCACTCTACCAGGGACAACTCTCCCCGGGTTTCCAGCGTCTTGTACAGCGTGGCAGCGGACTTCCCGCCGGGGACGGGACGGCGGTAAAAGGCCACCTGCTTTTTCCCCTCATCCTTTAATAAAAATCCCTCGATCTTTCCCTCCGGAGGCCGGGGGCGGCCGACCGTCACGCAGAGATAGGATTTCTCCAGCTCGTGGGCCCGGATTTTCTCGTTGAGCACCCGCAGGGTTTCCGCGTTTTTCGCGGCGATGACAATGCCCCCGGTGTTCCGGTCGATGCGGTTGCACAGGGCCGGGGCGAAGGCGTTTTCCTGCCGGGGGCTCCACTCCCGCTTTTGATACAGGTACGCCTGAATGTGGTTAATCAGGGTGTTGACCTTTTCCGTCTCGTCGGCGTGGACCACCAGACCGGGGCGCTTGTCCACCAGCAGAAGGTTTTCGTCCTCGTAGACAATGCCCAGCCGGGGCTGGAAAATGGAGAGGAAGAGATTTTCCTCCTTGGGCTTGTCAAAGAACTCGTCGTTGATGTATAATTGCAGAACATCCCCCGCCTGGAGGCGGGCATCCCGTTTGGAGCCCTTGCCGTTGACCTTCACCCGCTTGAGGCGGATGTACTTTTGCAGCAGGGCGGGGGGGAGAAGGGGCAGATTTTTGGCGACGAAGCGGTCCAGCCGCTGTCCGGCGTCGTTTTTTCCGATGGTGAGTTCCCGCATGGCGGACCTCCTGAAAGCGTTTTGTCCATCATACCTGTTTTGCGGGAAAATGTAAAGAATCGAAAAGAAGGAAAGCGGAGATGTTTACGGGGATCTTGGCTACGCTCTTTCCATGGCTTGCGGTGGGCTTGCTGGTGGGGATTGTCTGCGGAATCATCTATAGAAGACGGTAAGGCGGCGGAGGAGATACCCCGCCGGAGAAGGAGGAAAGACCATGCGTGAAGTGAGCGCGGAGACCCTGTTGACCGCTATCCAGGACGGGAAACCCTGGTTGGCCCGGTTCACGGGGAAGGAGTTTGAGAGGGCCTATCAGGATTACCGGGAGAAGTACGCCCCCCTCTTTCGGGAGGCGGTTCTGTCCGGCGGGGAGGAGGGCGTCGAGGCCCTGGCGGAGGTGCTGCTGGACGGTCTGGCGGAGGGCTGGAAACGGCAAAGGCCATGGAACCGCTCCTTGGCGATGATCAGCGACAAACAGATGATCGTCTGTTTTCTTGGCCCTTTGTTGATGGAGGACCCGGTTTGTGCCCCGCTGGAGGAAAAGCTCCGGGAGGGCTGGGCCGCCCGGTGGCCCAAGGAGGCCTATCGGGCCGCTTCCCTGGAGAAGATTCGCAAAGGTTTCCGGCCCACGTTTCTGGGGATTGCCCTGCCCTTTGGCGGCGGAGAGGACGAAGATTAAAAAAGAGGGCAAAAAACGAAAAAATTGTTTGACATTGGCGGGATCACCCTTTATAATACATAAGGTATCGTTGCGAGGTAGCTTATGGTAATTGATGTAAGACCCATACTCCACACCCCTGGCAAGCGGCTGGAGTTTCAGTTTGATCTGGATTTGTCCGGCCTGGAGTTTGACGGGCGGAGGCCTGTCAGCCGTCCGGTGGCGGTGGAAGGAGAGGTCCGCAACACGGCGGACCTGCTGGAACTGGCCCTGACGGCCCGGACCACGCTGGACGCGGTCTGTGACCGCTGTGCAAAGGACTTTCTTCTGGAACGGGAGATAGACTACGGCTGTATGCTGGCGGAGGAGCTCCAGAACGGGGAGAGCGACGAGATTGTCCTTTTGGAGGATGGAAAGGTGGACGCGGGCGAGCTGGCCCGGACGGCCTTCATCCTGGGAATGGACAGCAAAACACTGTGTTCGAAAGATTGCAAGGGACTGTGCCCCCGGTGCGGCGCCAACTTAAACCTTGGCCCCTGCTCCTGCAAAAAGGAGCCGGACCCCCGGCTGGCAGCCCTGGCAAGCCTTTTGGAGAACAAATAACGAGAAGCGCGCTCCGCGCCTTTTGTAGGATTAAGGAGGTGTCACAATGGCAGTACCCAAGGGTAAAGTATCCAAAGCAAGAAGGGACAAGCGGCGCAGCTCCCACTGGAAGCTGACGGCCCCCAATTTGGTGGTGTGCCCCAAATGCGGTGCGATGCACCTGCCCCACAGAATGTGCCAGGAGTGCGGTACTTACAACGGCCGGGAGATCAAGGTCGTGAAGTCCGTCGTTTCGAAGTAAGTTCTGATGGATGAAGAGAGAGGAGCTTGTCTCCCCTCTCTTTTTTCTTAAGTTTTTAAAAGAAGAGGAGCGTGTCCCATGCGTTCAATGAAGCGTCCCCGCAAGCCGGTCCACCGTTACAGGTCCCTGCTGTTTCCCGGCATTGCCCTGCTGGCGGTGTTTGTGTTCTGGGCGGCCTTCGATTCTCCGGAGGAGGCCAGGGGGGAGACCCGGCTGTTTGAATACGGCGGGCTGAAGATGGAGATTACCAATGTCCGGGAGGTTGGACGGGACTTTTGCAATGACGGCGGCCCGGAGCTTTGGGAATACCCGGTTTACACAGTTTATCCCGGCGCCACGGCCACCGTGCTGGAGGCAGATATGCTGGAGGTTGGCGGAGGCCCGGCTTCTCCAAAGTGGTTCTTCTATCTGGAGCAGGGAAACCGGCGGCTGGAAGTGTTGGACAGCATGGAGCCGGTAGAGCTGACTCCGGAGGTTGTGGGAATGGTTGATGGGGACGGCGGCGCGTGGCTGATGCGCTTTGAGGTTTGGGAGGTGAATAGCTGAACCGGCAGAGACGAAGGGGGAGAGTTCCCCCTCTTTTTTTCACATTCCCTCTTGACAAATGGCTCTCGAGCGTCTATAGTGTACTTAATGAACCAGTACACAAGGTACGAACAATACAAAGGAGGCGATCCTATCGACATTCTTATCGGCAACAGCAGCGGCAAACCAATCTATGAGCAGATTTGCCAGCAGATTAAGACCCAGATCATGGACGGAACCTTAACCGCCGGGGAGGCCCTGCCTTCCATGCGGGCCCTGGCCAAGGAGCTCCACCTCAGCGTCATCACGGTCCAGCGAGCCTATGAGGACCTGACCCGGGACGGCTTCATCGAGACGGTCTCCGGCAAGGGCAGCTTTGTGGCGGCGCAAAATCAGGAGTTTATCCGGGAGGAGCGGCTCCGGGAGGCGGAGGGCCTGCTGCAAAGGGCGGCGGAGCTGGGCCGCTCCCACGGCATTCCGCTGGAGAAGCTGACAGGCATTCTGGCATTGTTTTATGAAGAAGGAGATTGAGCATGAAAAACAGTATCCTGGTCCGGGACCTCACCAAGCGTTTCCCGGGCTTCACCCTGGACCGCGTGTCCTTTCAGGTGCCCCAAGGCCGGGTTGTTGGCTTCATTGGGGAGAACGGCGCGGGGAAGAGCACCGTCATCAACCTCATTTTAAACGGACTGAAAAAGGACGGCGGGGCTGTGGAGGTTCTGGGCCGGGACCACGCGGACCCCGCTGTGAAAAATGATGTGGGGGTGGTGTTCGACGCCTGCAATTTCCCGGAGGTCTTCACACCCTTGGACGTGGAAAAGCTCCTTTCCGGGGTCTACCCCGCCTGGGACGGGGAGGGCTACCGGGAGTATCTGAAGCGCTTCGCCCTGCCGGAGAGGAAACGGGTCAAGACCTTCTCCAAGGGTATGAAGATGAAGCTGGCGATCTCCGCCGCCCTGGCCCACCAGCCCAAGCTGCTGATTTTAGATGAGGCCACGGCGGGCCTGGACCCGGTGATCCGGGACGAGATTCTGGATCTGCTGCTGGATTTCATCCAGGACGAGGAGCATTCCGTCTTCTTCTCCTCCCACATCACCTCGGATATCCAGAAGATCGCGGACTATGTGGTCTTAATCCACCAGGGAAAAATTGTTTTCGAGGAGGAGAAGGACCTGCTTCTGGACCAATACGGCATCCTCCGCTGCGGCAAGGGCACGGAGGTGGAGCCTGAGGATTACATCGTCCGCCGGGAGACCGGAGTCAGCACGGAGTACTTGGTCCGGGACCGCTCCGCCGCCGGGCGGAAGTACCCCAAGGCCGTGGCGGACGCCGCGTCCCTGGAGGACATCATGCTGTTTTACATCAAGGGGGAAGCGTCATGAGGGGAATCATCTACAAGGATTTGTGCCTGTTTTTCAAGGGCATTGACAAAATCGTCCTGCTGGTGCTGGGGGGACTTTTGGTCCTGTTCGCGGCCAGCAGCGGTGTTTACGCCGGGATGCTGTTCTCGTTTGCCCTGGATATGATGGTGGGCCTTCTGCACCTCACGGCCCTGGAGAAAGAGGACAAGACGGCCTGGGGAAAATATCAGCGGACCCTGCCGGTAGGCGTGGGGAAGGTGATCGCGGGGAAATATGCCGTCGTGCTGCTGACGGTGCCGGTGAGCATAGCGGGGGCTGTGGTATCCAATCTGGCGGCTTTCGCCATTTACCGCACCTTCCTGCCGGAGGCATTGAGGTTGTCGGTTCTGATGGCGGCGGTGGTTCCGCCGGTCTGGGCTGCGTTCAATCTGCCCTTTTACTATTGGCTTGGCAGCCAGGTCGCGCAGTTTGCCTGCTGTCCCCTGGCCTTCTTCTTCGTTTTCGCCATCAAAAATTTTGAGGACGGTATGTGGGCCCTGTCGGACTTGACTTTTCTGACGGGGAACGTTCTTTCCCTTTTGCCTTTGACTCTGCTGGCCTTGGCGGGGTTGTTTCTGGTGTCCCTGGCAATCAGCGCGGCGGGCTGCCGCTGCAAAGGGTAAATTCCTGGGGCGGGGGCTTCGGCCCCCGCCTCAGGCTGGCGAAAATGTCTTTTCGCCAGCCTGAGCAAGTTTTTCAGACCTTCAAAAAGGTCCGAAAAACTTCTGATTGAAAACGAGAGAAACCCCTGATGGTTTTCTCTCGTAGCTCTTTTCCTTTCCGGTCCCATTCGGCCAGCGCTTTTTTGGCAAGCTGGGGCGGGGGCTTCGGCCTCCGCCTTTTCCCATTCCCGGAAAGATTTTCCTTGCGCCTTTGGCCCATCCCGGTTATAATGAAACTGGATTTATATGTTTCAAAAAACAAGGCGGCGCGCCGCCGGGAAGGGTGCCTTATGCCAAAGCCTATCATCGCCATCGTGGGCCGCCCCAACGTGGGCAAGTCCATGCTGTTTAATAAGATCATCGGGAAACGGTTGTCCATCGTGGAGGACACCCCCGGCGTCACCCGGGACCGCATCTATGGGGAGTCCGACTGGTGCGGCCGTTCTTTTACTCTGGTGGACACCGGTGGCATTGAGCCCCGGACGGACAGCCAGATTTTGGAGTTTATGCGGGACCAGGCCCGGACCGCCATTGAGACCGCCACGGTGATTGTCTTTTTGACCGACATTCGGACAGGCCTCACCGCCTCGGACCAGGAGGTGGCCGCCATGCTGCTTCGAAGCGGCAAGCCCATTGTCCTGGCGGTGAACAAGATGGACTCCACCGGGGCCCCGGACCCGGATTTTTATGAGTTCTACAATCTGGGGCTGGGGGACCCCATCCCCGTCTCCGCCGTTCACGGCCACGGCACCGGGGACCTGCTGGACGCGTGCCTCCAGTACTTCCCTCCGGAGGACGGGGAGGAAGAGGAGGACGACGCCATCAAGGTGGCGGTCATCGGGAAGCCCAACGCGGGAAAGTCCTCCCTGGTGAACAAAATCCTGGGGGAGGAACGGGTGATTGTCTCCGACATGGCGGGCACCACCCGGGATGCTATCGACTCCCGGTTTGAAAACGACCAGGGCAAATTTGTCTTCATCGATACGGCGGGCCTCCGGCGGAAGAGCAAGGTGGAGGAGGCCATTGAACGCTACAGCGTCCTCCGGGCCACTATGGCCATTGAGCGCTCGGACGTGTGCCTGATTTTAATTGACGCCACGGAGGGGGTCACGGAGCAGGACACGAAGGTGGCGGGTCTGGCCCACGAGGCGGGGAAGGCCAGCATCGTCGTGGTGAATAAGTGGGACCTGGTGGAAAAGGACGGCAAGACCATGGACCGTATGCGCAAGGAGGTCCAGGAGGGCCTGAGCTTCATGGCCTACGCCCCCATCCTCTTCATCTCCGCCAAGACCGGCCAGCGGGTGGAGCGGCTCTTCGAGCTCATCGACTATGTCTCCAACCAGGCGGCCACCCGGATTACCACAGGTATGCTAAACGACGTGCTGGCGGACGCCCAGACCCGGGTCCAGCCCCCCACGGACAAGGGCAGAAGGCTGAAAATCTACTATATGACCCAGGTGGGGGTAAAGCCGCCCCACTACGTCATCTTCTGCAACGACACGAAGCTGTTCCACTTTTCCTATCAGCGGTATCTGGAGAACTGCATCCGCAACACCTTCGGCCTGGAGGGAACGCCCATCAAGATTTCCGTCCGGCAGCGGGGCGACAAGGAGGTTTGAGTATGATCGGGATTTGGTGGTATTTCCTGTATTACGGCGGAATCGCCCTGGCGTGTTACCTCCTAGGCTGCTTCAACGGCGCGGTCATCGTGTCCAAGTATATCCTCCGGGACGACGTGCGGAACCACGGCAGCGGCAACGCCGGGCTGACGAACTTCCACCGGACCTTTGGCGGCGGGCTGACCTTCGTGGTGATTCTCTGCGATGTTTTGAAGGCGGTCCTGGCCGTGCTGCTGGGGAGCTGGCTTTTTGTGGGGAACCCGATGCTGGGCAAATATTTCGCCGCCCTGTTCTGCCTCCTGGGCCATATGTTCCCCTGTATGTTCCACTTCAAGGGGGGCAAGGGCATCCTCTCCGGCGGTACGATTGCGCTGATGATCGACTGGCGCGTCGCCCTGGTGGTCTGGGGGGGCTTCCTGATTTTGGTGATCGTAACGCGGTATGTTTCCCTGGGCTCCCTGTGGGCCGGGGCCAGCTTCCCCTTTATCAGCTGGTACTGCTTCCCGGAGGTCCGGGTCGTGGTGCTGGCCTTCCTCCTGGGGGGGCTGGTGGTCTGGCAGCACCGGGGCAACGCCCAGCGGCTGCTCCAGGGCACGGAACGGAAGCTGAGCTTCCATAAGAAAAAGGAGGGCGGATCATGAAAGCGGCGGTAGTGGGCAGCGGCAGCTGGGGCACGGCCCTGGCGTTGGCCCTTTGCGACAACGGGCACGACGTAACCCTCTGGTCCCGGACTCCCGCCGGAGCGGAGGAGATGCGTAAGACCCGGGAGAATCCCCGGCTGAAAGGCGTCCCCCTGCCGGAGGCGCTGCGCATCACCGGGGACTTAAGCTGCCTGGAGGGGGCGGACCTGGTGGTCAGCGCGCCGCCGTCCTTCGCGGTCCGGGAGACGGGGAAGAAGATGGCCCCCTACCTGCGGCCCGAGACTGTTCTGGTGACGGTTTCCAAGGGTATCGAGCGGGACACGAATTTGCGGCTGAGCCAGGTTCTCCGGGAGACCACCGGGGATGTCTGCCGGGGGATTGTGGCCCTTTCCGGCCCCTCCCACGCGGAGGAGGTGGGAATGCGGCTGCCCACGGCCTGTGTGGCGGCGTGCCCGGAGCTGGAGGAGGCCCGCTTTGTCCAGGACGCCTTTATGAGCGATTACTTCCGGGTTTACACCAGCTACGACATTGTGGGCGTGGAGCTGGCGGCTGCGCTGAAAAATGTAATTGCACTGAGCTGCGGCATCTGTGCGGGCCTGGGCTTCCAGGACAACACCAAGGCGCTGCTGATGACCCGGGCCATGGCGGAAATCACCCGGCTGGGGGAGCATCTGGGGGGCGTCCGGCGGACCTTTGGCGGTCTTGCGGGCATGGGGGATCTGATTGTCACCTGCACCTCCATGCACTCCCGGAACAACCGGGCGGGCATCCTCATCGGCCAGGGCAAGTCCGTTCAGGAGGCCATGGAGGAAGTGGGCGCGGTGGTGGAGGGCTATTATGCCGCCGAGAGCGTCTATCAGCTGGCGGCGCGGGAAGGCGTGGAGATGCCCATCTGCCAGTGCGCCTACGAGGTGCTTTACCGGGGCAAGCGGGCTCGGGACGTGGTCCCGGAGCTGATGGGCCGCCCGGGAAAGGACGAGCTTCTGGGAACGGCGTGGCTTTGAGAACGAACAAAGATTCCCCTCCTGGCGGAGGGGAATCTCAGGCTGTCAAAAAAGAATTTTTGCCAGCCTGAGCAAGTTTTCAAAACCTTTGAAAACGTTTTGAAAACTTATGATTGAAAACGAAAGGAACCCTTCCTGGGTTCCTCTCGTAACTCTCTTCCTTCCCGTCGGGGATGGTTTTTACGGTTTTTCAACACTCTGAGACTCCCCTCCTGGCGGAGGGGAATTTCTTTGTCTCGTTATTTCTCGGCGATGGCTTCAATCTCACAGAGGACGCCCTTGGGCAGGTCCTTCACAGCCACGCAAGAGCGGGCGGGTTTGGAGGTGAAATACCGGGCGTAGACCTCGTTAAAAGCGGTGAAGTCGCCCATATCGGCCAAGAAGCAGGTGGTTTTAAACACCTTGTCAAAGCCGGCTCCGGCGCACTCCAGAATGGCGCCCACGTTTTTGCAGCTCTGCTCGGCTTGGGCGGCGATGCCCTCGGGCACGGCGCCGGTGGCGGGGTCCACGGGAATCTGGCCGGAGGTGTAGATAAAGCCGCCTGCCTCGTATCCCTGGGAATATGGGCCGATAGCGCCGGGGGCGTTCTTGGTTTCCAAAACGTTCATGTTGACCGTCTCCTTTTTGTATGAGATTCTTCTACTCTAATACAAGCAAAAGAGAAAAGCAAGGGGAGGCGTAAGAAAATTTTGAAATGGCGGGAATTTTTTCAGCGCAGAACGCCGGTGTTCATCTGGATGTAGGCCCGGTCTTCTTCTGAAAATGTTTCCAGGGTGGCAAGGAACGCGTCGGAATCCGCTGCCGCTTGGGCCTGGAGAATTTCGTCCAAGGGGGTGCGGAAGTCCGTCCGAGCGTCCTTTGTGGCCAGAAGACAGGCCAGGACCATAGAGTCCCGCCAAGACTGGTCCTCCCCCACGGCGGCGGCGGCGATGGCTTCCATCAGGGGGCCGAACCAATCGGAACCGTACAGAGACCGTCCCAGAACGCCCCAGTTGTCCGCCGTGGCGGAACCCACGCACTCCAGTAATGCCCGCTGGTCCACATCCTGAGGGCGAAGCATCGCGTCCAGGGTAATCTGCTCAAGTTGCTGGTTTCGCTCCATATAGTCCCAATTTACACCTTGGGCCTCCTGACGAAAGCTGCCTTCGGCGGTTTCGTGGCTGAAGTAATCCTTCACAAAGGCCTCCGCCGCCCCCAGGGGGGTCAGCAGCTCCGGCAGCTCCCCGGCGTCGCACCTGTCCTGAAGCTCAGCGTAATGTTCGGCGGCGGGCTTGCCGCTGTCGGGGAAATAGAGGTATTGATTGCCGTTTACATCCAGCCACTGGTCCACGGCCCAGAGTCCACCCTCTCCCTGGCGGGCGGGCTGGCAGAGGAGAAGCTGGTAGTAGATGCGGGTATCTCCATCCTTGCCATAATATGGATAGTACCGCAAGCAAACATAGTCCGCTCCGTCTGTCTCTTGGTCCAGAAAGTCTTGGATGCTGAAAGACTGGAGGCCGTTTCGGGTGAGGAAGTCCTCCTGCACCTGGGGGCCGGTTTCACAGAGCTTTTCCCAGGCGGGCCAGTCCGGATGGTCCGGAAGACTTCCGGCGTCCCGACGGTAGAACTGCACGTCGGTGGGGTGCGTGTAGGCGTAATAGCGTTCTCCATCGGTGGCAAAGACATCGATGCCGGAGCCATCGGAGCTGATGTGCTGCTCAAAGGCCGCCTGGTCCATCGCCAGGAAACCAAAGAGGAAACCGCCTCCGCCGCCGAAGTCCTCCATAGCAGCCTCGTAGGAGGCTTTTTCATAGACGGAGATCAAGGGCTTCCAGCTCTCCGACCCGTCGGGAAAGTCCGTGTCCACCCGAAGTTGGTCTATATATTCGTTGGGGAGGGCCACCTCCAGCCCGCCACAGTCATAGACGGTGACATCCTCGCCGCCGTCTGGAGGATGCGGGTCCTGAACGGTTTCCGAACGGCCGCTCTCCCCGCCGCAGGCGGTCAGGGTGAGCAGGCAGGCCAGCACCAGGACAAAGGCTTCGAAACGGCGCATAGGCAAAGCTCCTTTCCTTGTATCAAACGCTTAGAAACAGTATGACAGCTTGGCAAAGAGAAAAAACTACAAAAATAAAACAAATGGTAACAAACCGGAAACGAAAAATCCGGAAGTTCCGCTGTTGTGAACCGGCGGCAAACGTGGTATAATCATCCGGACTGTAATGTTGCCTTTTGACAGGAGGGAGTTCCTATGAAACTCATGGTCATTGACGGAAACAGCATCATCAACCGGGCCTACTACGGCATCCGGCCTCTGACGAACCGGGAGGGGCTTTACACCCACGCCGTCTTTGGCTTTTTGACGACGCTTTTGCGTCTGGAAGGGGAGGAGGCTCCGGACGGGATTTGCGTCACCTTTGACCTCCACGCCCCCACCTTCCGCCACAAGGCGGACGCATCTTATAAGGCCACTCGAAAGCCCATGCCGGAGGAGCTGCGCCAACAGGTGCCGGTTTTAAAGGAGGTACTGGACGCGTTGAACATCCCCCGCTATGAACTGGAGGGCTGGGAGGCTGACGACTTGTTGGGAACCATTTCCCGAACGTGCGAGGCGGCGGGCTGGGAATGCGTGGTGGTCACCGGGGATAAGGACAGCCTCCAACTCATTGATGGAGGGACAAAGGTGAAGCTGGTCTCCACCCGCATGGGCCAGACCACCACCGTGGACTACACGGAAGAGTTCTTCCGGGAGACTTACGGTTTCGACCCCATTCACATGATCGATCTCAAAGCGCTGATGGGAGACAGTTCCGACAATATCCCCGGCGTAAAGGGCGTGGGAGAGAAAACCGCCATGGGCCTGGTTCAGATGTATGGCTCGATTGATCATCTCTATGACCATATGCCCCAGATTGTGACCGCTCCGGAGACGCCTGCCAAACCGGGCGTTATTAAAAAGTTGTCGGAGGGGGAGGAGGCCGCCCGTCACTCCTACTGGCTGGCCACTATCGTCACCGACGCGCCTCTGGATTTCCGGCCGGAGGACAACCTGCGCGTAGCTCCGGGGCCGGAGGCATATCCTCTGTTTTTGAAGCTGGAGTTTACAAAACTTATTGAGAAATTCCATCTCAGCCCGGAGGGCGCCCCGGTTCCGGAGACCCGAAAGAAGCCTGAGGCAGTTGTGGAGACGGTGACGGACCCCGTTCGGGGAGAGGAACTGCTGGTCCTCTGGCAGGCGGCGGATCACGTGTCCCTGCTGATGAGGCCGGACTGCTCCGCCGTGGGAGTCTATTGCGAGACGGAAAAGGGCCCTGCCGTCATGGCGGAGCTGTTTTTTGAGCGCTACCAGGGGGACTGGAACGGCCTGTTGCGGGTCCTCTTTTCGGAGGAGGTCAAAAAAGTATCCCACAATGTGAAGGACTTGATGCGTACGCTGTTAGAAAACGGCCTGCCGGCGGAGGGGTTCCTCTTTGACACAGCCCTGGCGGCGTATCTTCTGGACGCCACGGCGGGGAGCTACGACCTCCAACGCCTGTTCGTCACCTATTTTAACGAAGAACTGCCAAAACCTCTCTACCTGGAGCCGGACGCCTTTTCCCTTCTGGGGGACGGAGAGGCCGCCGTCTCCCTGGACAGCCATGTCACGGCGGTGGAGGCCCTGTATGGCGCATTAAAGGAAAGGCTCCAAGCTCGTAGCCAGTGGGGGCTTTTTAAAACCGCGGAACTCCCGCTTTGCCGGGTATTGGCGGAGATGGAGCGGACAGGTTGCGGCGTAGACGCCCGGGCCCTGCGGGACTTTGGCGAAAACCTCTCCGCCCGGATTGCCGGACAGGAGACCTCCATCTACGAGATGGCCGGGGGAAACTTTAACATCAATTCCCCAAAGCAGCTGGGGGAGGTGTTGTTCGAGCGTCTGGGCCTTCCCCACGGGAAGAAGACCAAGACCGGATGGTCCACCAACGCGGACGTGCTGGAAAAGCTCCGCTTCCAACACCCCATTGTGGAGGCCGTGCTGGAATACCGGCAGTTTGCCAAGTTGAAATCCACCTATGCCGACGGCCTTTTAAAGGCCATGGACTCCGACGGACGGGTGCGGACACGGTTTCAGATGACCGTCACCGCCACGGGCCGCCTCAGTTCCACGGAGCCAAATCTCCAGAATATCCCCACCCGGACGGACCTTGGCAGCGAGTTCCGCCGGATGTTCACAGCGGAGGAGGGCTGTGTGCTGGTGGACGCGGATTACTCTCAAATTGAGCTGCGCATTCTGGCCCACATCGCAGGAGACGGGGATATGTGCTCCGCCTTCCTGGCCGGGGGGGACTTCCATGCCGAGACGGCGGCCAAGGTCTTTCACGTGAACCGGGAGGAGGTTACCCACGAGATGCGCCGGAGGGCCAAGGCGGTGAATTTTGGCATTGTCTACGGCATTTCCGCCTTCTCCCTGAGTCAGGATCTGGGAGTTACCGTGGCCGAGGCCAAGGCGTATATGGAGGCGTACTTCGCCACGTTCCCCGGTGTGCGGCAATATATGGACGAGGTAGTCCGCAAGGCTCAGGAGACGGGCTATGTGGAAACCCTGTTCCACCGCCGCCGGGATCTGCCGGAGCTGACCTCCTCCAACAAAAATATGCAGTCCTTTGGCCAGCGGGTAGCGCTAAATATGCCCATCCAGGGTACGGCGGCGGACGTGATGAAGCTGGCCATGGTGGCGGTTTGGAAACGCCTGAGAGCGGAAAAGCCCCAGGCGCGGCTGGCCCTTCAGGTTCACGACGAGCTGATTGTGGAGTGCCCCGAGGCAGAGGCAGAGGCCGTGGCCCGGCTTTTGGAGGAGGAGATGGAAAATGTGGTCCATCTCCGCGTTCCCCTGACGGCGGAGGCCCACTGGGGAAAGAACTGGCTGGAGGCCAAGGGATGACGGAGCGGCTGGGCTTTTCCCGGTTGGGGGCGCTATTTCCGCTGCCCCCGGGCGAGGGCGGATTTCACCGCCGGTTTTCCGGGCGTCCCCGTGGCGAAGCGGGCTTGCCGGTGTTGCCGCCTTTCCCGCTGGGAATTTACAGCTGGGGGCGGTGGATGCTGCCGGGGGGCGTGGTTTTGGGCATTGGGCATACCGGCATTCACTTAGGCTATAGAAGGGAGGCGCCGGTGTGAAACGGCTGTACTTCATCGGCGGCCCCATGGGCGTGGGGAAAACCACTGTCTGCCGGGAACTCCAGAGGCGGCTGGATCACAGCGTCTTTCTGGACGGGGACTGGTGCTGGGACGGGAATCCCTTCCAGGTGACGGAGGAAACCCGGGCCATGGTGACGGAAAATATCTGCTTCCTTTTAAACAATTTCCTTCGCTGCTCCGCCTATGACCATGTGATTTTCTGTTGGGTGCTCCACCAACAGACGATTTTAGACGGCCTCTTGTCTCGTCTGGATACCCGGGAATGCCGGGTCCGGGCCGTATCCCTGCTGGCCTCGCCGGAGGCCCTGGCCGCTCGAATTGAAAGCGATGTTCAAAAGGGACGGCGGGACGGGGGAGCGCTGGAGCGGAGCTTGCGTTATCTTCCGCTGTACGCCGCCTTGGATACGGACAAGCTGGATGTCTCCCGCCTGACGCCCGGGGAGGCGGCGGAGCGGATTTTGGAGGGGTGGTTATGAAACGGTTCGTCATCCTGATGGGCGTGGCGGGGGTGTCCCTCTCCGCCGTCTTTGTCCGCTGGTCCACGGCCCCGTCCCTGGTGCTGGCCTTTTACCGCATGGCGTTTTCGGCTCTGCTGCTGGCCCCTCTGGCGGTTGTCCGGCGGGAGGAATTTCGGGCTCTCCGGCGGCGGGAGACGCTGTTGAGCCTTCTCAGCGGGGCTTTTCTGGGGGTCCACTTTGCCTGTTATTTCGAGTCTCTCCGCTGGACCTCCATCGCGGCGGCGGTGGTGCTGGTGGACACGGAGGTTTTGTTTGTGGCCCTGGCCTCGGTGCTGGTTTTGGGAAAGAAACTCAGCGGGCGGGCCTGGACGGCGGTGCTGTTGGCCTTTGGCGGCGGCGTGGCGGTGGCCTTGGCGGACGCCTCGGGAGGGTCCGCCCTCCGGGGGAATCTGTTTGCCCTGACAGGGTCCGTGTGCATGGCGGTGTATACCATGCTGGGGGCCGTTTGCAGGAGGAGTCTTTCCACCACCGTGTACACGTCTTTGGTTTATGTCTCGGCAACGGGGACCGTACTGGCCGCGGCTTTGGCAGGGGGGTGGGCCCTTGCCGGTTGGGGCCCTGTCAACCTGCTGGCGGGCCTGGGCATGGCGGTGTTTTGCACCCTGCTGGGCCACAGCGTGTTTAGCTGGGGCCTCAAGTACCTGCCTCCGGCCTTCATCTCCACGGCGAATTTGCTGGAGCCGGTGCTGGCCTCCGTGTGGGGGCTGTTGCTTTTCAAAGAGCGGCCGGGGCCGCTGGTAGTCCTGGGCGGCGGGATCATACTGCTGGGCATTGCCCTCTACAGCCGGGAGGAGGCATAAGAAGAAGGGAGGACCCTTGGGAAAACAGTCGCCATGGAAAAAGCGGTTTTGTACCGTCCTTTTGCTGAGTCTCCTTTGCTATATGCTTCTGGTGGAGTTCGGCGATATCGTCCTGTTTTTCGCGGGCATATTTATCCTGTCGGCCCTGTGGGTGTATGGGTGGAGCTGGTGGAGGGAACGCCGGAACCGCCTGCGCCGGGAAAAGGAGAACGCGGACCGGGTGGAAGCCCAACAGGCGGCGGCCGGCCGCCGCCGGGAGGCCTGCCGGGAGACCCGGTACTCCCCGGAGGAGCGAAAGCGGGTGGAGGAGCGCATTTTGCAGGACCTGGGCCCCATCGCAGCCTGGGACCGGAAGGAACTGGGGAATGTGCTGGACATCGACGTGGCCCTGGTCTCACCGACAAAGCGCCTGCCCTTCTGGAAAGCTGTCACTGTGGGGGCGGGAGCTTGTACCATCGAAGCCGGAGGATATCAGATAAATCCCGAGCGGATCGAGCTGGTGATGGCCCTGCCGCCGGACTGGGATCCGGAGGAGGACTGGCCGGGACGGATTCTGTCGGGCGTGGCCTGGGACTGCTTGATTACCCAGGGATTTATTGGCTATTCTATCTGCCGGGGAGTGAGTCTGACTGCTGTAGGCTTCGCCGGAGCCGTTACGGACAGCGAATTTCCAGGGATGCCGGAGCTGGCGCACACCGCTATGCCGGGGGCGTCATCCGTGAAATTCTATTGGGTAGTCCCGCTTTTAAAGCCGGAGCTGGAGTATGTGTGCCGGAGGGGCTACGGCAATCTAGAGCGGCGTGTTCCGGTCTCCCGCTCCTGGGCGGACCCGAAGCGCAGGCCCTGGGTGGACCCTGTGACGTGGTTTCAGGAGGACATTGCCCCCTTTGTCTGGTCTGAGGACAAAGAACGCTTTTGCCTGGGGCTGGAGACAGGGGACTTTCACCGGGAGCTGTTTTTCCGGGTAGGACTGTGGGGCACGGGCTGGGACTGGGAGCGGCTGGTCCGGGAGTACTTGTGGCAGTACCTGCCAAACGACAGGCCCTTTGTGGAATACGCCTGTGAGGAACGGGTCTTTTTCGCCGCCTCGGAGGACCGGGAGATTATGGAGCGGCTGGCTTTAGGCCTCTCGGACCTTTTGCGGGACGACTGGGCCGGTGCCAAACGGCTGCTGGCCCCGGACGGGCGGTGGTGACATAGGAAGGAGTTTTCGGTTTTATGGAGCGGAAAAAGAAGGTCCAAATCGTCCCCATGAACGGGGACCATCTGGACGAGGTGGCGGAGCTGGAGCGGCTCTGCTTTCCGGACCCCTGGTCTCGAAATATGTTGAAAGAAGAGCTGGAAAACGACCTGGCGGCCTTTTTGGTGGCCCTGGACGAACAGGGGACCGTAGTGGGCTATGCGGGGCTTCAGGTGGTGCTGGACGAGGGGTATATTCTAAACGTGGCGGTCCGGCCGGACTGCCGCCGCCAGGGCGTGGCGGGACAGCTTTTGAACGTGTTTTTGAACTTCGCCAAGGGAAACCAGCTGGCCTTTTTGACTCTGGAGGTCCGGGCCTCCAACTACGCCGCCATTGCCCTCTATGGAAGCCGGGGCTTCCGGGGCATGGGGCGGCGGAAAAATTACTATGAACACCCCAGGGAGGACGCGGTCATTATGACCCTGGACCTCGCCGGGGAGCAGGAGGACGTATGACGGAACTGAGATTGGCCTCGCCGGAACAGGTGGCGATGGTCTACGAGCGGGATTTGCGGTCCGCGTTTCCCCCGGCGGAGCTGAAACCCCTGGCTAACATTCAAGATATGTGCCGGGAGGGCTGCTACCAACCCTGGTGCCTCTTTGACGGGGAGGAGATCGTGGGGGAGTGCTTCCTCTGGCTGGGCCATCCGGGCTGGGACTTGCTGGACTACCTCTGTGTGACGGAAAGTCACCGGAACGGAGGCGAAGGGGCCCGGATGTTGGAATTGCTCCGCCGGACGAAGCCGGAGTCGGTGATCTTGATTGAGAGCGAAGCTCCCTGCCACGCCCCGGACCCGGGGCTGGCGGAGCGCCGCCTGGGTTTTTATGCCCGCTGCGGTTGCCGGACCGCCGGATACGACACGGACGTCTTTGGCGCCCACTACAAGATTCTCTACCTCTGGCCGTCGTCTCTTCCGGATGAGAGGCTGATGGAGGAAAACCGCTTTATCTATCAAAACCGCTTCTCCCAGGAGAAGTACAACCGTTACGTCCGCATTCCCAGAGATCCGGCGGCGTCACCCATGGCGCAAGTGCCCTGGAACGAAGATTGAAGGAGAGGCCCCATGAAAATAATCGGTTTTGAGTCCTCCTGCGACGAGACGGCGGTCTCCGTTGTGGAAGACGGGCGGAAGGTGCTGTCCGACGCCGTTGCCTCCCAGGTGGAGATACACGCTTTGTACGGCGGCGTGGTGCCGGAAATCGCCTCCCGCAAGCACGTGGAGGCCATCGCCGCCCTGACGGAGAAGGCCCTGGAGGACGCGGGCTGCACCCGAGGGGACATCGACGCTGTAGCCGTGACCTGCGCGCCGGGGCTCATCGGCGCGGTACTGGTGGGAGTGAGCTTTGCGAAGTCCGTGGCCCTGGGCCTGGGGGTTCCCCTGGTTCCCGTGCACCATATCCGGGGCCACATTGCCGCCAACTATCTGGCCTTTCCGGAGCTGGAGCCCCCCTTCCTTGCCCTGGCCATCTCCGGGGGAAATACCCTGCTCATCGACGTGGCGGGCTACACGGATATGCGGATTTTGGGGGGCACCCGGGACGACGCGGCGGGGGAGTGTTTTGACAAAGCGGCCCGGGTGCTGGGGCTCAGCTACCCCGGCGGAAAGCCCATGGACGATTTGGGGAGACAGTCGGCGGGAGGCGTGTACCAATTGCCCCACGCCCAGGTGGACGGCGCCCCCCTGGACATGAGCTTTTCCGGGTTGAAGACAGCAGTGGTGAATCTGGCCCATCACGCCGGACAGGTGGGAGAAGAGCTGGACCGGGCGGCGCTGGCGCGGGATTTCTCCCAGGCGGTCAGTGATACGCTGGTCCCCAGGACTATGGAGGCGGCGCGGCTTGCCGGGCGGAAAACCGTGGTGGCCGCCGGAGGCGTGGCCGCCAACAGCGTGATTCGGGCGGACTTGGAGCGGGCCTGCCGGAAGGCGGGGTGCAAGCTCTATCTGCCGCCCCTGCGCCTTTGCGGGGACAATGGGGCCATGATCGCCGCCCAGGGCTATTATGAGTTTTTGGCGGGCCACACGGCGGGGATGGAGCTAAACGCCTATGCCACCCGGGACATTGCCGAAGAGCTGAAAAACCCGTGAAGGGAGATCCCTTCACGGGTGCGCTTGTGGAAAAGCCCCGAATGTTTCCAGGCGGGAGAAGAGCGGGCTGCGAGAGGCTGCGCCCAGGCGCCTTTTAAGGCGCAACCGCCGCCGGCGGTTTCTATAGCGTAGATCCCCCCAAAGGGCCTCCTCCCGTTTTCCCATCCCACCGGCACGTCTCCAGATCCACGGTGCCGTCCAAACGGAAGACTACGCCCTCCGCCTCCAGCAGGGCTCGCTGAGTGCCGGGGCCGTGAATGTCGAAGGCGACCTTGGTGCCGCCAAAACGGTCCACCACCCGGTGACAGGGGACAGAGGGGTCCCGGCAGTCCGCCATGGCGTAGCCCACCGTTCGGGCGCAGCGGGGCATTCCTGCCAGACGGGCGATCTGGCCATAAGTCGCCACCTTTCCGGCGGGAACCTGCCGGACGATTTCCCGAAAAAGGGCAAAGACGCTCATAGCTCCCGAATCTCATAGAGGTCCGTCCGGCGGGCGGAGAGAATGGGGAGTTGCCGCCGGACGGCCTCGACGCGGTTTAGGTCCAGATCCGCGTACAGGGTGGCCTCCTCCGCCCCGGCCCGGCAAAGGACGCTTCCCCAGGGGTCCACGGCGATGGAGTTTCCATAGGCCACATAAGAGGCCGTCTCATCCCTGGCAGGGGAGACGCCCACGGTGAAGCACTGGTTGTCCACAGCCCGCTGGCGGAACAGCAGCTCCCAGTGAGCGGGGCCGGTGGTCATGTTGAAAGCGGCGGGGACGAAAACGCACTTGGCCCCCCGGAGGCACATACACCGGATCAACTCCTCAAACCGGAGATCAAAGCAGACGCAAAGTCCCATAGTACCGAATTCCGTTTCAAAGGTGGTGACTGCGTTGCCTGGGGCGAGGGTCTCAGACTCCATAAAACGCTGTCCCCCCTCCACGTCGATGTCGAAGAGATGGACCTTGCGGTGCTTGGCAAGAAGTTCCCCCCTACGCCCGTATACATAGGAGGTGTTGTAGAGCCGGTTTCCCTCCAATTCCGGCAAAGATCCGCCCACCACATACAGTTCCAGTTCCGCCGCCAGAGCGGACAGGGTCTTCTGGGCCTCTCCGCCGGAGCGCTCCCCATAGGCCTGAAAGCAGGCGTTGTCATAGGGGCAACAAAACATCTCCGGTAAGACGGCGATGTCCGCCTCCCTGGCCTTGGCCTCCCGGAGGCGGCGGCAGGCGGTTTCGAGGTTTTCCCTCTTGTCCCTTGTCACCGGCATTTGAATGAGTGCGGCGCGCATAGGCAGTCCTCCTTGTTGGATTGTTATAAATGGATTGTAACATGACATAGAGCGTGTTACAATACAAAAAACCAAGGAAGGAGACCGGAGTATGGCAGTTTATACGGAGAAGAAAACCTATCAAACCAAGGCCCACATGGGTATGATCGATGTGACGGAGGACTTTCAAAGGGCGGTGACGGCAGCCTGCGAGAAGCACGGCATTTCCGCCGGGACCGTTACGGGATTCACCACCGGAGGCGTGGCGGGGCTGACCACCCTGGAGTTTGAACCGGGGATGGTGAACCACGATTTGAAGGCGGCGCTGGACGTGTTTTCCCCTTACCTGGACGAGAAGGGGCACGTGGTGCCCTACTGGCATCACGAGACCTGGCACGACGACAACGGGTCTTCCCACATCAAGGCGGCGCTGCTGTCCCCCTTCATCACCGTGCCCTTTGTGGACGGGAAGATCACCGTGGGGCCCTGGCAGAACTTGACCCTGATAGAGTGCGACACGAGGAACCGGGTCCGGGACATTGTCTTCCAGGTGATGGGGGAGTAGAGCCCTGGTTCTGGGGTTCAGACTAACATGGGGCGGAAGGGAAAGGCGAAAATCCTTTTTCGACAGCCTGAACGGCGGCGGGGAAATTCCCCGCCGCCGTCCGTTTATGCCTCGCTGTACCGCGACAGCATGAGCTCGTAAATGCTTTGGCCCTCTTTGGGGGCCGCCTGGAGCCAGGTGGAGTCCCAGCGGGTGATGAACAGGACCAAGTTGCTCTCCGGCCAGAATCGGAGGCTCAGGTCCCCTCCTTGGCTGATCGCCAGCAGAGATCCGGCGGGCATATCGCCGGGGTCTTCCGCAATGCTCCAGTCATAACCGCTGGTGAAGCGCTCCGCCAGAGCAGGTCCGCTTCCCGCCTGGAAGTCTGTGTCCCGCCGCTCGCTTCCCCTCGGGGTCAGCAAGGTCAGGTTGACGGTACCCGCCTCAGTCAGCCGGTCCAAGGCCGCCTGGGCCAGAACGGCGGCGGAGACGCCGGTGGTCTGCTGGAGCGTGACGTTTCCCAGGGGAACATGGGTGAGCCGCTTGGGAAGCTGGTCCACCGTGGGCCAGGGGACCTGCTGGATGGAGAACTGATAGGTGAGCTTTTTGCTGAACTGGTCCGGGGCCTCCTCCCAGAAAATCAGATAAAGAGCCTCCGGGAAACAGGGGTCTACCCAGCAATCCGGGCTGTCCAGAGCCGGAGAGTATTGGGCTTGCGGCGTGTGGAACTCATAGCGGACCCGGTAGACCGGGAAGGTCTCCCCCGCCAGTTCTAGGTCGTGGGGACCCTCGAGATAGACGACGCGCCAGTCGTCATAGGGCTTCCCGGCGGCCTCGAAGGCCCGCTGGACCTCTTCCCGGGCGGTAGTGACGGCGGTGGCGGGGAGGTCCGGCCATTCCAGGACGTGGCGGTCAAAGCGCCGCTGGTCGTTGTAGACCAGGAGGTTCTCCCCGTCGAAGTACAGCGTCCGGTATTCGTCAGACTGGAGGGCGGCGTAAGACGGCGTGAAGGGCAAAACGCTGGCCCGGAAGGGCATGGACCGGGTGGAGGGGTCCCAGTTGCTAAACCGGAATTGGGCTCCCGTCCCCCAGAGGCCCCATACCAACAGGGACTCCAGGTCCGCCCGGTAGTAACGCCCCTTCCGGCGGAAGTAGAAGCCGCCGTCAAAGGTCAGCTCGTTTATTCCGTCGCCGTCCAAATCCATGTGCTGGGGGCAGGGGTCCTCCACCCGGGCCAGAAGGACGGGCCAGCCCTCCTCGTTCAGGTAAAAATACTCGTGGGTAAGGGTCCGGGGACCGTCGTTGGCCTGGTAGGTGATGCAAAAGCCGTCATGGCCCAAAAGACCCCGGAAGAGAGAGGCGCTGTACTTCCCGCCCGCCCCGGGGCGGAAGGACCAGAAGGGCTGGGGCCAGGAGCTCATGAGTTTATGCTGTACCCCGGCATAGACCTCGCCGCCCATGGAGGAGTCTCCGCCCTCGAAAAACATCAAAACGTAGTCTCCCAGAACGTGCTCCGGGTCCTCCAGGTCCCCCAGCATATTCCGGTAGCCGTAGGGGAAGGGAAGGGCCTCCGCCGCCTGGGGCTCATAGGGCTCCAGGTTGTTCAGGGGAATGGTGGAAATAGGCGCCCAGTTGGGCCGCTCCTCCTGTTTCAGGCTCTCACAGGAGAGAACCGCCTCCCGGATGCGGCCTGTCACCTGGTTCATCAGGGACATCCCCTCGGTCTGGCCCTGCTTCAGCTCCGGGGCCCAGTCCACCCGGGCCAGACCGTATTGGTATTGGCCGTCGCTGCCCAGGATTTCCATGTTTTTGGGCACATACTCCGGCTCCAGGTCCAGCCGGTAGAGGGAGCAGAGACGCCCCAAGGGGTTCGATAGGCTGGAGGACAAAGAGACGTATATGCCCCGGTAGACCCGGAGCAGTTCGCCCTTGTCCAGGTCGAAGTGCTCTGGCGGATTCTCCGGGGTGTAGACCACCAGGCTCTTGCCGATACCGGCGGAATCGTCTCCCAGCTCCTTTGCCAGGGCGGATACGGCCTGGTCCACGGTGCCATAGGGATAGGAGACGTTTGCCCCGGTGAAGGTGATCGCGCATACCAGTCCCGCCAAGGCGGCGGCGGCAAAGAGGGTCCGGCCCAAGTAGGCCCGGTTCTCCGCGATGCGGGTGAGGCGGTCTTTGAGTTGCCGCTTTCCCGCCGTCATGGTGGTGGCGGAGAGCAGGGGATTCACCGGAGTCTTCCGCACAGGGATGAGGGACAAAAGCGTCCGGCCATAGGGCACCCGCTCCGCCTCCCCCAGCTGCCGGAGGGCCCCCTCGTCACAGGCCAGTTCGCAGTCCCTTCGGGAGGCCAGGGCCGCCCACCAGACCAGGGGGTCGAACCAGTAGACCGTCAGGCATATCCCCCGGAGGAGGGACCAGAGGGGGTCCCAGTGACAGGCGTGGGTCTCCTCGTGGGCCAGGACGTGCCGAAGGCTGCCGGGGCTTTGGAGGGCGGCGGGAGTCAGGTAAATGGCGGGGCGGAACAGCCCGAAGAGGCAGGGGGAGGGGAGGCCCTTCTCCACCAGATAGACCCGGCGGGAGGAGCCCTCCACAGGATAGGGCGTCCGGGCCTTCCGAATTTTCCGCCAGAACAGCAGGTTGGAGAGGACCAGCCAGCAGGCCATAAGGGCCATCCCACCGTACCAGAGGGGAGGCAGGAGGTCTGAGAGGGGAATCTGCCACTGGTAGTTCTCCGTGATTTCCACTTGGTTGCCCTTCAAGTCCTGATCGAAAAAGGTCCGGGAATTGTCCGGCGTGGCGGGACCGACGGCCACCTTGGGCGTGTTGGGAATTCCCCAGACGTAGCCTCCGTCCGTTCTCACGATGGTCATCCGGTCCGGGGCGGCATACAGGGCCTCCACCCGGTCCGCCGCCGGTTTCGCCGCCGTCAGCAAACTGAAATCCGCCGCCGGAAGGTTTGCTGGAATCAGCAGCCGCAGCAAGACCAATCCCCAGAGGGCGTATTGGACCCGGCGGGAGAGGGTCCGCCGGAAGAGCCGCCGGAGGACCAGCAGGGCCAGAATCAGGGCGGAGGAGGTCAGCAAAATCTCCTTCATGTATTCTCACCTCCCGCTTTGTCCAAAATGGCAGACAGTTCCGCAATGTCTGCCTCGGTGAGCCGGCGGCTCTCCACCATGGCGCTCATCATCAGCCCCAGGCTGCCGCCGTAGACCTTGGAGAGGAAGCTCTCCGTCTCGTTTTGGACCGCGTCCTCCCGCCGGAGGGCGGGGAAGTAGCGCTTGGCCCTGCCGCCCTCCTGGTGCCGGACGGCTCCCTTGGCCTCCAGCCGGGAGAGCATGGTGATGATGGTGTGTTTGCTCCACCCGGTCTCCTCCCGCAGGGCCGCCGTCAGCTCCGTGATGGTGCTGGGGGAGTGGTCCCACAGGCGGCGCATCAGCTTCCACTCACTGTTGGAAAGCTCTGTATTCATCAAAACACCTCCCTATTTAGGTATACGGCTGTCTACCTATAGGATAACAGAGAGGTAGACGTTTGTCAACCTAAAAGCTGTTACAAATAGAAACGCCCACCGCCGAGAAGCGGAGGGCGTTTTTATTGGAAGCTCCAAAGTTTGTTCCAAAACATCAGCGGCAGGTCTCAAGGCGTTTTTCCAAAAACTCTGGAGGAGGTAGGTTCGCTTTTTGCCGAAATTTCCTGGTCTTTCCCGTTGATTTCGACAGAAAGCCAAAACGGGACGTGTTATCATCAAAGGCGAAAGCTTGTCCCTCAGAGGATGCGGAGGCGCGTCAGGACGTTTGGCTGAGGAACACGGCGAAACGGGTATATTTTGACGGAAAAGGGGAAACATATGGAGATCCAAGTGAAGAGTGCGGACCGGAACCTGTTGCTGGAACTCAGCGGGGAACTGGACCACCACGGGGCCAGGACCGCCCTCCGGGAATTGGACGAAGCGCTGGACGCGGCGTTACCCAGCAAGCTGGTGCTGGACCTGTCGGAAGTGACCTTCATGGACAGTTCCGGCATCGCGGTGATCCTCCGGGCCCGCCAGAAGATGCGGCTGCTGGACGGCGGGCTGCTGGTGCGGGGGGTGTCCCCTCAGGCCAGACGGGTGCTGGACGCCGCCGGTGTCAGCCGTCTGGTGACAATCAAATAAGGAGGTTTTACATATATGAGGACCAAGGCAGTGAATGAAGTGACACTGGACTTTCCCAGCCAGAGCCGGAACGAGAGCTTTGCCCGCTCCGCGGCGGCCTGCTTCGCGGCCCAGATGGACCCTACCCTCAACGAATTGGAGGATATTAAAACCGCTGTCAGCGAGGCGGTGACCAACGCCATCGTCCATGGTTACCCGGATTCCATCGGCGGCGTGACGCTGAAAATACGGGTGCTGGCGGGAAATGTGCTGGAACTGATGGTGAAAGACCATGGGCGGGGCATTCCCGATGTGGACAAGGCCCGCCAGCCCATGTTTACCACCGGAGGGGAGGAGCGCAGCGGCATGGGCTTTACCATCATGGAGAGCTTTATGGATAAGGTGACGGTGCGGTCCGCCGTGAACAAGGGGACCACGGTGGTGATGCGGAAAAAGCTGGTCCCCCGCGTGAAGAAATGAGCGCCGCGCTGGAGCTCCTCCGGGCGGCCCAGCAGGGGGACCGGGACGCCTGTGAGCAGGCGGTGATTGAGAACAACGGCCTGATCTGGAGCGTAGTCCGGCGGTACTATGGCCGGGGCGTGGAACCGGACGACCTCTACCAGCTGGGATGCCTGGGTTTTTTGAAGGCGGTCCAGGGGTTTGACTTTGACTATGGGACCTGCTTTTCCACTTACGCCGTGCCGAAGATCGCCGGGGAAATCCGCCGCTTTCTCCGGGATGACGGAGCGGTGAAGGTGGGGCGGAGCATTCGAGAGCAGGCCCAGACCCTCTACACCGCCAGGGAGCGCCTCCGCCACCAGTTGGGCCGGGAACCGGTTCTCTCGGAGCTGTCGGAGGCCACGGGGCTGACGCCGGAGGAGATTGCCCGGACGGACCTGGCCACCGATACACCGGAGTCCCTTCAGCAGGAGACGGCGGAGGGACTGACCTTGGAGGGATCTTTGGGCACCGAGGCCCCGGAGGAGGGACTGGTGGAGCGCATCGCCCTCCGGGAGGCCATTGACCGCCTGCCGGAAAAGGAGCGGATGACCATTCTCCTTCGCTACTTCAAGGGCCTGACCCAGGAGCAGACGGCGCGAGTGGTGGGGGTGTCCCAGGTGCAGATATCCCGGCTGGAGCGCCGGGGGCTGGAACGCCTTCGGGAGACCTTTGAGGTGTGAAAAAGTCCTCTCCCTGGAACTCTGTCATGGTGCTCCAGTAGCGCTTGGGCATATTGCTCATGCGGAGGCGGGGGTTTTCCCGCTCCTTGATGGCGATGGTATCGTAAAACCGTTTCCACAACAGGCGGTAGCGGGCCTCGGTCTCGTCCGGCGGAGCCATTTGGAAATCCGTCAGGGGCCGGATGACCGATTGGCCGGGGACGTGAAAAAGGGCCTCCTTGTAGGTGCGGTCGTAGAGGAAAAAGCGCTCATTGTGAAAGCGGGCCGCGAAGTGTCCGCCCAGCACAGGCAAGACCCGGTTTTTCGGCGCAATTTCGCCGCCCAACACGCCCCCCAGCTCTGAGAAGCGGACAAATCCCTTCAGGAGATGGACCTCCCCATGCAAATGCTGGACGGCTTTGACAATCGGGAACAGCGTCTCGTCGGAGCGGTTTTGGAGAAAGCCGGGGCCCGCCCGGAGCAACTTGGCCACGAAGCGAAACAAGTGGGACTCTTTCTCCGGCAGGCAGGTGAGGAACCCCCGGCGCAACAGCAACGCGGCTTCCGGAGATAAGGCCGCGACTTTTCGCAGGACCCTGGCGGCGTGCTCCGGGTTTGTTGGAACCGTCCGGGAATCAAATAAAGTGTACAGAACGTCCTCGCCGGAGTGAAAACCGGCGGGGATTTCTTTGTGGACATAGCTGGCAAAAACACAGGAGAGGAAGCCGTTCAGGCTGCCGTCGTAACAGTAAATCACGTCCATGGGAAACCTCTGAGAGAAACTCATGTCATGGGCATGGGCGGGGCGTATACCCTGTACTTGTGGAATGGATCTTGCTATCTCGTTCCGGCACGGCGCCCAGGGCCGCCGGGGGCCCATACTCCGTTCCTCACGCCGTTCCCACTGAATCAAACAGGGACAGCTGTACCATTTCCGGTTGGGGCAACAGGGGCCGCTCCGCGGCGATGAGCCCCCGGAGAAGGCTGTCCGGCGTGAAACGCAGGCCCTGGGCCATTTTGCCGGAGGCAGTGAGAAAATACTGGGCCCGTTTCATCACCACGCCCAGCTTTTTCAGGTTGTCCACGTGAAGGGGACCTACCCGGCGGGCGCTTAGAATCCGGCGGGCGGAAGTGACGCCTACGCCGGGAATCCGCAGCAGCGCCTCATAGGGGGCCACGTTGACCTCCACCGGGAAAAAATCCAGATGAGCCAGAGCCCAGCTGCATTTCGGGTCCACCCGGGTGTCGAAATCCGGATTTCCCTCGTCCAGCAGCTCCTCTGCCCGGAATCCGTAAAACCGCAGCAGCCAATCCGCCTGATAGAGCCGGTGCTCTCGCAAAAGGGGCGGTTTCACGTCCTTGGCGGGGAGCAGGGCGTGCTCCACCACGGGGACATAGGCGGAGTAGAACACACGTTTTAGACTGTAACGGTCATAAAGGCCCTGGGTCAACCGGAGAATGTGGAAGTCAGTGTCCTGGGTGGCGCCCACGATGAGCTGGGTACTTTGTCCGGCAGGGGCGAAACGAGGGGCGTGGCGGTATTTTACCAGTTCCTCCCGGCTTTGCCGGTTCCGGGTTTGAATCTGCCCCATAGGGGCCAGGATGGCCCGTTTCGTCTTGTCCGGGGCCAGGGATTTCAACCCCGCCTCCGAGGGCAGTTCAATGTTGACGCTGAGCCGGTCCGCCAGGAAGCCCAGGCGCTCGACCAGCTCTGGCGAGGTGCCGGGGATGGCCTTGGCGTGGATATAGCCGTTGAAACGGTAGTGCTCCCGCAAAAGAGACAGGCAGCGGATCATCAGCTCCGTGGTGTAATCCGGGTTTCGGAAGACTCCGGAGGAGAGAAACAGCCCCTCGATATAGTTTCGCCGGTAGAAGTTGATGGTCAGGTCCGCCAATTCCTCCGGGGTGAAGGCCGTGCGCTTTGTCTCGTTGCTCCGGCGGTTGACGCAGTATTTGCAGTCGTACACGCAGCGGTTGGTCAGCAGGACTTTCAGCAGCGTGACACAGCGCCCGTCGGCGGAAAAGGTGTGGCAGCAGCCCGCCGAAGCGGTGGAGGTGTTGCCAATGTAGCCTTGTTTCGCAGTACGGGCCCCCCCGCTGGAGGTGCAGGCCGCGTCGTATTTGGCCGCGTCGGTGAGGATGGTCAGTTTTTCCAGGACATCCATGGCTTTTCACGCAGGATTTCCCACAGCAGGACGTTCCAGGCCGTCGGGAGGTAGACCGTTTCTCGAGAGCGCCGGGCGGGACGTTCAATCAAGTCGATCAGACGGAAGAGTTGGGCGGTGAGGACAGCCACCCCCAGGATGGTGAAGAAGAGAGTCCAGCCAGTCATAGGGAAAACCTCCTTATAGAAACTTTGTTCGATTAGTATTGTAACTCGAACAAACGTTTCTGTCAAGAGGAAACTTGAAAAAGCCCCGCCGGTTTCACCGGCGGGGCTTGAAGAACGGGTTCAAGGTGTTTAGACAGATTGCAGGAACCGGAGGAACGACGCTTTGCCCTCCGGGGTTCGCTTATAGACTCCGGCGTGTTCCAGAACCTGGGCGAAGACCAGGCCGGTTTCCTTTTGAACAATCTCCAGAGCGTTTTCCGGGGTGATGGTATAGTTGGGGGCAAAGCTCTCTGCCCAGACGGCGTGTTTGGCGGTTTTCTCGTCCGCCCGAAGGTCTTTGCCGCCGGCAAGGCAACCGGCCACCGCCGCCAGCTCTTCTTTCAACCGGGCGGGGAGCACGGCGAGACCCATGACCTCAATCAGGCCGATGTTCTCTTTCTTAATGTGGTGCAGCTCATCGTGGGGGTGGTAGAGGCCCAGGGGATATTGCTCCGTGGTCAGGTTGTTCCGGAGAACCAGATCCAGCTCAAACTTCTCCCCCCTCCGGCGGGCGATGGGCGTGATGGTGTTGTGGGGCACGCCCTCCGTCTCGGCGAAGATCACCGCCGCCTCGTCGGTGTAGGCCCGCCATTTGCCGAGAATTCTGTCCGCCAGCTCTATGAGCCGGTCCGGATTTTCAGAGGAAATCCGAATGACGGACATGGGCCACTTCACGATACCCGCTTCCACGTCCTCAAAGCCGGGGAAGGTGAAAGGCGTCTCCACCGGGGCCGTTTCCATGGCGAAGGTATACCGCCCGCCCTGGAAGTGGTCGTGGGCCAGGATGGAGCCGCCCACAATGGGCAGGTCCGCGTTGGAACCTACGAAATAGTGGGGGAACTGGCGGACGAAATCCAGGAGCTTGCCGAAGCAGGCCCGGTCGATCTTCATGGGGGTGTGAATCTGGTTGAAGCAGATGCAGTGCTCGTTGTAATAGACGTAGGGGGAGTACTGCAAAAACCAGGGAGAGCCGTTGATGGTGATGGGGACCACCCGGTGGTTTTGCCTTGCGGGGTGGTTTACCCGGCCGGCGTAGCCCTCGTTTTCCGCGCAGAGCTGGCAGCGGGGATAGTTGGAGGCGGGGAGGTCCCGGGCGGCGGCGATGGCCTTGGGGTCCTTCTCCGGCTTGGAGAGGTTGATGGTGATGTCTAAGTCCCCGTACTCCGTTGGGGCTTTCCACTGCATATCTTTGGCAATGCGGTCCCGGCGGATGTAGTTGGTGTCCTGGCTGAATGTGTAATACCAGTCTGTGGCAGCCTTGGGGTCCCGGGCGTACAGGGTCTGGAACATCTCGATTACCTGGGCGGGGCGGGGAGTCAGGCGGCCCATAATTTCCGTATCGAAGAGGTCCCGGTAGACCACGGAGTTTTCCGCCAGCACGCCCCGCGCGTGGGCGTCGTCCAGCAGCTCCTCCAGCACGGGGGCCAGTTCTATGCCGCCTGGGTCCCAGGTGTGCTCCGGCTCCGTGTAGCTGTCCAGCTTTAATACATCCAAAATGGTGTTGATGGCCCAGGTGCGCTCATATGTGGCGATAAGACCGGCGTGTTCCGCGTAGTCCGCCAGTTTGGCAATCGCTTCGTTTACCATAATGTCGTTTCCTTTCTGCCTTTACAAAATCCTTTCTAAAAGCCTTTTGTAAACCCTCAGGCCACCACCACGCAGCCGCCCTGGGGACGGATTCGGAGAACGTGGCACATACCGGGACCCAAGAGGGCTTCCATGCGGTCGCGGAAGACATCCAACTTCTCCTGGGGGACAAAGGCCTGAATGGTCCCGGCGAAGCCGCCGCCGTGGACCCGGATGGACCCGGTTCCCTCCAGCAACTCCCGGCCGAAGGCCAGGGCCACAGGAATGGCCTGCTGCCGGGGGTCCGCTGTGGACCAGGTGTTTTGAAGGTGCAGGGAGGAGGACACGCCGGAGGCGTTCACCAGGGCCAGGAAACCGTTAAAATCCCCCCGCTCCAGGGCGTCCGCCTCCTGGACGGCCCGGCGGTCGTCGTCGTAGAAGTGGAGGGCCCGGAGGACGGCCCGGTCGCCGCACTCCCGCCGCAGGGCGGGAATAGCCGCCCGGAAGTCCGACTCGGGAACCTCCCGGAGGAGCTGCTTGCTGAAATGGACCGCCACGGAGCGCATCTCCCGGGTGATGTTGGAGTAGTCCTCCGTCAGGTGCTTGGCGCTGTGGTCGGAGCCGGTGTCCACGATGCAAAGGGCGTGACCGGAGAGGGCAAAGTCATAGGAGATGGGGCGGACCACCGGACCGGCAGGATCGCCGAAGTCAATGGCCACCGCACCGCCCACGGAGGAGCCCATCTGGTCCATCAATCCGCTGAGCTTGCCAAAGTGAACGTTTTCGGCGTACTGGCCGATTTTCGCCAGCTCGATGGCGTCCAGTTTTCCCTCACAGAAAAAGTGGTTGATGATGTTGCCGATGAGAATTTCGTAGGCGGCGGAAGAGCTGAGGCCGGAACCGGAGAGGACGTTGGACACGGCGCAGGCGTCGAAGCCGCCTACGGGATAGCCCCGCTGGGCAATTCCCGCCGCTACGCCCCGGACCAGGGCGGCGGAGGTGTTGGTCTCCTCAGGCCGGGGACTGAGGTCGCTGAGGTCTACCTCCAGGGTGGGATAACCCTCGGACTGGACCCGAATGACGTTTAGCCCGTTGGGGGCGGCGCAGGCCAGCATATCCATGTCCACGCTGGCGCAAAGGACATGGCCCCGCTGATGGTCCGTGTGGTTGCCCCCCAGTTCCGTGCGGCCGGGACCGCTGAACAGGGCGGTGGCGCCCTTGGGGGCGAAGGCGTCTGCCAGGGCTTGGGTGACGTGGAGGGCTCTGGCCCTGGCCTGGGTCAGTCCCCCGGCGGTGTAGACGGCGGAGAGGGGGGCGTCACACTGTCCACTCTCCAGCGCGTGGAGCAGTTGCGTACAGGTATACATAAGCTCTGCCTCCTTAATTCTAGTCCTGTCCAGTATAGTCAATTTCGAAGCGGAATACAATGGTAATTTTACTGCCTTCCCCCAAAAATTCGAAGCAGATTTTCCCGGGCGATCATGGACCGCTCTTTCGCCGGCATCCCCAGCCGTTCCAGGCAGTCCAGAAAGGACGCGGCGCGGCCACAGTCCTCCAGCCCCGTGGCGGCGTCGTTGCCGGGTCCCATGAACTCACAAAAGTCAAAGCCGCAGACAACGTGCTCCACGCCCATGACCTCCGCCATGTGGGCGGCGTGGAGGGCCAGGGTCTCCGCCGTCTGCCGCTGGGGGTCCTGATGGACAAATTTGTAGTGGGCGTTTAGCCCCACCGCGCCGCCGCTGTCCCGAATGGCCCGGAGCTGTTCGTCCGTGAGGTTTCGGGGAACGTCGCAAAGAGCGCGGCAGTTGGAGTGAGAGGCGATGACGGGACCGTGGGCCAGCTTCAAAACCTCCCGGAAGCCGCCGTCGTTTAAATGGGAGACGTCAACCAGGATTCCCAGGTCCCCCATTCGCCGGAGAGTCCGGCGGCCCAGGTCCGTCAGGCCTTTGGAGGGGTCCTGGGCGGCCCCGGCGGCAAAGCGGTTTTCCTCGTTCCACGTCAGCATTCCCAGCCGAAGGCCTAGGGCCGCCAGGCGGTCCAGATCTTCCGGGCGGTCCAATCCCTCCATGCCCTCGATGCCCAGGAAGGCGTACAGTTTTCCCCCGGCCTTCGCCGCTTCCGCCTCCTGGGCTGTGCGGACCACCGCCAGCCAGGGACACTCGGCAAACTCCGCCTGGGCGCAAGAGAGCATGACCTCCAGACGGTGGGCGGATTGTTCCGCGCCGGGGACGCCCTCCCAGAAAGTCTGGCCCTGTCCCCGCCCGTACCAGAGGGCCAGAACCAGCCCCTCAATGCCGCCCCGGCGAAGGCGGTCCAGGTGATACCGCTCCAGCACGTGAGTTTCCCCCGCCAGACGCCGTCGGGTCACGTCGTAGAGAAGATCGGAATGTCCGTCAAATATCATAGAAAGGCTCCTTTCCCTCCGGCGGAAGGGCCGGAGCGCTTTATTGTATTCCAAACCGGAGGGAAGTGCAAGGGGAGGCCCCTCTTTTTTTGGGAAAATCTCGTCTACCCCCTATGCAAAACCGGAAAAATACGTTAAAATAGAAAGCACTGTAAAAATTCAGAAGAACGACAGATTCGGAAAAGGGAGGTCACGCGATGACAAAACCTGTATACCGGCGGGTGTTGCTGAAAATCAGCGGCGAGGCCCTGGCCGGGGACAAGCGGACCGGGTTGGACTTCCAGGTCATCGGCCAGGTTTGCGACGTGGTGAAAGAGTGCTTGGACCTGGGCGTCCAGATCGGTCTGGTGGTGGGCGGCGGCAACTTCTGGCGGGGAGCCAAGGACGGCGGGGGACGCATGGAGCGCACCCGGGCGGACCACATGGGTATGCTGGCCACGGTTATGAATTGTCTGGCCGTGGCGGACGTTTGCGAGCAAAAGGGTATTCCTGTCCGGGTCCAGACAGCCATTGAGATGCGGCCCATCGCCGAGCCCTACATTCGTTCCCGGGCCATCCGGCACCTGGAGAAGGGACGGGTGGTGATCTTTGGCTGCGGCACCGGTAACCCCTTCTTCTCCACGGACACCGCCGCCGTCCTCCGGGCCGCCGAGATCGGCGCGGAGGTCATCCTCTTGGCGAAGAACGTGGACGGCGTCTACTCCGCCGACCCGGCGAAAGACCCCAACGCTGTGAAATACGATGCGATCAGCTATGACGACGTGCTGGCCCAACACCTGATGGTCATGGACACCACCGCCACGTCTCTTTCCATGGATAACCACATCCCTGTGCTGCTCTTCGCCCTGAAAGACCCCCAAAACATTGTCCGGGCCCTTTGCGGCGAAAAAGTGGGCACCATCGTAAAGGAATAGCGCCTCCGCCGCGCCGCCATGGGGAAGCGCCTTTTCCCAGCGGCGAAATTTCCGGGATTCACCGCGCCTTATCCACGATCAACTGAAGATTTTCCAACTGATAGAAAGGAGCATCCCAAGCTATGTTGAAAGATGAATACAAAGTATATGAGGACAAGATGAAAAAGAGCATTGACTCCGTGGCGGCGGACTTCGCCTCCGTCCGGGCGGGCCGGGCCAACGCCGCCGTGCTGGACCGGAT
>CAJUCO010000021.1 GCA_910585245.1 uncultured Oscillibacter sp.
CCGCCGTCCGGGAGGCCCGGGAGCGGGTCCGGGCGGCGGTGAAGAACTGCGGGGCCAAGTTCCCCGTCAGCCGCATCACCGTGAACCTGGCCCCGGCGGGACAGAAAAAGGCGGGGACCCTCTATGACCTGCCCATCTTCGTGGGGCTCCTGGCGGCGGCGGGCGAACTTCCTGCGCCTCCGGCGGACGCGGCCTTTTTGGGGGAGTTGTCTCTGGGCGGGTCTTTGCGGAGTGTGGCGGGGGTTTTGCCCATGGCCCTGGCGGCGGAAAGGGCGGGGGTCCGGCAGCTCTTTGTTCCCCTGGACAACGCCGCGGAGGCAACGCTTGCCGGAGGGCCGACAGTTTACGGCGTTGAAAATGTAGAGGCCCTGACGGCCCACCTCCGGGGGGAGAAGCGCCTCACTCCCACTCCGGCCTGGGTGATGGAGGAGGCCGGGGCGGGCCTTCCGGACCTCCGGGACGTGATGGGCCAGGAGAACGTGAAGCGGGCGTTGGAAATCGCCGCCGCCGGGGGACATAACCTTTTGATGATCGGTTCCCCCGGGGCAGGGAAGTCCATGCTGGCCAAGCGCCTGCCCTCCATTTTGCCGGACATGAGCCGGGAGGAGGCCCTGGCGGCCTCCGGCGTGTGGTCCGTGGCGGGGCTGACGGACCCGAGGCATCCCCTGCTGGCCCGCCGTCCCTTTCGAAGTCCCCATCACACCGTCTCCGCCTCCGCCCTCACCGGCGGCGGGCCCGCCATGCGGCCCGGGGAGATCTCCCTGGCTCATAACGGGGTGCTGTTTTTAGACGAGCTGCCGGAGTTTCGCCGGGACGCCCTGGAGGTTCTCCGCCAGCCCCTGGAGGACGGGGAGGTCACCATCTCCCGAGCCGGGGGCACCCTGCGGCTCCCCGCCCGGTTCCAGCTCATCTGCGCCATGAACCCCTGCCGCTGCGGCTGGCGGGGCCACCCGGACCGGCGGTGCACCTGCTCGCCACGGGACCGGGAGCGGTATGTAGAGAAGATTTCCGGCCCCCTGCTGGACCGGATCGACCTCCATGTGACGGTACCGTCCGTTGAATATGAGGCTATGCGCCGCCGGGAGACGCCGGAGTCCTCGGCGGAGGTGAAGAGCCGGGTGGACGCGGCCCGGGCCATTCAGGCGGAGCGCCTGGCAGGCAGCGGCGCGGCGTGTAACGCCCAGATCGCCCCGGCGCAATTGGGGGAACTTTGCCGTCTGGACGCCGCCGGGGAGGCGCTGATGAAAAACGCCTTCCAGCGCATGGGCCTGACGGCCCGGTCCCATGACCGGATTCTCCGGGTGGCCCGGACCATCGCGGATTTGGACGGGGAGGCGGACATCGGCGCCGCCCATCTGGCGGAGGCGATTCAATACCGGAATACGGATATTTTAAAGGGATAGCAGGGGCGCCCCATGGACCGGCGGCTCTTTTCGCCGCCGGTCCACCCTGTTTGGGCCCCACTCTTCTGGTCTGGCAATAGGGATGCTAAAAGCGGAGCGGCTTTTCGGCCGCTCCGCTTCAGGCTGTCGAAAAAGGATTTTCGCCAGCCTGAGCAAGTTTTCAAAACGTTTGAAAACTTATGATTGAAAACGAAAGGAACCCTTCCTGGGTTCCTCTCGTAACTCTCTTCCTTCCCGTCGGGGAAGGTTTTTACGGCTTTTTGGCCGCTCCGCTTGCTCATTCCTTTGTCCAGAATTCCCGGACTCGCTCAATCTCCCGCCGTCCGTCGAAGTACCCCTCCTGCCACAGCGCCCGGAGGGTATCCAGGTCCTTCTCCGTTCGAGAACAGCCCAGAGTGTTCTTCGGGGCGATGACCAGAGCCTTTCCCTGCCGCTCCAGGTCGAACAGGGCCTCCCGGCAGGCGTTGTACCGCTCCGACCGGGTCCGCATGGTTTCCTGGAAACAGGGATACTTTCGGAAGGCCCTGGCAATGACCCGATCAGACCGCCCGGGCTTTTTATAGTAGGTCCGCTCCCGCGTCAGCACCACCACCACCCGGTCGCATCCCTCATGGAAGGCCCGCCGCCAGGGAATGGCGTCGGCGCAGCCCCCATCCAGATAGGGCTGGCCGCCGATGTGGATAACGGGAAACATCAGCGGGATGGCACAGGTGGCCTCCAACACCAGATTGGGGGAGTCCCGCCGGGGAACGGGGAGGTACTCCGCCTGGCCGGTGATCAGATTGGTGACCACCGCCTCCGCCCGGCCGGGGTACGCGGCGAGGGTTTCGTAGTCAAAGGGAAGAAGCTGGTTGGGGATGGTCTCATAGGCAAATTTCAAACCGAAATAGGAGCGGTTCCTGGGGTTTGCCAGATTCCGCCAGCCCATGTAGCGTTTGTCCCCGGCGTAGTGGCAGATGAGTTGCAGGTTCCGGCGGCTTTGCCGGGAGAGATAGCTGACGCCGTAGGCAATTCCGGCGGAGACGCCCAGAGTGTAGTCCGGAAGGGGGAGCCCGCCGTCGAGAAAGGCGTCGCACACGCCGGAGGAATAGATGGTCCGCAGGGCTCCGCCTTCCAGGACCAGTGCGGTTTTCATGGTATCACCTCGATAGAAATACTGCTTAGCGGTACAGATGTTTTTTCAGTTTCCAGTGCCAGATGCCGCTCAGGCGGGCCAGGGTGGCGTCGGTCAGCAAAAACACCACATTTCCCATGACCAAAAACGCCGCGTTCACATACCACGGGGCGGGCTCCTCCGCAAGACCCATGAGCCGCCAAACCAGCCCATAGAGCAGGAGAGCGGCGGCGTTACACACCGTCAGCCGGGCCAGAACCCGCAAGGGGCGGAAAGGCAAGGCCGCGATCTTGGGCCGCAAAATGGGATACCAGCCGAAAAAGAGGTACACCAGAGCGGTCTCCCGGTTGGCCACCAGCAGCAAAGAAAGGATGGACACCGCCCCATAGGCCGTCCCGGCGGCCCGGGGGCCCAGCTCCTCCAGCACGGGCAGCAACACGGCCATGGCCAGAATGGGGGCGCAGAGCACGGCGGCGGGAATGACGCCCCCCAGGAACAAAAGCGTCACCGCCAGGGCCGCCAGCACGCCGCAAAGGGCAAGAGACCGGGCCCTCATACGACCTCCTTATAACGGAGCTTGTAATAGCTCCACTTCCGCCATTTTTGAAGAAGCTCCCGCTGCCCGGAGTCCGGCTCTCCCGTGACGGAGCCGTCCGCCGTCTGATAGACGTTCTTTTGCACCACGGGAAGCTCCCGGCGGAGCGCGTTCAGGAAGGAGAACCAGGGGCTTTCCTCCCCCCGGCCCGTCAGCTCCAGCACCGCCGCCCCCAGGAAACAGGCGGAGACGGTCTCCGGCAGGTCCAGGGCCGCCGCGGCGCTTTCCCAGTCCAGCACCGCTGCCGCCGCGTCGTTGGCCCAGAGGATATAGGGGGTTTTGTAGGCCGTCAGATTCTCCTCTCCCTCCTGGCCGGGAAATACGTCAATGCCCAACTGCTTGTAGCCCAGCTGGTTGTCCCCCAGGTAGGGCAGGTGATCCCCCCAGAAGACCAGAACCACAGGCTCGGACTGTGCCTGAAAGTACCGCCAAAGGCGGCCCAGCATGGCGTCCGCGTCCCGGAGACCCTCCACGTAGACTTTCAGCAAAGTCTCCGCCTCCTCCGACAGGGAAACAGAGGTCTCCACCGGAGGGAAGCTGTAGTCCGGGCCGTATTTGTCTGCGGTGTAGGACATATGGTTTTGGATGGTGGTGGTAAAGTGGAAGAGGGGGCCCTCCGCCTCTTCAAAGGCCTTTTCAATAAGGCCCGCCGTATAGCCGTCGGTAACCCAGCGGCCCTTGTACTCCGGGGCCTCCATATCCCCGATAAACAGGCTCTTTTCTGCGCCGAACCAGCGGTAGACGTTTTCCCGGTTGTAAAACCAGTTGTCCCCCGGGTGGCAGAAGGCGGTCTCATAGCCGTCGTTCCCAAAGACCCGGAAGAGACTGTCCAGATCCCGGTTCACCACCCGCATGGCGGAGGTGGTGGAGGCGGAGAGGGCCGTGGTCTGCATCCCCGTCAGTACGTCGAATTCCGTGTTGGCGGTGCCCCCGGCGAAGCCGGGAACCACCACATGGCCGCTGAGGGCGTGGGGGTCCTCTCGGAGGGCGTGGAGGTTGGACAGGGGGTCTTCCTCTGGAGTGTAGGTGAAGACCGGGGCGTCCGTGAGATCGGAAAAGGCCTCGTTCATCACCATGATCACGCTGACGTCCCTTCCCTGGCCGGGGGAGGCGTCTCCGGCTTCCCAGCCCTCCGCCTCGGCGCGGCTGAAGCCCTCGGGCCGGTCCACCAGATAGGTGGTAAAATGATGGCAAAAGGCGTAAGGAAAGCCCAGGTCGTTGAAGACGGCGGGGACATACTCGGCGTTTGAGACCCGGAAGGACTGGTAGAGGTCCCTGGAGGCGTAAAGGGTCAAAATCAGCCCCGTCAAAACCGCGAAACCGGCGGCGAAACCCAAGACCCTCCCGGTCCAGCCCCGGAGGGCCTCCACCGGGAAGGGCTTGCAGCCGATGAAAAGGCCCGCCGCCACCAGGACAAGGGTTGCCAGAATCACCGCCGCGATTTGGGGAAGGGGGACGGAAATGTCATAGCTTTTCAGCGCGCTGCCCACCTCTTTTAAAAGGGCGAAGTCCCGGGGGAATACCGGCTCGTCCCGGACCTCGATCTTTACCCGGTTGGCGATGGACAGGGCGCCGGCGGCGAGGTTTGCCAGAGCCGCGCCGAAAAAGACGTTGCGAAGCAGCGCCGCCGCCGCCAGGAGCAAAAGCCCGATGGGCAAGGCGTTCAGCACGATCAGCAGGGGCTGGCGGAGGAAGCCGGAGACCAGGCCCCGGAAGGAATTGGGCTGGCACCAGAGGACCAGCAGGGTGATTCCCCCGGCCAGCAGCACCGCCGCCAGAAGGCTGAGAGGCAGGGAGAGGCGGTACCTGGGTTTGGGAAACGGGTGTTTCAAATGGTTCACTCCTTGAAATGCTCGTGATTGAAAATGTGGTCCTGGCAAAAGCAGTGGTAGCCCGCGCAGCGGGAGCAGTAGCGAAATTCCAGATCCGGATGGTCCGTGTCGGTCCGGCCGCAGACGGAGCACTTGTGCCGGTAGCCCTGTTGGGCCTCCTTCTTCCGCTGCTGGCGGACGGCGGACTTGAACTGAATGGTCTGGTGGGCGTTGCGGTGCCGGGAGTAGCCCCTCTGCCGGTTGATCTGGTCTACGATTTCACACCAGAAGAAGACCAGGAAGTTCAAAAGGGCCACCACCGGCAACAGGGCGCTGAGCCAGTCTCCCCGGAGAAGGGCCGCGATCACATCCACGGAAAACAAAGCGATGTCCGCCAGGGCCAGCCATTTGGCCTTCACCGGAATGATGTACAGCAGCATCAGCTGAGCGTCGGGGTACAAGGCGGCGAAGGCCAGAAACATGGACATTCCCACGTAATAGGTGCCCAGAACCATGCTGAAGCCAAAGGCGTAGTGGCTGACGATGCCGGTGACAATGGTGAGGACCACGCCGGAGAGGTAATAGAGGTTGAACTTGGGCGTGCCCCACTCCCGCTCCAGCATGGAGCCGATGAAGTACATGAAGTACAAGGACAAAATCAGGTTGAATGGCGTGGTACTGTCCGGCACAAGGATGAAGCTCACCAGCCGCCAGATCTGGCCCCGGAGAACATAGCCCCATTCAAAGCCCAGGAACTGGTACGCCGCGCCGTTGGTCATGCGCAGCAGAAAAAACATGGCGGCGTTCCCAATGACGATGTACAGCATGAGGTTGGCGATGCCAAAGCCTGGATGCCGGAGTGCAAAGCGCTCCACAGCGCTGTTCAACTTTTTCAAGGGGGTTCCCTCCTAATTCGAGTTAAAGGACATTATACCCTCTTCCCGGTAAAAAGTCACCAACATTTTTTGAACATTGGAAAAGGCGGCAAAAAAATACGGCGAAAAAGAGGGGCGAGGCCCTTGACAAACCGGCGAGACCTGATACAATACTATATAAGTAAATATCCTTATCAAGAGTGGCGGAGGGAACGGCCCGATGAAACCACGGCAACCTGCGTTTGAAAGGTGCCAAATCCGGCGGAAACGACAGATGAGGAGCGAGGAAGGACTTCCCGTGCGTTTCGCGTCGAAACGTGCGGTTTTTCTTTGCCGTCCTTTCAGCCGGCGAAAATCGTCCCAGCGCGCGGGAGAACTTAAGGCGCGCCGCCCTCAGGGCGCAAAGGAGTACATCATGGCAAGACACTATCTCTTCACCTCCGAGTCCGTGACGGAGGGACATCCCGACAAGATCTGCGACCAGATTTCCGACGCCGTCCTGGACGCCATCCTGGCCCAGGACCCCCAGGGCCGGGTGGCCTGCGAGACCACGGCCTGTACCGGACTTATCCACGTCATGGGGGAGATCACCACCACCTGCTATGTGGACATTGACAAAATCGCCCGGGAAGTGGTGCGGGACATCGGATACGACCGGGGCAAATACGGCTTTGATTGCGACACCTGCGGCGTCATCACCTCCATTGACGAACAATCCGCGGACATCGCCCTGGGGGTGGACAAATCCCTGGAGAACAAAAACAACGAGGAAGCCGAGCTGAACCACGGCGCGGGAGACCAGGGCATGATGTTCGGCTATGCCTGCGACGAAACCCCGGAGCTCATGCCCCTGCCCCTGGCGCTGGCCCAGAAGCTCTGCCTCCAGATGACTCGGGTCCGCAAGAGCGGGCTGGTATCCTATATGCGCCCCGACGGCAAAAGCCAGGTCACTGTGGAATACGACGAAAACAACAACCCCGTCCGGATTGACACCGTGGTCATCTCCACGCAACACAACCCCGACGTCACCCTGGAGCAGATCCGCCGGGACATGATCAACCTGGTGGCAAAAGAAGTGCTTCCCACCGATATGCTGGACGAGAAGACCAAGTATTACGTGAACCCCACCGGACGCTTTGTCAAGGGCGGCCCTGCCGCCGACGCGGGCCTCACGGGCCGGAAAATCATCGTGGATACATACGGCGGCAGCGCCCCCCACGGCGGCGGCTGCTTCTCCGGCAAAGACCCCACCAAGGTGGACCGCTCCGCCGCCTACGCCGCCCGGTGGGTGGCCAAAAACATTGTGGCGGCGGGCCTTGCAAGGCGCTGCCAGATTGAGCTGGCCTACGCCATCGGCGTGGCTCAGCCGGTGAGCATCCTGGTGGACACCTTCGGCACCGGGACCGTGGACGACGGAAAGCTGGAAGAGGCCGTGGGGAAAGTTTTTGACCTTCGTCCCACCGCCATTATCCGGGACCTGGACCTCCGCAAGCCCATCTACCGCAAGCTGGCCGCCTATGGCCACATGGGCCGGGAAGACCTGGGCGTCAACTGGGAGAAGACCGACCGGGCGGAGGCGTTGAAGGCCGCCGTGAAAGAGTAAGCCCTGTTCCCTGCAAAGTGCTGTTTAAAATGGAACGGAAAGGAAAAGAGCTACGAGAGAAACCCATCAGGGGTTTCTCTCGTTTTGAATCAGAAGTTTTTCAGACCTTTCAAAAGGTCTGAAAAACTTGCTCAGGCAGTCGAAAGACTGCTGCTCTTTTTTACAGGAAGGATACCCATTTTTCCGGCAGTTTCCGCACCAATTTCGTCGGGCCACAAACTGCGGCTTGTGTTGTTTTGCAGTATCGCGGCGGAAAATCTTCCTCATCAGCAAGATGCCCTATTGTGTGATGTTTTCACCATGAAAACCGTAAGGTGACTGTATAGGAGCTGGAAAAAATTTCGATACACGGTTACAGCTCCATGGAAAGCACCACCATATCCACCAGCTGCCGCCCCGCCTCGAAAATGGGGTGGTCGTAGTGGTCCGGGAAAAAGTTCTTCACCCGCCCGCACTCCCGAAAGCCGCAGGCCTCATAGAAGGGGATGGTCAAGGGGCTGTCCCCGGTGCCCACCAGCAGGCGCGTCCCCTGTCCCCGGTATTGGTGGAGCACGTGCTCCACCATGGCCCGCCCATAGCCTTGCCGCTGGCTCTTTGGCGCCACGGCGAGGTTCTTGATCTCGAAATCCCCGCTTCCCTCCTCCGTCACCACGCACACGGCCTGGAGCTCCCCGTCGTACAGGGCCCACAGGGTTCCCCGGTCCAGATAGCGGTCAATCATGTCCTCTTGCTCGTCCCCCAGAAGGAGCAGGGGGAGGAAGGCCCGTTTGTTCTTGGAAATGGCTTGAAATTCCATTATGGACTCCTTTCAAAACCGGGCAGACTAAACCCGGAGGTGATTTGGATGTACGGCGTGGAATACCTGAGCCTGGAGGATCTGCTGGACCAAGACCCTTCGGCTTACGAGTTTTTTCAGACCCTGTCCCCAGAGATCAGAACCTTGCTGGAAGAGGACGACAGCGTAACCTCCTTTGCCCGCCTCCAGTCCAAGACGGCCCAAATGCGAAGAGCCGGCTTGATGGAGTAGGAAAAGCCGCCCGGGTTCTTCCCGGGCGGCTTTCAGAGTATCGAAAAACCGTAAAAACTATCCCCGACGGGAAGGAAGAGAGTTACGAGAGGAACCCAGGAAGGGTTCCTTTCGTTTTCAATCATAAGTTTTCAAAACGTTTTCAGGCGTTTTGAAAACTTGCTCAGGCTGGCAAAAATACTTTTTTGACAGCCTAAAAGCCGCCCGGGTTTTTCCCGGGCGGCTTTGCCTACGCGTCTTAGCGGCTGCGCTTGAGACGGAATTTCTTTGTCTCGCCCTCCAGCTTGTGGACCTCTTCAAACAGCTCCGAACTGACGGCGGCGGATTCCTCGCTGCTGGCGGAGTTGGTCTGAACCACGGCGGAAATCTGGCTGATGCCCTCGGTGACCTGGGCAATGGAAGCGGCTTCTCCCTGGACCGCCTCGGCAATGGCCCCGATGGTGGTGTTGGACTGCATCACCAGCTCCAGGGTCTTTTTCAGGGACTTGGACACCTCGCCCACGATGCGGCTGCCCTGCTCCGTGGCCTGGACAGAGTTGTCAATGAGATCTTTGGTGGCCTTGGCGGCCTCGTCGGACCGGGTGGCAAGAGAGCGCACCTCGTCGGCAACGACGGCGAATCCCTTTCCGGCGGAGCCGGCACGGGCAGCCTCCACAGCGGCATTCAGGGCCAGAATGTTGGTCTGGAAGGCGATGTCCTCAATGGTGGCAATGATTCGCCCGATCTGCTCTGAGGATTTGGTGATGTCGCTCATGGCGGACACCATCTGCTCCATCTGTTTGCCGCTGAGGGTGACCTGTTCGCCGGTGAGACGGGCGCTTTCCAGGGCGTCGGCGGCGGACTGGACGTTTTGCTTCGCGTTTTTAGACAGATCGTCCAAGGTGGCGTAGAGCTCCTCCACGGCGCTGGCCTGCTCCGTGGCGCCCTGGGCCAAGGCTTGCGCGCCGCTGGAGAGCTGTCCTGCGTTGCTGGAGACCCGGCCCTGGGTGTGGACAATGCTGCCCAGCGTGTCGGAGATGGTAGCGGTGAAGCTGTTGAGAGAGGACTCGATGGATTGGAAGTCGCCGATGTAGGGCGTGGAGGTGGCTACGTCGAAATTCCCCTGGGACAGCTGACCCATAATGCGGTTGATATCCTCCACATAGCTGTGAATCAAAGCCATGGACTTCTCCAGAGTGCCGGCCAATTGGCCCAACTCGTTTTCGGACCGGTAGTCCATCGACAGATCCAGGCGGCCCTCCTGGAGGGGACGGGCCCGGTCGGTGATGCGCAAAATGGGTTTCACCACATACTTGCCCACATAGGTGACCAGGCTGATCAGGCAGATGAGGGCCAGCACCAGGCAGATGAAGCACACCAGCTGCATTTGGAGAATCATAGAGTGCATCCGGCTCAGGCCGTCGTTGTTGGCGGTGGTTTCCAGCTCCACAATCTTGTCCAGTTTGCCCACCAGGGTGGTGATGTTGGCCAGAATGGTTTTTTGATAGTAGTCTTGGGCCTGGGTGGGGCTGGTTTTCAGCAGGTCCAGCACGTGGGTGGCGGATTGGTGGATTTCCTTATGCAGAGGCTCCAGCTCGTTGCGCAGGGCCAGGATGGAGGGATCGCCGATCTCCTCGTTTCCATAGATCCACTGGCCCAGGGTGCAGGCGGTGGGGTCGGCGCTGCCGGTGAACTCGGCCCCGGCGTACAGGGCGTTGCTGAGGTTGCTGGCCCACCGGTAATGGGCAGCCTCCGCCGCCTGAGCCCGCTGAAGCAGCTCGGCGGCCTGGGTGTTGTCGTCTTGGACGGCTTCGATGCGCAAAATGTTCGCCGTGGTCACAAAGCTGAAAAGCAGGATCGAGGCCAGGGCCGCTACCGCACGAATCCATACGGTTCTTTTGATACTTTTTTTCAAGTTCATAAACGATGTGTCCTCCCACTCTGTATTTCATTGGGCAATGGTTTTATTATAGCATACTTCCATCATATTGCAACAATAACCGAAAAGATGACAGCGAAAAATTTTCCCGGAAATCACCGCCGTTCAGCAAAATCACGAAAAACGACTGTCCGCCGGCAAAGGACGGTTGAAAGGCAAAAATTTCCCGGTATTTTAAATTGTCCTTCATAGGAGGACAAAAATCCGCCTTTTTGAAAGTGCCGCTCAGGAGAATCGGCAAAATGCGGGGAATCTTCTTGTGAAGAATTTACCTTGCAAAACTGGAGAAAAAGACGTAGAATAGGCGGCATACTAGGGACGGAAGGTCCTATCTGACAGGAGGATGAAAAGAATGAAACAGTTTTTCGCGATGCTTCTGGCGCTGACCTTGGCGCTGAGTCTGGCCGCCTGCGGCGGCAACGGCTCCGGCGGCTCCGGCGACGCCCAGCCCTCCGGCGGCGGCTCCGGCGACGCCCAGCCCTCCGGCGGCGACTCCGGCGGAGAGAAAGTTGTTAAAATCGGCGTTTTTGAGCCTGCCACCGGCGACTCCGGCGCGGGCGGCAAGCAGGAAATGCTGGGTATGCAATACGCCAACAAGGAAACGCCCACCGTGGAAATCGGAGGCGAGAGCTACAAGGTGGAGCTGGTCTATGCCGACAACGCCTCCGACGTGGCCAAGGCGCCCACCGCCGCCTCCCAGCTGGTGAGCCAGGACGTGAGCCTGGTGCTGGGTACGTACGGTTCTGGTTGCGCCATTGCCGGCGGTCCCATTTTTGGAGAGGCGGGGCTTGCGGCCATCGGCGTCACCTGCACAAACCCCGGCGTCACCGCGGGCAACGACTATTACTTCCGCATCTGCTTCCTGGACCCCTTCCAGGGAACAGTCCTGGCCAACTTCGCTACGGAAAAGTTCTCCGCCAAGAAGGCTTATCTTCTGGGCGAGCTGGGCAACGACTATGACCAGGGCCTTTTGAACTACTTTGAGCAGGCCTTTGAGGGCGAGTGCGTGAAGGACTCCTTCCCCACCAACACCTCCGACTTCTCCACCTATCTGAATAAAGCCGTGGACCAGGGCGCGGACGTCATCTTCTGCCCCGTCTCCATCGCCTACTCCACTCAGATTGTGAAGCTGGCCGCCTCCATGAATCTGAACATCCCCATTTTGGGCTCCGACACCCTGGACAGCAACAAGGTTCTGGAAGCCGCCAAGGGTTCCAACGTGCAGGTCTATGTCTCCACCTTCTACCAGGAGGGAGGCGCGCCGGAATTTGACGAGGGCATCAAAGCCTGGCTGAACGAAGATTCCACGGCCATGACCAACAACGGAGGAGACGACACCATCGCGGCGGTGACCGCCATGGGCTATGACGCCTACTATGTGGCCCTGGAGGCCTTGAAGGCTGCCGGTTCCACCGACAAGGGCGCGGTGAAGGCCGCGTTGCCCAGCCTTCAGTACACCGGCGTCTCCGGAGCCATTGCCTTTGACGATGTGGGCGACGCCGTCCGGGATACCGCCTATATCAAAACGGCGGACAACGCCGCCGGGGCCTGGACCCTGGAGACCGTCCAGACCGCCAAATAAGAACCGAAATACCCGGGCTTAAATCCGTTGGCCTGTCGGGGGAGCCTCCCCCGACAGGCGTCGGCGTTTCACGGGAGCGCCCCGAAAAAGGCTTCCGGGCGGCGGCTTCTTTCGGGATGGTCCCGTATCCCCGCGCGTTCCCCACAACAAAACGACAAGGGAGGGTTCCCTCGTGCAATACGCCATTTCCATCCTGCTCTCCGGCGTGTCCCTGGGCGGACAGTACGCCCTGATCGCCATTGGCTATACCATGGTCTATGGCATCCTGCGCCTGATCAACTTCGCCCACGGAGACGTGTTCATGGTGGCGGGCCTGATGATGGTCTATCTCACCGCCAGCGTTCCTCTGGCAGTGTCCGTGCCTCTGGTGCTGGTATTGACGGTGCTTTTGGGCTTTATCATTGAGCGGGCGGCCTACAAGCCCCTGCGGGAGGCTCCCCGGATGAGCGTCATGATCTCCGCCATCGGCGTGAGCTACCTGCTTCAAAACCTGGCTACCTATATTACCGGCGGACTGCCCCAAATGTACCCGGAGATTCCGGGCATCTCCGCCACGGTAAGCATCGCCGGTGTGCCCACCAAATGGGTCACGGTGGTGACGCCGGTGCTGGTTTTGGCGCTGGTTCTGGCCCTGACCCAGCTGATTCACCACACCAAGGTGGGCATGGCCATGCGGGCCGTGGCCAAGGACTTCGAAACCGCCCAGCTTATGGGCATCCGGATCAACGCCGTCATCTCCACCACCTTCGTCATCGGCTCCTTCCTGGCGGCGGTGGGGTCTGTACTGTATTTCACCAATTATCAGTCCATCGTTCCCCTGTCCGGCTCTTTGCCGGGGCTCCGGGCCTTTGTGGCGGCGGTGTTCGGGGGCATCGGCTCCATCCCCGGAGCGGTGGTGGGGGCCTTTATCATCGGCCTTTCCGAGAGTGTGATCAAAGGCTCCAGCTGGAGCATCTTCTCCGACGCCTTCACCTTTGCGCTGCTGATCATCATTCTGGTGGTGAAGCCCACGGGCCTCTTCGGTGAAAAGGTCACCGACAAAGTGTAAGGGGGCGGACGGTATGAAAAAGACAACGACAAAAAGCACCTGGATGCTTCTGCTCTCAGTGGCGGCTCTGCTGGCGCTGGTAGTGGTCCTGGAAAACGTGCTGGACCCCAACAAAAACATCATGGTTTTCACGGCGCTGAAAAAGGGCGCGGTTTACGCTCTGGTAGCGGTGTCCATGAACCTGCTCAACGGCTTTACGGGCCTGTTCTCCCTGGGGCAGGCGGGCTTTATGCTTCTGGGGGCGTACACCTACGCCATTTTGACCATTCCCACCGCCCAGCGGGACGCGGTGTATTATCTCTATAACGGGTCCGCAGTCAATTTCTCCTTGCCGGAGCTCTTTGGCGGCGGGGCCTTCGGGCTGGTGTTGGGGGTATTGCTGGCGCTGGTTCTGGGCGGATGTGTGGCGGCCGCCGTGGCGTGGCTCATCGGCCTCCCGGTGCTGCGGCTGAAAAGCGATTATCTGGCCATCGCTACTCTGGGCTTTGGCGAGATCATCCGGGCGGTGTTCCAGTGGGATAAACTGGGCCCTGTCACCAACGGCGCCAACGCCCTGAAAAACTTTCCCACTTTTTCCAATTTCAACATTCAAAACGCCGGTGGGGAGGTTGTGCTTCGCCTGTCCACCTTTGTGGCGTTTTTACTGGCGGGAATCTGTGTCGCCGTCATCGTGCTTTTGATCAACTCCACCTACGGCCGGGCGTTCAAGGCCATCCGGGACGACGAGGTGGCGGCGGAGGCCATGGGGATCAACCTCTCCAAGCACAAGCGGCTGGCCTTTGTCATCAGCTCCTTCTTTGCCGGTGTGGGAGGCGGTATGTTCGCCATGTTCGCAAACCAGGCCCAGGCCAAGACCTTCACCACCGCCATGACCTATGAAATTCTCCTGATTGTGGTCATTGGCGGCATCGGATCTGTGTCAGGCAGCTGCCTTGCGGCCTTTCTCTACGTGGCCGCCAGCGAGTGGTGGCTCCGGTTTCTGGACGCGGAGACCTTCATCGGCGGGGTCAAGGTGCCCTTGCTCCGCAACGGTTTCCGCATGGTGGTCTTTTCCGTGGTCATTATGATTGTGGTGCTGTTTTTCCGGCGGGGCATTATGGGAGACCGGGAATTGCCGGACCTCTTCCGGAGGCGCGGGAAGGAGGGTGCGGCGAAATGAGCGAGAGCGTATTAAAAGTGGAAAACGTCACCATGCAGTTTGGCGGCGTGGTGGCGGTGGACAATTTGAATTTGGAAGTGAACAAGGGGGAGATCGTGGCCCTGATCGGCCCCAACGGCGCGGGGAAAACCACGGCCTTCAACGTGATCACCGGCGTCTACCAGCCCACCAACGGGGCGGTCTGGTTCCAGGGGGAGAAGATCGTGGAAAACCACCCCCAGGGAAAGATGAAGCAGCAGTACAAGGGGGAGCACGCCGGGGAGTACACTCAGACGCTGGCGCCTACCCCCGACAAGGTCACCCGCCTGGGTATGGCCCGGACCTTTCAGAACATCCGGCTGTGGAAATCCCAGACGGTCTTTGAAAACGTGCTCATCGCCAAGCACTGCCGCGCTACCAGCAACGTCTTCTCCGCCACCTTCCGCCTGAACCGGAGGGAGGAGGCGCGGCAGCGGGAAAATGTGCTGGAACTTTTGGAAACCGTGGGCTTGGCGGATGTGAAGGACGAGTTGGCCACGTCTTTGCCCTATGGCAAGCAGCGGCGGCTGGAGATTGCCCGGGCCCTGGCGGCGGAGCCGAAGCTCTTGCTGCTGGACGAACCGGCGGCGGGCATGAATCCCCAGGAGACGGAGGAGCTGACGGATTTTATCAGCGAGATCCGGGACCGGTTCCGGTTGACGGTGTTCCTTATCGAGCACCACATGAATCTGGTCATGAACATCTCCGAGCGGATCTACGTTCTGGACTTTGGCAAGCTGATCGCCCAGGGGGACCCGGCGGCGATTCAAAACGACAAGCGGGTTATCGAGGCCTATCTGGGGGTGAGCGAGGATGCTTAAAATTGAAAATCTCCACGTGAGCTACGGCGGCATCCAGGCCCTCCGGGGGATCTCCCTGGAGGTGCCCGACGGGAAGATTGTCACCCTCATTGGCGCCAACGGCGCGGGCAAGTCCACGACGCTGCGGACCATTACGGGCCTTGTCAAGGCCTCCTCCGGCTCCATCCAGTGGAACGGGGAGGAGCTTTTGGGCAAATCCATTGACAAGATCATTGGCTTGGGGCTTGCTATGAGCCCCGAGGGCCGCCGGGTCTTCGCCGACATGACGGTGCTGGAGAACCTTCGCATTGGGGCCTATCTCCGGAAGGACAAGGGGGAAATTGAAAAGGACGTCCATTGGGTCTACAGCCTCTTCCCCCGGCTGGAGGAGCGGAGCTGGCAGCTGGCGGGCACCCTCTCCGGCGGCGAACAGCAGATGCTGGCTGTGGGAAGGGCGCTGATGTCCCGGCCCAAGCTGATGATGCTGGACGAACCCTCTCTGGGCCTGGCCCCGCTGGTGGTGCAGGACATCTTCTCCATCATCGGGGAGATCAATAAGCAGGGTGTGACGGTGCTGCTCATTGAGCAAAACGCCAATATGGCCCTGAAAATCGCGGACCTTGCCTATGTGCTGGAGACGGGCAACATCACCATGTCCGGTACCGGCGCGGAGCTCCTGGCCAACGAGAAGGTCCGGGAGGCGTATCTGGGTAAGAACGGCTAAGTAAACCTCCTCTTTTGGAGAGGCCCTCGGGCCTCAGGCTGTCAAACAAGTATGTTTGCCAGCCTGAGCAAGTTTTCAAAACGTTTGAAAACGTTTTGAAAACTTATGATTGAAAACGAAAGGAACCCTTCCTGGGTTCCTCTCGTAACTCTCTTCCTTTCGTAACTCTCTTCCTTCCCGTTGGAGAAGGTTTTTACGGTTTTTCGACACTCTGAGAGGCCCTTGGGCCTCTCTTTTTTCGCGCGCGTTTTTACCCAAAGGAAAAAGGAAGCGTCTGGAAGTCCAGTGAAAAAAATTTCAGTTAGCGACGGCAAAACACTGGACAAGGAAAAAATAGTTTGCTATAATCCAGGGCAATCGATTACGAGGCGGGTAACTGGCAAAAAAAGGACATTTTCGGTGTCCGCCCCATAAAATAAGACGGATAGGAGGCCGGTATGATGGACGTGACGGCGATTGGTGAAATTTTGATTGATTTGACGCAAACGGGAATCAACGGGGCGGGGGTGCCCCAGTTTTCCGCCAACCCCGGCGGGGCTCCCGCCAACGTGGCGGTGGCGGCAGCCCGGCTGGGGGCAAAGTCCGCCTTTTGGGGCAAGGTGGGGGACGATGCCTTCGGGACCTATCTTAGGAAGGTTCTCGTGGAGAACAGAGTGGACGCCTCAGGCCTGCGCACCGGCAGCCAGCCCACCACCATGGCCGTGGTCTCCGTGGACGGAACGGGGGAGAGGAGCTTCCGCTTTCTCCGGGGGGCGGACCGGGACATCTGCCCGGAGGAGGTGGACGAGGACGCGGTGCTGAGGACGAAGATCCTCCACTTTGGTTCCGTCAGTCTCACGGCGGGTATGAGCCGCAGCGCCACCATCTTCGCCGCCCGGACAGCCCATAAAAATGGCGGTCTTGTGAGCTATGACCCCAACTACCGCCCCGCCCTCTGGGCCAATCAGGCGGAGGCGGCGGAGTGGATGACCATTCCCCTGCCTTTGGTGGACATTATCAAGCTGGCGGAGGAGGAGCTTCCCCTGCTCACCGGCACGGCGGATCTGGAGGAGGGAACCGGCATTTTGGAGGGCCGGGGACTGTCCTTGATTCTGGTCACCCTGGGAAGCCAGGGCGTCTTCTGCCGCTGGAGGGGGGAGACTTGGAAGCAGCCCGGTATTTCGGTGAAGGTGGCGGACACCAACGGCGCGGGGGACACCTTTCTGGGGGCGGTCCTCAGCCGCCTGTGCGCCCGGGGAGAAAAGCTGCTGGAGGGCCTGACCCAGGCGGAGCTGAAGGATATCCTGGCCTTTTCCAACCGGGCGGCGGCACTCACCTGTTCCCGCAGTGGAGCCATTCCCGCCATGCCCACGCTGGAGGAGCTGCTTGACAGGGAAGGAGCGCCCCGGCTGTCATGAGGACTTCCATCTTTGACCGGCGGCTGGCCCGGCATTATGACGAGCTGAAATGGCTGTACTGCGAGCTCTACCGGGATGAGGAGGCCTTCGCGGCCTTTGTGGAAATGCTCCGCCGCTGCTGGGGGGAGCGGAAGAAACCCCTCCGGGACCAGGACAAGAAGCGGGAGGCGGACCCGGACTGGTACAGAAGGCAAGATCTCCTGGGGATGATGCTCTATGTGAACGCCTTTGCCGGGAATTTAAACGGCGTGAAGGAGAAGCTGGGGTATATTCAAGAGTGCGGCGTGAACTATCTCCACCTCATGCCCCTGCTGGAAAGCCCCCGAGGCCGCAGCGACGGGGGCTACGCCGTCTCGGACTTCCGGAAGGTTCAGCCCTCTCTTGGCGTTATGGAGGACCTGGAGGCCCTGGGGGACGCCTGCCGCCGCCGGGGGATCTGCCTGTGTCTGGACTTTGTGATGAACCACACCAGCGAGGACCACGCCTGGGCGAAGCGGGCCCGGAACGGGGAGAAGGAGTACCGGGACCGCTATTTCTTCTATGATAGCTGGGACCTTCCCCGGGAGTTTGAGAAAACCGTGCCCCAGGTGTTTCCCACAACTGCCCCGGGGAGCTTTACGGAGCTTTCCGACGGGTCCGTGGTCATGACGAACTTCTACCCCTACCAGTGGGATTTGAACTACCGGAACCCGGCGGTTTTCCGGGACATGACGGAAAATCTTTTGTATCTTGCCAACCGGGGCATCGACGTGATCCGCCTGGACGCGATTCCCTATATCTGGAAGGAACTGGGAACCTCCTGCCGGAACCTGCCTCAGGTACATACCCTTTCCCGGATGCTGCGCATGGCGGTGGAGGTTGTCTGCCCCAGCGTGTTGCTGCTGGGGGAGGTGGTGATGGAGCCCGCCAAAGTGGCCCCCTACTTTGGAACCCCCGACAAGCCCGAGTGCCATATGCTCTATAATGTCACCACCATGGCCACCACGTGGCACACCCTGGCCACGGGGGATGTGTCCTTGCTGAAACGGCAGATGGAGATTCTCAGCGGCCTGCCCAAGGACTTTTTGTTCCTCAACTACCTCCGCTGCCACGACGATGTGGGCTGGGGATTGGACTATCCCTGGCTGGGGTGGACCTTCGGCATGGACGAGGTGGCCCACAAGAAGTTTCTCAACGACTATTTCACCGGGAAATGGCCGGGAAGTCCCAGCCGGGGGGAGCTTTACAACGACGATCCCCGCCTGGGGGACGCCCGCCTCTGCGGGACCACCGCCTCCTTTTGCGGGGTGGAGGCGGCAAAATGCGACCCCTTCCTTCTGGAGCGGGCCGTGGCCTGTGATTTGACGCTTCACGCCTGGATGCTCAGCCAAAGCGGCATTCCCGTGGTCTACAGCGGCGACGAGGTGGGGCAGCTCAACGATTGGTCCTATAAAGAGGACCCGGACAAGCGGGAGGACAGCCGCTATCTCCACCGGGGAGACTTCCGGTGGGACCAGGCGGCCTTGCGGACGGACGGGGAGACGTATCAGGGCAAGCTCTTTCAGGGGCTCCGGCGGATGGAAACGCTCCGGGCGGCGGAGCCCTGCTTCGGCGCGGCGGCGGATGTATGGGTGGAGGAGAGCGGAAGCTCTCATGTTCTGGCCCTTGTCCGGAGAGAGAACGGCCGGGAGCTGGTGTGCCTCTTTAACTTCGCCGGGGAGTTTGTCCACGTTCATATGGACCGGGAGGGAAGCTACACCGAGCTGATGTACGGGTCCCGCTACGACGGACTCCGGGACGTGGAGCTGTGGCCCAATGGCTTTGCGTGGCTACTTCGAAATTAAAAAGCGGCGGTTGCTCTCCACCGGGGGAGACTTCTACGGCTGTCCGCGTCTTCCCGGCTGTGAACAGGCCCTTGGAGAAAAGGAACCTCCGCCTCTTTACAGGGCGGAGATTCAGCTTGTCAAAAAAGTACCGTCTAAAAGGGAACGGAAAGGAAAAGAGCTACAAGAGAAACCCATCAGGGGTTTCTCTCGTTTTGAATCAGAAGTTTTTCAGACCTTTTGAAAGGTCTGAAAAACTTGCTCCGGCTGGCGAAAATCCTTTTTCGCCAGCCGGGACCTCCGGAGGAGTTTCGCGCTTTTTCAATCATAAGTTTTCAAATACGCAAAAATCAGGTAAAATCAAGTAAACGATTAAATAATATTTGCAAAAGGGTCAGGGACGTGGTATCCTATAGACATGACGCCGGCCGTTCCGGCAACCACGATTAGAAAGGAAGTTGTCTCATGAAACAGTTTACGTATACCATCACCGATCCCGTGGGGATTCACGCCCGTCCCGCCGGCCTCCTGGCGAAGGCCGCCAAGGCGCTGGATAGCACCGTTACCATCACCAAGGGCGAAAAATCCGCCGTGGCCACCAAGCTCATGGCTGTCATGGGCCTGGGCGTCAAAACCGGAGAAACCATCACCATCACCATTGAGGGCGGAGACGAGGAAGCCAGCGCCGCCACCATAGAGCAGTTCTGCAAGGACAATATGTAAAAAGCGCTGGGAGGAAAGAGCTTATGCAGGTAGCAACCGGGAAATCCATTCTAAACGGCATCGCCATCGGCCCCCTGCGCGTCTATAAAAAGGTAGAGACCCAGACCGCCGTCACCTCCACCCTCACTGCCGGAGAGGAGTACGCCCGTTTTGACGCCGCCCGGGTCAAGGCCCAGGAGCAACTGGGGGGACTTTACAACAAGGCTCTGGACGAGGTGGGGGAGGACAACGCCGCCATTTTCGAAATCCACCAGATGATGCTGGACGACGAGGACTATCTGGACGCGGTGAAGGGGATCATCGAAACCCAGGGGGCCACTGCGGAATACGCCGTGTCCACCACCGGGGAAAACTTTGCCGCCGCCTTCGCGGCCATGGAGGACGAGTATATGCGGGCCCGGGCCGCCGATGTGAAGGACATCTCCCGCCGGGTGGTCAACGTGCTCCTTGGCGTGGGGGACGCGGAGATGATGGATGACAAGCCCGCCATTCTGGTGGCGGACGATCTGACCCCCAGCGAGACGGTCCAGCTGGACAAAAGTAAGCTCCTGGGCTTCATCACCCGGCACGGTTCTTCCAACAGCCACACTGCCATCCTGGCCCGGACCATGAATATTCCGGCCCTGGTGGGCGTGGATTTCCAGGACGACTGGGACGGCAAACTGGCGGTGCTGGACGGCTATAACCACTGTGTGTACATTGACCCCGCCCAGGAGCTCCTTACCGCCATGGAGGAGAAACGGGCCAACGACCTCAAACAGGAGGCCCTGCTCCAGAGTTTGAAGAAAAAGCCCAACGTCACCTTGGATGGCAGAGAAATCAAGGTCTACGCTAACATTGGAAACGCCGGGGACGTGGGACTGGTGCTCCAAAACGACGCCCAGGGTATCGGCCTTTTCCGCAGCGAGTTCATCTACCTGGACTCCCAGGACTACCCCAGCGAGGACCAGCAGTTCATGCTGTACAAGCGGGTTGTGGAGACCATGGCCGGAAAGAAGGTTATCATCCGCACCCTGGACATCGGCGCGGACAAACAGGCGGACTACTTCGAACTGGATAAAGAGGAAAATCCCGCTCTGGGCTACCGGGCCATCCGCATCTGCCTGACCCGAAAGGAAGTTTTCAAGACGCAGCTTCGGGCCATTCTCCGGGCCAGCGCCTTTGGAACCGTGTCCATTATGTTCCCTATGATCATTTCCGTCCGGGAGGTCCGGGACGCCAAGGAGATTCTGGAGGAGTGCAAGGCGGAGCTCCAGGAGCGGGGCATCGCCTATGGAAACGTGGAGGTTGGCATCATGGTGGAAACTCCCGCCGCCGTGATGATGGCGGACGAACTGGCCCAGGAGGTGGAGTTCTTCTCCCTGGGCACCAATGATCTGACCCAGTACGCCCTGGCCATTGACCGGCAGAACCCCAAGCTGGATAATTTCTACGATTCCCACCACCCGGCGGTTCTCCGCATGATCAAGCACACCATCGAGGCGGGCCACCGCCACGGCTGTTGGGTGGGCATCTGCGGCGAGCTGGGGGCGGACCAGACGTTGACGGAGACCTTCCTCCGCTACGGCGTGGACGAGCTCAGCGTCTCTCCCGCCTCGGTCCTGCCCCTGCGCAAGATCATCCGCAGCCTGGACCTGAGCAAGGAGCCGGGAGCCTGAGGAAAACGGCAAGACGCCGGAGGCACAGCCTCCGGCGTCTTTTTGCTCACAGGTTCGCCTTGATTTTGGCGATGATCTCCTCATACTCCGGCTGGGTGAGGAAGACCTTCTCCGGATTCATGGCAAAGGTAGAGGCCCACTCGGCCTGGTCCTTGTACTTGGGAACCAGGTGGAAGTGCATATGACCGCTGGTGTCTCCATAGGCACCATAGTTGATTTTGTCGGGATGGAAGGCGGCGTGGAGGGCTTTGGCCACTCGATTCACGTCGGCAAAGAAGGCGTTTCGCTCCCCGTCGGTGAGCTCCACCATCTCACCGGCGTGCTCCTTGTAAGCCACGATGCAGCGGCCGGGGTGGCTTTGCTCCTTAAAAAGGACCAGCACGCTGGCCTCCAGGTCGCAAACGTAGATGCCGAAACCGTCCAGAAGCTCCTGGTTTCGGGTGCAGTAGCCGCAGGATTGATCTTTCATGAAGGTATCATTCCTTTCTTTTGGTATGTCCCACCATTATAGCACGCCGGTTCGAAGTTTGGTATTGCGGATTTCAACTTTTTCCCCTCCTGTGGGCCGGACGCTTCCTCCCAGAACCCAGCTTTTGCCAAAAGGCCCGGCCCATCCGCCGGGAGACCAACGGCTTTCGGCGAAAATACCATTGTATTTTCAAAACCGGCAGGGTACAATAAATCCCTGCAATCAATGGATCAAGGAGGAGCGCTCATGAGCCGCCAGGAAGCGATATCACAATATGCCGGCGCCCTGAAGCAGGGACGCAAAGCCTATAAGGAGGCCCTGCTCCGGGGCCGCTATCCTTATCCCCAGGTCTTGGACGAGATTATCAGCGATTCTATGGTGGCGGGTCAGACGGAGCTGGGAGTTATGGAAATTCCCATCAGCCAGATCGTGGGCACCAAGACGGCGGGACGCCGCTCCGCCTTTTCGGCGGACTTTTTGCCTCTGCTGGACCCGGACTCGGAGTTTGCCGGGAAGTGGATCAGCCTCTGCGAGGCCCATTTGGGGGACGAGGGCATCCGGGACCCCATCCGGTGCTATGAGTATTTTGGCCGGTTTTACGTGCAAGAGGGAAACAAGCGGGTCAGCGTTTTGCGGAGCTACGACGCCCCCACCATTTCCGCCTATGTCGTCCGCATGATACCCGTTTGGACGGAGGACCCGGCGGTGGCGGCCTATTATGAATTTATGCAGTCCTTCCCGCTGACAAAGTTGTACCGGACCCGCTTTACCCGGGCGGGGAGCTTTGTCAAGCTCCAAAAGGCCCTGGGCTATGAGCCGGACCATGTCTGGACGGAGGATGAGCGCCGCCGGTTTGCCGCGGGTTACACCTATTTTCAGGAGCCCTTTTTGAAGTTGGGAGGCGGAGACCTTCCCATCACCGTGGCGGACGCCATGCTGGTTTGGTTAAAGGTCTACAGCTTCGACGAGTTGGTGACTCTCTCCACAGCGGAGCTTTCCAAGAGCGTCAAGGCCGTCTGGCCGGATATCAAGGCTCTGCCGGAGCCCATTGCCGTCCGCACGGACGCGCCGGAGGCCAGAGAGAACAACCTCCTGGGCCGTATTTTCAAGTCCAGACAGTTAAACCGCCTGAACGTGGCCTTCATCAGCGACCAGTTGCCGGAGCAAAGTGACTGGGCCCGAGCCCACGACCTGGGACGGGAGTATCTGGAGACCGTTTTGGAGGACCGGGTGAAGACCGAGGTCTTCTACGGCATCCATCCCGGGGAGGAGGCGGAGGCGGTTATGGAAAGGGCGGTTGAAAACGGGGCCCAGCTGATCTTTGCCATCACGCCGCCGCTGATCGGGGCCTGCCGGAAAACGGCGGCGAAGCACCCGGCGGTTCGCATTTTGAACTGCTCCGTCTCCATGCCGTACGCCGGAGTTCGCACCTACTACAGTCGGATTTACGAGGCGAAATATATCGCCGGGGCTATCGCCGGAGCCATGAGCCGCAGCGGACGCATTGGCTATGTGGCCAGTAATCCTATTTTCGGTGTGCCCGCCAGCATCAACGCCTTTGCCCTGGGGGCGAGGCTCACCAACCCCCGGGCGGAGATTCTGCTTCGCTGGTCCTGTGTGGAGGAGAACGCCATGGACGCCCTGGCCTGGGAGGGGGTTTCCCTGATCTCCAACCGGGACATCCCCACCCCCGACCGCATCCGGGAGCCCTGGGGCCTGTGCCGTATTGAAAAGGGGAAGTTTCACTCCCTGGCCTCTCCCTACTGGCACTGGGGAAACGTTTACACGAACCTGGTTCGAAGCATTCTGGAGGGCGGCTGGGAGGCCCTGGCGGCCCCGGAGGGACAGGCGGTAAACTACTGGTGGGGCATGGACATCCGGGCGGTGGACATTTTGCTGGGGGACGATCTTCCCGCCGGAGTCCGCCAGCTGGCGGGCATCCTCCGCCAAGGGATCATCAGCGGTTCCCTTCAGCCGTTTCCGGAGGCCACGCCGGAGAAGATATTGCATATGGATACCCTTTTGGACTGGGTCCACGGCGAGATTCCCAAGTATGAGGACCTGTTGCCCATGGCCCGGCCCATCGCCCGGCTCCAGGGCGTCTACCGGGATGCCATTCCCCCGGAGAAGGAGGACCCGATCCTGTGAAGCTGCTGTTACTGTCTGATAAAGAGAGCGAGTACCTGTGGGACTATTACAAACCGGGCTGTTTAAAGGACATCGACCTGATTCTCTCCTGTGGGGACTTGAGCTCCAAGTATCTTTCCTTCCTGGTGACCATGACGGGAAAACCCCTTTTGTATGTACACGGCAATCACGACAAAACCTATGACCAGCATCCCCCGGAGGGCTGCGACTGTGTGGAGGACCGTCTGATGATGGTGAAAGGCCTGCGGGTTTTGGGCCTGGGGGGAAGCATTCAATATAGCGGCGGTCCCCACCAGTACACGGAGGCTCAGATGGCCCGCCGTATCCGGCGGCTCCGCTATCGCCTCTGGCGGGCGGGCGGCGTGGACATCGTGCTGACCCACTCGCCCGCCCGGGGCTATGGAGATGGGGAGGACTACGCCCACCAGGGCTTTGAGTGTCTCTTAGAGCTGGTGGACAAGTACCGGCCCCGGTATCTGGTTCATGGGCACGTCCATGTAAACTATGGGTTTCAGATTCCCCGGGTGCTTCAACGGGGAGAGACCACGATTATAAACGCCTATGAGCGGTACGTACTGGACCTGGAGAAGCCGCCGGAGGCAGAGCGGTAGAACCTCCCCGCCCTTGCAGACGGGACGAGCCCACCATTTTGAGCAAACGTTCCCGGAACCAGCCGTGCAACTCCCCCCGCTATACTATCGTTTGAACTCGCTTCAAGAAAAAACTCCCGTCCCTCCGTAAAAAAATCAGCCGTGAACCCAACAACGTGGTTCACGGCTGAAGGCGAAGAAATTCCCATCATAGCAGAGTTTTCGGCGAAGCCGGAAACGGAGCGGTGATGGGAATTTCTGAGCTGGAGCAGGGTACGGGAATCGAACCCGCCTCCACGGCTTGGGAAGCCGTTGTACTACCGATGTACTAACCCTGCCTGTTTTATCTTGGCAACATTGCTATTATAAACGAAGGCGGAGAAAAAATCAAGTCCTTTTCCGCCGTTCCTCAAAAAAATTCCTTGAAGAAAAAAGACCCGGCCCGCCCTCTGGAAGAGAAAGCCGGATCTTTTCCCGTTCGTGTCAGTCGGTGACGTAGGGCAGCAGGGCGATCTGACGGGCCCGCTTGATGGCCTCAGTCAGCTGGCGCTGATGCATGGCGCAGGTGCCGGTAGTCCTGCGGGGCAGGATCTTGGCCCGCTCAGAGATGAAACGACGCAGCTTGGCGGCGTCCTTATAATCAATATGCTCGCACTTTTCGGCGCAGAACTGGCAAACCTTGCGGCGCTTGCCCCGCATCGGCCGGGCGGGCCTGGATTCACGATCGAAAGCCATGGAATTTCCTCCTTTATTCCGGTGTTCGGAGAGCGACGCTCCCAAACCCGTCAAACTCAAAACGGCAGCTCGCCGTCTTCCTCGCCAATCTCGGCGAAATCAGACCCTCCTCCAAAGCCGGAAGCTCGTCCGGAAGCGGGGGGCGCGCCATAAGCGGGGGGCGCTCCGTAGGAGGAGCCGCCGAAATCGCCGCCGCTGTCCCGCTTGGAGTCCCCGAAATAGACGTTGTCCGCCACGACCTCGGCGCTTCTGCGCTTCCCGCCGTCCCGGTCCGTCCAATCTCGGATTTGCAGCCGCCCCTCCACCACGGCCATGCGGCCCTTGGCGAAATACTTGCTGACAAATTCCGCAGTGCCGCGCCAGGCCACCACGTCGATGAAATCCGTCTCCTTTTCGCCGCTCTGGGACTTGAAATCCCGGTCGCAGGCGATGGAGAAGGACGTGACGGCGGTGCCGCTCTGGGTGCGGCGCAGCTCGGGGTCACGGGTCAACCGGCCCATGATGATGATCTTGTTTAGCATCCGGGGTTCCTCCTCACTCGCCCTTGCAGACGATCAGAGAACGCATGATGCCGTCAGTGATCCCGAGAACGCGGTCCAGCTCCTTGGGGAAGGACGGTTCGCTGGTGAAGCTCATCAGCACATAATAGCCGTCGTTCTTGTAATTGATGGGATAGGCGAGACGCCGGGCGCCCCACTCCTCCACCTCGACAGCGGAGCCGTTTTGCTCTGCCAGGGTCTTGAACTTCGCCACGAGAGCGGCGATGGCTTCCTCCCCCTGTGCAGGGTCGATGATATACACGACCTCGTAATTGGCAGTAACCTTTGCCATGTTTGCACCTCCTTTTGGACAAATGGCCCTCATTCTCCGATGAGAGCAAGGATATGCCTGCAACCGCAGGCTTACTTATTATATCGGAATTTGGGGAAATGTCAAGGAAAAATTTCGGCGGGGAGAATCTTTCCGCCCATGTGAGGAGAGGGGCCGGTGAGTGGAGACGGATCTCCGCCCTTCCGGCGTTCCATTTGGGCCCTATCTTACAGAATTGTAAGACACCGTCTGAAACTGTAAGGGAAAACCATGGCACGCCGGTCTGGGGCCTGCTATAATCAGTTCAGAAAGGCGGCAAGGTTGGAAAACCGTCCGGTGGACGGCTTTCAACGCTTTAGCCCAAGGGCAGTTTATTGAGTATCACCCAAGAGGAGGACAGCGATATGTCATTACTGGAAGTACAGCACCTGCAAAAAATCTACACCACCCGCTTTGGTGGCAGTCAGGTCACGGCCTTGGCGGATGTGAATTTCTCCGTGGAGCCGGGGGAGTATGTGGCCATTATGGGTGAGTCCGGCTCCGGCAAGACCACCTTATTAAATATCTTGGCGGCCCTGGACCGGCCTACCGCCGGGGAGGTTTTTCTGAATGGAAAGGCCCTCTCCGACATCCGGGAGCGGGACCTGGCGGCCTTTCGCCGGTCCCATCTGGGATTCGTGTTTCAGGACTTCAACCTTCTGGATACCTTCTCCCTTCAGGACAACATCTTCCTTCCCCTGGTCCTGGCGGGCCGGGACTACCGGGAGATGCGCCAGAAGCTCCAGCCCATCGCCCAGCAGCTGGGCATTTCCGAACTGCTGGCCAAATACCCCTATGAGGTCTCCGGCGGGCAAAAGCAGCGCTGTGCCGTGGCCCGGGCCCTCATCACGGACCCCCAGCTGGTTCTGGCCGACGAGCCCACCGGGGCTCTGGACTCCCGGGCCTCCGACAATTTGCTGGAGCTCTTTGGGGAGATCAACCAAAGCGGCCAGACCATTGTCATGGTCACCCACTCGGTCAAGGCCGCCAGCCACGCGGGGCGGGTCCTCTTCCTCCGGGACGGGCAGGTGTACCACCAGCTCTACCGGGGAACCCAAAGCGCCGAGGCCCAGTTCGCCAAAATCTCCGACACCCTGACGGTGCTGACGCAAGGCGGTGAGCCCCGTGCGTAAGTCCGGATTCTTCCCCCGTTTGGCCCTGGTGAACCTGGCCAGAAACGGGCGGTTTTACGGCCCCTACCTCCTCTCCTGCGTGGTGACGGCGGCTATGTACTATATCCTGGTGTTTCTGGCCTTTAACCAGGGGCTGGAGAATGTCCGTGGGGCCATGTACCTCAAGAGCTTCGCCGGGGTGGGCTGCTTCGTGGCGGCGGGACTGTCGGCGGTGATTCTGCTCTACGCCAACAGCTTTGTTATGAAGCGGCGGCAGCGGGAGCTGGGGCTGTACAACATTTTGGGCCTGGAAAAGCGGCACATTGCCCGGATGTGTCTCTGGGAAACTCTGTTTTGTGCCGCCGTTACCCTGGCGGGGGGGCTTCTCCTGGGCGTTCTGTTCTCCAAAGCCGTCATTCTGCTCCTTTTAAAGCTGGCCCGGATTCCCGCCCAGTTCGGTATGGAGATTTCTCTCCGGGGCATCACGGAGACCATAGTGCTTTTTGGCGTTTTGTTCCTGGTGACCCTGGGCCAGAACCTCTTCCGGTTACGAAAGGCCAAGCCGGTGGAGCTGCTTCACAGCGCGTCCGCCGGGGAGCGGGAGCCCCGAACCAAGTGGCTGCTGGTCCTGCTGGGGGCGCTGACTCTGGGAGGCGGCTATTTCATCGCCGTGGTTACCAAGAACCCCATTGAGGCCATGCTGCTGTTTTTCGGGGCGGTGTTCTTGGTCATCATCGGAACCTACTGCCTCTTCACCGCCGGGTCCATCGCCGTTTTGAAACGCCTTCGGGCCAAGTCGAAGTTTTACTACCAGACCCGGCACTTCACCGCCGTCTCCGGCCTTCTCTACCGGATGAAGCAAAACGCCGTGGGACTTGCCAGCATCTGCATCCTCTCCACCATGGTGCTGGTGACGGTTTCCACCACCATTGCCATGAACATCGGCTTGGAGAACGCCCTGGACCAGATGTTCCCCTTTGACATTGAGTTCCTCCAGGATTTGGAGCGCCAGCCCGGGGACCCCATGAACCACCTGCGGGAGGTGGAAGCCGCCGCCGAGGCCTCCGGAGGCTTTTCCGATTCCCGGTACTACACCCGCTACTGGGTTTACTGTGGCGTCCGGGGCGGCGAGGTCTCCTTAAATCTGGACCCCAACTGCCTCCGGACGGAGGTGGAGGTGGTGACGGCAGAGGACTACGGCCGCCTCACCGGCCATGCCGTAATGCTGGCCCCGGACGAGGTCCTGGCCCGCTCCACCGGGCTGGAGGACTTCCCGGCGGACTTCACCGTCTCCGCCCGCTTCGGCCAAGAGGGCCTTTCCTTCCACGTTCGGGAGGAGATCACAGAGGTCATTTCCCACGCCACCAACAGCCTGCTGGGGGCGGAGAATTCGACGCTGTTCCTGGTGGTTGCCGACCGGACAGTGGCGGAGACCATCATGGATTTGGACACCTCCCGCAGCGCCCGGCAATTCCGGATTCAGATGAATCTGGCCGGAGAGGACTACCCGGAAAAGCTGGCCCAGACGGAGCGTCTGGTGCTGGACCTGAGCCGCCGGGACGGCGGCGTGGGCTTCGTCAGCAAGCAGGAGCAGGCCCAGGAGTACTACGCCATGTACGGCGGATTCCTGTTCCTGGGGGTCTTCCTGGGGCTGCTGTTCCTTCTGGCCACGGTTCTCATTATTTACTACAAGCAGATCTCCGAGGGTTACGAGGACCAGCGGCGCTACCTGATTCTTCGCCAGGTGGGCATGAGCGGCCAGGAGATCAACGCCTCCATTCAGAGCCAGATTCTCCTGGTGTTCTTCCTTCCCCTGGGGGCGGCGGCGCTCCATGTGTTCATGGCCTTTCCCATGCTCTCGAAAATGCTGGAGCTGTTCAACCTCTTTGACGTGGGACTCTTCGCCCTTTGCACAGCGGGGACCCTGGCGGTGTTCTGCCTGATCTATGCCCTGGTGTTCGCCCTGACGGCCCGGACTTACAGCCGTCTCGTGGGTGGGCAGGGACAACGCTGAACCCTCTCTCCTCCAGGCCCCACCGGTATGCGCAAGACTGCCGGCGGGGTCTGGGGATTCTTTTCTTTCAGAACTGTCAGATTTCAGAAAGAACCTGGACAGATTTCCGTAGTACAGTGGTTTTTGCCGGAAAGGCCGGGTAAAAATAACGAAAGGTTACAAAATTGTACCTTTTTTGTAACGCCCTTTTCAAAACTTCGGAGTATGCTTACAGAAACATCAAGGGGAAAACCGCAGCGGTCCGACAGGCGGGCTATCTGGGTCTCCCCGCCTTGAAAAAGTTTCTCCAGCCCCTTGACAAACTGTATTAACTGTATTATCATTTCTAATACGATAGTACAATAACACAGAGAAAAATTTTTCTATTTTTTGAAGAATGTTCCCCTATGGTTTCGTAATATACACATACACAGGAAGTGAGGCTTGTTATGAAAATTCTGATCACATCAGATTGGTACATCCCCGCGGTAAACGGCGTGGTCACGTCAGTGAAAAATCTCCGCCGGGAACTGGAGGCCCAGGGCCACGAGGTCCGGGTTCTCACTCTCTCCCAAAGCCGCCGCTCCTATAAGCGGGACGGCGTCACCTATCTGGGCTCCGTGGCGGCGGGATTGATCTACCCCGGCGCGCGGCTGCGGACCGCCCTGGCGGGAAAATGGGTCCGGGAAATCGTGGCCTGGGGCCCGGAGGTGGTTCACTCCCAGTGCGAGTTTTCCACTTTCTTCCTGGCAAGACGCATTGCCGAGGAACTGGATATCCCCCTGGTTCACACCTATCACACGGTGTATGAGGACTACACCCATTATTTCTCCCCCAGCGTTCACTTTGGCAAAAAGGCCGCCGCCGTCTTTACCCGCTGGGCCGCCGCCCACACAGACTGCCTCATCGCCCCCACCGCCAAGGTCCGGCAGCTGCTCCAGGGTTACGGTGTGGAAAAGCCCGTCTTCGTAGTGCCCTCCGGCATTGATCTTCAGCATTTCCAGGGCGAGCCGGACCCCTTGCGGCGAAATGTGCTTCTGGCCAGCCTGGAGATTCCCCAAGACCGGACCGTTTTGGTCTTTGTGGGACGCCTTGCCGAGGAGAAGCAGGTGGATGAGCTCCTCCGTTTCCGGGCGAATTTGGGTCCGGCGGATGTGACGTTGCTTCTGGTGGGAGACGGGCCGGACCGCAAACGTCTGGAGGGCGTGGCCCAGGAGCTGGGCCTGGGGACTCCGGACGTGGTCTTTGCCGGAATGGTCCCGGCGGAGCAGGTGGCGGACTGGTATCAGCTGGGGGATTTGTTTGTCAGCGCCTCCACCAGCGAGACCCAGGGGCTGACGTATGTGGAGGCCCTGGCGGCGGGCGTGCCGGTGCTGTGCAGGGCGGACCCCTGTCTGCTGGGAGTGGTCCGGGACGGGGAAAACGGCTGGCAGTATCACAGCGAGGCGGAGTTCCGCCAGAGGCTGGAGAGCTTCCTCGCCCATCCCCAGCGCCGGGAACTTCTGGCCCGCAAGGCCCGGGAGACCGGGGAGGAGTATTCCGCCCGGCGCTTTGCCCAGCGGGTGGAGGGAATTTACCTGGAACAGATGGAGCGCGGCGCGGCGCGGAGGATACCGGCATGAGAGAAAAAACCGTTCCCATTGAGAAGCGGGCCCTTCAGGCCGTGTCCCTTATCGGCTTTGCCATCTGTGTGGCGGTGGCCGTGTGGGGTTGGCAGACCGGGGTGCTGACATCCCAGGACAAACTCCAGGAATTGGTAACCAAATGGGGCTTTGCCGGGGCGCTGCTGTTCACCGTTTTCCAGGCGGTGCAGGTGGTGATCCCCGTTTTGCCCGGGGGCCTGGGTTGTCTTGTGGGGGTGGTCCTCTTCGGGCCCATTTGGGGCTTTACGTACAACTACGTGGGAATTTGCATTGGCTCCCTTCTGGCTTTTGCCGTGGCGCGAAGCTGCGGGCGGCCCCTGCTGTACCTGTTGTTTTCCGAAAAGACCATTGAGAAGTACGACGCCTGGACCGAAAAGCGGGACCGCTTTGCCAAACTCTTTTTCTGGTCCATCTTCCTGCCAATTGCCCCGGACGATTTCCTGTGCTATCTGGCGGGGACCACCAGCATGACCTGGAGACGCTATACCACCATCATCCTCCTGGGAAAGCCCTTTAATATCGCCCTGTACAGCATGGGGCTGGTGGCCCTCTGGAAGGTTCTGTTTCCGGGTTTTTAAAAAATAACGCCGTCATGAAGACCGTGTCGTTCCCCTGAGGAGGGGCCAAGGCCTCCCGGCTTCTCTTGGAAGGAGGGGCAAGGGAAAGCCCTTGCCTGAGGGGCGGGGTCATAAAACGGCGGCTTTTGTGGAATCATCTTGATAGCGGCTGAAAAAGGCGGACAGGCCGTCCGCTTGGATTTGTGCGCCTAAAATTGGAAAACCACCGTGAAAACAGGCGAGCTACAGGCCGGAAAACTGTAGCGCCACAGCGAGCGGAAACCTTGGTCCCCCGTGGGGACAAAGGCGCAAACCACTGGGGCAAGGAGGTTGTATGCGTATTTACATTTACGGCGGCGGCGAGAAGATCGTCGGCCGGAGCGGCGTGGGACAGGCCATCCGCCACCAGCGGGAGTGCCTCCGGCGCTCCGGTGTGCCCACCACGGACCGCTGGACGCGGGACGCCGCCGCGGTCCATGTGAACACTGTTTTGCCGGACTCCGTCCTGACTGCCCTGGGGGCCAAGCTCCGGGGGAGGAAAGTGGTGTGGTACGGACACTCCACCATGGAGGACTTCCGGTCCTCCTTCAAGGGTTCCAACGTCCTGGCGCCTCTATTCAAGCGGTGGATCACCTTTTGCTATGGCCTGGGAGACGTGGTGCTGACGCCCACGGAATACTCCCGCCGGCTTTTAGAGAGCTACGGTCTGAAAAAGCCGGTGTACAGTATTTCCAACGGCGTGGATACGCACTTTTTCAAGCCTGACTCTGCCGCCCGCTCCGCCTTTCGAAGCCGGTATGGACTTGCTGAGACGGAAAAAGTGGTGGTCTCCGTGGGTCACACCATCGCCCGGAAGGGACTGCCGGAGTTTTTGGAGCTGGCCCGCCGGCTTCCTGAGGCCACCTTCCTCTGGTTCGGTTGGACCAACCCCAAGCTGATTCCCCAGGAGATTGTCCGTGACATGGAGAGCGCCCCTTCCAATGTTCGGTTTCCCGGCTTTGTGGGCCGGGAGGAACTGAGGGAGGCCTATCAGGGGGCGGATGTTTTCGCCTTTCTCAGCCACGAGGAGACCGAGGGCATCGTGGTATTGGAGGCCCTGGCCTGTGGCGTGCCCACCGTGTTGCGGGACATTCCGGTCTATGACGGTTGGCTGGAAAATGGGGAATCTATATACAAAGCGTCGAGTGATGATGAATTTCAACGGATTGTATCCGGCCTTTTGCATCGGACGCTGCCGGACCTCACCGCAGCGGGGCGGGCCGTGGCGGAGTCCCGGAGTTTGGAGCAGGTGGGGAGGCGTCTAAAGGCCATCTACCAAGAGCAGCAGGTTCTGCCCGACGCCTTTGCCGGGAGGAGCGCGCCCAAAAGAGCGTTGGCCCGCTATGAGGTCTGGTGATCTCTCGGTCTGATAAGGCACCCGACGGGCCGGAGGGGAGCTGAGGTCTGATTGAAGTCCGGAGGGAAAAAGCCCTCCGGTCCGGCGCGGCGAAGCAGGCGGGATACTGTCGAAATACAAAGAGGATTGTCGCCCTGGCGGCAGTCCTCTTTGTATTTGGCTCTTGGAAAAAGTTCCGCCGTGTTTGGGACAAAAATCTGGTTAAGAAACACTACCCAAACGGCAAAAAACGTGGTATGATATGATATTAGAGTTTCGTGAGGGGCTCAGGGGAATTGAAAGGCCAAGGGAGGCGGCAACATGACCAAGAGGATACGGGCCTTTGTGGCGGCGCTGGCGCTGTGCGGGGTTCTCAGCGGCTGTAGTGGCTTTCACATGGAGTTCAATCCCGAAGCGCTCTACGCCCTTCCGGAGTTGCCCGCCAAGTACACGGAGCTAAACGCCCGCCTGAACGCCATCCTGGAAGATGGCGCGGAATACGCCGCCCCTACCTCCGGGGCCAATATCCAGCCTGTCCAGCTGACGGATCTGGACGGGGACGGACAGCAAGAGGCGGTGGCCTTCTTCCGCAAGGCGGAGGACGAGAAGCCCCTGAAGATCTACATTTTCTCCGCCAAAGGGGACAGCTACGAGCGCTCCGCCGTCATCGAGGGCAGCGGCGCGTCGGTGTACAGCGTGGTTTACAGCGACTTAAACGGAGACGGACAGACGGAGCTGATCGTGGGTTGGCGGGTCAGCGCGGAGCTCCAGACCCTGTCGGTTTACGCCCTGGCCCCCGGGGGGCCCCAGGAGCTTTTGCGCAGCGTCAGTTACGTCCGCTATGCCAGTATTGACCTGGACGGCGACGGCCTCCGGGAATTGGTGGTCCTCCACGCGGACGAGGAGGGCGGCGGGGCCGCGGATTGCTACGACTGGCAAAAAGGCGCGCTGGCGCTTCAATCCCCGGCCCGGATCTCCGTCACCATGGCGGAGCTCAGCCAGCAGGGCCGGCTGACCGCCGGAACGTTGCAGGGGGGGACTCCCGCCCTTTTCGTCACCGGCGTCACGGAGCAGTCCGGCGCGGTGACGGATATTCTGGCGCTGCGAAACGGAGAGCTGACGAACATCGTTCTCTCCGAGGATACCGGCGTCTCCAGGGAGATCGCTCCCTTTTACAATCTCTATCCCATGGATGTCAACGGCGACGGATGGACGGAGGTTCCGGTCCCCGTCTCCTCCGGCGGGACCGCCCCCTTCCACCGGGTGGACTGGCGGTCCTTCGGCCTGGACGGCGTGGGGGAGACGGCGGAGAGCACCTATCACTGTGTGGAAGACGGCTGGTATCTCCAGCTTCCCAAGGCCTGGGTGGGCCGGGTGGAGGCGGAGCGCAGCGGCGCGGGGGGCGATGCCAGCGTCACGTTCTATGTGCTGAATGAGGACGGCGTCCGGGGCGGGGCCATTTTGCGGATCACCGCCCTCACCGGCTCCGGCCGGGAGGTCCGGGCCACCCGGGGGAACCGCTTCCCCCTCAGCCGCCAGTCCGACGTTATCTACACCGCCGAGTTGCCGGAGACCCCGCCCTGGGACCAGGCTATGACGGCGGAGGAGGTGCGGGCGGCCTTCAGCCTCATTGCCCGGGAGTGGATTCCGGGAGACTACTGAGGCCAATACGATGGAAAGGAACGAACAAGATGAAAAAAGTATTGGTTTTGGAAGACGAGGCCAGCATTCGGGGCTTTATCGTCATCAATTTGCGCAGGGCCGGTTACGATGTCATAGAGGCGGAGAGCGGCGAGGAGGCCCTGGAGCGCCTCCGGGAAAACCCGGACGCCAGAGTGGCCCTGTTAGACATCATGCTTCCCGGCATCGACGGCTTCGAGGTTTGCCGCCGCATCCGGGCCACCAATAGCCGCATCGGCATCATCATGCTCACCGCCCGGTCCCAGGAGATGGACAAGGTGACGGGTTTGATGACCGGAGCGGACGACTACGTGACCAAGCCCTTCTCCCCGGCGGAGCTCACCGCCCGGGTAGACGCCCTGGTCCGCCGTTCCGGCGGGGAGGAGCCCCCCCAGGCCACCGGGGAGCTGAATCAGCCCCCCTTCCTTCTGAACACCCGAAACCGGACCCTGGAGAAAAACGGCCAGCGGATTAAGCTGACCCAGGTGGAGTATTCCATCATGCGGGTCTTTATGGAAAACCCCGGGAAGGCCCTCTCCCGGGAGGAGATTCTGGACATGGTCTGGGGCCGGGACTACTTCGGGGAGCTGAAAATCGTGGATGTGAACATCCGCCGCCTCCGGCTGAAAATTGAGGACAACGTCCAGAACCCCGCCTATATCACCACCGTCTGGGGCTATGGCTATAAGTGGGGGCTGTGACGGGATGGAGGCTCAGGTGATGGAAAAGGAGCAGAGGTGGAAGTCCCTCCGGCTCCGGGGCCTCCGGCAGCGGTGGATTTTCAATTCCATCTTGCCCATTGCGGCGTTGCTGGCGTTGGTGGTGACCCTCTTTTCCGCAGGCGTGTCCAACTATTATTACGGCACCATGCAAAAAGGTCTGGAGACCCGGGCACAGGCCCTGGCCAACTCCTTCAACGAATATTTCATGGACAACGGGTTTAGCAGCTATTACCAAAAGGCCGTTCAGTCCGCCGAGAGTTTTGAGGACAAGAACCGCATCGAGCTTCAATTCATCGGGTCCAGCGGCCGCATCCAGGTTTCCACCTCCGGCCTGACGGCGGGAACCTACCCGGGCACCGACGACATCCTCCAGGTTCTCCAGGAGAACAAGGCGGCCCCCACCTCTTACCAGGGCCGGGATCTGGAGACGGGGGAGGAGATTTTGGCGGTGTCCTGTCCTCTGACGGTGAACGGCCGGGTGGTGGGAGTCATGCGTTTGGTGACCTCCCTCCGGGCGGTGGACCGGCAGGTGATGGTGGCGGTGCTGGCCATTTTTCTCATTGCCCTGCTTTGTATGCTGCTGGTGGTATTTTCCAACCTCCTTTTTATCAACAATGTGGTGGAGCCGGTGGCGGTGGTGACGGAGGCGGCCAAACGCATCTCCGCCGGTAGCTACGGCACTCGGATTGAGAACAAATACTCCGACGAGCTGGGGGAGCTGGTGGACAACATCAACGATATGTCCTTAAAAATCAGCCAGAACGAGAAAATGAAAAGCGAGTTCATCTCCTCCGTCTCCCACGAGCTCCGGACCCCCCTCACCGCCATCAACGGCTGGGGGGAGACCATCCTGGAGGATGGCCTTGCCGATGATCCCGAGCAGCTGCGCCGGGGCATCCGGGTGATTGTCAACGAGTCCAGGCGGCTTTCCAATATGGTGGAGGAGCTTCTGGAGTTTTCCAAAATGGAGGACGGGCACTTCACCCTTCAAATTGAGGACGTGGATCTCCAGGCGGAACTGGAGGACGCCATTTTCACCTATCAGGAGCTGTTCCGTCAGGACGGCATCGCCCTGGAGTACCATCCCGGCGACGGGGACCTGCCCTTGATCCGGGGGGACTCGGAGCGGCTGAAGCAGGTCTTTTGCAATGTGCTGGATAACGCCGCCAAGCACGGCGGCGCGGGACGGCGCATCGCGGCCTCCATCGTTCAGGAGGGGAGCCATCAGGTGGTCCGCATCCGGGACTACGGTCCCGGCATTCCGGAGGAGGAGCTTCCCTTTGTGAAGCAAAAATTCTACAAGGGGACCTCCCGGGCCCGGGGCAGCGGCATCGGTCTTGCGGTGTGTGATGAAATCATCGGCCTCCACGGCGGGGCGTTTGCCATTGGCAACGCCGACGGCGGCGGGGCGGTGGTGACGATTCGCCTGCCGGTCCGGGCTTGACGGAGAAAAGGGCGTCTGGCAAAATTTTTGCGCACATTAGAAAGGAAATTTCATGGCAGAAGAAAACAAATCCTGCGCCTTCCGCACCAGCATCGGCGGGCAGGCGCTGATCGAGGGCATTTTGATGCGGGGCCCGGAGAAGCAGGCCATCGTGGTCCGGGATCAGGAGGGAAAATTGGTGGAGAAGGTGGAGCCTCTCCGCTTTATCAAGGACCGGTATCCCATTTTGGGGGTTCCCCTGATTCGGGGAACGGTGAACTTTCTGGACTCCATGGTCAACGGCGTCAAGGCGCTGATGTACTCCGCCGATTTCTATCCCGAGGAGGAGGCGGCTAAGCCCTCTAAATTCGAGCTGTGGCTAGAGGAGCACCTACCGGCCAAAAAGCTGGAGAGCGCCGTGGTGGCCCTGGCGGTGACGCTGGGGGTGGGGATGTCCGTGTTTCTCTTCATGGTGCTGCCCACCCTGCTTACCGGAGGGATTTTGCACTTTTTCCCCGGCTTCCCCCTCTGGGGGCGGAACCTGGTGGAGGGACTTTTGAAGGTGGTCATTTTCTTGGCCTATCTGATACTCTGCTCTAAGCAAAAGGATATCTACCGGGTCTTTCAGTACCACGGGGCGGAGCACAAGACGATTTTCTGCTATGAGGCGGGGTTGCCTTTGACGGTGGAGAACGTCCGGGCCCAGCCCCGGCACCATCCCCGGTGCGGCACCAGTTTTCTGTTTGTGGTCATTGTGGTGTCCATCCTGTTTTCCAGCGTTTTCTTCGGCATCTGGCCCGTCACCAACCCCTGGCTGCGGACGGCGGTGCATCTGCTGCTGCTGCCCCTGGTGGTGGGGGTGACCTATGAGTTTAACCGCTGGGTGGGGCGGCACGTGCAGGAGAGCCTCCTGGCGAAAATCCTGACGGCCCCGGGCCTGTGGATGCAGAACTTCACCACCAACGAGCCGGAGGACGGCATGATCGAGTGCGCCATCCGGTCCCTGGAGCTGGTGCTGCCCAGTGAGAAGGGCAAGGACGCATGGTGAGCGGGGGGAGAAATTTCCCCTGAGCCTGTTTGTCCGCCGGCGGGGCGGCGTCTGGGAGACGGACGGCAGGGAGCCGGAGGGCAGGTACGCCTATGGCCGCTTTGCGGAGGAAGCGCCGGGGAAAGAGAAATCCTGAGGGGGCCTTTCGGTTTCCGGCGGTCAACAACAAAAGAGGTGAGGACGATGGCCATAACCTACAACGACTTATATCTGGATGTCCGCCGCCAGCTCCGGGAGAGCGGCGTGGAGGCCTCCACCCTGGAGGCCCGGGAGCTGGTGTGCTTTGGCACCGGCAAGAGCCGGGAGGAGCTCCAGCGGGACAGCCGCCTCTACGCCTCCCCGGAGCGGGAGGAGCAGGTCCGGCGGCTGGTGGAGCGGCGCATGGCCGGAGAGCCGGTGGCCTATCTCATCGGCGAGTGGGAGTTCTATGGCCTCCCTCTGGATATCTCCCAGGATGTGCTCATCCCCCGCTCTGACACCGAAGTGCTGGCGGAGCAAGCCCTTGCCTACATACGGCAGCTGGGGGAGTGCCGGGTGCTGGACCTTTGCGCCGGAAGCGGCTGCGTGGGTCTGGCCATTGCCTCCCAGGCCCCCCAGGCCCGGGTGATTTTGGGGGAGATTGACGACAGCGCCCTGAAAATCTGCCGCCAGAACATCCGGCGCAACGGCCTTTCCAGCCGGGTGATGCCCATTCAGACAAACGCCCTGGAAAAACCCCCGCGGTCTCTGGGGGAGTTCCAGTGCATCGTCTGCAATCCGCCCTATATCCCCACCGGCGACATCTCCGGACTGGAGGTCTCCGTCCGGGATTACGAGCCTCATCTGGCTCTGGATGGGGGGAAAGACGGGTTGAACTTTTATCGCGCCGTCACCGGGCACTGGCGGGAGTCCCTGGTCCCCGGCGGGCGGCTCTATTTCGAGGTTGGAATCGGGCAGGCGGACCCGGTGCTCCGGCTGATGCGCAGCCAGGGCTTTGGGGACTTGCAGGTGATCAAGGACCATCATAAAATTCCAAGAGTGGTGCTGGGCGCCCTCTGCCAGGAGATTTAGGAGGAATATTATGGAAAAGCGACTCTACAAAATCGGTCAGGGCAAAATGGTGGACGGCGTTTGCGGCGGCATCGCCCAGTATTTCGGTCTGGACCCCACCCTGGTGCGGCTGGCCTGGATTGTCTTCACCGCCATGGGTTGCAGCGGCATCATCGCCTATATCCTCTGCGCCGCCATCTTCCCCCGGGAACCGGAAGAATACTGATGGATAAGGCCCGGTCCGGCGTCCTGTCTTCGGGAAAGACAGCGGGTGAACACGCCCATGGAAAGACCGCGGCCTTCAAGCAAAGAGGAGCGTTCCAGACAGGGAAACGGCTGGTTGCAGGCTTGGAAAGCAAGCGGATTGAGCAGCCGTCTGGAGAATTACTTTAAAATTGAGGACGCGGTTTTTGTGGCCCTCAAGTAAAATTACCATTTAAAGGATAGAATCATTTGGGAGGAGATCAGCATGGCAAAGGAAAAAGCGCCCCTGCCCACGGCGGCTCCGGCGGCGGACAAGAAAAAGGCCATTGACAGCGCCATGAGCCAGATTGAGAAAATGTACGGCAAAGGCTCCATCATGCGCCTGGGGGACCGGACGGCCCTGAACGTGGAGTTCATCCCCACCGGGTCCCTGGCGCTGGACGTGGCCCTGGGCATTGGCGGGCTCCCCAAGGGGCGGATCATTGAGATTTACGGGCCGGAATCCTCCGGCAAGACCACCCTGGCGCTCCACGTGGTGGCCGAGGCCCAGAAGGGTGGGGGCGAGGTGGCCTTCGTGGACGCGGAGCACGCCCTGGACCCCACCTATGCCCGGGCCCTGGGGGTGAAGGTGGAAGATCTTCTGATTTCCCAGCCCGACACCGGCGAGCAGGCCCTGGAAATCACCGAGGCTCTGGTTCGCTCCGGCGCCATTGACGTTATTGTGGTGGACTCCGTGGCCGCCCTGGTGCCCCGGGCGGAGATCGAGGGGGAGATGGGAGACAGCTACGTGGGTCTCCACGCCCGGCTGATGAGTCAGGCCCTTCGGAAGCTCACCGGCGCCATCGGAAAAACCAATACCATTGTCATTTTCATCAACCAGCTCCGGGAAAAGGTGGGCGTCATGTACGGCAATCCGGAGGTGACCACCGGCGGCCGGGCGCTGAAATTCTACGCGTCTGTCCGCATCGACGTGCGCCGGGTGGAGGCCATTAAAAACGGCAGCGAGATCATCGGCAACCGGACAAGGGCCAAGGTGGTGAAAAACAAAATGGCGCCCCCCTTCCGGGAGGCGGAGTTCGACATCATGTACGGCGAGGGTATCATCCGGGAGAGCGAGCTCATCGACCTGGGGGTGAAGCTGGACCTGGTCCAAAAGGCGGGCTCCTGGTTCTCCATGGGAGAGACCCGCATTGGCCAGGGCCGGGAGGCAGCGAAGAAGTACCTCCAGGAAAACCCGGAGATCCGGGACCGGCTGGAGGCGGACATCCGCAAGAATTTCGACAAGCTCATGAGCAACCAGGCCCGGGCCGCCGCCAAGGCCGCCGGACGGGCGGTAGACGTCAGCGCCGACGACTTCGACGACTCCGGCGAATCCAACTGACCATGCGGATTCAGCGGATTGAGGCGTCCAAGCACAAAAAAGGCCGCGTCCTGGTCTTTCTGGAGGACGGGGTCTGTCTGAAAATCACGGAGCAGGAGCTGCTGGACTTCGGCCTCCGCTCCGGGGACGAGCTGGACGAGGCGGCCCTGGGCCGCTTGAAGGAGGCCGCCGGTGTTTCCAACACCCGGGCGGCGGCGGCGGATCTCATCGGAAAGCGGGCCATGAGCCGCCGGGACCTGGAGCGAAAGCTCCAGGAGAAGGGGGCCAGCGAGGCGGAGGCCCGTTACGCCACCGAATGGCTGGAGGCTATTGGGGCTTTGAACGACGCGGAGTATGCCGCCGCCCTGGTCCGGCACTATTCCCGGCTGGGCTACGGCCCCGCCCGGGTGCGGGAGAAGCTCTATGAAAAGGGGGTTCCCCGGGAGCTGTGGGAGGACGCCCTGGAGGAACTTCCCGAGGACGGCGGGCAGGTGGAGGCGTTTCTCCGGAGCAAGCTCCGGGGCCGGACGCCGGACGAGAAGGAGAAGCGGAGGTTGACCAACGCCTTGCTGCGCCGGGGGTTTCCCTGGGGGGAGGTTCGGGCCGCCTGGAGGCGGCTAGGGGAGGAGTTACAAGAGGACTAGTGCCTCTTGGCTCCTGGGTCTCCCCGTTGGGGGAGGTTGTACTCGCCCTTCGGGCGGGGGCGGATTTCAGCCATGAAGATGGCTGGTGCAATGCACCCCCCATTTTCTCTTTTTCTTCCAGAAGAAAAAGAGAAAACGGGCCGTGCACGGTCCAAAAGAGAAAAAGAAGTATACGCCCTGCGGGGGACGAGGGGCGCGGAGGAGCTGCTTCCGCTGGGTACGCAAGTCTCCAGTCCGCGGCGTGGTGCGGGCGGGGGTTTTGGTGGTTGATGCAAGGCCTGTTCTCCCTTCCTCGCTGCCGCTAATCTGGCGGGTGGGGAAGACTTCCGGTGCTTACTGAGACATGAGCTCCGCCATGAGCTGCGCGCCAAAGCGCACGCCGGTGTAAAAAGACTGCTCTGCTTGCTTGTCCGCGAGAGCTTCGATGCTGGGCTTTAACGCCTCCGCAATCCTTTCCTCTACGGCCCGGAGCTGCGTCGCGATTTTCCGCTCTTCCTCACAGTGGGGCTCGTCCAGGCTGGACAACGTTCCAAGCATGAGAGGACTGTCATGATAAATACCATATAGAATGTTGGACATAATATTTTCCTTCCCAAAAAACTATCTGTGTGTTACGATGATGATAACACGCAATTAGTGTGTTGTCAAGAGGGTTCTATGAATGTAAAAGATATTTTTGGAGAAAGACTCCGAGAATTGCGGCAAAAAGCCGGACTCCAGCAGAATGAATTGGGCGAAAAAATTGGACTATCAAGCAACGGAGTTGGCATGATGGAGCGGGGCCACCGGGGGACCACCATTGAAAAGCTGGTAATTCTGGCGAAGTATTTTCATGTCTCCACGGACTATTTGCTAGGCGTTACCGACGACCCGACCTGGCGGGGAGGGTCTGACGAGGGGACCTGAGCAGAGGGATGGTTCCCGAAAGATGGCGGCCAGCGAAGCGTCGCCGTCCATCTGGCACGCACTGAAAAAGAAGCCCGGTAGACGCTGCTTTCCGGCAACCGCCAAGGTGCGGCAGCAAAAAGAGGAGCTGGTCCATTCGTCGAGGAACAAACCCCCGCTCAATCTCATTGCGCGTGGGAAGCCATTCCGGCTCCGCCGTTCATTCGGGCGCGCCCCCGTATCGTCCCCCGTTACTTCTTTTTCTCTTTTCCTCGCAAGGAG
>CAJUCO010000022.1 GCA_910585245.1 uncultured Oscillibacter sp.
GAAGTACGAGAGGCGACGAATCGCGGTTCCACTCTCATTTATCACTCAAGGGGCCTTTCACGCAGGCCGGACGGAGGGATGGTCCCTCCCGCTCACGGACGCACTTCCCGGTTCCCTCCGCAGGCGCGCTTGCAGCCGGTGACGCGCCCTCTCTGTTCTTTGGGTGGACTGGTACTCTTTCCGATCATCGCGGTATTCACTTTGACTCTTTTAGTATATTAGCAAGATTTGTCCACCGTGTCAAGATGTTTCAGTCCTCGCCTCTGAGCTGATAGCCCAGCTCCTGGACCTTTTGGCGAATCTGTTCCTGGCGCACGCCGGTGGAATCATAGTCCACCGCCACACAGCCCCGGTCGCTGAGACTGACGGAGGTGACGCCGGGAAGCATATCCAGCCCCTGCTTCAAAAGTTTCTCATCGTGCTTGTCCCCGGCGTTCTCCAGAGAAAAATACGTGCTCAAACGGGTCATGGAAATCTCTCCTTCCAAAGGTTTGGAGTAGCTTTCCCAAGAGCAGAATTTTTCATTCTCTCCACCGGCTCAGCCCCGGTCTAAGCGCTTGTATTTCCTGTCAAAATCTGGAGGACGGCGTTTCACAATTTCTCACTCCGCCACGCTCTCCTCCGTCCGCTTTTCCAGACGGGCGGACAACTCCTCCAGCTCCGCCCCGGTCTGGTCCAGCGCCCTGGGCAGCTGGCTGAGGGTCACTTCAATTTTTCGCAGCTCGCCGTTCACGTGTCCGGCCACAGACTCAAAATCGCTGACCAACCGCTGATAGCGGCTCCGGAAATCCTCCATTGTCCGGCGGGTCTGGGCGGCGGCCTCCTCCTCCAAATCGTCGGCCCGCTTTCGGGCCTCGCACTCAATGGACCCCAGCCGCTCCCGAAACCGGGCGTAGGACTCCGCGTCGGGCCGGAGGGCGTCCCGCTCGGCGGTGAGACGCGCCACGTCCTGCTCCAGGGCCCGCAAAGGCTCCAAATCCGCCCGGGCGGCGGCCTCCGTTTCCAGCTTCTCCCGAAGACCGTCCCGCTGGGCCGTCAGCTCCTCCACCTGGGCCCGGAGCCGCTCCAATTCCTCCGTCCGCTCCTCCGCCTCCTTGCGAAGGGTCTCGTTTTCCGCCTCCAACTCCCGCTGCACAGCGGCGGCCTTATCCGAGGCCTGTTCCAGATACCGCACCACATCCTGCTTGTCAAAGCCGCCAAAAGCCACGCTTTTAAAGGAATAATTCTCCATAAGGCCACCGTTTCCTCTCAAAATTTCCTTTTGATTTTACCACAGGCCATAACATTTTACAAGGGGCATCCTTTTCAAGTCCGGCTGATGTCATACCGTATCCAGCTAATACAGGCAGGGACGGCTTCTCTCCCGCCCCGGGCAGCCAATCACGATTGCTCCAGGAAACACGAGCTTTTCCTCCCATTTTACAAAAGACCGTCCGGCGCTTCCCTGCTTGGAAGCGCCGGACGAAGTGTCAAATCTCATACCACCGAATCTCGTTGGCGGCCAGCTCCAGCGGGAAGCCGGACCCGTCCCCCCGGTAGACCGTGGTGCTCTGAGGCTTGTAGGTGTTGTTCACCACGCAGAAGCGCCCGCTTTCCACATAGGCGTGGACCTCCACGTGGCAATTGGAGGAGAACCACTTCTCCAGGCAGTCCTCCCCATGGGCGGCCCAGAGAATCGCCCGGTGAAGCAGCCGGTTATTCTCAAAGGAGTAGGGCAATCCGGAGACATACACCCCCCGGCCGGAGCCAAAGGCGTTCACCGCCAGCTGGACCTCCCGGTCCCGCTGCACCAGCACCTCCGCCCCCTCCAGGGCGTAGACGCTCCGCTGGCCCTCGCCAAAGTCCACCGTCTCTCCGGCGTCCGCCAGAATGAAGTGGGAGCGGTGCTCCTCCCAGTTGTACTTGTCGTAACCCAGTGTAAAGCCCGTCTCCTTTTCAACGCCCAGCACCGGGGCCATCTGGAAATACCGCCCCTGGTACTGGTGGCCGGAGGGCTCCCCCACGCCGATGAAGCCGCCGCCGTTCCAGACAAACCGCTTTACCGCGGCGGAAACCTCCGGCTCCTCCCAGACGGCCCCGCCGGTGTGGGCGGTGTCTCCGCCGCCGATGTTCAAAAGCACATCCACCCCGTCCAGGGCATGGGGATCTTTTTTCAAATCGTCAAAGCTCAAAAACCGCACGTCGAAGGGCGCGCCGGACAGGGCCTCGATGACCCCGGCGTAGGAGTAGTTCTGCTTCTGGTACAGGGCGTGGTGGACCATGTGGCAGCCCCAGGACCGGGCCCTTCCCCAGCAGTTCAGCACCGCCACGGTCTTGACGCAGTAGGGCCTGGCCCCGTTGATGTGGCCGTACAGCTCCCGGAACTCCCTGCACACGGATTCTACATACTCGATGAACTCCGGAAACTCGCAGGCCAGCTTCAAATACCCGCCGTAGCCGATGCGGTCAATGGGCTTTCGCAAAATGGCCCGCCGGGCGGTGACCCAGTTCTCCCGGGCCTCTCCCACCGGGTTTCCGCCCTCGTGGAAGGTATCCGGGAAGAAGTAGGGCAGGAAGCGCCCCTCGGTGTACTGCACGCCGGGGATGTCGGAAATCAGCCGCAAGGTGGACCCGTTGCCCACGCTGCCCACCACGGCATCCAGACCGATGGACTTAAACTCCTCCAGATACGGCTCCGTGCCAATCCAGTGGTCCCCCAGGAACATCATGGCCTCCTTGCCCAGTTCGTGGGTGAGGTCCACCATCTCCTTTGCCAGGGCCGCCACCTCCCGCCGCTGGAACGCCATGAAATCCTGGAACTCCTTGGAGGGAAGTCGATACTGGTTGTTATAATATCCCTGGTCGATTATAAATTCCGGCCGGAACCGGTAGCCCACCTCCCGCTCGAACCGCTCCAGAATATAGGGGGACACGGAGGCGGAGTAGCCGTACCAGTCCACGTATTTCTCCCGTTTCAGCTCGTCGAAGATCAGGGTGAACTGGTGGAAGAAGGTGGTGTAGCGGATGACGTCCACATAGGGGTGGTCCTGGATGAACTTTTGCAGCCGCTCCATGGTAAACTTCCGGGTCTTGGGCTGGCGGACGTCAAAGGTGATTTGATGCTCGAAGTCCTTCCAGTCGTTGGTAACGGCGTTGTACATATGGACCGGGTCCCAGATGAGATAGGCCAGAAAGCTGACCGTGTAGTCGTGGAACGCCTCCGGGGCGGGGATGACCACCGCGCCGCTGGCGGCGTCATAGTCCCACTTCTCCAGAGCCAGGGGCTCTCCCGAGGTGCGGTCCATAACCTCCCACCAGCGCTTAATATCGTCCCGGGTGTTGACCTCCAGCAGCTCGCCGCTGACGCCCTTTAAAAGGGGGATGGACAAAGGTCCTCCCGCCGCCGTGTGAAAGGCGGTCATAATGTAGCACTGCTGCACCTCGTCGGGGTTGGCTTTGGCCCAGGCGTTGTCCTTCCGGGTGGTATAGTAGGTGGCATAGACCTTGGCGTCAGCGGATTTCAATTCCTCGGGGTAATCTGTGCCGTCGCAGTCCCGGATGGCGTCGGCCCCCCAGCGCTCCAGCAGGGCCAGGGTTTCCGGCACCACGTCCACGTCGGTGGGAATGGTCACCCGGCCCTTCTTCTGTAAATTTTCCATGCTTTACACTCCTTAGAGTCCAGATCCCTTGTCGCCCTCAAAGGGCTTGTTGTACACCAGCAGCGCCGCCAGCAGCAAAATCACGCCCAGGACCATCAGCCCCAGTCCCTTCATCTGCCCGGTCAACGTCCAACCGAAAATCACCAGAGCCAGTCCCACGAAAAAGAAGCCCGCGATGAACAGCGCCCGAAGGCCGGTGTGCTCTTTCCAAAATTTCATACCGTCACCTCATCCTTTCAGGCCGCCCACGGTCATGCCCTGGGTCAGCTTCTTCTGCACGCACATATAGAGAATCAGCGTGGGCAGCATCACCAGCACAAGGCCCGCGTACAAAATGCCGTACTGGGCGGAGGACTGCTGGGCCTGCATCAGATTTAAAAGCCCCACCGGCAGGGTTTTCTGTCCCGTGGCGCTGCTCATCAGCGTCATGGAAATAATGTACTCGTTCCAGAAGGAGAGGAAGTTGAAGAGGATAATAGTGATAATAGAGGGCTGAGCCATGGGAAAGATAATCCGAACCATAGCCTGCCCATAGCCCGCGCCGTCGATGTAGGCGGCCTCCTCAAAGTCGTGGGGGAGGGTGGCGAAATAGCCGGAGAGGAGGTAAATGGTGAAAGGCAGGGCCGTGGAGGCATACACCACCGCCAGCACCACCAGGTTGTTCAGTAAAAAGCCGTTCCCCACCAGGTTTTTCAGCCACGCGTCCCCGTCCCGGAGCATCAGGAAGATGGGCACCACAATGTAGTTTACGTTGATGAACAGTCCCGCCATGAAGCAGGTATTCAAAAAGCGGCTTCCCCGGAAGCGGAACCGGGCCAGACAGTAGGCCGCAGGCAGGGCAATCACCAGCAGCAGCACCAGAGACAGGGCCGTCACCAGGACGGAGTTTAGCATATAGCTGCCCATGCTGGCGGAGTTCCAGGCGTCCACAAAGTTCTGCCAGTAAATGCCGGCCGGCAGAGCCCAGGGGTTGCCGTAAAACTCGCTGTTTTGCTTGATGGAGGCCAGGAAGACCCAGGCCACCGGGACGATGATGACCACCGCCAGGGTAATCAACACCACATAGATGAAGATTTTATACAGCGCCTCGCCGGACGTGCCTTTCTTTTCTTTCGTCATATCCTCGCCCCCTTACATTTCCAGGACTTCCCGCTTCGTCACCCAGTTCACCAGGGCGGACAGCAGGAAGGAAAACAGGAAGATCACCACGCCCGCCGCCATGGAATAGCCGTAGAGCCCCGCGTCCTTCTGGGCGTACATAAAGCTCAATCCCACGTCGGCCATGCCCTTGGCCACCATGGCCTTGACAAAGAGGAAGGCCATGTTGATGGTGGAGATGATGAAGAAGGTGAGCGTGGTGCGGATGTTGGTCCAGATCAAAGGCAACGTCAGCTGGAAGAACTGAGTCAGCCGCCCCGCGCCGTCCAGCCCCGCGCTTTCATAGAGGCTCTCGGGCACGGCGGACATGGAGGCCATGTACATGACCATGTAATAGCCGATGGCCTGCCAGACCATGGCGATAATGACGCTGACGATGACCATGGGCTGGTCCTTCCAGAGAACCATAACCGTCTCCCCCTTGAAGAGGGAGAGGATGCTGTTCAGCATCCCGTTTTCCGGCTTGTAGATGGCGGAGAAGATGCCCGCGATGACCACCACGGAGAGGATGTTGGGGATGTAAAAGACGATACGGAAAAAGTTTTGTCCCTTGATCTTCTCCCGGGTCAGAATCGCCGCGAAGACGATGGCGAAAAAAAAGGTGATGATGGTGACGGTGACAATCAGCAAGATGGTGTTTTGCATAGCCGTGATAAATTTCGTGTCGTTCATCAGGGCCCGGAAATTCGCCATGCCCGCAAAGGTCTCCGTGGGGGAGTAAGCCCCCCGCTCAAAGAGGGACATACGAAAGACGTTCAGGGTGGGCAGGATCATGAAGAGGAAGTACAAGATCACCGCCGGGGCGACGCACAGGGCCAGGAACCGCCCCCGGCTTTTGCTGTTGCGCATGAAACCACTCCTTTCTGGCATATGGCGGGGTCAGAGTTTTGAAAACGGCGGCGGGCAGGAACCTGCCCGCCGCCGCTGGTTCACGGACGATACGGTTTTACGGGGCGTTTATCCCATGATGTTGGCCCGCATTTGGTCGCTGGCGGTTTTCACGTCGCTGATCCACTGGTCCACGGAGACGCTGCCGTTCACCAGGCCGTTGACGGGGTCCAGGAAGACCTCACGGACGGTGCCCAGGCCCGCCACGGCGTTATAGGCCGCGAAGTTGCCCATGGCCGCGTCGGCTCCGTTGTCATAGATGGAGTAGAACATTTTGTTGTCGCCTTCCAGATTGTCCGTCAGGCCGGGAACGGGCTGCACCGCGCCGCCCTTGGCGAAGATGGCGCAGGCCGCGTCACTGTACAGGAAGGCCACGAACTGCTTCGCCGCGTCCAGGTTGGGAGCGGCGGCGGGAATCCAGGCCTGCTCCAGCCAGCAGTAGCTGGCGCCGTTGCCGCCGGCTTTGGCGGCGGGCAGGGCGGTCATGCCCCATTTGAAGCCATCGGCCCGGGGAGCCTCGGCCATCTCGCCCACAATCCAGGTGCCGTTGGGCATGAACAGGGCCTTGTTGTCCAAAACCAGCTGCTGGTTCTGGGTGAAGTCCTGGTCGTTGGCCTGGGCGGGAGTGACGGGGTTTGTGTAAGAGGCCAGCTTGGCAATGATGTCGAAGCACTGTTGCGCCTCGGGGGTGTCCCAGATGCCCTCGGCATAGGTGGTGGCCTTGTTGAAGAAGTCCGCGCCGCCCACGGAATACATCAAAGCGTACAGGAAGGCGTCAAAATAGCCGGTGGTGGGATAGGTGAAGAGATAGCTGCCCTCGGCGGCGGCCAGGTCGCCCAGCGCCCACATCTCCTCCCAGGTGGTGGGAACGCTCCAGCCCTTCTCCTCGAAGAGGCCCGCGTTGTAGAACAGGCCGCAGGGGGAGTAGAACATGGGAGCCAGATACGTGGCGCCGTCGCCATAGGGGTTGGTGACGGAGGTGTCGGTGAAACCGCCGACAATTTTGTCGGAGACCTTGACGCTTTCGCCGGGGATGGTCATGGACAGCACATCCGTCAGCTCGGCGATGTTGCGGTCTTTGATGAACTGCTCGGTGAGGCCCTTCTCCCGGCCGGTGGCCAGGTGAATGACGTCGGGGAAGTCGCCGCCCTGCATGGAGGGCCCGATGACGTCTTCCAGGTTTTTGTCGCAGATCAGGTTGACCTTCACGCCGGTCTCGGCGGTAAAGGCATCGCAGACCTCCTGCCACATACCGGGATAGGCTTCCTCATAACCGGAGGCCAGGGCGGCCACGGTGATGGTCACATCCTCAGCGGGGGGAGGCGTGGTCGTGTCGCCGCTGCCGGAGTCGGCAGGGGGCGGGGTGGCGGTTCCGGCGTCCTTCCCGCCGCAGGCGGCCAGGGACAACGCCAGGGCCAGAGTCAGCAAGAGACTGAGAAACTTCTTCATAGTTGTACCTCCTTATAATATAGGGGCTTCTACCGGCCGGATTCCGGCCTTACATTGTTTAGTATAGCCGGTCCCCCATTGGCAAAGCAATCTTTTTCTTGCGGAACTTTTTAGAGATCTTGCTCTATTTGCATTTTGCCCCATTTTTCAGGGGATACCCCGCCGCCTTTTGGGTATAATCTATAATTTCAGAATCTCTCTCCCCTCTCTTCTCCTCCCCGCCTCCAAATCCCGGTAGAAGCGGGAAAAATTTGGACAAGAAGTTGCGCCGCCCATCCAAAGCCGCTATAATGGGAACCAGACCGGGCGCTGCCAATTTTCAAAAAATTGCGCCCGCCAGGGAGGGCCTCTCATGAGCCAGCGACAGTACGCCTTTCAGCGCCAGTACGCCCCACCCGGCGGCCCCGGGCGGCTGGCCTATGTCTCCCGGGCCCAGTACAGCAGCGAGTGGAACTCCAGTCTACACACCCACGGCTGTGCGGAGCTGTTTTTCATCACCGGGGGCCACGGCCGCTTCCGCACCCGGCAGGAGGAGTTTCCCGTGGCCATTCACGACACCGTCATTGTCAACGCCAATGTCCCCCACACGGAGGTCAGCCAACTGGAAAGCCCCCTGGAGTACACGGTTTTGGGTGTGGAGGGCCTGGAGACCCTGGCGGGGGCGGAGGGCTATGCCCTGCTCCACCTCCACACCGGCTGGGAGGAGCTGATGGGCTGCCTCCATCTGATGCTCCGGGAGGCAGAGGAGGCCCTGCCCGGTTACGAACGGGTCTGCCGGAGCCTTTTGGAGGTGGTGCTGGTCCGGCTGAACCGCCAGCGGGACGCCGCCCTTTCCGGCGAGTCCTCCGACGCCCGGTCCAGCCGGGAGTGCGACCTGGTCCGGCGGTACATTGACAACCACTTTAAGGAAAATCTGAACCTGGACCAGTTGGCCCAGCTGGCCCACCTGAACAAATACTACCTGGCCCACGCCTTCCGCCGGGAATTTGGCGTCTCCCCCATCAACTACCTCATCTCCCGCCGCATTGAGGAGAGCCGCTTCCTCCTTCGGGAGACCGACCACACCCTCTCCCTCATCGCCCAGATTCTGGGCTTCTCCTCTTTAAGCTACTTTTCCCAGTGCTTTCGCCGGGTGGAGGGCGTCAGCCCCCTGGAGTACCGGCGAAGCCACCGCTAGTGTCCGGCGCTTCTCCAGCGCTTCCCCGCCGCTCCGCCCGGTACCGGCTGGGGGTTTTCCCTTTCAGGGCCCGGAAGGTCCGGGCAAAATAGCTCGTCTCCTGAAAGCCGCAAGCCGCCCCCACACCGGCAATTTTCTCCTCCGTGGCCTCCAGCAGTTCCGCCGCCCTCTGAATCCGAAACCCCTTGACATACTGCATGGGCGTGGTCCCCACCATAGCCCGGAAGCAGCGGAGGCATTCGCTCTGGCTGATCGCGGCGCTTTTCGCGATTCGCTCCACCGTCAACTCCTCGCCGTAGTGCTCTTGAATGTGGCGAAGCATGATTTTGATACGCTCCCCGTCTCTCAAAGCCTTCTCCGAGGGGCCTTTTTTCGCCGCCGGACGGTGGGCCGACAGAAGAAAGACCAGACGGGAAAGCCCTTCCCTGGCCAGAAACTCAAATCCCGGCGGCTCCTCTCCACAGGCTCTCCAGACCGTCTCCATGGCCTCCAGCGCCTCCCGCTGCCAGGGAATCTCCCGGGAAAGCCAAACACAGCGGTTGGCCCCGCCGGACAGCAAGGGCCTCAGATAGTCCTGCCAGAAGACGCTCTCCACGCTCCCGCCCACCAGCCGGGGGTGGAAGACCATAGAGTGAAGGTCCAGCGACCCCTCCGCCTCCCTTCGGGCGTGGTGAAGGGCTCCGGCGGTTATAAAGCACCCCTCCCCCGGTCCCAGCTCCCGGCGCTCCCCCTCTACGAAAACGCAAACCCGGCCCTCCCGGACCAGCACGGTCTCCAGCTCGTCGTGCCAGTGCCAGGGCACCCGGTTCACCGTCTCGCCGTCATGGTGATAGCAGGCCAGGGGAAAGGGCGGCGCGCCGTGCCGGACCAGCTCCCGGTTCCGTCCGTCCGTGGCGGAGCCGCAAAAGGAATTCACTGCCATAGGCCTCTCCGTTCCGACGGTTTTATACCGGAAATCCGGCGTTTTCTTTCTACCGTCTCTTTGTTTTTGGTGGTATCATCCTATCACAAAGAGGGGAAACTCACAAGGGGAAAACCCCGGTTTCAGAAAGGAGACCGCCGATGTTTCAAATGATGATGTTGCCGGACCCGGAAAACTTTTTACAGGTGGTGGAGCAAAGCCGGGGACAGGTGCTGCTCCACCTGCCGGACGGCGTCCGCTGCGACTTGAAGCGGGACAACACCGCCCGGCAGATGCTCCGGGTCATGCGCCCAAGGGCCGGAGGACTTTGCTTCAGCCTCTCCGACGCAAAGGACGTCCCCGCCTTTCTCGGTTATATGATCGGGTCCGCCAGACAGCAGCCCTGATCAAAAGCCGCCTGAGGGCCCGTACCTTCCCGGGTACGGGCCCTTTTTTACTCCCCGGCCGGTTGCCCCCGGGCGGTTTTTGTGCTATCATGAAGCCAGACTTTCAGAAAGCAGGTTTCCAACTATGTCATCAGAGATTCTGGTTGTCGACGACGAGGCCCCCATCGCCGACCTGGTGGAGCTCTATCTCCAAAACGAGGGGTTCACCGTCCACAAATTCGCCGCCGCCGTCCCCGCCCTGGCCCATGTGAAAGCATCGCCGCCGGACCTGGCGATTTTGGACGTGATGCTTCCCGACATGGACGGCTTCACCCTCTGCCGGACGCTTCGGGAAGAACACCTCTTCCCCATCCTCATGCTCACCGCCAGGGTGGAGGATATGGACAAGATCACCGGCCTCACCCTGGGGGCGGACGACTACATCACAAAGCCCTTCAACCCCCTGGAGCTCACCGCCCGGGTCAAGACCCAGCTCCGGCGCTACACCCGCTACAACCGCCCGCCGCAAGAGGAGGCCCTGGAATTTGATATCCGGGGGCTTCAGATCTCCCGGGAGACCCACAAGTGTTTTCTCTACGGCCAGGAGGTGTCCCTGACGCCTCTGGAGTTTTCCATCCTCTGGCACCTTTGCGCGCGGCAGGGCCGGGTGGTCCCCAGCGAGGAGCTTTTTGAAGCCGCCTGGGGGGAGAGGTACATGGACAGCAACAACACCGTCATGAGCCACATCGCCCGGCTGCGGGAAAAGCTCCGCGAGCCCAGCCGGAAGCCCAAGTTTATCAAAACCGTCTGGGGGGTGGGGTATACCATTGAGTGAGTTCAACTACACCGGCCGGGTCTCCCGAAAGCTGCTGGCCCAATACGCCCTGAGCCTCTTCGGCTCCCTGGGCATCGTCGTCTTTCTGGCGGCGGGCTGCACGTTTTTCTTCGGGGTGTTCTCCTTCTGGCGGGACAATATTCTTTTGACCTACATCGTCTATTTCTGCCGGGACTACATTCTTTTGCTCTTCCTTCTCAGTCTGGGCCTCGCGTGGCTGGGATGCACCATCCACTTCATCCGAAAACCCCTGGACTTTCTGGACGAGCTGGCCGGGGCGGCGGAGCAGCTGACCCAGCCCGACGGCGAGCCCATCTCCCTGCCCCCGGAGCTGTCCGTTTTGGAAGAGCACCTGAACTGGGCCCACAGTCAGGCCCTTCGGGACCAGCGGGCCGCCCGGGAGGCCGAGCAGCGGAAAAACGACCTGGTGGTCTATCTGGCCCACGACCTGAAAACGCCCCTCACCAGCGTCATCGGCTATCTGACCCTCCTCCGGGACGAGCCGGAGCTGCCCCCGGAGTTTCGGGCCCGGTACACCGGCGTAGCTCTGGACAAGGCAGAGCGGCTGGAGGACCTTATCAACGAGTTTTTCGACGTGACCCGCTTCAACCTCTCCCACATGGAGCTGGAAAAGCGCCCCTGCGATCTCAGCCGGATGCTCCAGCAGGTTGCCAGCGAGTTTGCCCCCATGCTGAAGGAGCGGGGCCTCTTTGTCCGGCTGGATCTGCCGGAAACCCTCCCCTACCCCTGCGACCCGGACAAGCTGGCGCGGGTGTTTGACAACCTCCTCCGCAACGCCTGCCACTATGGCGAGGCGGACAGCGCCGTGGACATTTCCGCCCGGAGAGAAGCCGGCGGCGAGACCCTCCTCTCCTTCGCCAACCGGGGCGCCACCATTCCCCCGGACAAGCTGGAGCGCGTCTTCGAGCAGTTCTTCCGCCTGGACTCCTCCCGGGCCACCCACACCGGCGGCGCGGGGCTGGGGCTGGCCATCGCCAGGGAGATTGTGGAGCTTCACGGCGGGTCCATCTCCGCCCAAAGCCGGGACGGCGTCACGGTCTTCACGGTCCTTCTCCCCCCGCCGCAAGAAAATCGCAAGAATTTCGAAGGAATTTCCTAAGAGCTTCTCAACCCCTCCTTCAAACCTTTTCCGCCCCGATTTGTTACCATTGGGTCAACAGATCGGGGCGAACTTTTGCCCCGGGAAAGGTTGATGGATGTATGAAAACGATCCTGGTGTTATTTGGCGGCTGTTCCAGCGAGTACGAGGTCTCCCTTCAGTCCGCCCAGGCGGTGCTGGCCCATCTGGACCCGCGGCAGGTCCGGCCGCTGCCGGTGGGCGTCACCTGCGACGGCCGCTGGCTCTACTGTCCCGCTTCCCCGGACCGCCTCCCCCACGAAACCTGGATGGAGGGCGGAGTCCCCTGCGCCCTCCGGCTGGACCGGGGAAAAACGGCCCTGTTGCTTCTGGACGGCGGGAATACCGCCCTGGACTTTGACGCGGCCTTCCCCGTCCTTCACGGGAAAAACGGCGAGGACGGCACCGTACAGGGCCTGCTGGAGCTGGTGGGCATTCCCCTCATCGGCTGCGGGACCCTCTCCAGCGCCCTGTGCATGGACAAAGACCGGGCCCACAAGCTGGCGGCCCTGGCGGGAATCCGGACGCCCAAAAGCGCGGTCTTTTCCCCCGCCGCCCCCTGGGAGGAGATTGTGGAAACGGCAAGGTCCCTGGGCTATCCCCTGTTTGTCAAGCCCGTCCGGGCGGGGTCCTCCTTCGGCGTCAGCCGGGTGGAGTCCCCCGGGTCTCTCTCCGCCGCCGTGGAGGCCGCCTTCCGGCATGACGGCCGGATTTTGCTGGAAGAGGCCGTCCCCGGCTTCGAGGTAGGCTGCGCTGTGATGGGAAACCCCGGGGAGACGGAGCTCACCGTGGGAGCCGTGGATGAGATCGAACTCTCCGGCGGTTTTTTCGACTTTGGCGAGAAGTACACCCTCAGGACCTCCGCCATCCACTGCCCCGCCCGGATTTCCCCCTCCCAGGCGGCAAGGGTCCAGGCGGCGGCCCGGGCCGTATACGCGGCTTTGGACTGCCGGGTGTTTGCCCGGGTGGACTTTTTCCTGACGCCGGAGGGGGAGCTCCTTTTCAACGAGGTGAACACCATTCCCGGCTTCACCGCTCACAGCCGCTACCCCAGCATGATGCAGGCCGCGGGGCTGAGTTTCCCCGCCCTTTTGCGCCGCCTGGTGGAACTGGGGGCGGGCGTATGAGGGCCGTGACGCTCCGGCGGGAACAATCTGCCCAGGGGCCCCTGATTCTGGTGAATCCCGCCCATCCCCTCCGCCCCGGTCCCGCCCCGGAGCTGACGGCTCCGGACCGGCGGTTCCCGGACATTCTTCTGGAGCGGCAAACCGCCGGACTGCTGGCGGCCTGCGTACTGGCGGCGGGGGGCCGGGGGGAGATTATCCCGGTCTCCGGCTGGCGGAGCCAACGCCAGCAGCAGGCCATCTGGGACGACGCCTGGGCCAGGGAGGGAGAGGCGTTCACCCGCCGCTATGTGGCCCTTCCCGGGTGCAGCGAGCACCAGACCGGCCTTGCCATCGACCTGGGAAAACGGACGGAGAACGTGGACTTCATCTGCCCGGACTTCCCGGACGAGGGAGCCTGCGGGGCCTTTTGCCGTCTGGCGGCAAAATACGGCTTTCTCCTTCGCTACCGCCGGGAAAAGGAGTCCGTCACCGGCATTGGGGCGGAGCCCTGGCACTTCCGCTACGTGGGGGCGCCCCACGCGTCGCTGATGGAGGAAAACGGGCTGTGCCTGGAGGAGTACGGGGCCTTTCTGGACACCGGGCCCAAGCGCCGGGTGCTTTCCAACGGGCGGCGGGTGGAGGTCTTCCGGCTATCCTGCCCCGGCGAGACGGTAGAGGCGGAGCTACCGGAGGGTTGTTGCCAGATTTCCGGGGACAACGCCGGGGGCTTTATCCTCACCGTCTGGGAGACTCCGGTGTGACCGCCCTGAAAAAAGGCCCCGCCCTGGACCGTTTCCGTCTTCTGGCGGCGGTCTTGGTGGTGTGCATCCACACCGGCCCCCTGAGCGTTTATCGCGAGACGGCGGACTTCTGGCTCTGCCGTGTCGCCGCCCGGACCGCCGTGCCCTTTTTCCTGATGCTCAGCGGGTACTTTTTGGAGCGGGACGGGTGGGCCTCCACTGGGCGGTTTTGGAAAAAGACCCTGGGGCTCTATGCCGCCGCCGTTCTCCTCTATCTGCCCTTGAACCTCTACTGCGGCGGCTATTCCCCCCTGGAGTGGGGAAAGCGGCTGGCGCTGGACGGGACGCTGTACCACCTCTGGTACTTCCCCGCCGTGCTGCTGGGAGTGTGGGTGGCCCGGGGGCTCTTGCACTTGGGGCGGCCCGCCGCCCTGGCCGCCGCCGTTGGGCTGTATCTCCTGGGCCTGGGCGGGGACAGTTATTTTGGGCTGGCCCTCCGGTTTCCGGCGGCGGAGCGCTTTTACGCGGGGCTGTTTCAGCTTTTCTCCCACAGCCGCAACGGCCTTTTTTATGTCCCGCTGTTTTTGCTGCTGGGGGCGGCGGGAAAGCGGTGGAGCCCCTCCGTCTCCGCTTTGGGCGCGGCCCTGGGCCTTGCGCTGATGAGCGCCGAGGGCTTTGCCCTTCGCGCCCTGGGCTGGCAGCGGCACGACAGTATGTATCTGACTTTGCCGCTTTGTATGATGTTCCTCTTCTCCCTCCTGCTGAGCCAAAACCGGGGGGAGGACCGCCGGGCCCGGAGGCTCTCCATGCTGGTCTACCTGCTTCACCCCTGGTTCATCGCCCTGGTCTGGGCGGGGGACCGCTTTGCCGCCCCCCTGGTGGAGCACAGCCTGGTCCGCTTTGCCGCCGTGCTGGCTGCGTCTTTCCTCGCCGCTTTGTCCCTGGACGGCCTTCGCCCCCTTCCCATCCCGGCCCGAAGCCGGGTCTGGCGGGAAATCGACCTCTCCGCCCTCCGGCAAAACGCCCGGGCCCTCCAGGCCCTGTTGCCCCGGGGCTGCGAGCTGATGGCGGTGCTGAAGGCGGACGCCTACGGCCACGGGGCGGTCCGCTCCGCCCGGTGTCTTGAAAAAGCGGGCGTCCGGGCCTTCGCCGTGGCCTGCTTGGGGGAGGGCGTGGCCCTGCGCAAGGGCGGCGTCCGGGGAACCGTTTTGATTCTGGGCTACACGTCTCCGGAGCTGGTCCCCCTTCTCCGCCGCTGGCGGCTGACCCAGACGGTTGTGGACGAGGCCCACGGCCACGCCCTGGCGGACCGGGGCCGTCCTGTCCGGGTTCACCTGGCCCTGGACACGGGAATGTGCCGTCTGGGCGTCCCGGCGGAGGACACCGCCGCTTTGGAGCGGCTCTATGAGCGAAAGGAACTGCGCATTGGCGGAGTCTTCTCCCACCTCTGCGTCTCCGACGACCTGGAACGGCAGGCGGAGACGGACGCCCAGCTGGCCCGGTTCCACCGGGCGGTCCGGTCTCTCCGGCAAAGGGGCCTGGACCCGGGCAAGCTCCACATCCAGGCCAGCTACGGCCTTTTGAACCTGCCTCCCCAGCCCTGCGCCTACGTTCGGGCGGGAATCCTCCTGTACGGCGTGGGGAGCGGCGGCTCCTCCGTCCGGCAATGGCCGCCGCTTTGTCCGGTGCTGTCCCTTCGGGCCCGGGTGGCCTGCGTGCGCGTCCTTCAAAAGGGGGACCGGGCGGGCTATGGTCTGGAATTTCAGGCCGCCCGGAAAACCCGTCTGGCAGTGGTGACCCTTGGCTACGCCGACGGCCTTCCCCGGAACCTGGCCCAACGGGGCGGGCGGGTATTGATTCGCGGCCGGGTCTGTCCCATGGCGGGACGGATGTGCATGGACCAGCTCCTGGTGGACGTGACGGACGCGCCGGAGGTCCAAGCCGGGGACACCGCCACCCTCATTGGCCGGGACGGCGGGGCGGAAATCCCGGCGGAGGAGGTGGCGGAGCGCTGCGGCACCATCACCAACGAGCTTCTCTCCCGCTTGGGAAACCGGGCCTTGCCGGTGTACCGGCGGGACGGGGAAAGGCCCGCTTCCACGGCTTTCTAATTCGACAACCTGAGCAAGTTTTCAGACCTTTCAAAAGGTCTGAAAACTTCTGATTCAAAACGAGAGAAACCCCTGATGGGTTTCTCTCGTAGCTCTTTTCCTTTCCGCTCTATTTTAGGCGGCACTTGTTTGCCAGCCTGAGGGCGGACCGGCAGCTCCGCCCTTACAAGTTCCCTCTTTAAAAATGCGCCGCCGGATCCGCCCCGTCCCGCCGCGCCGTTGACAAGCGGGGACCCAGATGGTAATATAATTTGATATATGCACTCCGGCGGGCGGCCCGCCGGACACAACGAAAGAATAGGAGAGCGGTATGGCAACGAAATACGTATTTGTCACCGGCGGCGTGGTCTCGGGCCTGGGCAAGGGCATCTGCGCGGCGTCCCTGGGGCGGCTTTTGAAGCAGCGGGGCGTCCGGGTGCGGAATCAGAAATTTGACCCCTATATCAACGTGGACCCCGGCACTATGAGCCCCTATCAGCACGGCGAGGTCTTCGTCACCGAGGACGGCGCGGAAACCGACCTGGACCTGGGCCACTACGAGCGCTTCGTGGACGAGGATTTAAGCGGCAACAGCTCCATCTCCTCGGGAAAGATCTACTGGTCCGTGCTGAACCGGGAGCGCCGGGGGGACTACCTGGGGGCCACCGTTCAAATCATCCCCCACATCACCAACGAAATCAAAAGCCGGGTCTACGCCATGGCCAGCGAGGACGTGGACGTGGTCATCTGCGAAATCGGCGGCACCGTGGGCGACATCGAGTCCCAGCCCTTCCTGGAGGCTATCCGCCAGGTCCGGGCCGAGCGGCCCCAGGGGGACGTGCTCTTTATCCACGTGCCCCTCATCGTGGAGGTTCCCGGCTCCGGGGAGCTCAAGTCCAAGCCCACCCAGCACTCCGTCAAGGAGCTTTTGGGCCTGGGCATCCAGCCGGACATTCTGGTCTGCCGCTGCGACACCCCCATTACCCCGGACGTGCGGCGGAAAATCGCCCTCTTTTGCAACGTGGAATCCGACTGCGTCATTCAAAACGCCACCGCCGAAACCCTCTACGAGGTCCCCCTCCTCATGGCCAAGGAGGGGCTGGACGAGGTGGTCTGCCGGAAGCTGGGCCTCATCACCCACCAGCCGGACCTGCGGGAATGGACCGCCATGGTCCAGCGGGAAAAGCAGGCCCGCAAGCACGTGGAAATCGCCCTGGTGGGCAAGTACGTCCAGCTTCACGACGCCTACCTCTCCGTGGTGGAGTCGCTGAACCACGCGGGCACAGCCAACGACGTGGTGGTGGACATCCGCTGGGTGAACTCCGAGACGTTGACGGAAAAAAACCTCCGGGAGGAGCTGGGGGGCTGCGCCGGAATCATCGTCCCCGGCGGCTTTGGCGACCGGGGCGTCGAGGGGATGATTCAATCCGTCCGCTACGCCCGGGAAAACCGCATCCCCTACTTCGGCATCTGCCTTGGAATGCAGATGGCGGTGATCGAATTCGCCCGGAACGTCCTGGGCTACGCCGACGCCCACTCCTCCGAGTTCTCCGAAACCACCCGGCACCCCGTCATCGCCCTGATGCCGGACCAGGTGAACGTCACCGAGAAAGGGGGCACCATGCGCCTGGGTCGCTACCCCTGCCAGCTGAAAGACGGAACCGAAAGCCGCCGCCTCTACGGCGCGGCGGAGATCTCCGAGCGGCACCGCCACCGCTTCGAGTTCAACAACGACTACCGCGCTGAAATGGAGGCCCAGGGCCTGGTTCTGGCGGGCCTTTCCCCCAGCGGGCATCTGGTGGAGATTGTGGAGGTGCCGGACCACCCTTGGTTTGTGGGCGTCCAGTTCCACCCGGAGTTTAAAAGCCGCCCTGACCGGCCCCACCCGCTGTTCTACGGGTTCGTAAAAGCGGCGGCGGAGCAGGCGTGAGGACATGAAACACCGTCTCACTGTGGCGCTTCTTTGCCTGCTGCTCCTTTCCGCCTGTAGCGAAGACGTGGAATCGGGGGGCTGTTCCACCCTTCCCGGCGGCATCACGCCGGTGCTTTTGGTGGACGGGACCCTCTACCGCTGGACGCGGTTAAACGGAACCAACGTCCCCCTGGAGACGGAGGGCGGGACGGTCCTCCCCACCTTCCTCCCCCAGGGCTATGAGGCCGCCGGGGAACTGGGCCCCGTCACAAAGGACCCGCCGGAGGAAAACCTGCAAATGCAGGCGGGATTTTCCGCCACCGGCTCCGTGTTCACCAATCCGGACCTGCCTCTGGTGGTCTATGTCCACATCACCACCGACTGGCTCACGGACACCTATGTCCGCTTTGAAAGCGAGGAGCTGGCGGACCACCTCATCCGCTGGGACGGGCGGCTGTTCCGCTTCCCCTATGGCTATGGTGTTCCGCTGGAGGACCTGCCGGAGGGCTGCGTCTCCATCGGGACCCTTCAATACATCGGGGACAGCGTCTTACCGGAAAACGACCTGGAATGCAACGGGATGGACGACTGCTATGGCAAAAGCCTGACGGGCCGGGAGGTCTTTTGGGACCCGGCGGACCCGGAGGCCCTCTATGTCCTCGAGACCCAATACTGGCGGGAGGGAAGTTACCCCGCCTGGCAGGTCTGCCGCCCCTGGCAGCCGGGGGACCCTTTGTATCCCCAGGAGTAGGAAACAAAAAAGGAGCTCCGGTTTCCCCGGAGCTCCTACGGTTCCAACAATTCTTCCACCGTCACGCCCAGCGCCTGGGCCAGGGCTTTCAATTCGATGTCCGTCACAAACCGCTGCCCGCTTTCAATGCGCTGCACCGCGTTTTTATCCACGTCCAGACCGCCCAGCTGAAGGATGTCCGCCAACCCCCGCTGGGATAGCCGTGGTATCTTGGCTTTGCGCAAGGCGGCTACCCAGCTTCCGCAAAGATTATGCCGCCCGTTTGGGGCGCGGTTTTTATACATGAAAACCCGTCCTGACCTTTAGTAATTGTCATTCGACCGTTTTCTTTATTTTATGATAAAGTGTGGAAGCATCTGACATTCACTAAAGGTCAATAGGAGGTTTTTTTATGGAAGAATTCACGGCTCAGGAAACTTTGGAGGTTTACGTCATTGGCAAGATGGTTCTGGAACGGATGCGGCGGGAGGGCGATTTAAAAGAACTGGCCGCGCTGGTGGAGAGCAAAGCCACCCGGGCGTTGGAGGACATCCGCCGCGCTCTGGACGACATAAACCTGGAGGACCCGGAATGTTTTCATCGCATAGAGGCCATTTTAACCGTGTATGAAAACAACGGAATCCGCACCAGCCGCCACGATTTTTAACCGCAAAAGCGAGTTCCACAGCGTCCTACCGAGAGAAGAGCAAGCCCTGAGGAATGGCCTGACCTGGGGGTCAGGCCCCACAGGGTGGTCTATCGATAGAAGGGCAATCCCGGAAAAGGCGGACACCTACCCTCTATCGCCAGATGAGCGGCAGCGAAAAGAGGAGCTGGTCCATTCGATAAGCACCAAAGCCCCCGCCCGCACCACGCCGCGGGCAGGTCAATTCGTACTTGTCATCCAGACTCCAGGCGCGCCCTCGTCCTTCGTCCCCCGCAGGGCGTATACTTCTTTTTCTCTTTTGGACCGTGCACGGCCCGTTTTCTCTTTTTCTTCTGGAAGAAAAAGAGAAAATGGGGGGTGCGATGCACCAGCCATCATCATGGCTGACCCCCCCACCCACGGGACCTATTCCAAAACCGGAAGGATTGTCTTTCTATGAACCACTACCCTAAGATTGCCGCCGCCCTGGAGGCGGAAAACCTGGACGCCGTCCTCCTCACCGGGGAGGCCAACCGTTTTTACGCCTCCGGCTTCTTCACCCCCGGCGCCGACGCCACCGCCCTGGTCACCCGAAACCGCGCCCTCTTTTTCACCGACGCCCGCTATACCGAGGCCGCCGCCCGCCATCTGGAGGACTGCGAGCTTCGGGAGGTGGGGCCCGGAAAGGGCCTGACGGACCAGCTCCGGGAGGTTCTTTGTTCCCTGGACGTCCGCCGCCTGGGCTTTGAGGACGGGGCCATGAGCGTCCGGTCCTTCCGGCGGCTGGAAACGGCCCTGGCGGAGGTCCCTTGCGAATTGACCGGCGTGTCGGAAACCCTTCTGACCCTCCGCCAGGCCAAGGACCCGGAGGAGCTGCGCCTTCTGGAGGCCGCCCAGGGCATCGCCGAGCGGGCTCTGGAGGAGATCTTGCGGGAAATCCGCCCCGGCGTGACGGAGCGGGAGATCGCCGCCAAAATCCAGTATTTCATGCTCCGTCACGGCGCGTCGGATATGTCCTTCGACCCCATCGTGGTCTCCGGGCCCAACGGAAGCCTGCCCCACGGCGTGCCCTCGGCCAAGGAGATCCGGGCCGGGGAATTTGTCACCATGGACTTTGGCTGCGTCTACGGGGGGTACTGCTCCGACATGACCCGCACCGTGGCGGTGGGGTCCGTGACGGAGGAGATGGAGCGGGTGTATCAAACCGTCCTGGCCGCCCAGGAGGCGGGCATCTCCGCCGCCCGGGCCGGGGTCTCCGGCAAGGCGGTGGACGCCGCCGCCCGGGCCGTCATCCAGGAGGCGGGCTATGGGGAGTATTTCACCCACAGCTTTGGCCACGGGGTGGGGGTGGAAATCCACGAGGCCCCCAACGCCGCCGCTTCCAACGAAAAGCCCCTCCCCGCCGGGGCGGTGATTTCGGCGGAGCCGGGGATTTACATTCCCGGAAAGCTGGGCGTGCGCATCGAGGACGTAATTTTCATCACCCCGGAGGGCTGCCGGAATCTCACCAAGGCCCCCAAGGACCTGACGGTCCTGTAACACAAAGGAGGAATTTCCCATGCTCATGCTCTGGTATCCCAAGTGCAGCACCTGCCAGAAGGCGAAAAAATGGCTGGACGAGAGGGGTCTTGTCTGTGAGACCCGGGACATCAAACTGGAAAACCCCACGGCGGAGGAGCTGCAAACCTGGTATCAGGCCAGCGGCCTGCCTCTAAAGCGCTTTTTCAACACCAGCGGCCTCCAGTACAAGGCCCTGGGCCTGAAGGACAAGCTCCCCGGCATGGACGGGGAAGAGCAGCTCCGGCTTCTCGCCACCGACGGGATGCTGGTAAAGCGCCCCATTCTGGTGGGAGACGGCTTTGTCCTCACCGGCTTCAAGCCCAAGGAGTGGGAGGAGACGCTGGGATGATCCGCCGTTTCGACCTGGCCCCTCTGGACGGCATCACAAAGCGGGTCTTCCGCCGGGTGTGGCACAGGCACTTTGGCGGGGCGGACCGGTATTTCATCCCCTTCGTCTCCCCCACGGACCAGCACATCCTCACCCCCCGGGACCGCCGGGAACTGGAAAACCCGGAGGGTCTCCCCCAGGTCCCCCAGGTGATGGCCAAACGGGGGGCGGACGCCCTCTGGGCGGCGGAGGCCCTGGCGGATATGGGGTATCCGGAGGTCAATTTGAACCTGGGCTGCCCCTCCGGCACCGTCACCGCCAAGGGGAAGGGTTCGGGACTGCTGGCGGACCCCGACGCTCTGGACCGCTTTTTTGACGAGCTGTTCTCCGGCGCAAGGGTCCCCATCTCCGTGAAAACCCGGCTGGGCTATCACACGCCGGAGGAATTTCCCCGGCTGCTGGAGGTCTTCAACCGCTATCCCATCGCCTGCCTCACCGTCCACCCCCGGGTCCGGCCGGAGAAGTACCGGGGGGCGGTGCATATGGACGCCTTCGCCCTGGCCATGGCAAAGAGCCGAAACCCGGTGTGTTACAACGGGGATTTGACCTCCGTGGCGGGGGTCCGGACCCTGGAGAGCCAATTTCCCGGCCTGGAGGCCGTGATGATCGGCCGGGGGGCGGTGGCGGACCCGGCGCTTTTCCGGCGGCTTCGGGGGGGCCCCGCCGCCACTAAGGAGGAGCTGCAAGCCTTCACCTCGGAACTGTACCGGGCCTATCAGGATTTCTACGGTCAATCCGCCCCCGGCAACCAGGCGGCCCCCGCCTCCCAGCGGATGAAGGAGGTCTGGTTCTACCTCATTCACCTCTTCGCCGGCGGCGAGCGCCTGGGCGGCCGGATGCGCCGCTCCAGGGGGCCGGAGGCCTATGAGGAGCTGGAGGCCCGGATTTTCCAGGAGCTGGAGCTTTTGGACGCCCCTCTGGGAGCTCTGGCATGAAAAGGGCGGACCCGCCGGGAGGCGGGTCTGTTTTCCCGCTTGCCATCCGGCCCGGATTGTGTTACACTAAGACAAACTCACAACTGCGGATCAGGAGGTCCTATCTATGATGTTTGAACGGATTGACCGGAAAAAATGCAAGTGGGAGGCGGCGGAGCTCTTGCGGGAGGCCCGGGTCTCCCCCAAGGCCATGACCGCGTTGTACATGGGGCTGCTCATCGCCTTAAACCTCTTTTCCTCCCTTGTGGACACCGGTTTTCTCAGCAGCTTCATCTCCATCCTCACCTCCTTGTTGGGCGCCGTTTTGGCGGCGGGCTTCACGCTGTACTGTATGTCCGTCCGCCGGGGAGAGCGGGCGGAGTACCTGACGCTGTTTGACGGATTCTCCTTCGTGGGAAAGCTGATTCTCCTGGACATTCTGGCCGGCCTTTTCATCTTTTTGTGGTCCCTGCTCTTCGTCATCCCCGGCATCATCGCCGCCTACCGTTACAGCTTCGCCCTGTTCAACCTCTATGAGGACCCCAGCATCGGCGTTATGGAGGCCCTGGAGATGAGCAAGCGGCAGACCCTGGGGTACAAGGCCCAGCTCTTCACCCTGGACCTGAGTTACATCGGCTGGAGTTTGCTGGCCACCCTTCCCACCCTTTTGCTGCTTTTCCAGATGAACCGGGACCTGACGATGCTGGTGCTCTACGGCGTCCCCGCGCCGGAGACCTATTGGGGCCTTCCCATCTTCGCGCTAAACGCCATCGGCGGCCTCTGGCAGTTGATTGTGGCGTTGTTCTACTACCCCAATTACATCTGCGTTCAGCTTCACTACCTCGACATTGCCAAAAGGACCTCCGGCGTGGGCAAGGACGCCGTCCCGCCCCAGTCCAACCCCTGGAGCGGGTGGAACGCCCCCGACGGTCTGAGCTGAAAAAACCGGCCCCCTAAGGCGATCCGCCTTGGGGGGCTTCCGACAGGAAACCAGGAGGGACCCACTGTGCTGACTTACGATCTGGAGAGCCGGGGCGGCTTGTCCCTGTACGAGTTTCTCTACCGCCGCCTCCGGGAGGACATCCTCAGCGGAGCCCTGGCGGCGGGGGAACGGCTGCCCTCCAAAAGGGCCCTGGCGGAGCACCTGCGGGTGTCCGTCGTCACGGTGGAGAGCGCCTACCAGCAGCTGGAGGCGGAGGGCTATGTGGACGCCCGGCCCCGGAGGGGCTTTTTCGTCTCCCCGGTGAACCGTCTTCCGGCGGCCCGGGAGGGGATCTCCATTCCGCCGGAGGAGCCGCCCCGAACATGGCGGCTGGACCTGAAAAGCGGGCGGGTGGATTCCTTTCCCTCCGCCCTCTGGGCAAGGCTCACCCGGCAGGTCCTCTCCGAGGGGGACCACCTATCCCCGGTTCCCCACCAGGGCCTGCCCGCCTTGCGAAGGGCCATCGCCCAGGATCTCCGGGACTTCAAGGGGATGGCCGTGTCCCCGGAGCAGATCGTCGTGGGAGCGGGGGCGGAGTATTTGTACCTGCTTTTGGCCCAGCTTCTGGGCCGGACCTCCGTCTTCGCCCTGGAGGACCCGGGTTACCCGAAAATCCGGCAGGTTTACGGCCAATGGGGCGCGGAATGCCGCCCCATCCCTCTGGACGGCCAGGGCATGGCCCTGGAGCCGCTGTACGCCTCCGGAGCCACCGTGGCCCACCTCTCCCCCGCCCACCACTATCCCACAGGCACCGTCACCCCCATCGTCCGGCGTCAGGCCCTTCTCCGCTGGGCCCAGGAGGTGGACGGCGTGATCATTGAAGACGACTATGACAGCGAGTTTCGCTTCACCGGCCGGCCCATTCCCACCCTCCAGAGCATCGACGGCCCTGGGCGGGTGATCTACATGAACACCTTCTCCCAGACCATCTCCCCCTCCATGCGCGTGGGCTTCATGGTTTTGCCGCCCCGGCTGCTGGAGCGCTACCGGCAAGAACTGGGGTTTTACGCCTCCACCGTTCCCGCCCTGGAACAGCAGGTCCTGGCCCGGTTCCTCCAGGGGGGCGGCAGCCCCGCCGGTAGCTGGTATGAACAGCACCTCTCCCGAACCCGGAAACAATACCGCCTCCGCCGGGAGGCGGTGCTGGCCCGTTTTGCCCGCTGTCCCTTTGCCGCCGCCCTCATAGACCGGGGGGCAGGGCTCCACTTCCTCCTCCGGCTGAACACAACGGAGGACGACGAGACCCTCCGCCACAGGGCGGAGGGTCTGGACGTGCGTCTTGCTTTTTTGTCGGAGTACGCCGTCATTCCCCGCCCCGCCTACCGCCACACCCTGGTGGTGAACTACGCGGGGCTGGACATGGAGCGGCTGGAGGAGGCGGTGGCGCTGCTGTCGGAGATCTTCCTGACCTCCCCAAGCGCCCGCCTCAAGCCGGTTGCGCCGTCTCCCCGTTCCGGCGGAAGCGAACCAACCCCGTCCGGTCCAGAGCCACCATCACCCCGGGGATGAACACCAACTGCAAAACAATGCCGGGTATGGCGGTCAAAAACGCTCCGGAGAGGAACATCTGCCAGGTGAAGGCCTGACCGGACACGCCGGAGAGGATCACCCGGACCAGGGCCCAGACGGCCCGCCCGCCAAGCATGGCGGGAATCAGGCAGCGGTACAGGGCGGCAACGCACTGCCGGCGGGACCGGGCGTAGAGAAAGCCCGAAAGGAAGCCATAGGCCGCCAGCTCAAAGGCCATGGCGGCGCCGGCGGGGAAAATCGGGGGGGCGCTAAAGAGAACATACCGCAACGGCGGCAGAATGAACCCCACGGCCAAACCGTATTTCCAGCCGCAAAGGAGGCCGCACAGCAGCACCGGCAGGTGCATGGGACAAAGCATATTGCCAACTTGAGGAATCTGCCCGGTGAAAAAGGGCAGCGCCAGGCCAAGGGCCAGCATCATGGCGGCTGTGACCAGGGTTTGGAGGGACTTTTGGGATTTGCTTTCCTTCATGGGAAAAACTCCTTCTCTAAAGTTTTCCCGTCTTCTGACAGTCCGCCGCCTTCCTGGCGGCGGCTTGTTCCTTTTTGAGTATACCACAACGGCCCCGCCGCTGCCAAGCCCTTTTTCCCACTGGAACAGGGGGATGAAACCGGCGGCCCCTTCTCCCGGTTCCCCCGGCCAGCGCCGCTTTCCCGCCGGAGCAGTGTTGGCGCGGGCTACGCGTCCCCGCTTCCCTCAAACAATTCCGTGGTGTCCACCGTCAGGTCCGCGGCCCGCTCCGTGCCGCAGGCGGCGAAATACCGCTCCTCCAGCGCCCGCCAAACCCGGTGGAAGGTGGGGTAGTACTCCCCCTCCCGGACCTGGAGGCGGCGGGTCTGTTCCTCCTCCTCACAGGTGAGGAAAATTTTGCAGTCGTAGTACTCCGCCACGGAAGGATGCTGGGAGTAGGTGCCCTCCACCAAAATCAGCTCCGCTTCCTCCGGGTCCGTTTCCAAGGGCTCTCCCCACTCGTCCAGCGCCGGGACCTCGGGGAAAAAGGGCCGGTATTCCAGCGGACTTCCGGAGCGGACGGGAAGCAAAATCTCCCTTCGAAGCCGCTCCAAGTCCATGTTTCCCGCGGGAATCTCCATCCAGTCCGGGGGCCGGTTCTCCCAGGGGAGGTAGAGATCGTCCATGTGAGCCACCAGCTTCGTCCCGGGAATCAGCCTCTCTACAATGCGGGAAAAACCGGTCTTTCCGCTGCCGCACCGGCCGTCCACCGCCACCAGATAGGGCCGGATCCCGTGCCTTCGCAAATAGGCGCCGGGGCGCTCCTCCGGTTGCCGGTCCCCCGGCAGGCGCAGCCAGGCGGCGTAATGCTCCCTGGACAGCCCCTCGATGGAAACCAGGGCCGGGAGAAACCCGGCGAAGTCCCGCCGCAAGACCCGGTAATGGGGGTTGTAGGCGGCTTGGAAGGTCTCGCTGTGGCGGACAGGGGGGCAGCCCTGCCGCCGCCAGTCCGCCAAATACGCCGCAAGCCCCGGGACGGGAAGCCCGGACAGCTGTTCCAGCTTTTGGGCCAGCCCCTCCGCCGTCCCCTTGGCAAGGGCCGCCGTCCGGGTGAACATTCGCCCGATCAGGGGAAGCTCCCAGAGGGTGGAGAGGGCCTGGGTGATGGGGAAGCGGCAAAGACCGTTTCCAATGGGCTCCGGGGGCAGGGGCCCCGCCCCGGCCTCTGTCCGCTCTTTCAGCAAAGCCGCCAGAACCCTGTCGGGACCCTGGACCAGGTGGGCGGGGCCAAACTCGCTTTGATAGGCCAGCTTGGCAAAGTCCTGGGGCTCCATGGCCGGATAGCGGGCCCAATGGGCCTTCGCAATGTCCAAAAAGTTCTCCCTCACAGGCCCAGCTCCCGTTCCGCCAGCTCCGCCGCCCTTTGCAGGTACTCCTCCAGGCGGCACTCCTCCACCCCGGCCACATACACGCCGCAGGAGGCGGAGGGAATCAGAATCTTTACCGCCTCGGACCCGGAGACGGCGGCGGCCATGGCGGGGGACACCTCCCCCAGGATGCCGCCTGCCAGAATCACGCCGATGGGTCCCAAAATCACATCCGCCCTCGCGGCGTTGTGGATGACGGCGTTTTCCCCCGTGGCCCCCTGGGCGGCTCCGGCTTTCAGCATGGCGCTGGTGGCCAGAACGTTGGTCCCCACGCAAAGAAGACGGCAATCCTCCGGCAGGCGGGGTTTCAGCAGCCGCGTCAACCGGCTCCCCACGCCGCCGCCCTGTCCGTCCAGAATCAAAACCGTGCGGCCCATGTCCTCACCTCCCAAAGAGCTCCGCCGCCCGGGCCATGTTTTCCACAATGGGCACAGCAAAGGGGCAGCGCTTTTCGCAGCTTCCGCACCCAATGCACGCCCCCGCCCCCTGGGGCAGGGCGGCGTAGTGCTCCCGGACGGTCTCGGGAACCGCCCCCTGGGCCAGGGCCAGGTTCAAAAACTTCGTCACCTCCGCCACGGCGATGCCCTGGGGGCAGGGGGCGCAGTGGCCGCAGTACATACAGTGGCCCTTCCAGCTGATCTTCGGCAGGGCCGCCAGGGCGGCGGCATAGTCCCGCTCCGCCTCCGGGGCCTCTTCAAAGGCAATGCTCTTTTTCAGGTCCTCCAGGCTTCGGGCCCCGGACATCACACAGCCGACGCCGGGCCGGTCCAGGGCGTACTGGAGGCACTGGAAGGCGGAAAGCCCCTTCCCCGCCGGGGAGAGGGAATCGCTGAGCAGGTCCCCGCCGCCAAAGGCCTTCATTACGGTGATCCCCACCCCCAGCCGCTGGCAGGCCTCATACAGCGCCTGCCGCTCCGGGTCCATGTTCAAAAGGGGCCGGGCGTAGTTCTTGGGGGCCCAGAGCTCCTCCACGTCCTCGGAGGCGGGCTGGAGGTCGTAGCAGGGGTTGACGCTGAACATCAGCACGTCGATAAGCCCCGTTTCCACCGCCGCCCGGGCCACCTGGGGGTTGTGACTGGAAAGGCCCACGCAGCCGGTGCGCCCCGCCGCCTTCAGCCCCAGGGCATACTCCATGACAGGGCCGTTTTTCACCGCCTCCCAGTCCGCCAGGGAGTCCACGTAGTGGACCATGCCAATCTCCACCCGGTCCGTCTCCAGCCGCCGGAGCTGGTCCTCAAAGCCCTCCCGGACTTCCGCGATCTCCCGGGTTCTCTTGTACTGCCCGTCCTTCCACACCGCGCACAAATGGGCTTGCAGCACGAACTTCTCCCGCCGCCCCCGGAGGGCCTTGCCCAGGTTCGAGCGGAAATCCGGGTTTGGCGCGTAGAGGTCGATGCAGTTGACGCCCGCCGCCTCCATCACGTCCACCCAGGTCTGCACCTGCTCCGGCGTTTTTTCCAAAAACCCCTCGCAGCCCACGCCGATCTCGCTCACTTGGATGTTGGTCCTGCCCAATGTACGGTACCGCATAGAATCTACCTCCCGGTTTTGTAAAAAGTTTTGTCCGTCTTTCAGCATACCACGTGGAGCCCGCTCCATGTCAAGGGCATTTTTTGCGCTTTACGCCCTGTCCTTTCCCCTTCTGAAAACATATCCCGCCGCCGCGCCGCATAGGATGGACCAACAAGAGGCAGGGAGTGAGGGTGTTTTGAAGGGAAATATGGAGGAGCGGGCGGAGCGTCTGGCTCTTTACATCATAGAAAACCGGTCCACGGTTCGGGCCGCCGCCCAGAAGTTCGGTATCAGCAAGTCGACGGTGCACAAGGACATCTCCGAGCGGTTGCCCCTGTTCAACCGTCCGTTGTACATACAAGTAAAAGAAGTGCTGGACATCAACAAGGCCCAGCGGCACATTCGGGGCGGCATCGCCACCCGCAAAAAATACCGCGGCGGCTGACGCCGCGGAAGGAGGGACCTTTTATGGCAAATCGTCCGCATGGCCGGGGGCGCGTTCCATCCGGCGAGCGAACTTCGCAGGCAGGCAGGCCAGCCCGGGCCGTGCCCGTCTCCCGGTCCCCGGCCCGGGGCGGGGAATCCCCCAGGCCGGGAACGCCCATTTACACGGAGCCGGAGGTCCGCCGCTGGCCCCATCCTTTGGAGGACCCGGCCCCCCCGCCGGAGCCCGCTATGCACTACATCCGCTGTGCCCTGTCCTATCAGAACCAGCTGCTGGCGGACATCAAGGCGCTGCTGGAGCGGCTGTCCACAGCCGCCCCGGCGGCGGAGAGCCCCCCGGAGCCGGAAAAGGGTGGAGAGACTTTGACCAAGTTGTAAACTTTCTGGAAATATTTTAATTCCCTTGTACAAAATGACAAAAACAGCGGGATTCTGACAGAAAAAATAGCGGCTACGCCGCTATTTTTTCTCTTGTCTTTTTCCGGAGGCCGCCTTATAATGGAGCAGGCGTCCCCGCTTTCCGCTTTGCCGGGGACCGCTCCAGGTCCTGTTTTCGGACAGGCCCTGGGGTTTGCGCCTGTATATCACAATCGTTCAGCGCCGCCATCGCGGCCCACAGGAGGTTTTCCCATGGCATCCAGACTTCGCCGCCGCAAGCGCAGCCCCTGGGCGGTCACCCTGTTGCTGCTGTTTATCCTCATTGGCCTTTGCTACGCCGTCGTCCGGGTCTATTTCCGGGCCCCGGACCAGAAGACCGGCGACTCCGTCATGATTCAGCGGGTAAACGGCCCCGCCATCGCGGAGGATCTCTCCGACGAGGAGGCGGAGGCCCTCCGCTCCCACTACGAGCGCAAACCCGGCTTTTGGACTATTCTGGTCTCCGGAGCCGACGACGAAAACGGCGGAACGGACACCAACATTCTGGTGGCCGTGGACACGGAAAGCGGCTATGTTTTCGGGGCCAGCATCGCCCGGGACACCAAATCCCTCATCAACGGCAAACTCCACAAAATCAACTTCGCCTACAACGCCGGGGGGATGGAGCTGCTGGCGGACACCGTCTCCGATCAGCTGGGTATCCCGGTGGATTACACGGTGCTGGTGGATCTCCGGGCCTTCGAGGCCCTGGTGGACGCCGTGGGAGGCGTGGATTTTTACATCCCCATCGACATGGACTACGAAGATCCCTATCAGGACCTCTCCATCCACTTCTCCAAGGGTATGCGCCACCTGAACGGGGCCGAGGCGCTGAAGGTGGTCCGCTGCCGGAACGGCTACGCCTCTCAGGACATTGGCCGGATGCAAACCCAGCAGGATTTCTTAAAGGCCGTCGCCCAAAAGATGCTCACCCCCGCCAGCCTCACCAGGCTGGACGACTACTGCAAGATCTTCGTGGAGTATGTGGACACGGACCTGAACGTGGGCAACCTGGTGTGGCTGGGGGGCAGCGTCGCCGCCATGGGGGCGGAGAATATCCACTTCGCCACCTTGCCCGGGGAGTGGAAGTCCCCCTATATCTACCTCAACCAGGAGGAGGTCCTGGCCATGGTGAACCAGTACCTAAACCCCTACACCGAGGACCGCACAGCGGAGGATTTGAACCTTTTGACCTAGGCCCTGTTTGAAAACTATCCGCCCCTTGGGCACTCCGCCATTGATCAGACAAGGCCCGGCTGAAAGCCGCTTTTAACGGAAAGGAACGCCATGAAAACATACCTCTCCGCCCTGGCGCTGGCCCTGTGCCTGCTGCTGCCGCTTCCCCCCGCCCAGGCCGCCCAGGAGACGGGCTTTGTCCGAAGCCGGACCTACGCCGGGGAGTTTTCCGACCTGACGCCGGACTCCCCCTTCTATGACAACGTGGCCGCCCTCTATGCCTACGGCCTTTCCAACGGGAAGGAGGACGGCACCTTTGGCCCGGGGGACACCGTGACCCTGGGACAGGCCGTCATCTTCGCCGGACGAATCCGGGGCCTCTATCAGACCGGCGACGCCGGAGCCGCCCTGGCCCACCGCCGGGAAAACGCCCCGGCGGCCCTGGCCTACCTTCGCTATCTCCAGGCGGAGGGCGTGCTGGAGGCGGACTTCACCGGCGGGGACAGCGAGCTTTACCAGCCCGCCAGCCGTGCCCAGGTGGCCCACATTCTTTCAGGTCTCTTGCCGGAGGAGGCCCTCCCCTCCGTCCACGACGAGCTGGTCACCCTGGCCTATTCCTCCCGCCGCTTTCTCAAGGATGTGAACGAGTACACCCCTTACTACCAGGACATCCTGGCCCTCTACCGAAAAGGCGTCTCCACCGGCAGCGACGCCGCCGGTTCCTTCCTCCCCGGCCAGCCCATCACCCGGGGGGCCCTGGCGGCCATGCTCACCCGGGTGGTGGACCCCGCCTTGCGGGTCCGGCCTCAGTGGGACCTTAGCAACCTCTATCTCGCCGTTGGAACGGACCTGGCGGACCTGGTGGAACCGGGGAACTACACCCTCTCCCCCTCCACGGCGGAGGAGCTGGAAAGCTCCCTTCGCTCCATGCTGGCCCAGGGCAACGACCAGACCGTCTTTTACTATCCCAGCCTCTCCGAGGAGGAGGCCCGCCGTCTCATGGACCAATCCCTGGAGGTGATGAAGGCCTACTGTGAGCAGGGTTATAACCAGGTCTCCTGCACCCGGGGGGCGGGACTTGTGACCTTGCGCTTCTCCGCCGCCGGGGCGGGCCCCCACACCCAGGCCTACCGGGCCGCCGCCATGGAGGCCGCCGCCGCCGTCCACGACCAGCTGTGGAACGACGGAACCCTCCGGCCCGATATGAAGCAGCTGGAAAAGGCCCGGATTTACTACACCTGGATCTGTGACCATTGCGCCTACGACTATCAGGCCGGGGGCGACTCTTTGAGTCATATCCCCTACAACCTCTTCGCAAACGGCGCCGCCGTCTGTGACGGCTACACCGGGGCCTACAACCTCCTTTTGAAGCTGGAGGGTATCCGGTGCTCCACCGTCGTCCTGGGAGACCACATCTGGACGGCGGCCACCCTGGACGGCACGGAATACCACATTGACACCACCTGGGGAGACACCGGCAGCGCCGTGGACTACGCCTACTTCGCCATGCCCCCCCAAAAGTCTCTGGCGGTCCACGCCGGCCAAAGCGCCTGAATCCCGGCGCCCCCAACCGGCGGCCTTCCCCTCCGCCGGTTTCCCCCGTTTTTCAAAAGCTGAGGAGAGAGCCCTGAACGGGGCTCTCTCCTCTTTCGCGTCTCCTCCCGGCGGTTTTTCCGCCCCTCACCGCCGGATGTCCAGGGCCCGGCACACTTGGGCCAGGGTCAGGCGGTACACGCCGTACATCAACGCGCTGACCGCCCCGACGACCGCCAGGGCCATCAGCAGCCCCGCCGCCTCGCTGGGAGTGATGCCCAGGGGGCTGCCGTTGAAGTACATAATCATAACGTAGAAGGCGTAGATCAAGGCCGTGCCCGTCAGGGCGGGCGCCAGGAAGACCCGCTTCACCTGCCCCCGGACGGAGCGGCGAAGGTAGGCGTTGGAGGCCCCCAAATGCCTGAGGTCGTCGTAGACCTTCCGGTTTGTCAGGGCGATGGTCATGCACCGGGTGTAGGCGATTACAAACACGGCGGAAAAGCACACCACGGCAATGAACACAAAGAGAATCAAAAACACCGCCATGGTCTTTACAAAGTCCGCCTTGTCCATCACCCGGAACTGGGGCATATACTGCCAGCTCAGACGGAAGGCGGAGCTGTCCCGCTGGGCGTAGTCAATGACGGTGAAACCGGCTTTTGCACAGTTCTCCCGGTCCAGGAAGTAGATCCCCTCCTCCGCCAGGTACCGGTCCCGGACGACCGGGTCCCAGCCGTCGAACTGGGCCACGTCTATGGTGGAGCGGTCCACGATCTCGTTGAACAGCGCCTTGGAAAATTCATAGGTCTCCCCGCAATTTTCCACATTGAAGCAAACCTGAGTCTCCCGCCACTCCTCCGGCAGGCCCGCGCCCAAGCGCGCAAAGTCGGCGTCGTTCATCACATAGCGCCCGAAGAGGCTGTCATAGCGCAGGGGCTCCAGGGATGTGACGGGGAGCCGCTCCCCGGTGAGATAGTTGGTCACGAGGCTCTTGTCCGGGGCAAAGCCCAGCTTGCTCCCCTCCACGTCGACGACGCCGCGAATCTCGCCGCCGGCCAGGTCCACCCGCTCCCCCGTCAGGGTCTCGTAACCGGAGGCGGAGAGGAACAGCTCGGAGTTCATGATCTCCTTGTACTCCGCGCGCCAGGTGGTGCCCATGGGACCCTCCTCTTCGACGTGGTCGTCGCCGTCCACCGTCAGGCGAATCATGGGGACGGCGGCAAAGTCCGTAATGGTCACGCCATACTCCTCCGCCAGCGCCCGGACCTCCTCCTCCAGGGGGATGTCCTGGTCCCCCCGGAAGTGGTAGACATAGTCCACAGGCCGGGTGTCGTAGCCAATCATGGCCCCGGCGCCCATGGTGGGGGCGTAGAAGCTGCCGAAGTAGGCCCCGGCGATGAGCAATGTCATCACCAGCATATTCCGCACCGTCTGGCGGCCCTGGAAGCGCATCTGGCTGGTAGCGATCAGGTCCTTGTAGAGCTTCTTCTTCCCGTTCCAGCCGTTGACCACCGTGTGGAGCAAAATCATATAGAGGCCCACCAGGGCGGGGACGTAAAAGACCGCGGTCAGCCCCTCCGGGGGATACCAGTGGAGAACCACCACGAAGAAGCTGGAGGAGATATAGCCCAGGAAGCCCCCCAGGGCCAGCAGGCCGATGCCAACGGACCCGTACCACCGGGGCACGTCCCGGATGGGCTCGGATTTGTGGGACTCCTGGACGATGTCGATGATGTTGGTCCGCTTCACGGACCGGCTTCCCAGGAAAAACATCATGGCGATGACAAAGGCGGAGAAGGCCAGGGAGAAGCCATAGGCCTTGGGGTCAAAGACCAGCCGCATCTCCTCGGTGTCCACCACGAAGAGCCTGAAAACCTGCCACAAAATCCAGGCCAGGGGCCCGCCCAGCGCGGCTCCGGCGGCACAGGAGCCCAGGGAGATCACCCCCAGCTCCCGGTACAGCTCCCCCCGGACCTGGGCCCGGGAGGCCCCCAGGGCCAGAAACACGCCGGTCTCCCGGGACTTTTGCCGGAAGAAGAGGCCGGAGGCGTAGGTGGTGAACACGGCGCAGCCAATAACCGCCAGGGTGAAGATCATCATCACCTGCTTGCGGCTGTCGCCCCCCTCGGGGAGGACGTTTTGCACCGTGGGAGCCCGCATCATGCAGACGTAGGCCGTAATCAGCAGCACGGAGAAGAAGCAGCACCCCGCCAAAAGGGCGTATTGCTTCTTGTTTTTCCGGCGCATCAGGGCATAGACTTCGGAAAAATGGCGCATGGTCACTCCCTCCCCATTTCCCGGACGGCGTCCAGCAGCTGGTCCTGGAAGGTCTCCCGCTTTGTGGTTCCCCTCTCCAGCTCTTTCCAGACCACGCCGTCCCGGAGAATCACCACCCGGTCGCAGAAGGAGGCGGCGTAGGAGTCGTGGGTGACCATGAAAATGGTGGCCTCCAGGGCCTCTTTCGCCTGTTCAAAGGAGCGGATCACCGCCCGGGTGGACTTGGAGTCCAGGTTCCCCGTGGGCTCGTCGGCCAGAATCAAAAGGGGGTGGTTGATGAGGGCCCGGGCCACGGCGGTGCGCTGCTTCTCGCCGCCGGAGATCTCCGCCGGGTATTTATCCCGGATGGCGGCAATGCCAAAGACCTCACAGAGCTGGTCCGCCCGCTGCTCCGTCCTCTCGGAGACAACGCCGCCGATGATGGCGGGCAGCAGGATGTTCTGCCGGACCGTCAGGCCGTCCAGAAGCAAAAAGTCCTGGAAGACGAAGCCCAACTGCTTGTTGCGGACCTCCGCCAGGGCGTCCTCGTCCAGACGGGCCAGCTCGGTTTTCCCCAGGCGGATACTGCCGGAGGCGGCGGGGATGTAACAGGAGATGCAGTTTAAAAGGGTGGTTTTGCCGGAGCCGGAGGGGCCCATGACCGCCACAAACTCCCCCTTTCCCACGTGGAGGGAGACCCCCTTCAAAACCTCGTAGGAGGTCTTTCCCACTTGATAGGACTTGCACAGGTTTTCAACACTCAGCATGATACTCCTTCCTTTCTTACAGCATGAATTGGACGGCCGCGATGACGGCCAGATGGGCGGGATAAAAGGCGTAGAAAAACCACTTGGGGATCTTCAGCCCGGAGCGGGTGGGGAGGAAGATCAGCGGCGCGGCCAGCAGGGCAAACACGGCCCAGTCCACGGCGAAGCCCCCCAGCTTCAAGGCCAGCGGGTCCTCCAAATAGCCGCCCCAGAGACAGGGCAGATACGTCAGCCCATAGAGAGCCGCGCCAATTCCGGGGTGGTTCCGGCAGAGGAAGAATATCAGCATCAACTGAATCCCAATGCCGGAATAGTCGAAGTTCCACCAGCTCACCGCGAAGAAGGCCCCCAGGAACAGCCACCACTTCCGCTCCTTGAAGCCACACATGGCAAGCAGGGAGAGAAACAGGGTGAAGAAGATGTTCCAGTTGCTCCAGTTCCGGTCCACCATCCAGTCGTGGGGGTGGAAGGCCAAAACGTAAAAGGGCTGAGAGACCAGGGCCAGCACCGCCAAACGGCCCAGATACCGCCTGATATCCCGGGTGTACAGCAGCCCCACGGTCATGCAGTAGCAAAAGATGGGAAACGCCGGCCGCCCTATCCAGCGGAAGGCCCCCACCTCCGGGAAGAAGGCCCCGCCCACGTGGTCGATGAGCATGGAGACAATGGCAACGAGCTTCAAAAGGTCCGTGTCCAGATTCGTTTGCAGCCGGGGACCCGTTTCCGGGACGGCGGCGGGGGTGGTCAGGGCGGCGCGGAGGGAATTCCGGTTCATAACAAGCACTTCCTTTGTCCTGTGATACCGATGGATACGGAAGTCCGGCTGTAAATTCTTCACTTCCGTTTCCATTGCCAGAATACCGCAAAAAAACGGCCCCTGCAAACGGGGCCGCTCTCTTTGGCAGGTTCGTTGTCAAGTTTGGCGGCGGAGGCGGAAGCGGTGTCATCTTTGGCGCTTTTGCCGTCATAATTGGTTTGGCGAACCGCCGGGGATGTGCTATAATAGCCCCAGCAAACCGCAAGGAGATGAGACCATGTTGCGAATTGGCATCTGTGACGACAACGCCGGGGCCCGCATCGCCCTCCGCTCCGCCCTGGAGCGGGCCCTGGACCGGCGGCGGAGCGGGGAGGCGTCCTTTTTCGAGTTCTCCTCCGGAGAGGGGCTCCTCCGCTGGATGGAGAACCACGCCGGGGAACTGGACCTGGTGTTTCTGGATATCGAGATGGGAGAGCTGGACGGCATGGAGACCGCCCGCCGCCTCCGGGAGGCGGACGAGGGGCTGGGGCTGGTGTTTGTCACCGGCTACACGGATTACGTCTTCGACGGCTACTCCGTGGGGGCCCTGGGCTATCTCATGAAGCCCCCTAAACAGGACCAGCTGGACGGCGTATTGAACCGGGCGGCGGAGGCCCGTCTCCGGGACGAGGACAAGGTGTTCCTCTGCCGCAACGGCGAGACCCTGTACCGGATTTCCAAGAACACCATCCTCTATTTCGCCTCCGACCGGCGGCAGGTCACCTGTGCCGCCACCAACCGCACCTATGTCTTCTACGGCAAGCTGGATGAGGTGGAGCGGGCCGTGGGGGACGGCTTCGTCCGGGTCCACCAGCGGTATCTGGTCCGGACCTCCGCCGTGGACCGGATGGAGGGCAGCCAGATCTTCGTGGGGGAGGAGGCCATCCCCGTCAGCCGGGCCTGCCGCTCCGCCGCCCTGGCGGCCCTGGCCCGGTCGGCTCTGGAGGGCTAAGCCGTGGAGGGCACCCTGATCTTTCTGGAGCGTCTGGCGGAGTATGTCATGCTCAGCCTTGTGAATTTGCCCTGGTTCCTCCTGGGGCTGGCCAGCGGCCTTTTTCTCTTCCGCCTCCTCTCCGCCTTTCTCCCGGTGAAGCCCCGCCGGACCTGGCGGGTTGGACTAATTTTCTCGCTGACCGTAATTTCCGGGCAGATCATCTGGCTGGGGGACACGAACCTTCTCTTCACGCTGCTGGCCTTTGTCCCGCTGCTTATGCTGTCCTCCCGGGGGAACCGGGTGGGGCGGCTGGCGGTGACGGTCATTTTCTTCTGCCTGATCATGCCCGTCAACGCCGTGCTGGACACCTACTACGCCCCCGCCATGGCCCATTTCGGCTTGGACAACGTATTTTACTTCACGGATAAATTCATCCGTCCCGGCGTCTGGGGCCTTTTGTACCTGGCGGCCCGGAAGCGCCTGCCGGAGAAGCCGCCCCAGCTCTCCCCCCGGTTTTGGAATCTGGTGCTGCTCCTGGCCGCCATGCCCTTCAGCGCCCTGCTGGCGGTGGTGCTGCTGCCCCTCCTCCAGTCGGATTACATCTACAGCGACTTCCTCCTCCACGGGCTGATTATGAATCTGGGGGTGGCGGTACTCCCCTTCATCTTCCTCACCGCCTTGGCCCTGCTGTACGCCATATTGGTGCTGGAAAAGCACCAGCGGCTGGAGGAGGCGGAGCGGCTGGCCTCCCTCCGGGAGAGCTACTACCAGGGTCTCCGGCGGGAGGAGCGGCAGGTCCGCACCCTCCGCCACGACCTCCGCAACCACCTGACGGCCCTCCGGGGCCTGGTGGAACTGGGGGCGGGGGACCGGGCCCTTCAGTACATCGACCAGCTGGCGGACTCCTCCGCCCTCCGGGGGGGAAAGCGGCTGTGCGAAAACGACGCGGCCAACGCCGTCCTCTCCGCCAAGGCGGAGGCCATGGGCCGGACGGGCCTCACGGCGGACTTTTCCGTGTCCCTGCCCAAGGCGCTGCCCCTGGCGGAGGTGGACCTGTGCGCCCTGCTTGGAAACGCCGTGGACAACGCCATGGAGGCGGCGGAGGGGGCGGAGGACAAGACGGTCCTCCTCCGCTGCCGGACGGAGAAGGGGCTTTTCATGCTCCGGGTGGAAAACGCCTACGCCGGGGACCTCTCCCCAGACCTTGCCACCACCAAGGCGGACAAGGCCTCTCACGGCTTTGGCCTGGCGGGGATGCGGGAAATCGCAGAGCGCTTAGGCGGCTCCCTGGAGACCCGGGCCGGAGGGGGGCGGTTTCAGCTGGTGGTATGCCTCCCCTTATCGCCATAAAAAACGCGCCCCCTCCCGGATGGGAAGGGGCGCGTCAGGCTGGCGAAAAAAGATTTTCGCCAGCCTGAGCAAGTTTTCAAAACCTTTGAAAATGTTTTGAAAACTTATGATTGAAAACGAAAGGAACCCCTCCTGGGTTCCTCTCGTAACTCTCTTCCTTCCCGCCGGGGAAGGTCTTTACGGTTTTTCCACACTCTGACGCGCCCTCTCTCACGGAGAAGGGGGCGCTTCCCTATTTGATTTCCGTACCCTTGACCCGCAGGCGGTTCATGGCCCGGGCCAGGGTGGCCTGGGCCAGCCGGTACTCCTGGCGGCTCTTTTTCTGGAGCATGGCCTCCCGTGCCTCATCGGCCTCCCGGCGGGCCCGGGCGGCGTCGATCTCCTCCGGCCGCTCCACGGAGTCCACCAGCACCAGCACCTCGTTTTTCTCAATCTTCACCAGACCGGAGGACACCGCCGCCAGCTCCACGGGTCCCTCCGGCGTTTGAAAGCGCAAAGTTCCCGGCCGCACAGCGGCGATCATGTCGCTGTGGTGGGCCAGGATGCCCTGCTCCCCGTCGCTGGTGGGAACGGCCATCCGGAGGCAGGGCCCCTCGTAAAAGGTCCGGTCCGCCGCCAGAATGTGGGCCTGAAACACGTCCATCACGCCTCACCTGCCTCAATCTTTTTCGCCTTCTCCACCACGTCCCGCCAGCCGCCCACGTTGTAGAAGGCCGCCTCCGGGTACTGGTCCAGCTCGCCGTTCGCCAACTTCTCAAAGCTCTCCAGGGTGTCCCTCAGGGGCACATAGACCCCCGGGAGACCGGTGAACTTCTCCGCCACCGTGGTGGGCTGGGCAAAGAAGCGCTGGAGCCTCCGGGCCCGGGCCACGGTTTTCTGGTCCTCCTCGCTGAGTTCGTCCATGCCCAAAATGGCGATGATGTCCTGGAGCTCCATGTACTTTTCCAAAATCTCCTGGCAGGCCCGGGCCACCCGGTAGTGCCGCTGTCCCACCACGTCCGCCTCCAGAATCCGGGAGGAGGAGGCCAGGGGATCCACCGCCGGGTAAATGCCCTGCTCGGAGATCTTCCGGCTCAAAACGGTGGTGGCGTCCAGATGGGCGAAGGTGGTGGCGGTGGCCGGGTCCGTCAGGTCGTCGGCGGGGACATAGACCGCCTGAACGGAGGTGACGGAGCCGTTTTTCGTGGAGGTAATCCGCTCTTGAAGCTCCCCCATCTCATTGGCCAAGGTGGGCTGATAGCCCACGGCGGAGGGCATCCTTCCCAAGAGGGTGGAGACCTCGCTTCCCGCCTGGACAAAGCGGAAGATGTTGTCGATGAACAAAAGCACGTCCTTGTGCTCCTTGTCCCGGAAATGCTCCGCCATGGTAAGCCCCGCCAGGGCCACCCGCATCCGAACGCCGGGGGACTCGTTCATCTGGCCGAAGACCAGGGCGGTTTTCTCGCTGACGCCGCTCTCCCGCATCTCCCGCCAGAGGTCGTTGCCCTCCCGGCTCCGCTCGCCCACGCCGGTGAAGATGGAATAGCCCCCGTGCTCCGTGGCCACGTTGTGGATAAGCTCTTGAATGAGCACGGTCTTGCCCACTCCCGCGCCGCCAAACAGGCCGATCTTGCCCCCCCGGGGATAGGGCTCCAAGAGGTCGATGACCTTGATGCCCGTCTCCAGGATCTCCACCGCCGGACTCTGCTCGTCAAAGGCCGGGGGCTTGCGGTAGATGCTCTTTACCGGCGTGCCCTCCGGCACCGGGCCGCCGCCGTCGATGGGCTGGCCCAGGACGTTGAACATCCGCCCCAGGGTGGCCGTGCCCACAGGCACCTCGATGGTCTTGTCCGGCACGTCCACCGCAAGGCCCCGGGCCAGCCCCTCGCTGGGGGAGAGCATGACGCAGCGCACCGTGTTCTTTCCCACGTGCTGGGCCACCTCCATCACCCGCAAGCCCCCGTCCTTCTCCACGGTCAGCTCCTCCCGCAGCCGGGGAAGGGCCCCGCTTTGTATCTCCACGTCCACCACGGGGCCGGATATCTGTACAATAATGCCTCGTTCCAAAATCGGTTACCTCCCCTTTGTCTGGCGCTGGGCCCGGGCCCCGGCGGAGATCTCCGTGATCTCCTGGGTGATGGCCGCCTGCCGCACCCGGTTGTAGTGAAGGGACAGCTCCCCCAGGAGCTTTTCCGCGTTCCGGTCCGCGTTGTCCATGGCGGTCATCCGGGCGTTTTGCTCGCAGCAAAAGCTGTCGATCAGGGCGCTGTAGATAAAGCCGGTGACATAGCTTCGCATAATGCTGTCCAGCACGGCTCCCACGCCGGGATAGAACTCAAACCGCTCCGTCATGGCCCCCTCCCCCGGCGGGGCCCCGGCAAAGTGGGTCCGGTGGAGGGGCAAAAGCCGGGTGGAGCGGGCCTGGGCGCTCATGGCGCTTTCCATGTCCGTGTAAATGAGGTAGATCTCCCGGAGCTCCCCCCGGTCATAGCCGTCCAGCAGCAGGGCGCTGATCTCCCGGGCCCGGGCCATGGTGGGGTTTTGTGCGGTGTAGAGAAAGCTGTGCTCAATGGGGATTTTCCGCTGGTCGAAAAACCGCCGCCCATATTCCCCCACCACAAAGAGCTTCGTGTCCGGGTGCCGCGCCAAAAGGCGCTGGGCCTCCCGGATGGCGTTTTGGTTATAGGCCCCCGCCAGCCCCTTGTCCGCGGTGATGAGGAGGCAGCCATAGGTTCCCTCCAGCGGCGCGCCGTCGCCCAGGGGATAGAAAAAGCGGCTGTCCACGTTGTAGGCCGTGTGAAAAATCCGCCGGATCTCCCCCCGGAGGGCCTGGAAATAGGGCCGGGTCTGGTCCAGCTCCTGCCGGGCCCGGCGGAGCTTGGTGGAGGCGATTAAATACATGGCGTTGGTGATCTTCCGGGTCTGCCCCACGCTTTCCATGTGGGTTTTGATCTCCTTGGTTCCCGCCATCTCAGCCGCCCCTCTTCTTCCAGCTCTCCAGGGCCCGCCGGGCCAGAGAGACAATCTCCTCCCGGTCCTCCGGGGCCAGCCGGCCCGTGCGGTCAATCCGGCCGCAAAGATCCGGGGCCTCCTCCTCCACCGCCGCAAACAGGTGGGCCCGGAAGGCGTCCATCTCCTCCAGGGGCACCTCCTGCATCACGCGGGCCATGGCGGACACCAGGACGACCACCTGCTGGTGCTGGGACAGCGGGGCGTACCGGGGCTGGCGCAAAAGGCGCATAAGCCCCTGCCCATAGCGGAGCTGGCGCTTGGTGGCGTCGTCCAGGTCGCTGGAAAACTGGGTGAAAACCTCCATCTCCCGGTACTGGGCCAAATCCAGCCGGAGGGTTCCCACCGCCTTTTTCATGGCCTTGGTCTGGGCATCGCCTCCCACCCGGGAGACGGAGAGGCCCACATTGACGGCGGGCCGCTGGCCCGCGAAGAACAGATCGCTCTCCAGGAAAATCTGCCCGTCGGTGATGGAGATGATATTGGTGGGAATGTAGGCGGAGACGTCTCCCGCCTGGGTCTCCACAATGGGTAGCGCGGTCATGCTGCCGCCCCCCAGCTCGTCGGAGAGGTGGGCCGCCCGCTCCAAAAGGCGGGAGTGGAGGTAGAACACGTCGCCGGGGTAGGCCTCCCGCCCCGGGGACCGCTCCAAAAGCAGGCTCAGTGTCCGGTAGGCGATGGCGTGCTTGCTCAAATCGTCGTAGACAATCAGCACATCCCGGCCCTGGCGCATGAAGTGCTCTCCCAGGGCGCACCCCGCGTAGGGGGCGATGTACTGCAAGGCGGCGGAGGCGCTGGCCGGGGCGGTGACCACGGCGGTGTACTCCATGGCCCCCCGGCGGCT
>CAJUCO010000023.1 GCA_910585245.1 uncultured Oscillibacter sp.
CCTACGGCGACTATCTGGAGCAGCTTACATACCTGATCTTCCTGAAAATGTCGGATGAGTACTCCAAGCCTCCTTACAAGCGGGAAACCGGCATCCCCGCCGGATACACCTGGGCGGATATGAATACCCTTAAGGGCGCGGATCTGGAGGAGCAGTACAAAACCACCCTGGAAAAGCTGGGGGAGCAGGGCGGTATTCTGGGAAAAATCTTCAAGGGCGCGGTGAACAAAATCAGCAGCGCCGCCATCCTGTACCGCATCGTGCAGATGATTGACCAGGAGCGGTGGGTGTCCATGTCCTCCGACGTCAAGGGCGAGATCTACGAGGGGTTACTCCAGAAAAACGCGGAGGACGTGAAAAGCGGCGCCGGACAGTACTTCACGCCCCGGCCCCTCATCCGTACTATGGTGCGCTGTGTCCGTCCGGAGCCCATGAAGACCATCGCGGACCCATGCTGCGGCAGCGGCGGTTTCTTTCTCGCCGCACAGGAGTATATCGCGGATGAAGCCCACTATACCCTGGACCGGGAGCAAAAAGAGTTCCTCAAAAACCAGACCTTCTACGGCAATGAATTAGTTTCCACTACCTTCAAGCTGTGCCTGATGAACCTGTACCTCCACAACATCGGGGACATCTACGGAAACGTCCCTGTCACTTTGGGGGACGCGCTGCTGACCGACCCCGGCTATCGGGCGGACTATGTGCTGACCAATCCGCCCTTTGGAAAAAAGTCCTCCATCACCTTCACCAACGAGAAGGGGGAGCAGGAGGGTGAAGACCTGGTTTACAATCGGACCGACTTCTGGACTACCAGCTCCAACAAGCAGCTGAATTTCGTCCAGCATATCAATACACTCCTGAATGCCAGGGGCAAGGCTGCGGTGGTCGTTCCGGACAACGTGCTCTTCGAGGGCGGCGCAGGTGAGACGGTACGCCGGAAGCTGCTGGAGACCAGCGACCTGCACACGATTTTGCGCCTGCCCACCGGGATTTTTTACAAGCCGGGCGTCAAGGCAAACGTGATCTTCTTCGACAAGCGCCCCGCCAGCCCGAAGCGGCAGACGAAAGAGGTGTGGGTGTACGACTTCCGCACCAATGTCCATTTCACGCTGAAGCAGCGCCCTATGACGGACGCCGATTTGGAGGATTTTATCTCCTGTTTCCATCCGGAGAACCGGCACCGGCGCACGGAAACGTGGTCGGAAGGAAATCCCGACGGACGCTGGCGAAAATTCACCGTTCAGGAAATTCTGGACCGGGATAAGGCTAATCTGGACATCTTTTGGATTAAGGATAAGTCCCTGGCAGATATGGACAATCTGCCCGCGCCGGATGTGTTGGCTCTGGACATTATCGAAAATCTCCAGAGTGCGCTGGATGGATTCCAGGAACTGATCCAACAACTGAACACGACATCGGAGTGATTACCAAGCCACAACGCTTTGTCAAATACGCCCGCAAAGTTCAAACTTTGCGGGTGTATCTCTTTTCTGCGATGATCTTTGTGTTGCCGGCATTCGATTCCCAGTAATCGACAACGTCAGCGAATAGGATAAATCTGCCAGTCCCCCTCAAACCATTTTACAGCGTCCTCCGCAAGCCCCGGAAGCCGCACAGAGGAGGACGGCAGGACCAGCCACAGGCTTTTTTCCCCGCACAGAATTTCCTGGAGACTCCGGAAAAAACCGTTATCCTGCTCCCCTTTTCTGCACAGGGTGGGCAGTTTCTTCACCAGATCATCCGGCGAATAGCCTATATCCGTCTTACTCAGGGAAGAGGCCAGGTAGCAAATCGTGAAGTCATCGCCCTGCCAGGTGCGCGCCTCTATCATACGCACACTCCGCTGGGCATCCTGCTCCATCCCCTGTGCAACCAAAGTAGAAACAGCCTGTCAGGAACCGGGCCGCCGGCTTCTTTCTGCCGGAGCCAACGTCATCTATCTTCTGAAAAACTTTAAGAGGCTTTCAAGCGATTTTTGAACTGCTCCAGCAATCTCAAGGTCCCGGTCCGCCCCCGAAAGACCCGCAACCCGGCCGCTGAAACATTTCCCCCGCTTTTACAAAAGCCCGTCAAAAAAGCGCCGTCTAAGGGAGCGGAAAGGAAAAGAGTTGCTAAGAAACCCATCAGGGGTTTCTCTCGTTTTGAATCAAAAGTTTTTCAGACCTTCTGCAAGGTCTGAAAACTTGCTCAGGCTGGCGAAGATCTTTTTCGACAGCCTAAGGCATCCCCAGACAAATGTCCGGGGATGCCTGTATCCGAAAAAACCTTATCCGTTGGACAAAAACTCGCCCTTCATATAGCCGGTGGTGGTGACGCCGCCGGTGGCGGTGAAGGTGATTTCATACCAGTCGTTCCCCGCGCTGGACACGATTTGGACCGAGCCCCCGTTGGGAATCGAGGCAAGGATATCGTAATTGGTGCCGGGGCCGGAGCGGACCCGGACGCCGTTTCCGCCGTTGATCACCACGGCCTTGCCCGTTTTCAAGGACCCGCCGCCGGAAGGAGCCGCCGTGCCGCCGGAAGAGGGCGCCGTGGTGCCGGACCCGCCGGAAGAGGGCGCCGTACCGCCGCCGGTGACCCGGACGATGCAGACCGCCTTTTTGGTCCCGTCGGTAACCACCACGTTGGTGGTGCCGGAGGCCACCGGAGTGACGGTTCCGTTGCCGGACACCTTGGCAATGGAGGGATTTTCACTGATCCAGGTATAGGTTCCGGTGCCGCCGGAGACCTTCAACTGCCAGTCTCCCTCGGAGACCTTCCGGCTAAAGTCCGTCCGGCTGAGGGTCAGCCCGCCGGGAAGCGCCGCGGCCGTGGCGTAGCTCATGCCGCCGGAGGTCCCGCCGGAAGTTCCGGACCCATCGGCGGTTCCGGACCCGTTGGAAGCCGTGCCTGTGCCCTCGGGAGTTCCGTTGCCCTCAGGCATCACGCCGGCGGAACCCGGCGTGTCCGCGCCGGAGGGTTCCTGATCGCCGTCCGGCCCGCCCGCCCCGTTGGGGCCAGGGTCCACAGCCGGGGGCGTGCCGGAGGTGTCCGGGTCTTTGGGCTCCGTCACGCCGGGTTTGCCGTCGTCCGGGTCCTTATCCTTGTTGAAGAGCTTGTCCCCGTAGAGAAGGTAAACCAGCAGCAGGGCCATCAGCACAATCAGCACAATCAAAATGGGCGTCACAATGCCATAGGCGCTCCGGCCGCCCCGGCCGCCGGGACTCCGAACCCCCTCCCGGAGGATGGGACGGCGGGCGGGCTCTTGCTGTTCTTCCTCCCAGTACTCCTCCTCCTCGCAAAAGGGGCAGTTTTTATAAGTATCGGAATATCTCTCCCCGCAAACGGGGCAGCGTTTCATTGCCATATCGGTCCTCCCGCGTATATTTTCAAAAAGCGCATTGCCTGATTCTAACCGTATTTTATATCATATCCATTTTCCCCTCCGGCGTCAAGGGTGAGTTCGCCAAAATTTGTGAACTTTCCAGGTTCTCCTTGCTTTTTCGGCTCAAATCCATATAATGGAACCTGTAGAATCCAATCGAACCGGCGGGAGGTATACGGTATGAGCGCGATCACCATAGGCATCGCCGGAGGAAGCGGCTCCGGCAAAACCACGCTGACCCGGCACCTGAAAGAGCATTTCGCCAGCAACGTCACCGTCATCGGACACGACAGCTACTACCGGCGCCAGGAGGGCAAAACCTACGAGGAGCGGGCCCTTCAAAATTACGACCACCCCGACGCCTTCGAGACGGACCTGCTGGTCCGGCATCTCCAAACGTTGCGGGAGGGACAGTCCATCCAATGCCCGGTGTACTCCTATGTGGACCACAACCGGACGGACCGGACGGTGGAAATCTTTCCCACAAAGGTTTTGATTGTGGAGGGCATTTTGATTTTCCAGGACCCGGCCCTCCGGGACCTCTTTGACATCAAGATCTTTGTGGAGACCGACGCGGACGAGCGCATCCTCCGGCGGGCCCTTCGGGACGTGGAGGAGCGGGGCCGGACCTTGCGGTCCGTGGTGACCCAGTACCTGACCACGGTGAAGCCCATGCACGAGCAGTACGTGGAGCCCTCCCGGAAGTACGCCGACATCATCGTTTTGGAGGGCGGGCACAATCTGGTGGCCCTGGAGATGATCATGCAGCGGATTCAAAGCCATATCGAAAAAACGTGAAACAGGAGCGGCTGAAAAGCCGCTCCTGTTTTTGGGTTCTAGGGTTCTTGTTCCGGTTTCCGCCCTTTTTCCGCGATATAGTCAACGCAGTTGAAAAGAAGTCACAACTTCTTTTCAACCGGCGGACCATGGGTTCGCCGATGCGCGGAGCGCATTTGCGTTTCCTATGAAGCCATGCGCAGGCAGCCGCTTTGCGGCTCGAACCACCGCCTTGGCGGCGGTTCCTTGAAAAGAATCCCATGGGATTCTTTTCAACTGCGCTGGCTATAAACATTCCCTCGGTGGTCAGCTGGGCGTGCAAGAGGATGTCCTCCGCATATAGGGAAATGTCAAGAACGGATATCCCTGTTAAAATTATCCCTAAGGAGGGGTAACATGGATGATATCAAGAGCCTTGTCACCTACCAGACCGGGGAATATGGACAGATTGCGGTAACGCTATCGAAAGTCATGAAATGCCGGAATATGACTCGCAACCGGCTCGCGACCTTAATGGGCGTTAAATACGCGGTTGTTGACCGCTACTATAAAGGCAAGCAAATCGCATTGGTAGACCTGGATTTCCTGGCGAAGGTCTGCTACGTTCTGGACTGCCGGGTAGAGGACCTTCTGGAGTATCAAAAACCGGAAAAAACCGGCGGGGCCTAAGGGCCCCGTTTGGTTTCTCATTTTTGAAAGCTCCCGCCGCCGTCCTCCTCCGGTCTCGCCGTGCCAAAGGCGATGGAGCCGCCGCCGTACCGCCGCCGGATGCCGTCCATGGCGGCCTCCAGCCGCTCTCTCCGCTCCCGGCCGTCCCCGGCGTCGAAGAGGTCCGCCTGGACGTAGGTCTCGTCTTCCGGCGTCAGGTGGATGGCCGTCACCGTCAGGGCGCGGATGGGATTGGGGGGCCTCCACAGCTCCCCCACCAGGTCCAGGGCGGCGGCGGAGAGGTCCCGGATTAGATGTGTGGGCGTTTGGAGCTGCCGCTGGCGGGAGCGGTCGTGGAAATCCGGGTCCCGGACCGTCACGTGGACCCCGCCCGCGTAGAGTCCCGCCCGCCGGAGGCGGCTGGCCACGCTGTCCGCCAGCAGTCGAATCCCCGCCGACACCTGGTCCCGGGTAGTGAGGTTTTTGGGAAAGGTGGTGCCGTTTCCCACGGACTTCACCTGCTCCGGCTCATGCCGGGCCCGGACGCTCTCCCGGTCCAGCCCCCGGGCATAGTCGTGGAGCTGGCCCCCCAGCTTGCCCATCAGCCCCTCCAGCGTCTCCCGGGGACAGGCCGCCAGCTCCCCCACGGTCCTCACGCCGTATTGGCTCAGGAGCGTCCGCGCCGCGCCCCCCACATAGAGCAGGTCCCCCACCGGAAGGGGCCAGACAAGCTCCCGCCAATTCTCCCGGGAGATGACGGTGGTGGCGTCGGGTTTTTTCAAATCGCTGCCCAGCTTGGCAAAGACCTTGTTGAAGGAAACCCCCACGGACAGCGTCAGTCCCAGCTCCTGTTTCACCCTCCGGCGGAGGGTGTCCGCCAGAGCCCCGCCGTCCATGCCGAAGAGGTGGAGGGTGTGGGTCACGTCCAGCCAGCTCTCGTCAATGCCGAAGGGCTCCACCAGGTCGGTGTATTCGTCGTAAATGGCGTTGACCTTCCGGGAATACTCCCGGTAAAGGCGGTGGTGGGGCGGCAGCAAAATCAGCTCCGGGCACTTCCTCTTCGCCTGCCAGACGGTCTCCGCCGTCCGGACGCCGAAGCCCTTGGCAGGGTCGTTTTTGGCCAGGATCACGCCGTGGCGGGAGGCGGGGTCCCCACACACCGCCACCGGGAGTTTTTTCCATTCCGGGTGGCTGAGAAGTTCCACCGAGGCGTAAAAGCTGTTGAGATCACAGTGTAAGATCACGCGGTCCACGGGCGTCCCCCTCTCCGGTTTCATGGGTTCATCATAGCATCTTTGTTCCGGTTTGAAAAGGGGAAACCGGCTCTTTCCCCGCCGGAACAGGGCAGGCCGCCTTTTGACAGGCGGCTTTTAAAAGACAAAAAAATTTAGGGCTTGCTTTTTTTCTCCGCCTGTCGTATACTGAGTCCAGAAAGCATGAACTGAATACTTTGTCTTCAGGGCGGGGTGAAATTCCCCACTGGCGGTACAGTCCGCGACCGGAGGCCGGTCCCCATACACGGCCCCCGCCGATCCGGTGAAACTCCGGGACCAACAGTCACAGTCTGGATGGAAGAAGATGAGTGCGGTTTCGCCGCGGGTTTTCCGCGCGCTTCTTTGCCGTTTGTTCACCTTGGAGAAGTCAAAGGATTCCAGGGTGTTTTCAAATGTGTAAAGGAGTGTTTTCTTATGTCCAACTTCGACAATGCCCGCGCCATCCCCGCCGCCCGTCCCCGGGTGAGCGTGAAAACCGTCACGTCTCTCGCCATGCTCTCCGCCTTGACCTACATCGCCATGCTTCTGAGCAAGCTGCTGCCCCAGGTGGCCGGCTTTTTGCAGATGGACGTGAAGGACACGGTGGTCTGCATCGGCGGCTTTTTGTTTGGCCCGCTCTCCGCCGCGATCATCTCCATTGTGGTGGCCCTGGTGGAGATGTTCACCGTCAGCGACACCGGCGTCATCGGCCTCATTATGAATATGTTGGCCACCTGCTCCTTCTGCTGCACCGCTTCTTTCGTCTACAAGAAGCTGCGCACCCGGAAGGGCGCCGTCCTGGGTCTGACCCTGGGCACGCTGGCCCTGGTGGCGGTGATGCTGCTGTGGAATTATCTGATTACGCCTCTGTATATGACCGGCGTCTCCCGGGCGGACGTCGCCGCCATGTTGCCCACGGTCTTCCTCCCCTTCAACCTGGTGAAGGGCGGGCTGAATATGGCCCTGATCCTGATTCTCTACAAGCCGGTGGTCACCGCCCTGCGCAAGGCCCGGTTGGCCCCCGAGCGGGAAAGCGCCGCTGGGAAGGACCGTTTCGACGCGGGGTTCGTTTTGTTCTCCCTGGCTCTGTTGGCCACCTTCGTGACCCTGGTCCTGGTTCTGAGCGGAAAGCTTTAAGCCGCGCAAGTCAAATTCGGTCTTTTGGATACGGGCGGAGCCATCCGGCTCCGTCTGTCAGAGTGTCGAAAAACCGTAAAAACCATCCCCGACGGGAAGGAAGAGAGTTACGAGAGGAACCCAGGAAGGGTTCCTTTCGTTTTCAATCATAAGTTTTCAAAACGTTTGAAAACGTTTTGAAAACTTGCTCAGGCTGGCGAAAATCCTTTTTCGCCAGCCTGACGGGCGGAGCCATCCGGCTCCGTCCGTGGCTTTTTCAGCCCTTCGGAATTGAAAAATTTGCCAAAAATATGGAAACTTGTGACAATCGCAACTTGCATTATCTGGAAAACTTTGCTATCATGGTAAAATTAAGCAGAAAGGAGGCGCATCATCTTGGTGATACACGAATCCGCGGAGGATTATTTGGAGTCCATCCTCATCATTCAAGAGCAGTCCGGACAGGTCCGGTCCATTGATGTGGTAAACAAGCTGGGTTACTCCAAGCCCAGTGTCAGCATCGCCATGAAAAAACTGAGAGAGAGCGGCTTTATTACCATGGGCGGGGACGGAACCATCCTTTTGACCGACAGCGGCCTGGAAATCGCCAGCCGCATCTACCGGCGTCACAAAATTCTCACCCGGCTCTTCGAACGGATGGGCGTCTCCCCGGAACAGGCCGCCATAGACGCCTGCAAGGTGGAACACGATCTCAGCGAGGAGACGTTTACGCGCATCTGCTCCTATGTGGAGGAGGCTCCACCGCAAGAGCATACTCCGTAAGCCCCTCACAAAGGGCAAAGGGAACTTGGGGCCAAAGGCTTTCTAAGCGGAATCCGGGGAAACCGGAGCGGCTTTTGAAAAAAGAGCGTCCCCAAAAAGCGGAAAGAAAACGGAGAGAAGCCCGGCCGGGTTTCTCTCCGTTTCCATCTAATAAACCTAATAAACGCGTTTCAAAGCCGGTGGCAATACCCCCCGCCCACAACTTGCGGGAGCCCCCTTGCGTTTCCGGTCGATCTTATCCATAAAGACGCCCCTTCTCCCCGTTCATGACTCCTCATCATGTGCGGCCTGGTTGAGATGCTCTTCCAGCCTGTTCATGGCCTCGGTTACCGGACCGTTGCAGCCCTGCTCCTTTAAGCCCTGCAAGCAGGCCAGCAATCCATAGCAAATTAAGGTCTGCTCCTTGCGGATTGCTTTTAGCTCCTCGTTTTGCCTCTTGCTCCGCTGGACAAACTTGATGCACCAGAGAATCACGCTGCCAATTACGCCCAGTGCGGTTAAAAGTTTCGCAAATGTAATCAGTGTGTCCGCGTTAATGGTCACTTCCATGTTCAGCCCTCCTCTCCGGTACGCAAGCCGGGTAGGCCACCGGGCCAATTGATACAAACGGTTGCCGGTCTTCTATCCGGCGGCGTCATTTCTTGCCTGGGGGCCGGAGCGAAACGCCGGAATTCCCCTGATCAGGCGGGAAACCGGGACGGACTCCGGTTCGCGCGGCAACGGAAATCGAAACGGAATCACGCGGCAGGGAAGACCCTGCCGCCGTTCCATCTTATGCGGCCGAAACCGGCTTGTGCCGCCGGAACCCGACGCCAGGGGGGCGCATAAGATGCTGCGGGCGCTTTGCCGGGGAGGGTCTTCCGCCTCACGCGGCAGGCCGCCGTGCCCCGGCTTTGCAACCACGGCTTGAAAGGAGACACATTTTTATGTCTATGCCAAGTTTTCCCAAGATTGACCCGCCCATCCAGCGGGAGGATGCGGTCAACCAGATTCTCTCTTCCATCGCCATGGAGGAGCTGGGCCTGAGCCACATTCTCAACGCCGAGGGCGAGAAACTGCAATATATTCTGGGCACCATTCCGGGCTTAAGCGGTCCGCCCGCCACAGTCAGCGACGTGCTGGCCGCCAACGAGAGCGTCCGCAGTATGCTGGAGACCGCCGCGCAAAACCAGCTCTTCCTGAAAGCGAAAATGCAGGGCGCCCTGACGGCTTCTCCCATGCAGGGGCCCACCGGGCCCACAGGTCCCACCGGCCCCACCGGCCCTGCCGGCGGTCCTGCCGGCGCAACAGGCGCAACGGGGGCCACGGGCCCCACCGGCGCAACCGGCGCAACGGGCGCCACCGGCCCCGCCGGTCCGGAAGGGGCTACTGGTATGGAAGGCGCCACCGGCGCCACCGGAGCTACCGGCCCCATGGGTCCCACCGGCCCCACCGGGCCCACCGGAGCGGCGGGAGCTACCGGGGCTACCGGCCCCGCCGGTCCCACCGGCGCGGCAGGAACCGCGGGAGCCACCGGGGCTACCGGCTCCGCCGGTCCCACCGGACCCAGCGTCACCGCCACCTCCGCCTTTGCCGCCAACACCAGCGGCGCGGGTCTGCCGGTTGTTTTATCGGGCATTCCGGTTCCCCTGCCGAATTATCAGGTGCTGCCCACAGGTATTACCACAAACGGGACCAACACCGAGTTTACCGTGAGCACCACCGGATACTATCGGATTTCCTATACGGTCAACACCACTAAAGCGCTGGCCAGCGGTACCCGGCTGATGATCAACAACAAGCCGAATCTGGCCTCCACTGTGGCGCCTTCGCTGGGCCAGAGCCACTTCTCCAATGAGATCATCGTGAGGCTGGAAGCGGAAACCACCATTACCCTGCAGATCTACGGCATTCTCGACACGGTCACGCTGCTGCCCGGGTCCGCCGGAGCAACCCTGTCCATCATCCGCCTGAGCTGAGGAGGGATGTCTCATGTCACTGCCTACGTTTCCCAAGACTGATCCCCCGCTGAGCCGGGAGGGGAGCCTCAATGAAATCATTTCCTCCATTGCGGCGGAGGAACTCAGCCTGAGCCATATCCTCAACACCGAGGGGGAAAAATTGCAATATGTCCTGGGCACCCTGCCAGGCCTGGAGGAGGCCGCCGGCCTTAAAGAGGTCATGGACGTCAACCGGAGCGTACAGGATACTCTGTCCGATGTGATGGAGCAGCAGGCGTTGCTGACCGCCAAACTCAGCGCGGCCATGAAGGCCCCCGTCCTCCCCGGTCCCGCCGGCGCCGCCGGTTCTGCCGGTCCCGAGGGGCCCGCCGAAGGTCCCACCGGACCCACCGGCCCCACAGGCCCCACAGGGGCGGAAGGCCCCGCCGGTGCGATGGGGTCCACCGGTCCTACCGGAGCCCAAGGACCGCAAGGTGTGACGGGCGCCACGGGAGCTCCCGGTGCGGCAGGTGAAACGGGCCCCGCCGGTCCCACCGGCTCCACAGGGCCGGACGGCGCGGCCGGTCCCGCCGGTGTGGCCGGTATCACAGGGGCGGCGGGCGCCACGGGCGCCACCGGCCCTGCCGGTCCCACCGGAGCCACCAGCCCCGGCCTCACCGCCGCCTTTGCCGCCAACACCCAAGGCAACACCCTCTCGATTTCGCTGGGCGGCACCTCTATCCCGCTGCCCAACGCCCAGGTTCTGCCCGCCGGTGTCACCGCCAATTCCGGGAATACAGTATTTACTGTGGCCGAGGCGGGCACCTATCAGATCTCCTACCACGTGAATACCACGCTGGCCCTGCTGATGGGGACCCGGCTGGTGATCAACGGCGCCAACAACACCGCTTCCACCATCGCCCCCGGTGTCGCCACCTCCAGATTTGAAAATCAGATCACAGTGAACCTGTCTGCAAATTCCACGGTCTCCCTACAGATGTACCCGCTCACGCTTGCCGGGGCCGCCGTCCTGGTGGGCGGCGGGGCAGGCGCCTCTCTGACCATTATCCGGCTGAATGGGTCGAAACCGGAACCCCCCCCGGAGCACGATGTGGACGGCGGATGGGATGCCGAAGAATAAACGCAAAACTGCAAAGTCAAAACGTGGAGCCGGGGCCTCTCTGACCGTCATCCGGCTGAGATGAGCCCCGCCAAAGCACCAAAGTCTCCCGCCGGTGAAAACCGGCGGGAGTCAGGCTGTCAAAAAAGTATTTTTGTCAGCCTGGGCAAGTTTTCAAAACCTTTGAAAATGTTTTGAAAACTTATGATTGAAAACGAAAGGAACCCTTCCTGGGTTCCTCTCGTAACTCTCTTCCTTCCCGTCGGGGATGGTTTTTACGGTTTTTCGACACTCTGTCTCCCGCCGGTGAAAACCGGCGGGAGTACCCTTATGACGAATCCAAAGGAGGTTTCCCAATGGTGAGCATCAGTCTTTGTATGATTGTAAAAAATGAGGAGGATGTGCTGGAGCGGTGCCTGGAGAGCGTGTCCCATCTGGTGGATGAGATTGTGATTGTGGACACCGGCTCCACTGACCGCACAAAGGAGATTGCCGCCCGGTTTACGGATTTGGTGGTTGAGTTCCCCTGGCGGGACGATTTCGCCGCCGCCCGCAACGAGTCCTTCTCCCGCGCGACGATGGATTACTGTATGTGGCTGGATGCCGACGACGTACTTTTGGAGGAAGACCAGGCGGCCTTTCTGGCCCTGAAAGAGACGCTGGACCCCGGCGTTTCGGTGGTGATGGCGCCTTATCACACGGGGTTTGACGAGAGCGGCCACGTGACCTTCTCCTACTACCGGGAGCGTCTGATCAAAAACCGGGCCGGGATGCGCTGGACGGGGGCTGTTCACGAGGCGGTCACGCCGGTGGGCAAAATTCTCTATGGGGATTTTGCCGTCACCCACCGCAAAACCCGGCCCTCCGACCCGGACCGAAACCTTCGAATCTACCAGGCGCAGCTGACCGCCGGAAAGGAGCTGGAGCCCCGCCAGCAGTTTTACTACGGCCGGGAGCTCTATTACCACCGCCGTTGGGAGGAGGCCCTGGAGGTTTTCCAGCGGTTTTTAGAGGAAAACCGGGGCTGGGTGGAGAACAACATCGACGCCTGCCGCCTCTGTGCCGCTTGCCATAAAGAGCTGGGCCACCATGACCAGGCGGCGCTGGCGGCGTTGTTCCAAACGTTTGCTTACGACAGGCCCCGGGCCGAGACCTGCTGTGAAATCGGCCTTTGCTTTTTCCAGAAAGAGCAGTACCAACAGGCGGCCTACTGGTACGCCCTGGCTTTGACCTGTACCCGGGACGACCGCCGGGGCGGCTTTGTCGCCCCGGACTGTTACGGCTACCTGCCCTGCATCCAGCTGTGCGTCTGCTACAGCCGCCTTGGCGATCAGAAAAGGGCGGAAACCTTTAACGAGCTGGCCGCTTCTTATAAACCGGATTCTCCCACGGTCCACTACAACCGGACCTTCTTTCAAGCCCTGGCGGAGAAAACGCCGTAAAGGAAAAATGCCTACCACTAACCGGGCGGTCTTTTCCGGCCGCCGGTTGCTGTAGGCATTTTCCCGTATTCGCCACCCGGTGTAACCGTCTTCCCTTTGATCCGGCCCTCTTTTCAAAACGGCGTTCTCCCCGGCCCATAGGCGGGGAGAACGTCAGGCTGGCGAAAATCCTTTTTCAACAGCCTGAGGAACCCTTCCTGGGTTCCTCTCGTAACTCTCTTCCCTCCCGTCGAGGAAGGTCTCACGGCAAACCGGCACAGGCCGGATCACCGTGCGGCAGATCTCCTGCTCCCGGCGGCCAATCAGCTTCATCAGCGTCTCCGCCGCCGTTCGAAGTCCACAATAAAAATCCGCCGGTTTGTAAGGGTACACTTTTACAAACTGAAAATCCTTGGGAAAAAATTTGCGGGAAACTCTTAATTTTCGGAAATGACCGCCGATGATAGAGGTGTAGGCAGTAAAAAGCCGCCGGTTTGTAAAAGTGTACCTTTACAAACCGCCCCGGCAGGAGGAGCGGACATGAAGCAGTACACCACCATCAAGCTCCGTCTCCACCCCACGCCGGAACAGGCGGAACAGATGGAAAAAACCTTTGGTTGTTGCCGGTACCTCTGGAACCGGATGCTGGCCGACACGGCGGAGTTTTACGCCGCCACCGGCCTCCAGTATATCCCCACCCCCGCCCATTATAAGAAAGAGGCCCCCTTCCTGCGAGAAGTTGACAGCCAGCCCCTCTGCACGGTGCACCAAAATTTACGGCAGGCGTTTTTGGACTTCTTTCGCAATCCCTCGGCCTTCCGCCATCCCCAGTTCAAAACCAAGAAGGCCCGCCGGGATTCCTTTACCGTCTACTGCCGCCGGTACCGCACCGGCCCCTCTATCCGCCTTACCGGCGCCGGGCTCCGGATGCCAAAGCTCGGCCTATTGAAGGCTTGGGCATACCGAAAACCCCTGCACTGGTGGGACCTGAAGTCCGTCACCATCGCCAAAACCCGCTCTGGCAAATACTTCGCCTCCGTCGTCTTCGGATACGAGGCCAAAACGCCGGAACGGCCCGCCCCCCTTCCGGAGCGGACCTTGGGTTTGAACCAATCCCTGTCCCGCTTTTACGTGGACAGCGAGGGAACCAGCCCGGTTTTGCCGGATTTCTCGAAGTCCTGGGAGAAGCTGGCCCGCATTCAACGCAAGCTCTCCCGGATGGAACAGGGGTCCAAACATTATGAAACCCAACTCCGGCGGCTACAGCTCCAGCATGAGCATATGGCCAACCAGCGGAGGGACTTCATTCACAAGGAATCCCGGCGGATAGCCAACGCCTGGGACGCCGTGTGCGTGCGGGACGCCGATCTGCTGGAGCTGGCCCAAAGGCGAAAGGAAAACCACGCCGCCGGATTTGGACCGTTTCCCGGATTCGGACGGTTTCGGGAGTGCCTGCAATACAAGCTGGAGCGGCAGGGAAAAGCCTATCTCACTGTGGACCGGTTCGCCCCTGTTGCAAAGACCTGCCATGCCTGCGGCACAGTCAACGAATCCCTGTCCCCCGGAGAGAAACACTGGACCTGTCCCCATTGCGGGGCCCCGGTGGTCCGGGACGTCAACACAGCCCGGAATCTCCGGGACTTTGGCTGGAACACGCGCCGCACGGTTTAGGCGCAATTGCCGGTGGGGACGCCGGTAAACGCCCAGGAGCGGCGGGAAGCGCTGATTTGATCGGCAAAGTTGATTTGCCCATGAAATCAGCGTTCCCCACAGCCGTGAAATGGGAAAAAGCGAGGGCGACTCCCCGCAAGGGACGCAGCCTGAATCTCGAAAGAGAGGTCCACTCAACGTAATATTATCCATGTTCCCAAAGACGCGGCGGAAGGAACAGCCGCGCGGATGATTAAGGAGGCCCTTCCATGCTTCGTATTTCCATGAAACCCGGCGAGTATTTCACCGTCGGCGGCAGCACCGTGGTCCAGTTCGACCGCCTTCGCGGCGACCGCGCGCACCTGATTATCAACGCCCCCCGTGAGGTCCCCATTCTCCGGGGCGCGGTGTTGGAGCGGGAGGGCGGAAAGCGCCCCGATTGCGTGGTGGACACGCCGGAGCGATTCATCCGGCAACTCCCCTGGGACCACGACAAGAAAGCGGCCCTTCAGGAGTTGAAAGAAGCCCTGGAGCAGATGGGCGAGAGCCCGGAAGTTCACACGCTGAGGGAGAAGCTGGACCGCATTTTCCCCGCCTGGAAGGACGATTAACCCCGGTTTCACCCGGTCCTAGGCCGGTTGAAATGTGTTCCGCGCCAGAAGTTCGAGACTGTGGCCACTGTTTCGAAGGGAAGGCGCTCCACAGACCTGTGCTTTGGTAAAAGGATGTTCCGAAGCACATTAATAGACTGAAAGGAGTCACTCTTATGCGTATCCAGCACAATATTATGGCTATGAATGCCTACCGTAACTACAACACCAACACCTCCGCCCTGGCGAAGAACCTGGAAAAGCTGTCCTCCGGCTACAAGATCAACCGGGCGGGCGACGACGCCGCGGGTCTGGCCATTTCTGAGAAGATGCGGGCCCAGATCACCGGATTGAACGCCGCTCAGAAAAACGTCAAGGACGGCATCTCCCTGGTGAAGACCGCCGAAGGCGCCATGCAGGAAGTCCAGGATATGCTCAACCGTATGGAGTACCTGGCCACCCAGTCCGCCAACGGAACCTATGACAACGAAGTCGACCGGGCCAACCTCCAGAAAGAGGTCGACGCTCTGAAATCCGAAATCAACCGTATCGCCGACTCCGCCAACTTCAACGGCATCAAGCTGCTGGACGGCTCTCTGGCGGGCGCGGCTTCCACCGTGGGCGGCGCCAACGGCAATGTCCTGGACATGGTGGCGGTAAACAACGCGGAAAGCGCCTCAAACGCTTCCAAAGACGGCAAAAAGCCCTCTGAGGCCATTGGAGCAGAGTTTACCATCACCCTCAAAACCGGCGGCAGCCTGAGCGGCCTGGGCGCTGTTGCAATTTCCTCCTTTGCCGGCGGCGGCACGGTTTCAGAGCTCTTCACCGCCTATGACCTGCAGGGCAACGAGATTGATTTGACGGATGACACCGTGCTGACAAGCGGCGAAGCCGTAACGATCACGCTGGTTGCCAACCAGAAGGGTCAGCTTGACTCTACCGTCTTTTCGGATCTGCAGACTCAAATTGAGACGGCTGCCGGCGTCGATAATACCGCGACGGTAGCGATCAACGGCAAAGAAATTGCCAATGCCTCCGGCGGCGGAACCCGCGCCATTTACACGGTAAACTTCTCCGATCTGTCCAGAATTCAGGACGGCGATAAATTCCAGATTGGCGATAAAACCTTCCAGTTCACCATGGACCCCACGACGAATTCCGATGGAAACTTTATCGACATCTCCGATCTGGACCTTCTGGGCGGCAAGAACGACGCTTGGAAAACGCTGAAAGACCGTATCATGACGGCTGTCACGGGGTCGGACGGCCTTGATATTGCGAGTAACAACGCGGCTAATGAAACAGGCTGGCTGGTCAGCACGGAAAACAAGGGAACGAACAACCAAAACGACTTTGTCCTGACGGCTGTTACCATTCCCAAGGGCTATGCCGCCAACGCCTTCAAAGATCCCCAGCACTTTGAAAACGACGGCGCTTTCAGCGTAGACTTCAAACCCGGCGTCGTGGACGCGAATCCCGGCCAAGGCGCTCACGCCAAGGCGGTCTATACCCTGGGCTCCCTTGCCGCGGGAGATAAAATCACCATTGGTGACAAAACCATTGAGCTGATTGCTAACCACGACCCCAATTTGACCCAGGATGAACTTGACAAGGAAAAGGCCTCCGGCAAGCTGACCGTCGCCGAATTCAAAGATGCCGCTACGCTGAACCAGACCCTCCAGAGCATGGGCTATAAAGACGGCCGGGTCAGCTTCATCGGCAGCAACAAAATCGCGGTGGAAAAATCCCTGGCTGACAACACCACCGCCGAGGCGTGGTCCAAGGGCCTGGGCAAGGTTTCCGTGACCAAGGCCGAGGATTCCGCCGCCGCCGACGAAGTTCTCAGCGACGGCAAGGGCCTGACCCTGCAAATCGGCGACACCGCCGACACCTTCAACCAGCTGAAAGTTGCCATCGGCGATATGCACACCAAAGCTTTGGGAATCGACGGACTGGACATCAGCAATATTGAAGGAGCCCAAGCGGCTATTCAGACCATCAAAGACGCCATCAACAACGTCTCCTCCGTCCGTGGTGACCTGGGCGCCATCCAGAACCGTCTGGAGCACACCCAGAACAACCTGAGCGTCATGGCGGAAAATATCCAGGACGCCGAATCCACCATTCGGGATACCGACGTGGCCGAGGAAATGATGAAGTACACCAAGAACAACATCCTGATCCAGTCCGCCCAGGCGATGCTGGCCCAGGCCAATGCGGTTCCCCAGGGTGTGCTCCAGCTGCTGGGCTAATCCCTGAGGGCAAGCTGTTCCGCAAAAAAGCCACAGCAAAGGGGGCCGGGTGCTTTGCCCGGCCCCCTTTTCCAAAGAAAGGACGACGACATGGACGCGATGGAGCTGGCCCGGCGTCTGGCCGGGCTTGGACAGGCCCGGGAGGCCCAAGACGCTTACGCCCTGGCCATTCAGCAGGGCGCAGACCCCGCCGGGCAACTGGAGGCGGCGGTTTATATCCTCCAATCCGGCGGCGATTACCGGATTTCCTACACCTGTTTCCAAGGCCTCTATAACCAGGGGCACTTCCGGAAGGAAGCCTTCGATTTCATGACCCAGGCGTTTTACGAGCCCAACGTGAAGGCGCTGAAAAAACGCTATGAGAAAAACTGCAAGCTGCTGGAAAAATACCCCTATCTCTTTCGAAAAGACTTTCCCCCTTTCCAGGACTTGCCCATCCGCTTTTATCCTTACGACGGCAGCGGCTTCGTGCCCTACTTTGTGGAGGAAGAGCGGTTCGGGGACTATCTGAACTTCAAAAATCCCGTCGTCGGCCGGAACTTTTTCAAGGACCTTGAAAAGCCCGTTCTGGCGGAGGACGTTTTCTCCCAATACGAATTGGAATATTTGCGCGACAACGTCCGGGACAGCCGGCGTGTCGGGCGTGAAAACCATGTTTATCTGCACTACAGCGACTGGAAGACCTTTTGCGCCTATCTGCAATGCCTGAATCTCCGTCCCCTGCTGGAGGAGAAGAAGCTGGTGTTCCTCATGGGAGACCAGCTGGGGATGTACCCCATTGACTTCAAAGAGCGCTTCGGCATTGATTACAGTCAGTACAAGCCTCAGCCCCTGGCCATCCGGGAGGTCAGCCGCCTGATCTGGCACACCCAGCTCTCCGCCCACAACGGCGGCGACTTTTTCAACGAGATTTTTGACGCCCACCCCCACCTGCTGGCCCTTCCCTCCGTCCTCTTCACAGAAATTCAGGAAACCGTCCTCTCCCTCCGGCAGCTTTTAAAAGAGGCCAAGAGCGAGGAGGAGCTCCTGGGCCGCTGGAGCCAGGGGGGCAAGACCCGTATACAAGAGCTTTACCGCATGGGAAATCCTACGGATAAAGACATCCTGGTGGGAATTTACCTGTCTAATAAAATCGCCGTCTCCGGCCTGGACCCCCGTTCCCGCATCGCTCCGGCGGTATTTTTTCAGCCTCACTTCCTGGACATCGCCTACAAGCTGGAGGAGAGCGAATCAGGCCGGGTCTCCATCGGCGCGGAGGCCGCCAAAGAGCTTCGCCGCTGCCGCTTTTTAGAAGAGTTTCCCTATATCAAAACCTTCACCCCCATGCGCCGGATGACGAGCAGCTATGGGGCCACGGTTCACTATATGTATGAAATGTCCAAGCTCATGGAAACGGCGGAGGCGGAGGACCCCAAGCGGAAGAAGACCGTGGTGGGCGACGAGATTTCCGACCGGATTTTGAACCGCAGCTTCATGGCGGACCCGGGAGAGCGGCTGTTCAAGGACAGCGTTCTGGTGCGTTTCGAGGACGCCAAGCTCAATCCAAAGGCCACTTTCACCGCCCTGGCGGCGTTTTTGGACCTGCCCTACGCCCCCAGCATGGAGGCCTGCACCCAGGGCGGACAGCCCCTGAATTACGGCGGCTACATCGCCGGAGGCTTTGACCTGGCCCCGGTGTACAAAACCTACGACGGCTTTGCCAACGACGCGGAGCGGTATTATATCGAGTATTTTATGCGGGACGTCTACGCCCGTTACGGCTACGATTTCCACTACTATGACGGCGCGCCGGTGGACCGGGCCCGGGCTAAGGAGCTGATCGCCGGATTTACCACCCTCAACGGTTATATCCGCGAGACCTGGAAAAAGGTGGCGGACTCCGTGGCGGCCATTAAAAAGGACGGCGTAGACGTCCCGCCCCAGGACATGGAGCAGGCCCGCCAGGAATTGACGGACCATCACCTCCGGGAGATCGACGCCCAGCGGCTTAAAATCGCAAACATCTTGCTTCGCCAACCTCTTCTGGTGAACCAGGAGAACCGCCCCCTGGAGATGATGCCCAAACTGGAGCCGGACCCGGCGCTGCTGGAGCGGCCGCTGTATCATTGAGATGAAGCGGTTGAAGGGGAAGACCGCCGCGCCGGAGCGGGCGGAGGTTCCGGAGATTTTGGGAAATACCGGAGGACACGTAAGCGTGGAGAGAACAGGAACGGTCTACTTTTTCACCGGCCTGGCCGGGGCGGGAAAGACCACCATCGGCGGGCTGTTTTATGCGCGATTGAAAAAGCGGAACCCGGAGGCGGTTTTGCTGGACGGGGACCAGATGCGCGGCGCGGTGGGGGACTTCTGTGTGACGACAGGAGCCGTTTTGAAGGAGGAACGCTACACGACGGAGGCCCGGAAGGCGGGCGCCTGGCCCCTCTTCGACTTTTGCCGGAAGCTGGCGAACCAGGGAAGAGACGTGGTGGTGTGCAGCATCTCCATGTACTCGGACGTGCGGCGGTGGAACCGGGAGAATATCGAAAACTACCGGGAGATCTATGTGAAGGTCTCCTGGGAGACTCTCTACCGCCGGGACCAGAAGAAGCTGTACTCCTCCGGCGCAAAAAACGTGGTGGGGGTGGACCTGCCCTACGACGAGCCGGAGCACTCCAGCGTCGTGATTCAAAACGACGGCGGCGAGACCCCGGAGGAGATTGTGGACCACCTTTGGACAGAGTTTGGACTGGATGAGAGAACGTAAGCGGGAGGACCACAGAAAATGAGCGTGCCTGCGGATTTGCATATACACAGCACCGCCTCGGACGGGCAGTATACGCCCTCTGAAATCGTAGCGCTGGCCAAGGCTAAGGGCTTGGAGGCCATAGCCCTTACCGACCACGATACGCTGGGCGGACTGGAGGAAGCCATGGCAGCCGGAAGGGCCCAAGGACTCCGGGTGATTCCGGGCATTGAGTTGAGTGCGGACGACTGTTTGAATCTTCACATTTTGGGTTACGCCTTTTCGCCGGAGGCCCCCGCCCTGGTGGAAATGACCGGGAGCATGAAAAAAGGCCGGAATGAGCGAAAGTACCGCATCGCGGAATTTCTCAAAACCCGGGGTATGGACGTTCCCCTCTCCGAGGTGGAGGCCGCCGCCGGGGGAGGCGTTATCGGGCGGCCCCATTTTGCCCAGGTGATGTTGCGCCACGGGATGGTGTCCACCCGCCGGGAGGCCTTCGACCTGTATTTGGATACGCCGGAATTTCAGGAGATGGAAAAGGGCGCCAAGCCCAGCGCCCGGAAATGTGTGGAGGCCGTTAAAGCGGCGGGCGGAAAGGTCTCCCTGGCCCATCCCTATCAAATTGTACTGGGGAAGGGAAACCTGGAGGAGCTTGTCAAACGGCTCAAAGGCGATGGCCTGGACGCCATGGAATGCCACTACCCCCGGCACACGCCACAGCAGACGTCAGCCTATTTGGCCCTGGCGAAAAAGTACGGCCTCCATGTCACCGGCGGCAGCGATTTTCACGGAGAACAGCAAAAGCCGGACCATCTTCTGACGGCCTGGGAGTTGGAGCTGGATTGGCTGCTTTAGCGGGAGTCCGGGCATTTGTACATCTGGGAGGGGTTCTATGAATGTGGCACTGGTGTTATCCGGCGGAAACGGGACAAGAGTCGGGGTGGAGCCCCCAAAGCAGTACCGTATCATTGCCGGAAAGCCCGTCATCGTACATACGCTGGAGCAGTTTCAGACTTGCGGCGGAATTGATTTTGTGATTGCCGTGGCGTCCCCGGAGTGGAAGCCGCGCATTTTGGAATGGAGAAACGTTTACCACCTGACAAAGCTCCGGGAGGTGGCCCCTGCCGGGCCGGACCGCCAACAATCCATTTTAAACGGCCTTCTGGCGGCCCGTCCGTTTATGGGGGAGAATCCCGGCGGCGTGGTTGTGCAGGAGGCAGTCCGTCCCCTCACGTCGCAAACGCTGCTCTTAAACCTGATTCAGGGGCTTGACGAAGCCCCTTGCGTTATGCCCGCGCTTCCGGTGACCGACACCATTTATAAAAGCGGCGACGGCAAATGGGTGGACGGTCTTTTAAACCGCGCGCTTCTCTACGCGGGGCAGGCTCCGGAGGCGTTCCACTATCAAATGTACCTGAAGCTCTGTCTGGAAACTCCGGAAGAGGAGCTCAGCGCCATGAGCGGAAGCAGCCAGCTGCCCCACAGCCGTGGGTGGAAGGTGAAGCTGATTCCGGGGGAGCTGGACAATTTTAAGATCACCTATCCGTCGGATCTGGAGATATGCGAAAAGAAGTTATCAAAGGGCGGAGCGACATGAAAAAGGTAGTCGTCTACGGAGTGCGGAATCTTGACATACGGCGGTATATAGAAACCTTTTTAGACGAGAATTACCGGATTACCGGCTACACCGACGGGCATTATACCCGGGACATTCTGGACGGGAAACGGTTCATTGCCCTGGAAGCGCTTCCGGAATGGGAGTTTGATTTTATTTTGCTCTGCGCTTCCTCCGCGGCCGCACAGTGGGAGATGCGAAGAACCTTGCAGGCGCTGGGAATTCCATCTGAGAAGGTGATACGGCCCTTGATGCTGCTGGGTAAGGGCAGGGAAAAGGAGCACGCGGACCTGATCGCGGACATTGAGCGGAACTGCCGTCCGGGGTGGAACTTGATTTTCGGACTGTCCTACTCCGCGTGGGGCGTGCTGGAAAAGGAGCTGAGCCGCCCGTTTTATAACTGTTCGTGCCCGAGTCTGGACCTGTACTATAATTTCCGTGTACTTCAATATCTGGAAAAGCGGGAGCGGCTTGCCCCTATGGAGACGGCCCTGCTGGTCATTCCTTACTATTACTTTGACTACGATATGTCCCAGTCCCCTGCCGCGTATGAAGACGGCCGTCCGTTTTCCATATGGAGGCTGGACGATTGGCACCATTACCGGAAGGTCTCCGGCGCGTGGGAGTATGTGGAAAATTACCGTATGTTCGGGGAAAAGACCGTCCGGTATTACCGCGTGCCGAAAACCAACGGCGATGATTGGCACGTCTGCAGCGATCCGGACGGCACAAGTATGCTGGGCCCGCTTTGGTTCACGGACCATCCCGGCACGGCGGAAGAAAACAAAGCGCTGTTCGTCAAGTTTTTTCGCAAGGTAAGGGACTGGAACGGCAGGCCGGTTTTGATTGTCCCCCCGCTCTATTTGAATGGCCTGAACGGGTTATCGAAAGCGGCCTTTTTAAAAAAGAGGGAGACATTTTACAGTGTGCTGAAAGCGCTGGAACCAGAGACCGGAACGATGGACCTTTACGATTTCTCCGAACGGTTTCGCGGACGCCGGGAGTGGTTTTTGGACAAGGACCATTTGAATATGGCGGGCGCGAAAGCGTTTACAGAATTGATTAACCAAGAGATTTTAAACCAAGCGGGTATTGGCCGGGAATAGCGCCGGCCGGAGCGGAAGGGCCCAAGGTCCCCTGCGCGCGCCCGTTTTGAAAGGAACTGCGCAAAATGCGGAATCTATCTCAGGCCCTTCAACCGTATAAAGGCCGCAAAATCGCGGTCTACGGCTTGAGCGTGCTGACTCGGGAGGTTTTACCCTGGGCGGAGCGGGAGTGCCGGGTTGCCGGTTTATTGGACGGTTGCCGGACGGAGGGGACCCTCTATGGCAAGCCCATTATCTCCCTGGCGGAAGCGGTTCGGGAAGGGGTTGCCCTCATCTTGGTGGCGGCGCGCCCCGAGTCCTGCAAGGTTATTACCAAGCGAATCGAGGGCGTCTGCCGCGCCCACCGGATTGCTCTTTTGAACAGCCAGGGAGCCGATTTGCTGGAGCGGAAATCCGAGGTTTACGAGTTTAAGAGCTCCGCCGGTTCCACAAAAGAAGAACTCCTCCAGGCCATTGGGCGGCACGGCGCGGTAAGCGCCGACCTCTTTGACACGCTGGTTACGCGGCGGACGTTGTTTTCTACCGACGTCTTTGAGCTCGTGGATCAGCGCCTCCGGCAGCGGGGGATTGTGGTGGAAGAATTTGCGGCAAAGCGTATGGACGGCGAAAAAGAGCTTTGCCGGAGAACGGTTCCCACACTTGTGGAGATTTACGCGTATATCCGGGATAAATACCACCTCCCGGATCTACGGCCGGAAGAGGCCGCGGAGCTGGAGTGGAGCGTTGATTACGCGCTTCTGGTCCCCCGAAAAGCGCTTTGCGATTTGCTGGAAAGGGTTTATAACGGGGGCAAGCCGGTCTACATTGTCACAGACTCTTACTACACGAAGGAGCAGCTGATCAAGTTCCTGGACAAGTGTGGGATTGTCTGCTATACGGACATACTGTCTTCATGCGAACACCGGACCTGCAAATCCGTGGGGCTTTTTCGCCGCCTCCGGGAGCGGCTCCCCGGAAAACGCTGCATCCATATCGGCGATTCTCTTGACACGGATGTACTGGCGGCGGAGGCGAACGGCGTCACCGGCTGGCGGGTCTACAGCGGCCTGGACCTCTTTGAGCAGGTGGGCTATCTGGGAACTTGGGACGCCCTCAGGGGCTTGTCCAGCCGGATTCAAGCGGGAATGTTTGTCTCGCGGCTGTTCAACAACCCCTTTCAGTTTGAGCCGGGACGAACCAGCATCACGGTGGAGTCCTCCGAGGACATCGGGTATCTGTTCTTCGCTCCGGTTATCACCGGCTTTGTGTTCTGGTTCCGGCGGCAGATTTGCGAGAGGGACCTGAAAAATGTTTGGTTTTCCGCCAGAGACGGTTACTTGATTCAAAAGCTCTATGACCGGCTGACCAATTCCGCCGGTTCCACATATTTTCTAACCTCCCGGACTGCAGCGATCCGTGCTGGGATAGAGAGCCGGGAGGACATTCGTTACATAGAGGAAATGCGCTTTAGCGGCACGCTCCGGGAGCAGCTGCGGGAACGGTTTGGCATTGAGGCGGCAGCTCCGGACGGCCTGCCGGAATCCGGCGGGCTGCTGGAGTATGAACAGCTTATTCAGAGGGCGGCGAAGACGAACCGGAAGAATTATCTCGCCTACCTGGAAGGCTTGGAAATCCTGGAGGGCGACATCGCGTTTTTCGACTTTGTCGCCAGGGGAACGGTCCAAATGTATGTGGGCCGCCTGCTCAAATCCCATTTAAAGGGTTTTTATTTCATGCAGCAGGACCCGGAGTATATGCGAAAAAACCGCCTGGATATCGTGCCCTTTTACAGCAAGGAGGCCGCCGCCGGCAGCGCCATTGCCCAAAGCTATTACAGTCTGGAGGCCGTGCTGACCTCGCCCCTGCCGTCTCTGAATGGCTTTGACTCTCTGGGCCGTCCGGTATATGGAGAGGAGACCCGGACGGAGGAGGACCTCAGGTGCATCCAGGCAATACAAGACGGCATACAGGACTATTTTGACGTCTATAGGAACATCTGTCCGGAGGAACCGGAGGACCGGACCCTTGGAGAGCTTTTTTTATCTCTGGTACACCATGTGTCCATCGCCGACCGGGCGTTTTTGGCCCTGAAGGTGGAGGACCCGTTTTTCAACAGACGCACCGCGCTGGAAGATCTTTTGTGAGGCGGCACGGTTGGAAGGGAGCGCGCAATGAGGATACTCCATTTGGCCTCGCCGGGATTGGGCGGGATTGAGGCGTACATTTTCAGCCATTACCAGTACATGGACCGGGAAAAATTCCGGTTCGACTTCATGACGCAAAACCCCCGGCTGCGGGAGACGGAGGAGTACCGGGCCTTTCCCTTTCAGGTAAAGCTCCTGCCCTCCACGGCGGCAAAGGACCCGGAGGGCTTTTCCAACCGGGTCCGGGAGATCTTGGCGGAGGGCTATGACGTTCTCCACCTGCACACCTGCTATTGGACCGGCTTTCGGATTGAGGAGATCGCAAAGGAGATGGGGGTATCCAGGGTCGTCGTCCACTCCCACTCCACGTTCATAGACGAACCGGACGGCGTGAAACGCGCGGAGCTGTTGCGCCGCCATGAGGAAGTGAAACGGGCCTTTTCGCCGGATTTGGCCACGGATTACTGGGCCTGCTCGAGCTTGGCGGCAGACTGGCTTTTTGGCCCCCAGATTCCCAGGGACCGGGTCCGGATGGTGAAAAATGCCATTGATGTGGGGAAATACCGCTTCCACCCGGAAAAGAGAACGGCCATCCGCCAAGAGCTGGGCCTGGAGGGTAACTTCGTCCTGGGAACCGTTGGCCGGATGTCGTATCAAAAAAACCACTCGTTTCTAATCGACCTTTTCGCGGAGTTCCACCAGATATACCCACGCTCCAAGCTGCTGATTGTGGGAGACGGGGAACTGCGGGAGGCTTTGACAGAGCAGGTTCTCCACCGGAACCTGGAAAAAGCCGTGCTCCTGCCGGGTTGGAGAACCGACGTGGAGACCTATTTGCAGGCCATGGATCTGTTCCTCCTCCCCTCCAGGTTTGAGGGCCTGGGAATTGTGGCGGTGGAGGCGGCGGCCTCCGGATTGCCATGCGTGGTGTCCAGCCAAGTGCCGGACGATGTGGCGTTTACAAAAAACATTTGGCATAGGCCCCTGGATATTCCGGCGTGGCTTTCCGCCGTGGAAGAGCTGGCGTCCCGGGAATATGACCGGAATTCCGGCTTTGAAGCCGTACGGGCGGCGGGCTATGACATCCGGCAGCAGGCGAAGGTGCTGGAGGGGCTGTATGAGGGGGAGGGAACGTGAAAGAGAAGAGGGGCATTATCCTGTTTGGGGCAGGGCAGATTGGGAAAAACGCGCTACGGTACTTTGGCCCTGAAAAGGTGAGCTATTTCGCGGACAACCGCGAGGCGCTGGCGGGAACCTCTGTGGATGGCGTTCCGGTAATTTCCTTTGCGCGGTTGAAAGAAATTCACGGGGAATATCAAATCGTTTTGTCAATGGACGTTGGGGCGGCGCTTGTCGTGTCGGCGCAATTGGAGGACGCGGGCATTTCCGGCTATGATACGTTTTTCAGAATTCTAAACGGCGGCGCGGAAGATACGCCTGTTAAACCGGGAAGCCGGACTCCGGCGGTTGTCCGGGGGAGCCGCTCCGAAGACGGGAAACAGGTGCTGATGATCGCCTATCAATTCCCGCCGCTGTCGGGCTCCGGCGTATTCCGCTCTATTAAATTCGCCAAGTATCTTCCCGCGTTTGGCTGGCAACCCACGGTAATTTCCACGGACCGGCCCCGGCCGGGATGGAATTACTCGGACGAGAGCATGGTGGAGGAAATTCCCGAGACCGTGACCGTTATCAGAATCCCGGATACGTTGAACGCGTCCTACGGGACCAAACTGCCGGACCGGCAGCATGAGCTGATTTCTCTTTTGCGGGAAATCATGGGGCAGGACCGGGAGGCGCTTTCCCTGATTTCCGAATGGGAGCGGACAAACAGCGGGCGAGCGGAATTGATGGCGTTTCCCTGCGCGTGTCTGGCATGGGCCTATGACGTGATACGCTATATTGAGGAAACGTTAGATATCGGTTTGTTTCAAGCGGTTTATACCACATCGGACCCTTACAGCGCCCATTTGGTGGGGGCCTGTTTGAAGAGGAGGTACGGGCTCGCGTGGGTGGCGGATTACCGGGACCCGTGGACGGCGGACCCTGGACAGACCTTTGATTACACACGGCCAAGGGACCGGCTTCTGCTTTCTCTGGAAAATACCCTGCTGCATCTGGCAGATAAAAGCATAGCGGTCGAAGCCCATCTGGCGGCGGACTATGTAAACCGCTTCCATGTGCCGGAAGAACAGATCGCGGTTATTACAAACGGTTATGACGAAGCGGACTATACCCGGTTCCCGGAGGGAATGAAACGGCCGGACAAATTTACCGTCAACTATTCCGGAATCTTGCACGTGGGGCAAAGCCTGGATGCCGTTTTGCTCGCGCTCCGGCAGCTGTGGGACGAGGGAAAGTTGGAGATCGCCCATGTCCGGCTACGTGTGGTTGGAGAGGCGCGGCAGTATGACCCGCGTCAAATAGCGGAGAACTATGGACTGGGTTCTATTATGGAACAAACGGGCTACCTCTCCTTCCGGGAAGCGCTATGCGCGAACCGCGATTCCAGCGTGCTGCTCTTGATACCTGGGGATTCCGATAAGATGAGATTTGTCTACACGGGAAAAATTTTCGATTATCTCCGCTGCGGGCGTCCTATTTTGGCGATCTCCCCGGCGGATGGGGTGGTGGACCGGCTTCTTCAAGAGACCGGGCACGGCCAGGCCTTTTCCAGCACGCAAATTCCGGAAATCAAGGCGATGATTCTGGAGGAGTACCGAAAGTGGCTGTCCGGCGAACCGCAACCGCCCCTCCACTCCCCGCTGATTGAGCAATTTGAGCGCAAACGCCTGACCGGGCAGCTGGCGGAGATTTTGGACGAGGTGGAACGATGAAGCAAATCGTCATTTTCGGAACAGCTCAGCGGGGGAGCGAAATCCTCGCCATTTTGTCCCATCTCCCGGGCTATGAGGCGGTTGCGTTTTCCTGCAACGACGAGGCGCGGTGGGGAACGGAAAAAGAGGGCCTGGAAATCATCCCGCCCGGGGATATGGCTTCCCGGTTTCCCGGCGCGGCGGTGGTGATTGCCAGTGCGGCTTACGCGGAGATTGAAAAGCGTCTGATTGCGGAGGGAAATCTCCCATCCGGCGGCTGCGTCCCCATTTACCGGATCATGGAAGCGGTGTCTGAGGAGGACCGGACCGCCTTGCGGTCCAAGGTTCAAAGAAAAACGGCTTTCTACGACCTCGATGTCCGGGAAGCCCCCATCCCGCCGGATGACGGCAGCCGTGAGCGTTATCTGGTGATATGCAACGGCGGTTATCCGGCCGAGGGAAATCCCAGATGCGCGTTTGCCCACGAGCGGGTTCTGCAATACCGGGAGGCCGGCTTGAAGGTCGAGGCGTTCAGCCTGGTGCCGGACGCGCGTTTTGAGCGGTACGACTACCAGGGCGTGGAGGTATTTCAGGGCGGTATGTTGGAGCTGGAGCGGTTTTTGCGGGTCAGAGATTACAAAAAGCTGCTGATTCATTTTATCGACGCAAATGTCATGGGCGCGATTGAAAAAGCCGGAAAGGCCGGTACGCCGATGATCGTCTGGTGCCACGGTTATGAGGTTATGCCCTGGCACCGGTGCTGGTTCAATTTTACGCCGGATGAACTCCGGAGAAACCGGACGGCGCTGGAGCGGCAGGACGCGGAGAAGCGGGCGTTTTTGCGGAGCGTGTACGCGCGGGAAAACATGACGTTTCTCTTTGTTTCCCAATGGCAGCGGGAGCGTTCCAGGAAATTTGTGGGAGAGCTCCCCAGACGGCAGCAAGTGATTCACAATTTTATTAACCACGCCTTCTACGCCGCGCCGGAAAAGACAGCGGAAGACCGCCTGCGCATTTTGTCGGTAAAGAGCCACGGCACCAGAACCTATGCCAATGACCTGACCGCTAAGGCCATCCTGGAGTTATCGAATCGAAGCTGGTTTCCCGAGGTGACTTTTGAACTGTACGGGGATGGGCCGCTGTTTGAGGAAAATTTCGGAGAGCTGCTGGAGAAGAATTTTTCCAATGTCGAAATACACCGGCGCTTTTTAAACCATGAGCAAATCAGGGAACTGTTCCGGCAAAGCGGCGTTTTCCTTTCACCGACGAGGATGGATTCCCATCAGGTCACGGCAAGCGAGGCGATGGCCGCGGGGCTGTGTGTAATTACCTCCAGCGCCGGACCGATGAGGGAATTTGTGGACGAGGCTTGCGGCTGTGTCTTTGAGTTTGACAATTATTTTATGCTGGCGGAGGAAATTGAGTTTTTGTATTTCCACCCGGAGGAATTTTTGTCCAAGGCGCAAAAGGCGGTCATTCGCTCCAGGGAGCAATGCGGATATGAGAATACGATACAAAAGGAGCTGTGCCTGCTTTTAGACGGCGGTGTCCGGCGAGTTTGATTTGAAAGGAGCGGTTGAGATGGAAAACGAGTTGATGGAGCGCATGAACAAGCTGGAGAATATGTTTTTAAGATTTCAGCCCCGGTCTCAATTACAGTTTGAGGTGGACATTACGCGGCACTGCAATTTGAATTGCGAGTATTGCGGGCTGTATTCCCCCTTGGCGAACAAGGAGTTTTTGGACCCGGAGGAGTACAGGCGGGATTGCGCCAGACTGTCTGAGCTGTTCCACGGGGAGATGAGGCGGGTTTATCTGCTGGGCGGCGAGCCCCTGCTCCATCCTCAGATTACCGAGCTTATGAAAATCACCCGTGAGTCGTTCCCCATTGGAATCATTCGGATTTTGACAAACGGAATCCTGCTTCCCAAAATGGACGACGCCTTTTGGCAGTCATGCAGCCGTTACGGAGTGGAGGTCACAACCACAGAGTACCCGATTCAGCTGGATTACAGCGCGTGCAGCGACCTGGCTGAAAAGCATGGGGTAGCCTATCTGCCTCACGTCTTTAGCATTGATCCGGCCTACAAGAAAACCATGGGCAGGGATATCATCAGCCTGAAAAGCATGGTCAGGCCGGAATACAACTTTGCGCATTGCAGCTCGGCGAATCTATGCCTTACACTTTCCCACGGAAAACTGTACAGCTGCGGTGTCGCGGCCAATATCCACATTTTAAAGGACTACTTCCACCTGGATATGCCCATCTCCCAGCAAAACGGCGTGGATATTTACGCCGTCGAGAGCGGAGAGGAGCTGATGCGCGGGATGGCTAAGGCGATGCCGCTTTGCGGCCATTGTGATTTGTCTGTCCGGGGCGTCGAGTGGGACTGGCGGGTTTCCCGCCGGGACCGCTATGAGTGGCTGGGCTTTGAGTTCCTGGAGGAGGATTTCCAATACCTGCGGGAGGCCGCCCATGTGTACGTGTTCGGGGCCGCCGCGGTGGGAATGGAGACGGTGAGACGGCTCCAGCGGGGCGGCATCCACGTCGACGCGGTGCTGGCCACCCGAACGGAGGGAAAGCCGGAAACGGTTCTGGGCGTCCCGCTGAGGAACCTTCAGGATATCGAGCCCATCGCCGAGAACAGCGTATGCCTGATGGCGGTCCACAGCTACAAGACGAAGGCGGAGGTATTCCCAATTCTGTGCAAACACAGTTTCAAAAACGTACTGCCGGTGTACGGCTTTAAAAAGGCCGAATAAGAGGGCGCGGCGTGTTCTGGAGGAATTGGGAAATGAGGGAGGCATCTCGATGAATCGGTGGATAATGGCGGCGCCCCAAGCAGGCGGCCGGTTGCCCCAAATGCCTTTTGAGAGCGGAACGTATCAACGCCTTACCTGTGGGGACGCGGGGCTCTATTTCCAAAGGGACGGAAGATTTTCCGGCGACCAACTGTTTGCCGGGGATGACCGCGGGCTTATGGTTTCCGACGGCGTCCTTTTAAATCTCTCGGAATTAAAAGCGGAATATGGCGCCGGGGACCTGGCCCAGGTGATCCGCCGGAGCTGGGAGGAAAACGGCGGCGAATTCTTCAAACGTTTTGCGGGGCCCTTTTGCGGCTGCGTCTACCGGCGGGAGGAGGATACGCTGACCGCGTTTGGAAATCAGACGGGCGACACGATGGTCTTTACCTGTCTCGCCGGAGGCTGCCGCCTGGTCTCCAACGACTTGAATATGATCGAAGCGGTGATCCGGGTAAACGGATATCCCAGGACCCTGGATGAAACCGCGATGCTGCATCTTATGTCGTTTGGCTTCATGGTGGATTGCAGAACGGCGTTTCGGGAAATCAAGCGTGTGTTTCCGGGAGAGCTTGTAAAGCTGGAGCCCACAGGAGAAGCGCGTCGGTCTGTTTACCACCGGTTTTCCTTCCAGCCCCGGGAGGTGACGTTTTCGGAGGCGATTGAGCTGGTGGACGCGTCGTTTCGAAAAGCAGTGCGGCGCTGCCAGGAAAAGGACCGGGAGTATGGCGTCCGGGAGCATTTGACGGACCTTTCCGGCGGGCTGGATTCCCGGATGACGGCATGGCTTTCCCACGCAATGGGCTATGGCCCTGCGGTGTATGTCAACTACTGCCAATCGACCTCGGATGAGATACGCTTTGCCTCCCAAATTGCCAATGTTCTTGGCGGACAGCTCTTTTTCAAGCAGTTGGACGACGCGAACTTTCTCTATGAGTTGGACCGGCTGGTTGCGTTAAACTATGGCTTATCCGTCTTCTTTGGCATCACGGGAGGAGAGCAGCTTTTGCGAACGCTGGACTCTCACAGGTTTGGATTGGAGCATACGGGACAGATCGGTGACGCGGTGATCGGCACACTGGCAAACGAGCCGGGAGCGACGGTTCAAGACGCGCAACATTCCTTGAAATATTCCCAAACCGTTTCCTGCGCTCTGCCGGAAGAGCTGCTGGCGGGCTACGAAAATTTTGAGGCCTTTGCCATGTATACAAGGGCCTTTTTGGGAGCCCTGTCGTCTCATGCGATCCGGCGCCATTACGTTTACGCCGTCTCCCCCTTCATGGACCCGGAGATGCTCTCTTTGTGTATGTCAATTCCGCTGGATTACCGTCGGGAGCATAAGCTCTACTGGGCTTGGCTGGACGCCAAATATCCCGCCGCCGCAAAGGTCCCGTCTACCCGCCCCCGGCCTGAGGCGCCTTCTGCCCGGAGACTTCGGCAGATGAAGAAAAAGCTCCGCCGGAAGCTCCGGCTCCTCGCGGACCCCCAGGCGTCTCCAAATCACATGAATCCCACGGATTACTGGTATAAGACAAAACCGGAGCTGCGGCGGTTTATAGACAGCTACTATCGGGAAAACCGTCCGCTGTTAGACGGTTATCCCGAGACGGCGGAACGTGTAGACCGTATGTACGCCTCGCCGAAATCCGTTGACAAGCTGTTGTCCATCAACGTGTTGGCGGTGGTGAAGCGGTACTTTTCCCCGGAGAAGTGACGGAGCGCATATGAAATTTACATACCAGGCATATCGGGATTTTCTCGCCCTCTTGCGAGAGTGTGGCTACAGGTTCCGGAACTACCGCACATATACGGACGCGGCTCGTTGCGTAATACTCCGCCACGATATAGATTTCAGCCTGGAGCAGGCCGTCCGTCTGGCGGAGCTGGAGGCGGACGCGGGGGTGCGCGCCACCTATTTCGTCCTCCTCCGCACGGATTTTTATAACCCGGCCTCCCGGCGGGGCGTGGCGGCTCTCCGGCGCATCCGGTCCCTGGGACACGAGACCGGCTTGCACTTTGACGAAAAAGCCTACGCGCCGGAGCTCTCCCCAGAGGAGCTGGTCCAGGCAATTGTCAGGGAGTGCGGAGTTTTGTCCGCACTCCTCGAGACCCCGGTCTCGACGGTTTCCATGCACCGCCCGTCAAAAGCCACCCTGGAGGCGGACTACCGTATCCCCGGCGTTGTCAATTCCTACGGGAAGACCTTTTTCCGGGAGTTCAAATACCTCTCGGACAGCCGCCAAAGATGGCGGGAGCCGGTATTGGATATTGTGAGGTCCGGCGCGTATAACCGCCTGCACATTTTGACTCACGCCTTCTGGTATCACGAGACGGAGCGGAGCCTTAGGGAATCGGTGCGTGGTTTTGTCTCCTCCGCAAACCGGGAGCGTTGGAAACAGCTGGAGGAGAACTTCACGGACCTGGGTTCGATTTTTCGGGAGGAAGATCTGTAATGCGGATTTCGGAAATCCTGTCTTTTTTGCAGTCGGAGGGGATTCCCTTTTCCTTCTCCGGAAGGGAGCAGGAGGAGGTGGAAGGCTTCTCCTCCCTCGCCCATTACCGGCCCGGGACGTTTACCTGGGTGAAAAAACCGGAGAATATCCCGGCTGGCTTTGACGGTTCAGGGGTCACCCTCGCGGTGGTTTCGGAAGCGGTGGAAGGTTCCTTTCAAAACGTCATTCGGACGCCTGAGTCCAAGCGGGCTTTTTTCCACACGATTGAGCATTTTTATGGGGAGCAGGAGGCGCGGCCCGCCGTGGGGCAATTCACCTATATAGGTCCAAAAGTCAAACTGGGGGAGGGGGTCCGCATTGGACACAACTGTACCTTGGACGGCGAGATTACCATTGGGGCCGGAACGGTGATTTGGAACAACGTGGTAATTATAAACCGGGTGGAGATTGGAAAAGACTGTGACATTCACTCCGGTGTAGTTATTGGCCATGACGGCTTTGCCTATACGGAGGGACCGGACCACACGAAAAAAATGGTGAGGCATTTTGGCGGTGTGACAATCGGCGACCATGTACTAATTGGGGAAAACGTCTGTATCAGCCGGGGAACGATTGATGACACCATTTTGGAAAAAGGCGTGAAGATTGACACGCTTAGCCACATCGCGCACAACTGCCGGCTCGAAGAAGACACCGTTTTGGCAGGGCCGTGCAGAACCAACGGAAGCGTTCACATTGGGCGGAATGGCTATTTAGCCGTATCAACTGTCCGCAATCAGTGCGCGGTGGGGGAAAACGCCTTTGTGGGTTTGGGTGCTGTGGTGGTGAAGGATGTGGGTCCGGGCCAGACTGTGGCGGGCAACCCTGCCAAGCCCTTTTTGAGAAAGAAGGAGTAGCTTCTGCAATTCATTGATTTAAAGGCCCAATACCGGGCGTTGAAAACGGAGATTGACGCCAACATTCAGGCTGTGCTGGACTCCGCCCAGTTCATCGGCGGGCCCTATGTTGAGGAAGTGGAGAAACGCCTTGCCGCCTACGTTGGCCGGGAGTATTGCGTCACCTGCGCCAATGGAACGGACGCCCTCCAAGCCGCCTTTATGGCAGCCGGCGCCGGGGCGGGAGACGCCGTGTTCTGCCCGGACGTGACCTTCGTTGCCTCGGCGGAACCGGCGAAGATGCTGGGGGCGGTTCCCGTATTTTGCGACATTCTGCCGGACACATACTGCCTCAGCCCGGAGAGTCTGGAGCGGCAGATTAAGGCGGTTTTGTGGGAGGGACGGCTCACCCCGAAAGCGGTGGTGGCCGTGGACATTCTGGGAAACCCTTGCGATTACGGCGCCATCGTCCCCCTCTGCGAACAGTACGGCCTTATCTTGATCGAGGACGCCGCCCAGAGCTTCGGCGGGTCTTACAAGGGGAGGAAGACCTGCTCTTTCGGCGATTTCGCCGTGACCTCCTTCTTCCCCGCCAAGCCCCTGGGCTGCTATGGCGACGGCGGCGCGGTCTTTGTGGATGACGGCGGGATGGAGGCGCTGGTCCGCTCCCTCTGCGTCCACGGCAAAGGCCCCGGGGGCAAATACGACAATGTGCGGGTGGGCATGAACTCCCGGCTGGACACCCTCCAGGCCGCGGTCCTTCTCCCGAAGCTCCGGGCGTTGGCGGCCTGTGAGCTGGAGGCCCGCCAGACCGTGGCGGAGCGGTATCGCGAGGCGTTTGCCGGAAAACTGGTCACGCCCTTCGTGGAGGAGGGCTGCACCTCCGCCTGGGCACAGTATGCGCTGCTGGCCCCGGATACAACGGGACGGAACCGGATTGTGTCCCACCTGAGTAAAACGGGGATTCCCAGCACGGTTTACTACCCCAAGCCCCAGCACGCCCTGCCGGTATTCCAGGCGGAGCCGCGCTATGGCGAGACGTTTCCCAACGCAACGGATTACTGCGCCCGGACCTTCTCGTTGCCCATGCACCCCTATCTGGAGGAGGCGGAGCAGAGGGAAGTCATTGCGGCGGTGTTGGAGGCTCTGTAAATGAAGACACTTGGAATCATCACATACGACGCAAATCACCTGAAAACGGAGCAGCTTCTTCTCCGTCTGGCAGGCAGACACCACTTAAATGTCTATGCGCTTCCTTACACGCAACGTCCATCGCGGAAGGTTTTGTTTTCCCATCGCCCGAATCAATCCGCCGCCGCCCACCCCGGGGACATTTGCGCACAGCTTGGCATTCCCTATTTTCCAGTGAAACAGGATCGCGAGATTGACGGCAGCTGCGAACTGTACCTTATAGCCGGTGCGGGAATTCTGTCTGCGGAATGCCTCCGGGGAAAGCGGATCTTGAACGGGCACCCCGGCGTCATCCCCGCCGCCAGGGGGCTGGACGCTTTCAAGTGGAGTATTTACAACGGGCTTCCCCTGGGCGTTACGCTGCACTACATCGACCGGCGGGTGGACGCCGGAGAAATTGTCTCCGTTATTCCCACCCCCGTGTTCGCCTCAGATACGCTGGAGACACTGGCCCGCCGCCATTACGAAAATGAGATTTACACCCTTGCCCACTTTGAGGAGTCCCTCCGTCACCCCTGTAATCCTTTTCCGCATTTGCCCCAGGGTGCGCAAATGCGCCGCATGGGAAGCGAACAGGAGCGGGAGCTGGCGGAGCGGTTCGCGCTTTACAAGCAGCGGGTGTTTGACAACGGCCAGGGATGGCCGGGGAGACCGGGTTGACATGAACATCAAAGAGGAATTGATTCGAAAAATCGACAGCCGGACGCTGAAAATGGGCGTCTGCGGCCTGGGCTACGTGGGCCTTCCCCTGGCGGTGGACAAGGCGAAGCACGGCTTTCCAACCATTGGCTTTGACGTTCAAAAAACCAAGGTGGACATGGTCAACGCCGGGGTAAACTACATCGGCGACGTGGTGGATGCGGACCTGAGCCAGCTGGTCTCCACAGGGATGCTGTGGGCCACCTCGGATTTCGGCTTCGTCCGGGAGGTGGACTTCATCGCCATCTGCGTCCCCACCCCCCTGGACAAGCACCAGCAGCCGGACATCCGCTATGTGCGGGACTCCGTCCAGGCCATCGCGGGGAACTTGCGCCGGGGGATGATCGTGGTTTTGGAATCCACCACCTACCCGGGAACCACCGAGGAGCTGGTCAAGCCCCTTTTGGAGAAGGGCTCCGGCCTGAAATGCGGGGAGGATTTTTACCTGGGCTTCTCCCCGGAGCGGGTGGACCCGGGAAACCTGATTTACAAAACCAGCAACACCCCCAAGGTGGTGGGGGCTGTGGGAGAGGACGCCACGGAAGTCATCGCCAGGGTCTACCGCGCGATTTTGGACGGGGAGGTCCACACCGTCTCCTCCCCCGCCGTGGCGGAGATGGAGAAAATCCTGGAAAATACGTACCGCAATGTCAACATCGGCCTGGTCAACGAGCTGGCCATGCTCTGCCACAAAATGGGCATCGACATCTGGGAGGTGATCGACGCGGCCAAGACCAAGCCCTACGGCTTCCAGGCCTTCTACCCCGGCCCGGGCCTCGGCGGGCACTGCATCCCTCTGGACCCCTACTATCTCAGCTGGAAGGCCCGGGAGTACGGCTTTCACACCTCCATGATCGAAAGCTCCATGATGATCAACGACCGGATGCCGGAGTACACCGTGGAGCGGGCGGGAAAAATCCTCAACCGGAGCCAAAAGGCCTTGAACGGCTCTCGGGTGCTTCTTCTGGGCGCGGCCTACAAGCAGGATATCGACGATTACCGGGAGAGTCCGGCCCTCCGGGTCATGGAGGAATTTCAAAGAAGCGGCGCAAAGACCGCCTATTTCGACCCCTACGTCCCCCGCTGCCGCTATAAAGGCCAGTGGTACGAAAGCCTTCCGGCTTTAACGCTTCCGGCCCTCCGGACCTACGACCTGGTTGTCGTCACCACCGGCCATACCTGCGTGGACTATGAAACGGTGGCGGCCTCCGGCGTGCCGGTGTTCGACTGCAAAAACGCCATGAAGGCCGTCGCTCACCGGGAGAATATTGAGGTGCTGTGAATGAAAAAGATATGCACGGTTGTGGGCGCCCGTCCCCAGTTCATCAAACTGGCGGTGGTTTCCCGCGTTTTGAGAACGCACTTTCAAGAGGTTTTGATTCACACGGGGCAGCATTATGACCACGCGATGTCCGCCGTGTTTTTTGAAGAGATGGGCATTGCCCCGCCGGACTACAACCTGGGCGTCTCCGGCGGCGCCCACGGGCAGATGACGGGGCGGATGTTGGAAAAACTGGAGGCCCTTTGGGGACGGGCACGCCGCGGAAAAAATTGTGGAGGCGATCCGCCGGTTTCTCCTGTGAAAGAGGGGGGTTCAACATGAAATACGCGCTGATTGGCTGCGGGCGCATTGCCGCAAACCACATAAGGGCGGCGCTGGAAAACCGCCTGGAGATCGCCGCCGTATGCGACGTGAGGCCGGAGGCCATGGAGGTGCTGCTGAAAAAGTTCGGTCTGGAAGGCAGCGCGTCCATCAGACGGTACACCGATTACCAAAGGATGCTGCAAGAGACGGCTCCGGACCTGGCGGCCATCGCCACGGAGAGCGGCCTTCACGCCAGGATTGCCCTGGACTGCATGAACCGCCGCATTCCCGTCATCATTGAAAAGCCCATGGCCATGTCCATGGAGGACGCGGAGGAGATTATCCGGAGGAGCGAAGAGACGGGCGTGCAGGTTTGCGCCTGCCACCAAAACCGCTTCAACCTTGCGGTGCAAGAGACCCGCAAGGCCCTGGAGGCGGGGCGTTTCGGCAGGCTGTCTCACGGGTCTGTCCACGTGCGCTGGAACCGGAACCGGGCGTATTATGCCCAGGCCCCCTGGCGGGGCACCTGGGCCCAGGACGGCGGGTGCCTGATGAATCAGTGCATTCATGGCATTGATTTGTTGCGCTGGATGATGGGGGACGAGGTGGAGGAGGTCTACGGCGTTACGAAGCGGCAGTTCCATGATTATTTGCAATGCGAAGATGTGGGCATGGCGGTTATAACCTTCCAAAACGGAGCCATTGGGACCGTTGAGGGGACGACGAATGTCTACCCCGGAAATTTGGAAGAGACGCTGTACCTCTTTGGACAAACGGGCACCGTCAAGCTGGGCGGCACGTCCACAAACAATATTGAGGTGTGGGACTTTGCGGATGCGGACTGTGGGGACGGGCGGAACAGGGGATTGCAGGAGGGAACCGGCAATGTCTATGGCAACGGGCATATCCCCCTTTACGCGGATATGATTGACGCGATTCTCCACAACCGGAAGCCCTATGTGGACGCCGTGGCGGGGCGGAATGCACTGGAGTTGGTTCTGGCTATTTATCTCTCCTCCGCTACCGCAAGACCGGTGAAGCTGCCGCTGAAGCGTGCCGCCAGCCTTGATTTTCTCGGGCAGTTCGATGCCCCCGGCGGGTCCGGCCCTCAAGACACGCGCCCCTCTTGAAACTATCAAACCCCGGAACCGCAAGGGTCCCCCCGCACAAGGACAACAACAAAATAATCGTTCAGAGCACTGCAAGAGGGCGGCAACCGATATATCTTCGGTTGCCGCCCTCTTGTACTTAAAATATGATATTTAACTCTATATTTGCACTTTAAACTCGCTCCAGTTTTTCACCGCCTGCATCTCCACGCCATTTTCCAGCGCCTCGAAGTGCTTTTTTCCGCAACGAATTTTGAGCTGCTCCGGGGTGCGAAGGTCAAACAGATTGGTCGTTCCCTTGGTCTCCAAAATAAAATACAGCTTCTCATCTCCGTTGCGAGTGAGATATACTGCCCAGTCCGGGTTATAGGTGCCGATGGGCGTCTCGATCTTGAACCGCTCCGGGATCTTGAAGAACATCTTCACATCCGGATCCCGATCCAGCGCCAGGGCGAAGGGCTTCTCTATGGTGGTACTATCGTAGACGATGTAATCATAGACGCTGTGTTCTACCTTGACGGCGTTGCGGTCCAGGTTCGCCAGCAGCTCCGCCGAGTCGAAGATCTCCTGGACATAATATTCCTCGCCATCCAGTTTGAGATAGCGGATACCGTCAATGGCCAAAGCGTGGCGGTTGTCCCGGATGATCTCCGACGCCTTTTCCAAAAACAGCTCCGGGTCATTAAGAAAGTCGCCGCACCGTCCGCTTTCCAACAGGATGCGGTTCACCGTGGCGGGGGTGAGCAGGGCGGCGTCGCTGAGGATGGTGATCAGGTCGGGCAACACCCGGTAGGCGTTGTCCACATCCGTGAACCGGGTCTCTCGTTCGGTGTGGGAGACACCTGCCTGCTCCAGGTGGATATCCGCTGTTTGGGAGACCAACCTCGTCTTTTGCAGCTTCGGCATCTCCCGCAGGGCTTTGACACACCGTTTCACCAGTTCCTCGGTGTCGATGCTGACCCGGTAGGTGGTCTTCTGTTTGATCTTCCCCCACAGCTCCAGAAACTCCGGTGAGAGCATCACCTGCTTGTTCAGGCACACCGTCACATCCCGGGAAGCGTCCCGCACCGGCGGCTTCCGGTCCGCATTGGCGATGATGGCCTCAAAGCGGCCCCGGGCGGCCTCGTACTTTTTCGGTAGCTCCAGCGTCCCCGCCTTCAGGGCGTTTTTCATGGTATCCTTGATCTTCCCAGTCGGGGTGATATAGTCCTTCTTTTGGAAGTGCTCCAACAGCTCCTGGGCATCGTCGTAGGAGATCGTCTTTTCCTCCACCACCGTAGCGGTGTAGACTGTACCAACGAGGGCCTGGGCTGTAACGGGCTCTTTCTGTTCTACTGCCGCCCGGACGGTTTCCCGCACTTCCTCCAATTCCGGGGGAAGCACAATCTCCTCCACCTTGGTGGCAGGATGGACCTTGCCGCCCTCATCGATGGCCCCGGTGGTCTTGAGGGTCTCCACCACCCGCTGGGCCTGCTCCGCCGTGACCGTCCGCTCCTCCTGGCGCTTTTCCTCGTAGACCATGCCGGAAAAAAGGCTCAGGTTCAGGACCCCGAACTTTACGCCAGTTTCGTCCTCGATCTCCTGTTGCAGCGTGGCAGCAAACTCAGCAAAGCTCTCGTTGGCCATGATATGTAGGACGTTGATGTCCCGGTCCTCCACCCGTTCCCCCGCCTGGTTGACACACAGCCGCAGGCCGCGCCCCACCTTCTGGCGGCAGGTGAACGTGGATTTCTGCTCGATCAGCGTGCAGACCTGGAACACGTTTGGGTTGTCCCAGCCCTCTTTCAGCGCGGAGTGGGAGAAAATGAACCGGAGGGGGCAGTCAAAACTCAGCAGCCACTCCTTGTCCCGCATGATGGTGTTATAGGTGTCGTCGTCCGCCTGGGTATCGCCTTTGGTATCCTTCAGGCGGCCTTTTTTGTCCTGGGAGAAGTAGCCGTTGTGCAGCTTGGACACGTCGGCGGAAAACCGCTCCCGGATGGGGGCATACTTCTCTTTGGCGATCAGCTCCCGGTAACAGTCCTCGAACATTTCGGCGTAGATTCCCGGCGTGCCGTCCTCGTGGCGGTATTTGTCCACCTTGTCGATGAAGAACAGGGACAGCACCTTGATGCCCCGCCCCATATAGCGCAGTTCCTTGTCCAGATGGGCCTCAACCGTTCGGCGGATCTGGGCCTTTTTCACCACGTTCTCGTCAATGTCCCCGATGGCCTTGCCCAGCGCCACCTCCTGGGTGTTGCCGAACTCAATGTGCTCATAACCGGGGGTGCAGTCGATGCCTGCCACAGTGTAGCCCTCGTACAGCTCCCGCCCGCCGGACAGCAGGAACAGATCGTCCCCCGGTTTCAGCGTCACCGCTTTCCGGGTCACGGCGCCGGTTTTGCCTTTCACGTCCATCTCCACCTTGGCCCGGAAGCCCTTCTCGTTGAACACCGACAGCAGGCGCACATAGGGCTGGTTGAAGCCCCCGGACACCTGGTTGGAGGACACGGCGATCTGCTTCACCAGCCCCATTTGATAGGCGTCCACCGGGGTCAGGCGGTAGAGCAGGTTGATCTTCTCCCGGTGCGTGGCCGAATAGCGCAACACACACAGAGGATTCAGCGACGCGATGGCCTCTTTGGCCTTGGGGGTGTTGTCCACGCTTTGGGGCTCATCGATGATGACAATGGGGTTGGTGTCCCGGATGAAGCCCATGGCCGTCTCGCCGTTCAGCTTATCCTGGGCCTGGTTGATGATGTTCTCCGCCTTTTTGAAGGCGTCGATGTTGATAATCATCACCTCAATATTGGCGCTGGCGGCAAATTGACGCACGTCGGACAGCTTGGCGGAGTTGTAGATGAAGTACCGGCAGGGCACGCTGT
>CAJUCO010000024.1 GCA_910585245.1 uncultured Oscillibacter sp.
GGGGCAAAGGTGATGATGGGCTTGATCTGGAGCAGGGTCCCCGCCGTGGCGGTGACCTTGCCGATGCGCCCGCCCTTCATGAGGTACTCCAGGGTGTCCACAGAGAAGAAGGGGAAGGTGTTCGCAATCAGTTGAGGGGCCCGGTGGTTCACCAGGGTGTCCCAGTCCATGCCGCTTCGGATGTCCTCCGCCAGCTGGAGCACCGTCAGACCCTGGCCCAGGGAGCCGCTGACGGAGTCGAAGACCCGGATGGGGAAGGCGTCTCCACTCTCTTCGGAGATGAGACGAATCAGATTGTAAGTTCCGGAGAGGCCGCTGGAGAGCATGACGGCGATGACGCCGTCATAGCCCGCGTCCCGGATTTCCCTCAGCACGGCCCCGGCGCTTTCAGCGGAGGGCAAAGAGGTCTGGGGCAATTCTCCGGCCTTGAGGCGGCGGTAAATGTCGCCGCTGTGGATGTCCACGCCGTCGGAATACTCCCCGTCGGCGCAGAGAATGCGCAAAGGGACGATGTAGATGTGGTTCTCCGCTGCCAGACGGGGGGACAGGTCCGCGCAAGAATCCGTCAGCAGCGCGATCTTTTGAGGGGCCACGTGTTCCCAACTCCTTTTTTTGATAAGGTCCGTTCCGGTGGGGGAGGGGACCTTGACACTTTTCAAAGCGTACGGTTATCATTATCCCACAAACGGGCAAAAACTGCAAGAGCGATTTGAAGAGTTTTCCAAGGACTTTTCCCGGAAATCCGGTGGAGGTAAAATTATGGGGATTTTCAGAGAATTTCCCTTTACCTGCCGGACTTTTTCTGCTATAATATACAAGTTACATTCTGCCCGTTTACCGGGCGTGGAAGGAGGGCGCGTTTGTGAAATATCAAAAGTGGAACATTCGCGCCCCGGAGGAGAGCAACGTGGCGGCCCTGCGGGAGGCGGGCTACCCCTATTTAATGGCCTTGGTGCTGGCGGCGCGGGGCATTGCCACCCCGGAGACGGCGGCGGAATTTTTGGACCGGGACCGGAAGCTGACCCTGTCGCCCATGCTCATGCGGGACATGGACAAAGCCGTGGCCCGCATCCAAAGGGCGATTGGAGAGGGGGAGACCATTGCGGTTTTCGGGGATTACGACGTGGACGGCATCACCTCCACCGTGCTTTTGATGGACTACCTGAAAAGCTGCGGGGCAAGGTGCCTTCGCTATATTCCCCGGCGGATTGAGGACGGATATGGACTGTCCAAGGCCGCCATTCAGGGACTCCGGGACCAGGGGGCCACGCTGATGATCACCGTGGACTGTGGCATTACCGGAAATGAGGAAGTGGACTTTGCAGCTTCTCTGGGTTTGGACGTGGTGATTACGGACCACCACGAGTGCAAGGAGGAACTGCCAAAGGCCGTTGCCGTGGTGGACCCCCACCGGCCCGACTGTCCCTATCCCTTCAAATTCCTGGCGGGCTGCGGCGTGGCCCTCAAGTTGGTGCTGGCCCTGGGGGGAGAGAGCCGGGAGGACGCCCTCTTTGCCCGCTATTGTACTCTGGCCGCCATTGGCACCGTGGCCGACGTGATGCGGATGGAGGGGGAAAACCGGGCCATCGTCTCCTGCGGGCTGGAGGCTCTGTCCCACACGGACTTTGTGGGCATTCACGCCCTTTTGCGGGAGGCGGGCCTTGCGGGAAAACCCATTACCTCCATTCAGATCGGCTTTGTCCTCTCTCCCCGGATCAACGCGGCGGGGCGCATGGGGGCGGCGGATCTGGCGGCGGACCTGCTGGAGACCGGCGACCCCGCCCGGGCCGAGGAGTTGGCCCGGGAACTTTGCGAGCTGAACCGGGAGCGGCAGGCCGTGGAACAGGCCATCTGCGCCGACGCGGTGGAGCAGATCGAGTCCCGGCCTCAGGAGGAGCGCAACGCCCTGGTCCTCTCCAGCGAGGAGTGGCACCAGGGGGTGGTGGGTATCGTGGCCTCCCGTCTCAGCGAGAAATACTCCTGTCCCAGTTTCATGATCCACCTGAAGGACGGCACGGGCCGGGGGTCCTGCCGGTCTTACGGGGGGTTCAACCTCTTCACCGCGCTGGAGTCTTGCGCGGACCTGTTGGACGGCTTTGGAGGCCACGAGCTGGCCGCCGGATTTACCATTCCGGAGGAAAACATCGACGCCTTCCGGGCGCGGATGAACCGCTATGTTCGCTCCGCCACCGGAGGGGAGCCGCCGGTGAGCTCTTTGGAGGTGGACGCGGCGGTGACCGCCACGGGGGAACTGACTTTGGAGCAGGCGGAGCAGTTGGAGCTGCTGGAGCCCTATGGCGCCGGGAACCCCCGGCCCGTCTTCGCCCTGTTGGGGGCCACGGCGGAGGCCGTGCAGCCTGTGGGACAGGGGAAGCATTTGAAACTCCGGCTCAGCAAGGGGGTCAGCCGTTTTGACGCGATCTTTTTCTCCGTCACGGCGGAGGAGTGTGGCATTGTCCCCGGCAGCCGGGTGGACGCCGCCTTCTATCTCCAGGCCAACACCTTCCGTGGGAACACAACGCTGCAATTACAATTGGTAGATGTGCGGCCCTCCCTGCTTCCCAGCCGGAACGAGGCGGAGGCCCTGGCTCTGGTGGGCCGGCTGACGGAGGAGGACGGGCCCATCTCTCCTCAGGAGGCGTTGCGCCTCCGGGCCTCCCGGAGTCAGTACGCCGCCTGTTGGCTGGCTCTGGAAAAACGTCTCCGCCAGGGAAAGGCGGAGGAGGACCGCCTACCCTATCTCCGGCGTCTCGCGGGGTGCATGGGAGGAAGCGAGAGCTTCCTTCGCTCCGCCCTGGCTCTGGAGGTGTTCCGGGAGCGGGGATTGATTTCCATGACCCGGCAGGGGGACCGGCTGACCCTTTGCCTGGTTCCCATTCAGGGGAAGGTGGATCTCACCGCCTGCCCCTATCTTCTCCGCCTGCAAGAAAAGGAGGCGACCTGAGATGACCGTACAGGAACAGTATGAACTGTTGGAAAAAACCGTCCGTGGCTATAATCCTGCTGCGGACTTCGACCATATTCGCGCCGCGTTTGAGTACGCCGACCGCTGCCACGAGGGGCAAAAGCGCAAAAGCGGCGAGCCTTATATCATCCATCCCCTGGCTGTGGCCCAGATCGTGGCGGAAGAGCTGAAGCTGGACTCGGAGTCCATCGAGGCGGCCCTGCTCCACGACGTGATCGAGGACACCCCCGCCACGCACGAGGACGTGGCCCGGTTGTTTTCGCATACCATCGCCGATCTGGTGGAGGGGGTCAGCAAGCTGACCCGTATCCAGTACGCCACCAAGGAAGACGAGCAGATGGAGAATCTCCGGAAGATGCTCATGGCCATGAGCAAGGACATCCGGGTGATTCTCATCAAAGTTTCCGACCGGCTTCACAATATGCGAACCATGGAGTACCAGTCCCCGGAGAAGCAGAAGCAAAAATCTCTGGAGACCATGGAGATTTACGCCCCCATCTCCCACCGCCTGGGGATGCAGCGCATCAAATGGGAGCTGGAGGACCTGTCCCTCAAATACCTGGATCCGGTGGGATATGAGGAGATTATCACCCGGTTGGACACCAAGAAACCGGAGTACGATGCCTTCCTGTTACGCACCCAAACCCAGATGGACGACCGGCTGACAGAGCTTGGCATCAAGCATATGGTCTATGGGCGGATCAAGCACCCTTATTCCATTTACCGCAAGATGTTCAGCCAGAACAAGTCCCTGGACGAGATTTTTGACCTGTTTGCCTTCCGCGTGTTGGTGGATACCGTGGGGGACTGTTACAATGTCCTGGGCGTCATCCATGATATTTACAAGCCCATTCCGGGCCGGTTTAAAGACTATATCGGCACGGAGAAGCCCAACGGATACCAATCCCTTCACACCACCGTTATGGGACCCGACGGCCTGCCCTTCGAGGTGCAAATCCGCACCTGGAAGATGCACGAGGTGGCGGAGTACGGCGTGGCGGCCCACTGGAAGTATAAGCAGCACGGTCAAGGGGCGGGAACCGAGGGAAGATACGAGTGGGTCCGCCGGCTGCTGGAAAACCAGGAAGGGGCTGACGCGGAGGAGTATATCCACTCCCTGAAAGTCGATATGTTTGCCGACGAGGTCTTTGTCTTCACACCCAATGGAGACGTGCAAAACCTCCCGGCTGGAGCCACGCCTATTGATTTTGCCTATGCCATTCACTCCGCTGTGGGAAACAGTATGGTGGGAGCGAAAGTGAATAACCGCATTGTCACCTTTGATCATGTGTTGAAAAACGGCGACATTGTGGAAATTATGACCTCCAAGTCCGCCAAGGGCCCCAGCCGGGACTGGATGAAGATTGCCAAGTCCAGCGAGGCCCGGAGCAAGATCCGCCAGTGGTTTAAAAAGGAGAAAAGGGAGGAGAACATCGCCAACGGCCGCTCCTCCTTCGAGCAGGAGCTCAAGCACGCCGGTCTATCCATGCGGGACGTGACGGCTCTGGAGAATCTGCCCCAGCTTTTAAAAAAAGTCACCTACGGCAGCCTGGAGGAGATGTACGCCGCCATAGGTTACGGCGGGTTTACCGCCCAGAAGGCCGTCAGCCGGATGAAAGGGGAGCTCCAGCGCATTTCCCGGCAACATCAGGCGGAGGAACTGGCCCTCAAGCCGGAAGAGGCCCCCATCCCCATCCCCTCCAAGCCCGCCAGCAAAAGCGAGCAGGGAATCATTGTGGAGGGGCTGGACAATTGTCTGGTGAAGTTCTCCCGTTGCTGCACCCCTGTTCCAGGGGATGAAATCGTGGGGTTCATTACCCGGGGCTATGGTGTGTCCGTCCACCGGGCGGACTGTCCCAACGCCACACCGGAGCGCCGGGCGGGCCAGGAGGGCCGCTGGTTGAAGGTCACCTGGGGCAGCGATACCAACGAAAGCTATCCCACCACCATTGATGTAATGTGCAAAGACCGGATGAACCTGATTCTCGATATCTCCACGGCCCTTTCCAGCACCAATACCTTTGTCTCCGGGCTGAACTCCAGAAGCACGGAGGACGGCTTTGCCGTCATCCGCCTGGAGATCCGGGTCCGGGACGGGGCACAGATGAAGGCCATTATGAACAAACTGAACCAGATTTCCGGCGTGCTGCAAGTCACGCGCCCCGCCGGATAGCGGCGTCGTAAATTGCGCTCCATTCCGTCCGGCTCCGCCGGACATCCATTCCGCTTCATTTTCTCCGCCTCCCTTCAAGAGGGGACTGGCGTCCCCCCTTGAGCATTCCCCCTTCCCTGCGGGGGGACGAGAGACGAGGGACGAGAGACGAGGGACGAGAGACGAGGGACGAGGGACGGGGGACGGGGGGCTTGGTTGGGGTGTAGGGCTATGGCGTATCATAATAGAAGGAGGAATTGCTTATGCGCGCAGTTGTTACTCGTGTGAAGCACGCGTCGGTTACCATTGAGGGGGTCGTAACGGGCCAAATTGGGGAGGGCTATCTGGTCCTTCTGGGGGTGGCTCCGTCCGATACGGAGGAGACCGCCGTGAAGCTGGCGGATAAGATCTGCAACCTCCGGATTTTCGAGGATGAAAACGAGAAAATGAACCTGAATCTGGAGCAGGTGGGGGGAAGTCTGCTGGTCATCTCCCAGTTCACCCTTTTCGCCGACACCTCCTCCCGCCGCCCCGGTTTCTCCGGCGCGGCCAAGCCGGATTTGGCCATCCCTCTTTACGAGAAATTCATGGCCCGTTGCCGGGAGCGGGGCTTTACCGTGGAGCACGGGGAGTTCGGCGCGAAGATGGAGGTGGACTCCCTGAACCACGGTCCAGTGACCATTCTGTTCGACACGGAGAAGCCCTGAGGGGTGAAATCAGGGTCGAGAAAGGACGGATATTCATGGGACTGTTTTCCATTTTTTTTCAGAGACCGCAAGTTCCCGGCGTCCAACCGCACACGGGCTGGAGCTGGAGCCTGTCGGTGAACGGCTTGCCCACCACCCAGTTTGATTGGGAGGATGTGGCCAAAGCCCTGGACAGTTTGGGACCTCATGACGACAGCTTTGTAATTCTGGAGCAGAAGAAGGGGAAGGATTACTGGTTTATCCAGAGCGCCGTGGCTTTGGCGGGACCTCACACCGGGGAGTATGTCCTTGGCGTGGGCTGGAACGACGCCAAAGGCAAGCATTATATAGAGCGCTGCGGCGGAGCCGGGAAAGCCGTGGATATGTTCCGGGCTGTGTGGCAGGGGAAGACTCTGGATTTTACCGGCTTTGAAGACCAATCGGACCTGCTTTCCGGCGATTGTTGAAGATTTTGAAAAGGGGAAGATTCTGATGAACGTCAAAATGCTGCAGGTGGGTCCTCTGGGTACCAACTGCTATATTCTGGAAGATGAGGAGACCCGCCGGGCGGCGGTGATCGACCCGGGCGGAAATGCCCCCGCCATTTTGAAGGCCCTGGAGGGAGCGGAGGTCTCCTATATTCTCCTGACGCACGGCCATTATGACCACACCGCCGGCGTGGCGGAGTTGGCGAAGGCCCTGCCCCAGGCGGAGGTCTATATCCACGAGAGGGACTTTCGGGGTGTGGACACGTCCATGTGTCCGTTGAGCGTCCAGATGGAGGGCGTGAAGTTTTACGATGAGGGGGATTGCCTGCCCTTGGGGAGCCGGACCATCCAGGTGCTCCACACTCCCGGGCACTCCCAGGGAAGCGTGACTCTCCGCTGTGAAGATTTGCTCTTTAGCGGAGATACTCTGTTTGCCGGGTCCTGTGGCCGGACGGACTTTCTCGGCGGCAGCATCCCGAAGATGATGGCCTCCCTTCGCCGCCTTGGCAAGCTGGAGGGGGATTTTCAGGTCCTGCCCGGACATATGGGCGTCAGCACTTTGGAGGAGGAGCGGCGGCACAATCCCTACCTCCGTCAGGCGATGCAGGAGACGCCATGAAGCTGGAATTTCAGGGTCACAACGAGCGCTATACCGTGGAGCAGAGTCTTTTGAATCTCTTTCCCGGCGAGTTCCCCGTGTATGGGACTGTTGGGCCTGAGGATGAAAATTGGGCCGTGATCTCCTGCCGGGAGGAGGGGGAGGAGTTGGTGGTGACCACAAAACTCTCCTGCCGGGGCAAGAGCGCTTCTTCCCGGTACGCCGCCACCCTCTCCGGTACGGACTATGAGCGGGAGGGCCGGCGGCGGCACAGCGTTGGAACGGGCTTTTTTCTGGCCTATCGGGAGTTAACCGGGAACACGCCTCCCTGGGGAATGCTCACCGGCGTGCGTCCCGATAAGCTGGTGACGGAGGCGCTCCAGCGGGGAAGGACCCCTGAAGAGGCCAGGACCCTGCTGGAGGGGGATTACTTTGTCACACCCCGGCGGGCCGCTCTGGCCCTGGAGACCGGCACGGAGGCCTTTGAGGCCGCCAAAGCCTTGGGACCCCGGGACATCGCCGTCTACATTGGAATCCCTTTTTGTCCCACGCGCTGCGCCTATTGCTCTTTTGTCAGCCAGTCGGTGGAAAAGAGCCTCTCCCTGGTGGAGCCCTATGTAGACGCCCTGGAGGCGGAGATTAAGGCCGGGGGCCGCATGGTTCAGGAGATGGGGCTGAACGTCCGCTGCCTGTACATGGGCGGCGGCACGCCCACCACCTTGACCGCCCCACAACTGGACCGGGTGCTGGGAACGTTTGAGAGCGCCTTCGGCCCTGCTCTGGAGAGATGCGGGGAAATCACCGTAGAGGCGGGCCGGCCGGATACCATTACGGCGGAGAAGCTGGCGGTTTTGAAAGCCCATGGGGTGTACCGGGTTTCCGTGAACCCTCAGACCATGGAGGAGCAGGTCCTTTGTGCCATCGGCCGCCGCCACAGCCCCGGAGACATTGAGTCCGCCATGGAGTTGACGGCGCACTGTGGCTTTTCCCATGTGAACATGGATCTCATTGCAGGGCTGCCGGAGGACGGAGTGGAAGGCTTCCGCCGCTCGCTGGACCGCTGCCTCTCATTTGAAACCGATAATATCACCGTTCACACCCTGGCTTTGAAAAAGGGCAGCCGCATTTTGCTGGAGAGTTCGTCTATCCCCGGTCCCGAGACGGTGGGACAGATGTTGGAGTACGCGGAGCCTGCCTTGCGGAGGGCGGGGTACGCCCCCTATTACCTCTACCGGCAAAAGTATATGTCCGGCAGTTTTGAGAACATCGGCTGGACCCGGCCCGGAGGGGCGTGCCTCTATAATATCTATATCATGTCGGAGCTGTGCTCCATTCTCTCGTTCGGTGCAGGCGGGTCGACAAAAATGGTGGACCCGGTCCGCCGGATAATCCGGCGCCGCTTTAACCCCAAGTACCCCAAGGAGTATGTGGAGCGCCCGGAAAAAGCGCTGTCCAACCAGGCGGATTTTGCCGCCTTTTATAGTTGAAACACTTCTATGAGATCAAAAGGACGTGGTTGAAGTCTGCGGCGGGTATCGCATAGGGGGGGCCTACCTACGCGGCCCTGCTTTGGACTTTACACGGAACCTCTGTGCCCGCTGGATGAGAAAACGTGCCGTTTTTTTAAGCGGGCTGACGATACCGGCGCTGAGGCTGGAGAAAATCTGAAAGGAGCCGAAACCATGTATTCCTTAAAGAAGATCAACGAGGCCATCCGCAGCGATCCCGCCGCCTTTGTTCAGGAGTGTGACGAGCTGTTTGCAAAAAAAGTGGAGACCGCCGCCGTCAAAATTGCGGAGCACCGGGCGGAATCCCATGTCATTCTCCTCTCCGGTCCCTCCGGCTCCGGGAAGACCACCACCGCGCTAAAAATTGAGGAGAAGCTGGAGGAGATGGGCATCGAGACTCACACGGTGTCCATGGACGATTATTTTAAAACCTTCGACCCGGACACCGCCCCCCGGAACCGGGAGGGGGCCGTGGACTACGAGTCCCCCTTTTGCCTGGACATCGACCTTTTGAACCAGCACTTTACCATGCTGGACCGGGGGGAGTTGATCCACATTCCCAAGTATGAGTTCGCACGGCAGATGCGTTCCGACATCTTTGCCCGGCCCATGTGCCTGGGGAAAGACAATTTGGCCATCTTCGAAGGCATCCACGCCTTGAACGACATTATTGTTGGAAAGAATCCCAGGGCCTTCAAGCTCTATATCGCGGCCCGGAGCAACATCCGGGACGAGGATGGAACCATTGTGTTTGACAAGTCCTGGATTCGTCTTTGTCGCCGGATTGTCCGGGACTTCAAGTTTCGGGGCAGCGACGCGGCGTTCACCTTGAAGCTGTGGGAGAATGTCCGCCGGGGAGAACGGCTGTACATCTCCCCTTATAAGGAGAACGCGGACATTATGTTCGACTCCTCCCTGGCCTTCAGCGCCAGCGCCCTGAAGCCCTTTGTGACTCCCCTTCTGGAGGAGATCCCCAGGGGAAAATACAAGGTGGTGGAGGACATTCTCCGGGGTCTGGAGAAAATCGAGGCCCTGGACGAGAAATATATCCCCGCCAAGTCCCTGTCCCGTGAGTTTATCGGCGGAAGCCCTTACGACAACCATTAAACGGAAGCTGAAAGGAGCGGTACTATGAACCATGAGGAGAAGTTGTATGACCTGCTGGATACCCTTCGGACCGGGGTGGAGGCGGCGGGAACCCTGGCTCTGGGGACCCTGGGCCTTGCCTGTGAGGGGGCGGAAAAAGTAGCCGGGGCCGTGCGGCTACGCTGTCAGGCCGCCCGTGTGGAGGGCGAGATGGACGGAAAGCTGATGGAGGCCGGGGAGATGGTGTACGCCACCCACACGGGCAACCCCACAGAGTCCGAGGAGCTGCTGGCAAAGCTCCGGGAGATCGACGTGCTGAAAGCCCGGCTGGCGGAGCTGAACGGAACCCTGGGGCGGAAGGCCTCTGTTTGCCCCGGCTGCGGCGGGGCTTTGAAGGAGGGGGACCGCTTTTGCCGCTTTTGCGGCGAGAAGCTGGACTGAGAAAAAGAGGAGGATACCATGGAATTTTACACATACCAACAGTATCAGCAGAGCGCTCAGGTTCTCCGGGAGAAGCTGAAGGGCTTTCAGCCTGAAACGCTGCTGATTTTAGGTTCCGGTCTGGGAGCCCTGGCGGATGAAGTGGCAGACCCCGTCTCGGTGCCCTACGCCGAGGTGCCCCATATGAAGCACTCCACCGCCCCCGGCCATAAGGGCCAGTTCCTCTTTGGAAAGCTGGCGGGGAAGGATGTAGCCGTCATGCAGGGCCGCCTCCATACCTATGAGGGCTGGTCCTTTGCCGACGCGGGCTATCCCGTCCGGGTGGCCCGCCTTTTGGGGATGGACACCCTGGTGGTAACCAACGCCGCCGGAGCGGTGAACACCGCCTTTTCTGCCGGGGACATTATGCTGATTACGGACCATATCAAGCTTTTTGGCGTCAGCCCCCTCTGTGGACCCAATGTTGAGGAGCTGGGCCCCCGCTTCCCGGACATGAGCCACGTTTATACCCCGGACCTTCAGAAAAAGGCCCATGACGCCGCCAAGGCCCAGGGACTGGATCTCAAGGAAGGCGTCTATATGTTTTTCCCCGGCCCCCAGTATGAGACTCCGGCGGAGGTCCGGGCAGCCCGCCTTTTGGGAGCGGACGCCGTGGGAATGTCCACAGTGCCGGAGGCCATCACCGCCGCTCACTGCGGCATGAAGGTGTTGGGCTTCACCCTTTGCACCAACATGGCGGCGGGGGTGCTGGAGCAGCCCCTCTCCGGAGACGAGGTCATTGCGGCGGGCGAGGCTGCGGGCCCCAAGTTTACCGCCCTGGTAAAAGGGTGCCTGGAGCGGTTGTAAGGGCCCTGTTAAAATCGTTGCGCCGTCTGGTTATATGGCGCGTCCCGGGCCCATAAAGTGGACCGTGGACCCGCCTTTTCCAGATGTCGAGAGTCCGCGCATTTTTTGAAGTATTCGAGGTAAACGTTTCATGTCGACTAAGAAAAAGCAGTCCTTCCTGGGGGGGGCGGCCATTCTGGCTTCTGCGGTGGCCATTGTCAAAATTCTGGGTGCGGTGTATAAGATTCCCTTTGGAAATATTGTCGGGCCCAAGGGACAGACCTATTTCAATGTGGCGTACAACATCTATAACGTGTTGCTGACCATTTCTACCGCCGGTCTCCCGCTGGCCATTTCCAAGCTCACCAGCCAGGCCCACACCCAGGGACGGGAGAACCAGAAGCGTAAAATTTTTTCAACGGCCATTTGGCTCTTTTTCGCCATGGGTCTGGTGGGCACGCTGCTGATGTTTTTCGGCGCGGAGCAGCTGGCGGCCTTTATGAACGAGCCCCTGGGCTATTGGCCCATCCGGGCGCTTTCTCCCGCTGTGTTTTGCGTGTGCTTGTTGGCTTGTATGCGGGGCTATACCCAGGGCCAGGGAAATATGACGCCCACCGCCGTCTCCCAGATTTTGGAGGCTCTGTGCAAGCTGGGCCTGGGTCTGGCTCTGGCCTGGTACTTCCTTCGACTGGGGATGGGGCTGGATATTGCCGCCGCCGGAGCCATCCTGGGCGTCACCGCCGGGACGTTCTTGTCCCTGTTGTACCTGATTTTCTACCTTTTGCGACACCGGGACAGGAGGACCTCTCTGGACGTGCCCGACAGCGGCGGAAAGCTGATGCGCCAGGTTTTGGCCATCGGCATTCCCATCACCCTCAGTAACTCCGCCATGAGCATTATCACGCTGGTGGATACCAAAATTGTCCTGGGACGCTTGCGGGATGTCCCTGCCCTGGCGGACTCGGCGGCGGAGCTGTTTGGCCAGTATACCTTCGGCATGAACCTCATTAACCTTCCGCCTTCGTTTGTCTTTCCCGTCACCATGAGCCTGATTCCCTTTGCCGCGGCGGCGCTGACCCGCCGGGACCACGCGGAAGCCGGACGGATTGTCTCCTCCGGCTTCCGGCTGGTGGCGGTGCTGGCCATTCCCGCCGGCGTGGGTCTGAGCGTGGTGGGCGGTCCGGCGCTGCTGATGCTCTACCCCAGCCGTCAGGCGGACGCCCTGGCCGCCGGTCCCCATATGCGCTGGCTGGGGATCGCCTGCATCTTCATGTGCCTGATGAACCTGACCAACGTGATTTTGCAAACCTATGGCAAAGAGTTGATTCCCATTTGGACGGTGATTGCAGGCGGAGTCACAAAAGTGGTTATGAATTATATCCTGGTGGGAAATCCTGATATCAATATTCACGGCGCGCCTGTCTCCACCCTTTGCTGCTATGTCGTGATTGTGGGACTGAATCTGTTTTTCGTCTGGAAGCACTCGCCGGAGAAGCCCCATTATCTCCAGATATTCCTCAAGCCGGTAATCGCCTCCGTTTTGATGGGAGGGGCGGTCTGGGCGGCTCACGGATTTTTTGACCGCGCTTTGGACCGTTTGTTCCTGGGAATGGTCTCCGGAGAGCGGGCTGTTGAACGGGCCGCTTATTTGTCGAACGCCTCCGCCACCCTTCTCGGCATCCTGGCCGGAGTAATCGTTTACGCCATTTTGGTGGTGACGATGCGCATTTTGCGGGCAGAGGATCTGAAAACGATGCCGCACGGGACTCAACTGGCAAAACTGTTGCATTTGCGCTAAAAGATACGGAAAATTAGCAAAAAATATAAAAAAATCTCAACTTTTTTCTTAAAATTTCTTGCAAAGGCGGGCAATCTATGGTAGATTTTCAATGTAAGCGCCATTACAACTGGGAGGACTTTCTGGAAATTATGAGGCTACTCCGGGCGCCGGGAGGCTGCCCCTGGGACGCTGAGCAGACCCACGGGTCCATCCGCCGAAATTTTCTGGAGGAAACTTACGAGGTTCTGGACGCCTTGGACCGGGACGACCCGGTGGATCTTTGTGAGGAGTTGGGAGACGTACTGATGCAAGTGGCCTTCCACGCCCAGATCGAGACCGAGCAGGGCCGCTTTACCATGAGCGACGTGGTAGACGGTGTGGCCCAAAAGCTGGTTTACCGCCATCCTCACGTCTTTGGAACCGTGGAGGTGGAGAACAGTCAGGAGGTTTTGCTCAACTGGGAGGCGCTGAAGCGGAAGGAGAAGTCCCAAACCACCACCGCCGACGCCATTGAAGCCGTGCCGCACACGTTGCCCGCGCTTTGGCGGGCGGAGAAGATTGGCAGCAAAACCGCCAAGGCCGGGTTTGACTGGTCCAGCGCCCTCAGCGCCCTGGGGAAGCTGGAGGAGGAGGTGCGGGAATTGCGGACGGCTCTGGAGGCCGGAGCCCCGGTGGACGAGCCCCACGGCGTCCGGGAGGAGCTGGGAGACCTGCTCTTCATCACCGCCAAGGTGGCTCAGATGTCCGGCGTGGACCCGGAGGACGCCCTTCACCGGGCCTGCGACAAGTTTGACGGGCGTTTTCGCCGGGTGGAGGCCATGGCGAACAGGCCCTTGACCGCTTATAGCGAGGCACAGTTGGTGGAGCTATGGAAAGCCGCCAAAAAAGAGGAGTCTTAACACGCGATTGCGTTAAGAATATAGGTATTATTTGAGGATTGACGAGACGTCCGGCGGGAGGACCTTTCCGGAGCAAAATGAGAACGTTTTCAAATTCCGGCGAGGTTTTGGAATGTTCCGTACGAAGCGGCGGAAACCATCCGCCGGCGGGGCGTTTTGACATTTTCAAACAAGGCCTAGGCTACCAGAACACAAATGATTGCAGGAGGATACCATTCATGAACAAAGCAGAACTCATCAATGTCGTTTCCGCGGCCGCGGAGGTCTCCAAGAAAGACGCCGAGACCGTCATCACTGCCACGCTGGATGCTATTACCGATGCCCTGAAAGAGGGCGAAAAGGTCCAGCTGGTGGGCTTTGGCTCCTTCGAGGTAAAGAAGCGGGCGGCTCGGGTGGGCCGGAACCCCAAGACCAAGGAGCCCATCGAAATTCCCGCCTCCACTGTGCCTGTGTTCAAGGCTGGCAAGGTCTTGAAGGACACCGTGGGCGGCTGACCGGGGGGGAGCGCGGTTTTGAACTGCCGGCAGGCCTTGCCGGCAGTTTTCTTTTTTTTAATTTATAAAAGAAGTCCTTTTTTCAACAAGACGAAAGGAGGGCGCTTTATGCGTCTGGACAAATATCTCAAGGTCTCCCGCCTCATCAAGCGGCGGACCATGGCCAACGAAGCCTGCGACAACGGCTTGGTGTCTGTCAACGGCCGTCCGGCCAGGGCCTCTTACGAGGTGAAGGTGGGGGACCAGATTTCTCTCCGCCTGGGAGCCAGAGAGGTGACGGTGGAGGTCCTCTCCATCCAGGAGACGGTCCGGCAGGCTGACGCCGCCATGCTCTACAAACAGGTGTAAGACGGTTTGCTGTTGGCCGGTTGCGCCTTGGGCCGGTTTGTCTTTTGCCCTTTCCGGAAAGAAGGGGACATATCCCGCTTTTCCTGCGCATATGCTCTGGACAGGGAGGGACGAACCATGAACGATTACAATGCGGCCCAGACTGTCCACCGCCTGGAGCTGGACGGGCGGGAGAGCCTGACCGTCTCCGGCGTGGAGGATGTGGAGCGCTTTGACGAGACCGGCATCGTCATGACTACCGCCGTGGGGACCTTGGTTATCACGGGGGAGGATTTGCATATTGGGAAGCTATCTCTGGACGGAGGGGAGCTCCATGTGGATGGGAGGATCGACTCCCTTACCTATGAGGACCAGGGCCCCAGCCGGGGCGGATTCCTGGGCCGCCTGTTTGGCTGAGCATGGGAAGTCAGGCGGCCCGAGAGCTTCTGGTATTTGGACAGTCCATACTCCTGGGTCTGTCCGCCGGATTGCTGTATGACCTGATGCGCCCCTTTCGGGTCCGGGTTCCCCGGATCACCGGCCTCTTGGACGGCGTTTACTGTCTGGTGGTAGGCGGGACCATGTTTTTGTTCCTGCTTCGAAGAGCCGAGGGTCAACTCCGGGGCTTTGTGATCGTAGGGGCGATAGGAGGCGCGGTGTTGTTTTTCTGCGTCTTTTCCGAGCTTTTGCGGCCTCTTTGGACCTTTTGGGCGGATACACTGGCCTTTTTGTGGCGGCTTTTGTGCCTTCCCTTTCGGTGGGCGGGAAATTTTTATAAAAAAATGTTCCGACACGGAAAAAATCTCTTTTATTTTTGGCGCAAATGCTTTACAATAAAGAAAAGTGGGTATCGGTACGGGAAAGGGGGCGGCAGAAATGGCAAAGCAACGAAAAACACCAAAGGCGGTAAAGCTCCGGGCGGGTCTTCTGACCAGGCTGTTGATCGTGACTCTGCTGGCCGCGCTGGTTTGCGAGGTGTACGCCCTGCGAGAGCAGGTGTCGGACGCCGAAGAGGAAAAGGCGCGAATCGCCGCCCTGGTGGAGAGCAGACGCCAGGAGAACGACGCCCTGGCGGAGGACATTGAGGAGGGCTGCACGCCCGAGAAGATGCAGGAAATCGCCCGCCGGGAGGGCTGGGTCCTGCCCGGCGAGTATGTCTTCGAGGTGGGCAGCTGAATACCGGACTGTTTTACCCCGCGAATCAAGGGAAGGAGAAACTAAAAACCGTATGGAGCCTCAGGTTGGGAGTATTCTGGAAGGCAAAGTCACCAGCATTATGAAATTTGGCGCTTTTGTGGCACTGGAAGGAGGCGGCTCCGGGCTGGTACATATCTCGGAGATCGCCAATACCTTTGTGGAGGACGTGCACGATCACCTTCAGACAGGGCAGGCTGTGAAGGTCCTGGTCCTGTCGGCGGAGAATGGAAGGGTAAATCTCTCTATCAAAAAAGCCCTGCCCCAGCAGGAGCGGCGGACTCCGCGTCCGTCCAGACCGGGGCCCCAAGCCGGTCCACGGCCGGCGGCCGCGCCCAGGCCGGCTCAGCCACAGTTCCAGGGCCGGGGCAGGCAGGAGCCTTTGCCGCCGTCGGGAGATCAGGCGTTTGAGGACAAGCTGAAGCGTTTCCTGTCGTCCTCCGAGGGGAAGATGGCGGACTTGAACCGCAGCATGGACGGTAAACGCGGAAGAAGAAAGAGATAGAGCCAGGAAAAGGCCGCCCATCTCCGGGCGGCCTCAGCTTGTCAAAAAGTGCTGTTTAACATGGAGCGGAAAGGAAAAGAGCTACGAGAGAAACCCATCAGGGGTTTCTCTCGTTTTGAATCAGAAGTTTTTCAGACCTTTTGAAAGGTCTGAAAAACTTGCTCAGGCTGGCGAAAATCCTTTTTCGACAGCCTGAGGCCGCCCATCTTCGGGCGGCCTTGCGTTACTCCAAAAGACTCATTCAGCAGGGAGTCTTTTCCGCGTCCCCAAAAAAGGAGCCGCACGGTGTGTCACCATGCGGCCCAAGCGGGTGGGATATTGGAAAGCTTCCTATATCAAAGTACCATATTTTCCAGGTTTTGTAAATAGAAAGTTTTGTATTTTTTCTCCTTCTTTTGTCGAAAGTCGCGGCGGCGGTAGGAGGAGAAAAATTTTTGTGAATATTTTGAAAAAGCGTGGCTTTCCTCTTCCCATTTCAATACAAATATGTTATATTATACAAAAGGGCTTCCAAGAAGGTCCGCCAGCCCTTTTTCACACGAAAGGAGCGATCTCGATGAAATACACCTACGCTTGTAAGAAGGTTTCCCTCAACGATTCCATCAAGGCTTACACAGAAAAGAAAATCGCCAAGCTGGAAAAGTATTTTCGGGAGGACACCACCGCGTTTGTGACATTCTCGGTGGAGAAGGACCACCGCTGTACTGTGGAGATCACCGTTCGGAGCGGAGGCGCTCTGCTCCGGGCCCAGACGGAGGCGCCGGACGGCGATATGCGTGGCGCTGTGGATGCCGCGGTGGGCTATATTGAGCGCCAGATTTTAAAAAATAAGACCCGGCTCTCCAAGCGTTTGCGGAGCGAGGGCTTTCCGCCTCCCGCCCCTGCCAGTGATTTCGACGTGGCGGAGGAGAGGGAGTTCCCTGTGGTGCGGACCAAACGCTTCGCCGTGAAGCCCATGAGCACGGAGGAAGCTATTTTGCAGATGAATCTGCTGGACCACAGCTTCTTTGTCTTTCGCAGCAGCGAGGATGACAGCCTGTGCATCGTCTACCGTCGCAAGAGCGGGGGCTATGGCTTGATTGTAACCGACGAGGAAGAATAAGCGTCCATAAAAAGGAGGGGCCGTTCCGGCCCCTCCTTTTGAAGTCCCCGCTTTCATAAGAAGGCTCTTGCAGCCGCCTTTTTTAAATGTTCAGAGGTTCCAGCCGAAGCACCCACGCCTCCGGGACGGCCTCTTCGATCAGGTCGCGGTTCAGATTGTACCAGCTGCCGCATTTGTCCAAAATAATGGCGTCGGCAGTGACCACATTCTCCAAACGGGAGAGAACGCCGTCCACACTGGGGTGTAGCTCCACCCGAACCTGGAGAGCGCGGTCCGCCGCCCTTTCCAGCAGCAGCTCCCGGAGGCGGCCGGAGTTGGACACCTGCCGGTCCAGGTAGAACAGGGCCTCCTTGACGCCCAACGCCTCCAGCCTATCCAGCAGTAACGCCACGGCCTGTACCGTCTTGTCCACGACGCGGTAGCTTCCCCGCAATCCAGCCAAGTCCCGGATGGCGCCGTCCATCCCCTCCAACAGCAGGGAGCGGGACAGGGCCACCTCCAAAGTGATGATGGTGTTGAAGCCGTCCAGTACCAGAGTCTCCGGCGTCTCCCGGAGCCTTTTTCGCTCCCGCCCGGCCAGGGCGCCGCAGGGTGAGGTGATCCGAGCCAGGGCCAGCCGCTGGCGCTCCGAGAGCAGGTGGTGGTTTCCCACGAAGGTGGAGGCGGATTTCGTGTCGTATCCCCGGTTCAACAAAAACGCCAACTCCTGGGCGGCGGCGTTCAGCTTGGCTATGGACTTGGGTCCAAATTCGACGGCGTCTTTTGGCACATAGCCGCGTTTGACGATTTCCATGGCGGTCTCACTCCTTAGCCGGAAGTCCGGCAGCGGTCAGGCGGCATATTCTCGGTTTTAAAGTGCCGCTTGTTTCCACAGGATGCTGGGGCGGCGTTGCGGATTTTTTTATGGGGCAGGCCGCTCTGAGGCTGGCCGTCCAAATCTTGAAAAGGCCCGGCTGCCGGAACAGTGGAATTTTTATCAGTTTACCATATTCTCCATGGGATTTCCAGAGGCCGTAAAAATAGGATTGTCGAAACTCTATCGGGGGCTTATAATATAACCAGATTTTTGCTGGAGGCTCCGGCCTTTGTATAGACAGGGGGATTTGTATGGCAATTATCGGCATCGATCTGGGCACCACCAATTCGTTGGCCTGCATCTACCGCGGCGGCAGGGTGGAACGGATTCCAAACGAGCTGGGGGAGTATAAGACCAGCAGCGCCGTCAGCGTGCTGGGGGATGGTACCGTCCTGGTGGGCGCGGCGGCCAAGGAGCGGCTGGTCAGTCATCCGGAGGCTACAGCCGCCTCTTTTAAGATCTGGATGGGCACGGAGAAAGCCCTGACCCTGGGCGGGCGGGTGTTCAAACCCGAGGAGCTCTCTGCCCTGGTCCTCCGGCAGCTGCTGGAGGACGCGAGGCGCTATCTTGGCGAGGCGGTGGAGGAGGCCGTTATCAGCGTCCCGGCCTATTTTAACGACGACCAGCGATGTGCCACGAAGCTGGCGGCCCAGCTGGCGGGGCTGAATGTAAAGAGGCTCATCAACGAACCCTCCGCCGCCGCGCTCTACCACCGCTACAGTACCCAGACCGGCGACTGTCAGCTGATGATCGTGGACTTTGGCGGCGGAACCCTGGACGTGAGCATTGTGGAATGTTTTGAAAATATTATCGAAATCACCGCCATTGCCGGAGACAACCACTTGGGTGGGGACGATATTGACCGGGCCATCGCCGCCCACTTCTGCCAGGAGAACGGCCTGACGGAGGAGCGGCTGGACCCCACTCTTCGGGCCTCTTTGTACCGGCAGGCGGAGACGGCGAAAATCGCCCTCTCCAGCGCTCCGGCGGCGTCCATCTTCCTCCAGCAGGGGGAGAAGCGGTACAGCCTCGTCCTAACAAGCGGGCTTTTGCGCCAACTCTGCGCCCCGGTGTTTCAGAAAGTCCGCAAGGTCATCACCCGGGCCATGAAGGACCGGGAACGGGGAGGCCGCATCCATGACGTGATTTTGGTGGGCGGCTCCGCCCAGTTGCCGGTGTTCGGCGACTTTCTGGAAGAGCTCTTTGGCCGGAGGCCCCATGTGGCGGCAGCCCCGGACGAGATTGTGGCCTTGGGTGTGGGTTTGTGTGCGGGGATCAAGGAGCGGGCCGAGGACCTCCAGGACCTGGTGATGACGGATGTGTGCCCCTTTTCCCTGGGGGTTTCCACTTGTAGCTACGTCGGGGACAAGACGCCCCACATGGCGGTGCTGATCCCCCGGAGCAGTATGCTCCCCGCCAGCCATCAAGAGCGCTTTGTCACCCTCCAGGACAACCAGCAGGGCCTGAGATTTGAGATTTACCAGGGGGAGGGCTACTTCGCCTCGGAGAATCTGAAGCTGGGGGAGGTGGTGGTCCGGGTGCCCCCCGGTCCGGCGGGGGAACAGTCCGCCCTGGTGACGTTTACTTATGACATTGACGGCATTCTCCACGTCAGCGCCAAAAGCAGCGGCGGAGACTACCGTGACCGGCTGATTCTAAACCCCAAGCTGCGCCTGACGGATGAGGGAAAAGCCCGGGCCATGGAGCGCATCCGGCAGATTCAGCTGGCGGCCCAGGGGACCCAAAGGAACCAGCTTCTTTTGGAGCGGGGCCTCCGTCTCTATGAGCAGACCACAGGCCGGTTGCGGAATTTGACCGGACAGCTGGTTGGCTATTGGAAATGGGTGATGAGTCAGGGCGGCCTGATTGAACAGCAGCGCAACTATGAACGGGTAAAGGAACAGATGGACTGGTTGGAGGCCCAGGCGGAGGCGGACCCGCTGGAAGAGGACTTCTGGTACGACGAAGGGGAGGACAAAGCGTTTTTCGAGGGCCTCGAGGGCGAAGAGGAGGATGAGCTGTGAGCGGATTTTGGACGGTTTTAGGGCTGGAGCCCACAAAAGACGTTTCCACCATCAAACGGGCTTACGGGGAGAAGGCCAAAACCTGTCACCCGGAGGAGGACCCGGAGGGCTTTTTGGAACTGCGAAATGCCTATCGGGCGGCGTTATCCTATGCGGAAGGGGAGAGAACCGCTTTTTCAAAGCCGGGAAACGGTTCGGAGAACCATTCGGGCCGCCTCCAGGGGGAGGAGGACAAAGCCGAAGAGGAGGATAGGGGCTGGCAGCTTTTTGAAGAGGGTCCCCTCCTCACAGAAAACCCCTATGCAAACAGCGAGGCCATCTTGAAATTTTGGGATCTCTACACCGGCAAACAGAGGCGAAATCCCAAGCTGTGGATGGAATATTTTACGTCGGACGCCTTTCTGGACGCGGGTTGGGATGCCCGGTTTACCGCGTTACTACTGGAAAAGATCACGGAGGCAGAGAGGACTATGCCGCCTCCGAAGGAGTTTTTGACGTGGTTGAGCATCGCCTATCAGTATTCCCTGGAGGAGTTTGTGCGACTTCCCGGAAAGACGCTTTTGGAAATGAACCGGGATCACCAGATCCGTCTTTTGGACGGGGCGGACTTTGACGGCATGGAATCCATACTCCGCATCGCGCGCAAGGGACCGGCGCTGAAAAAGCACAAGGGCAACGAGTTTGCCATCCTCCAGAGCTTTCGGGACTACCGGCACCTGATCCGTCTGGCGGAGGCCGGACGCTGGGACCCGGAGGCCCTGGAGGGCTTCCGGACGGTGCTGAACAGTTACGCCCCCGCCTACATCCGGGAGCGCTGTGAACAGCGGGTGACTCCGGACTGCGAGCGCCATCCGGCGGGGTTGCGGGTTTTCCTCCACTTTTTCCAGCGGCAGGACCTGCCGGAGGCGGTGTACCGGGCGGCGTGGCAGCGGCTGGACCTGAAAAGCGCCATCATGGGCCGAGCCAAAGCCCTCTACGGTCCCTTGCGGGAGCTGACGGTCCGGCGGGTGCCGGGAATTGACGGCGAGGCGCCGCCGGTAAATTTCCTCCAGCTGACCCGGAACCTGGATGCCTATTTGAAACGAATCAGGGCCAACCCGGAGACGGAACCGGCGGAATCCGAGGCCTTCTTCGCCTCGCCGGAGATGAGGCAGGCCCTGCCGGTTCCCCGGTTTTTGGAGCAGCAGCTTTTGACCAACTCGCCCTGGCGGCGGGAGGGCATGGGAGAGGGCTTGATACGCCGCCTTCTGGACTACTACCGGGAGCATACGGACCTCCCCCGGGGGGAGGAGGTGGTCTCCGGTCTGGAAAAGGATCTCCGGCTCTGCGAGGCCAAGCGATGGAGCCGGGAGGATGCCCAGGCGGACCCGGAGGGGATTCCCCATTTTGTCCGGCTGAGCCTGGCGCACCGGCCGCTCCTTCGCTATTGGCTGAACACCGCCTTTTACACGGCCCAGGACCCGGAAACCGGGACGACGTTGCTGGAGTATTTAGAAAAGTATCTGCCCTATCAGGAATCCTGGAGCCGCCGGTTTGCCGGACGGGAGGATGGGACACCCAGGACCATCGCGGCGGCTATGGGTATGGTGGAAATCGACTGCTATCCCCAGCACCTGGAGTACCGGGTGAATGGCAAGCCTGTGTACCGCCCCTGCCTCACCTGGGAGCAGACGGCCCGGGAGAGCGGCGACTGGTTTGCCCTCCTCCTGCCCATTACGGCGGCGCCCTACGGGGATTTTGACAAGGTGGCCCAAGAGATTTACCGCCGCATGAGAGGATTGTTCTTGCCTGAGGATGAGTGGGTCTTGATTGCCCGGTGTCTCGCCGGCCACGTGTGCCGTTTGCCGCTGGAGGACGGCTCCGGGAACCCGGTTCCGCCGGAAACGGTTTTACCCATGGAGCTCAGTGCCGAGGGCGGCGGGCGGCTCTACACCGCCGTGTGGAAGGAGGACGGAGAGCCGGTTACTATTTACCGCCAGACGGCGTCAGGCCGGAGAGAGCAGGAGCGGCTGGAGCCGGATCCGGAGGGGAACTGGCGAGTTGCGGTCCGGCGAGAAGAAGCCGCGCCCTACACCTGCACAGAAATCATCCGCTTCACCCCCCAAAGCGGCCTGGAGGCTGCACGGCAACGGCTGCGGGAGCTGGTGTCGCCTGAGTATTTTGATGTCTCCCGGTTGCGGGAGCTGCCCTGGCATATTTACTTCACCCCCAACGGCGGAGAAGAGGAGGTTCTGACTCACATCGACCTTTTGCAGCCGGAGCCCAAGCGGGACATCGCGGAGCTGTGGGATTTGGACGAAGAGCGGGGGGAAGCGGAAACGCCAAAGCCGCTTTCCGGGGAACCGGAGACCTCCGCCACGCCGGAAAAACTCCTATCAGAGACGGAAGGAGCGCCGCCGGAAGTCATCTCCCCGGAAAAGTTGGTGAGCCGGGAAACCCTCATGGCTGCGCTGGGCCGCTTCGCCCTGGGCGAGTTGGAGCGGTTGGAGATGGAATGGATGCAGGGCCGGTTGGTGCTTTGTCATGACGGGGACAAGTACGCCTGTCTCTATTTTGAAAACACCTTTGAGCGGGGGGACTACTGGTATTCCCTTCTTTCAGACAGGGAGATGTACCGGAACGTGGGCTGTGGGGAGATTGAGTATGTGCCCTTCGGCATGGGGAAGCTGGCGGTATATTCCGTCTTCCCCGGCGCCTCCGTCATGATGCGGGATATGGACCTGGTATTGGGCCAGATGGGCTGGGGCAAGCTGGAGGACCTGGGCGGACGGCTGTGGAGCTGCAACGTGAACCTCCACGACAGCAAGCACAAGCGGCTCATGGCCCAGCAAAAGCTGGGCGGCGTGCCGCCCCACCGGGGCCGGAACTACCTTTTGGCAAAGTTTGTTTCCAGCCGCTTCCCGGTGGAATTGGAGACCGTGGACCTAGAGGGGGAGCGGACAGTCACGGCCTTGCGAAGCGGCGCCTATGGTCAGGCCAACAGTGCACTGGTCCGGTTTATGCAGGAAAAGCTGTCCCGACTGCGGATTGCCTGGGCCTTCCAAACTCCGGAGGGGGAAACGGAGCGCCGCCACCTGATCCTTCTGAGGGACGAAGGGAAATACATGATGCTGTGGCTTCAGGAGGGCAAACGGCTGGCTCTGGCCTATGCGTCGGATGCTCCGGTGAAATTCCTGGGCCGTTACGTTCCTGCCTGTCTGGTCCACCGGGATTTGCAACAGCGCATTCGAAACGGCGTGGACCTGCTTCTGGATGACCTTGACAACACGGAGCCGGTAGTGAGCCGCCCTGGGGAGTTTGTGCCCTTGCCCTATGAGGAAGTCCAGGCGGCGCTGGTGGGGACTCCGATTTGATGGAGGCGTAAAAAATGGACAGCATTTGGGCAATTTTGGGTCTGGACCCTACGGAGGATGTTTCCACCATCAAACGGGCCTACGCCGAAAAGGCGAAGACCTGCCATCCGGAGGAGGACCCGGAAGGGTTCTTGCGCCTGCGCAAGGCCTATCAGGCGGCGCTGGCCCATGGGGAGGAGGGAGAGGCCCCGCCTGCCGGACCGGAGGAACCGGAGGACGAGGGCTGGACCCTTACAAATGGGCCTGTGCTCATCGACGAGGGGCCGAACCCCTATGGGGACCACGAGGCGGCGAAGGCATTTTTGAACCTTTACACCGGCAAGCAGCGGAAGAATCCACAGGCCTGGATGGACTACTTCACCTCCGGCGCGTTTTTGGACGTGGCTTGGGAGCGGCGTTTTGCGGCGCTTCTTTTGGAGCACGTGGTCCGTTTGGAGGCGGAGTACCCCCTGAACAGGGAGTTTTTGAACTGGTTGTATATCGTCTATCTCTTTACAGTCAGCTGGAAGGTGTACCTGGAGCCGGACGGCAGAGAGCGGAGGGACGACGTCTTCCAGCTGGAAAGAGACGCCCAGTTCGATGGACAGGAGTTCATCCTTGAGATTTTGAAGCGCGGAGCGAAGCCGAAGCCCTTCAAGGGCGTGGAGCAGGCGATGCGCAACAGCTTCGCGGAGTACCGCGCCCTGGTCCGTCTGGCGGAAAGTGGCGGCTGGGATGAGGAGAAGCTGAAGACGGCGGGGAAGATTCTGGAATTTTACATGATCAGCAACTTCCAGGATCGAAACCCCGGAACGACCCAGCGCCATCCGGCGGGGATGCGCCTGATAGAGCACTTTTTCCGGCGCGACGGTCTTCCCAAGGAGCTCTACCGCATGGTCTGGCAGAAACTGGAGCTGAAAACCGCCGTTATGGGCCGGGCCAAACTCCTCTATGGCGGCCTCCGGGAGCGGGTGCTGGAGCAACTCCCCGGCATCATGGAGGGAGAGTTGGACATTCGCCGCCTGAACAGGGAATTTGAGACCTACCGCCAGAGGGTACGGGCGCTGGAGGAGACCGGAAGGCCGGAGGACTGGGAAACGGCCGGAGAGGAGACCAAGGCCTTTTTCGCCCGTCCGGACTTCCAGAAGGCTTTGTGGGACCGGCGCTTTGCGGAAGAGCACATGAAGTACCATGTCCAGTGGAGCGGGGAGCACTTTTCCCAGGAAATCCTGGCCTTCTATGAAGGCCATCCGGAGGCCCCCTGTGCAAAGCAGCTGACGGTCTTAATGGACGGGGTCCTCCACCGCCGGGAGATTGAGCGATGGAACCAAGAGGACAAAAACGCCCCGGTTCCAGAGGGGAGACCGACTCTGAAAGACCGGCCCTTCCTTCGCCACTGGTTGAATACCGGCTTCTATCACGCGCAAAACCGGGATACCGGAAACGCGCTTCTGGCGTACTTGAACCAGGAGCTGCCCTATCTCCCGGACTGGAGCTGGCGGTTTTTGGAAATGGATGACAACCCGGTTCCTGTGCCCAGGTCTGTGCTCTGTTCTCTGGACGAAGACCGCGTTGAGGTTTGCTTCCACCTTCGGTATATGAGCTTTCTTCTAAACGGCGAGCCGGTTTACCGCCCCTGCCTCCCCTGGGAGCGGGTGGCGGCGCTGGTGGACACGGACACGTTCTTCTTCCTTCTGCCCCTGACCACGGCGATTTATGACCGGTACGAAACCGTCAAAAAGGAAATCCTTCGCCGTCTGCCAGATACCGCCGCTCCGGAGGACGGCTGGGAGGATATCGCTGGGTGTCTTTCGGATCAGGTCTGCGGACTGCCCCGGCCCGACGCGGTGGGAATCGTCTCGGAGCAGGACGAAGAGGACGGGGAAGACGGGGAGGGCGAGGAAGACGCGGCAAGGCTGAGGCCTTCTTCTCTGCCGCCAGAGAGTGTCCTGCCCTTTGAAATCTTCGCCGAAAACGCGGAGCTGCTGTATGTCTGCGTCTGGTTTCAGCAGGATCAAATTCTGGCACTGTACCAGCAAACGCCCTATGGAAAAGAGATGGTCCGGGAGGGGCAGTATGACGCGCCGGACGCCGGGACCGCCGTGACCCTGGCCCGTCAGCTGATGGAGGAGCAGCTTTTCCCCAAGGGGCTGCCTATGGATGCGCTTCAAACTCTGCCGGAGGCGGTTTACGCCCAGTGGGATTACCGTGCGATCTGCCACGATACCTTCAAGCCCCAGTGGGGCAAGCCGGTGGAGCTGCTGGGGGAGGATGTCACCCGGGAAAAGCTGGAGGATCTGTTGACCCAGTTTGGCGAGGGACGGCTGGAGCGGCTGGAGTGGTCTTGGAGGACGACTTTGATGGAGGGGGAGAGACAGGGATATGAGCCTTTGCGGTCTCTGGTCTTTCTAAGGAGCGGCGGCGTGTATGCCTGCCTTTACTTCGATGATTTCCGAGGAGAGTCCTTCGCCCTTTTGGAGAGGCCGGAGACGTACGGAAAGGGCAAGGTCCGTTTTGATCCCTTCCGCAGTGGCAAGCTTTTCCGGGAGAATTTCCATCGGAGCTTTTACACCATCCGCCGGCAGCTGCGTGCCATTTTCAAGCAGGTCAGCTGGCCCAACGGGGTGCAGTACCGGGCGGGAATCTGGACTAGAGCCGTCAACGTGGACCACGGGCGGACCAAATACAATCTGGATAAGCAGCTTCTGGGGGGCTTTCCCATGGAGCGGGCCTGCAACTGCCCGGACGCGCCGTTTTACTTCTCTGTGTACCCCAATTCCGCTGTGTTTGGAAGGGGAGAGGGCGGCGCGGAGACGCTGAAGATAACGGAGCTGAACCGGGCCCGTTTGCAAAAGGGGCTGAAAGCGTTTATAGAAGGCGGTTTTTCCAAGCTGCGGCTGACCTGGGGAGGAGAAGAGGGCCGGAGACGGCACATTGTGCTTCTCCAAGACGGCGGACGGTTTTTGATGGCCTGGATTTTGGAGGAAAAGCGGACGGTGGAATATCATGTGGCAGACCGGTGGACCTATCTGGATGTGGAGGGGAAGAAGTACCCCAAGGACACGTTTTTGGGCAGGCTCACCCCTGCCTACCTCATCCATGATCTGCCCGCTTTGCGGAACGCCCTGGACCTCTTGCTTGCGAATCTGGACCATCCGGCGCGTGTCACAGATCCCATGGGGGAATACGCCGGAGAGAAGCCGGTGAAACCCCGGCCCTATGAGGCGCTGTGGGCGGAGCTGGTAGGAGAGGGTTAGGCTTTCAAAAGAGTTTGCCATGTTGAGGGGATTTTCCTAACTTGTGGGTTGAATGGCGGGGGAGATCCCTTCCCTCCGGTCAAATCCGGTTTCCACGTTTTCGACAAACCGGAGCATACCAATTGACAGCCCTGTGAGCGAGTGCGGGAAGCTCCGCCGCGCCCCAAAGCCGGGAAGGGGCCGGTAGCCCCGGCGGGATAAGGTCGAGACGGCCCAAAATATTGTCATTTGATATTTTAAGAAAGAGGAGGTTTTCTTATGACCATCACAGAACTGGTAAAAAGCCGGCAGCAGCAGCGCATCGGAGAGCTGGGCCAGCAGCGGCAGGGGCATATCAATCCCTATGGAACCCCCGGCATGAGCCTGAACGGCCCGGAGGACTGGCGGAAAATGGTCCCCGTGGACGAAAGCGTGGTGCGGCAGGTTAAGCAAATTGCCTTCGACCACATGAAGCAAGGCTTTGGAGTGAGCGACGGCGAAGACATCAGCAAAGTTATCCAAGACTATACCATGTCCCTGCCGCCGGAGAAGCGGCTTAGCGCGTCCTGGACGCTAAATGAGATCTTCCACAGCGAGGCCACCCGTCTGGGCGAGTTTGTCCACCGGCAGGACCCGGGCTGGGATTGGGGAAAGCCCTTTGATACCAGCATTTTGGACGGCTACCAACAGGGTGTGGATACAACTGCATAAAGCGAGGAGTGGATGAGAGACCCTTTCGGGGTAATGCCCTTTTCTCTGGCCGAGGGACGCGCTCCAAAACCGGCATGGTCCCCGGACTGGGGATGAATCTGTTTGCCAGGATGAAAAATGTCCGGCTCCAGCGATGAAAAGAGCCCTGGAGATCCCAAGAAAGTTTGGGGTCTCCAGGGCTAAAAATATGGGTTACTTGGAATGGTTGTCCTCAGGTTCTTCGTTGACGACAATCCGGACTTGATCCACCCGGCGTTCGTCCATGGCAAGCACCGTAATGGTCAAACGATCATAGGTAAAGCTATCGCCCACTTCCGGGAAACGGTCCAGCATTTCCGTGATCCAGCCGCCCAGGGTGGTATACTCGCTTTCAAATTCTTTGGGCTCGTATTCCACCGCCTCAAAGGCGTCGTAGATATTCATATTGCCATCCAGCTGGAACTCGTTTTCCGACATTTCCGTGACGTCGTGCTCCACTTCGTCCGTTTCATCGAAAATATCGCCCACGATTTCTTCCAGAATATCCTCCATGGTCACAAGTCCCATGGTGCCGCCAAAGCCATCCAACACGATGGCCATGTTACAGTGCTCCTCCCGCATTTCCCGGAGCATATCAGAAATGTTTTTGGTCATATGGACGAACTTAGGTTCGCTCATCAGGGAGGAGAGGTCTTCCGTACCACAGTTTTCCGTTCCCATGGCAAATTTCAACAGCTGGTTGACGTTGACAATGCCAACGATGTGATCCAGATTTCCCTTGTACAGGGGGATGCGGGTGTAATGGGAGATGCTTTCGTCCGCCAGCAGGGTTTCCACACTGGCGTCCACGCTAAAGGCCACCATATCCACCCGGGGAATCATGATCTCATGGGCTGTGATGTCCGAAAATTCGATGACGGATTTGATGAGCTCGCTTTCGGACTCTGTGATCACACCCTCGTCCTGGATGGACTCCACCACCATTACCAGCTCCTCGTCAGTCATGGAGGGCTCGGTCTCTTCCGGGGTCCAGAGCTTTGCCAGGGAGTCCACCGCTTTGGTGACAATCCAGACCACGGGTTTGAAGATGGTAATGAAGAACTTCAAAGGAGCGCTGTACACCAGCACCAAGCGGTTGCAATACTCTGCCGCCATGATTTTGGGAATGATCTCACCGAAAATCAGCAGGATGATGGTGGTGATGAACTCGGCGTACATCTGGCCCTTTCGGGGGTCGAAGCTGAGGGCCAGGGTGGTGATTACAGCGGTGGTGGCGATGTTCACCAGGTTATTCCCCACCAGCACCGTGGAGAGTGTTTCCGTATAGTGGTCATTGATCTCCTGGGCGCGGATGGCGCTTTTATCTCCCGCCTCCGCTTTGGAGCGGAGCTTGTGGCGGCTGGCGGAGTTATAGGCGATTTCCGCAGAGGAGAAGAAGGCGGAGCCGGTGACCAAAACCACCACGGCAATCATTAAAATGGTCGTCATGCGCCGGCCACCTCCTTGCAGTCTTCTTGGATCTCCTGGAGGGGAGAGACGTCGGTTTCTTCGGTGGTTTCAGTTTCCTCCTGGTCCCAAATGTCGCCCACCAGAGACTCCAGAATGTCCTCCATGGTGACAAGACCCAGGGTCCCGCCCCATTTGTCCAGCACCACCGCTATGTGCAGCTTGCGCCGGCACATCTCATGGAAAAGGCTGTGGATATCCATATCCGACTGGATGAAATAGGGCTCGGTCATAACCTCCTCCAAAGAGCACATCCCCTTTTGGTGGAGGCGGAGCATATATGTTTTTGTATTCAGGATGCCGACGATATGGTCCATGTCCGGATCGTAGACCGGCAGACGGGAAAAGGTTGCCTGTCGGATTTTTTCCTGATAGATCTCCTCCGGGTCCCGCCGGTCAATGCCGGTGATGTGGACGCGGGGAGTAAGTACGTCGTATACGGTGATATCAGAAAAATCCAGGGCCGATTGGATCAGCTCGCTCTCTTCAGATTCCAGAGCGCCCTCATCCTCGATGGTCTCAATCATGGACTTGAAATCGTCCTCCGTCATGCTGGGCTCTTCGCTTTTTGAGGAGAGAATCCGCTTTAATCCGTTGCTCAAAACAGTGAAACAAAGGGCCACTGGCGTGAGGACGAGCATCAGAGCATACAAGATGCCGGATACTGCCTCGGCGACCCGGTCACTGTTTGCTTTGGCAATGCTCTTGGGGATTGTCTCGCTGAAAATGAAGATGACTAGGGTCATCACAACGGTGGAAATCAGCGATCCATAGGAGCCAAACCACTGAATCGCCAGCACTGTGGCGCTGGACGTGGCCATGACGTGGATGACGTTGTTTCCGATTAAGAGCGTTACCAAAGCCTTGTCAAAGCGGTCCAGAATTTTTTCCACCCGCTTGGCGCTGGCCTCTCCATCCTCCGCTCGGCTCTTTATACGGACCCGGTTGCAGTTGGAGAAGGCAGTCTCAGACCCCGCAAAGAACCCGCCCAACAAGACCAGGGCGGCAATCAATATACATCGGGGAATTATGTCGTCGTTCATTCTGAAGAAACCTCCTTGTTTAGGTCGAACCTGTCCGGTTCGAGAATGGGCGGTCTGCATAAGACCCTGCTAAGGGGCCTTAGTGGAACCGCCGTGATTATGCTACATGATAAACGATCTTGCCTATATTTTCAAGATCTTTTCGAAAAACAGAGGAAAGATTTGCCGGAACCGGAGGGCCCGCAGGAAGGTACGACTCCCCACAGGCCCTCCAAAGGTGTTTTACAAACTGTCAGTTGGTCTTTTTGGCCCGGAGTTTGCCGGTGATATCGCCCCAGAAGGGAGCAATGAGCATGATGATGTCGATGGCCAGCAAAGCCAAGGGCAGGGGCTGGAGCAAGGCGTTTAGGCCATTGCCCTTCATAATGATGATGGCGCGGCGCAGGTCGATCTCGGCGGACTTGCCCAGAACAAAGGCCAGCACGAACGGCGCCATGGGAATGCCGGTGCGGTCCATGTAGTAACCCACCACGCCGAAGAAGAGGACGATGATCATGTCAAAGGGCAGGTTGCGGTAGCTGAACGCACCCAACATACAAAGGGCGGCAATGACAGGAATAAGCACATTGCTGGGGACCTTGGTAATTTTGGCGTAGTACTTGGCGCCGAACATACCGAAGATCAGGATGAAGAAGTTGGCCATCAGCATGGAGAAAATCAAGCCGTAGGCCGTTTTGGCGTTTTCGGTGAAAAGGCGGCTGCCGGGAGCCAAACCGTGGATCAAGAGGCCGCCAAGGAATAGGGCCGAAGTGGCGTTGCCGGGGATGCCCAGGGTCAGTAGGGGGATCAGAGAGCCGCCCACCACGCCGTTGTTGGCGGCGGAGACGGTGGCAAGACCCTTGGGATTGCCCTTGCCAAAGGAGCTGGGATCGGGGTCCGCCCGCCGGGCCATGTTATAGCTCAGGCCTGCGGCCACTGTGGTACCGGCGGCGGGAATGATGCCCACAATGGTTCCGATGATGGAGGAGCGGATGGTTTCGAAGGTGATGAACTTCATCTCCTTCTTGTCCAGCCACACACTGCCTCGCATGGCTTCCTCGCCGATGACGATGGACTTCCGGTTCTCCTGCACCAGGACGAACACCTGGGAGAAGGCGAACATACCCAGAACCACCGGCAGCAGAGGCAGCTCGTCATAAATGCCGGGGATGCCGAAGGTAAAGCGGGGCATTCCGGTAATGCCGTCCATACCAATCAAGGAGCAAAGGAAGCCCAGGCAGGCGCTCATCAGACCCTTCAAGGCCCGATCCTTCACAATGCCGATGATGATGATAATGCCCATCATAATGGTGAGGAACAGCTCCAGAGGGCCAAACTTGGTGGCGATGGTAGCCAGGGGGGGGGCAATGAACATCAGCGCCAGGCATCCCACCACGCCGCCGACAAAGGAGGAAAGGGTGGTCACGCCGATGGCCTTCAGGCCCTGTCCCTTCAGGGTCATGGGATAGCCGTCCAGGGTCATAAAGAGAGAGTCTGAGGTACCGGGGGTGTTTACCAACACGGCGGTGATGTTTCCGCCGTAAGCGCCGGTAACGTAGATTGCGCCCAGAGCCGCCAGAGCGGCCACGGGAGACAGGGAAAAGGTCAGGGGCAGGAAGATGCCGATGCCGGTGTCGGCGGACATACCGGGCAGGGCGCCCAGGATGACGCCAACCGTGGCGCCGATGACCAGCCACATGAACGTTGTGGGCTCAAAAATTTGAGCGAAATAAGATAACATTTCCATTTCCGTACCTCCAGTCTCACAGGAAGAGAATGCCGGTGGGCATGATCATACCCAACAACAGATCGAAGAAAAGGTAAATGATCAGGGGCAGTCCCACCGTGATCCCGGCGATAATCTTCCAGTTCCGCTGCCCCAGGTAGAGCATTCCGGCGGGCAGGAAGATCACAGTTGAGATGTAAAAGCCGGTGAGGTAGTTGGCCAGGATATAGCCGCCCAGAATTACGCCCATGATGGCCGCCCGGCCCGCTCCCGCGAAGCTGACAGGCTCGTCCCCTTCTTTCACGTCCGTGCCCCGAAGGCAGGAGATCAGGAAGAGGGTTGCCAAGAAAACGGATATGCCGCACATAACCCGGGGAAACAGCTTGGAAGCCGAGTCCTTGATGGCGAAGGAGGCGGCAAAGAAGATCCCGGACCAGGCGTAAATAAAGATACAGGAAATGATGTTCCAGTTAAACTTCTTTGTTGGGCTTTTGACTTTCTCACTCTCCATTTTTTTCCTCCTTGAATCAGCGCGCCTGACGCGCCAGGCTTTCAGCCGCCTCCGGGAGACGGCGGTGATGAGGGTGGGGCCGCCGGCATATCTGGAACAGCGAACAATGCCGGCGGCCCGAAACGTTATTTTACAATGTGTCAGGTAGTTTGGTCTTGCACGAATCAGTCACCGGATCAGGCCCAGGGATCGGCGTCCCACAGAGCCTTGTAACCGTCGTAGTAGCCCTGGAAGGTCTCGGTGCAGGTGACATGGTCCATGGTGTCGAAGGGCACGTTCAGGTCTTTGACCTGGGCCAGCACGTCGGGATCGTTGGCAGCGGCCACGAAGCAGTCGGAGAGGTACTGGATGATGGCGGGATCGGTGCCGGCAGGAGCGGAGATGGCGCGGCTGTTGGCCTGGATGACGTCATAGCCGGATTCCTTGTAGGTGGGAACGTCGGGATAGAACTCAGAACGCTCCTCGGTACCCACGGCCAGCATCTTGACAGAGCCCTCTTCCATAAAGGTGGTGCAGTCGCCCACGTTCAGGCAGTAGGCGTCGCAGTGGCCACCGGCCACGGCGGTGAGGATCTCCGCCTCAGAGTTGAAGGGAACCACGTTGAACTCGGCGCCGGAGGCCCGCTCCAGCTGGATGACGCACAGGCCCTCAGAGCCGTTGACAGAGGTGACGCCGATGGAGATGGTGCCGGGTTTTTCCTTGGCGGCGGTCAGCAGCTCCTCCAAGGTATTGTAGGGGGAGTCGCTCTTCACGCCCACGGAGCCGGGGTCGGTCATCATGTTGAAGATATACTCCATGTTCTCGGGGAGGTAGTCACGGCCCAGAGTAAGGGCGGTGATGATCTGAGCAGTAGGGGCAAAGCCGATGGTATAGCCGTCATTTTTGGATTTGATGAAGGAGCTCCAGCCGATATCTCCACTGGCTCCTTCCGGAGATTTGACGACGATGCTCTTGCTCCAGCCCTCTTTTTCCTTGATCTTCTCGGCCAGAACGCGGATATACACATCCTGCATGGAGCCGGTGCCGAAGGGATAGATATAGGTGATTTCCTTGCTGGGGTAGTCCGCGGGAAGACCCTCGGGGCGGGTCACGTTCCAGCTGCTGTCGGCAGAGCTGCTGCCGGAGGAGTCGCCGGAGGAATTGCCGGAGGAATTGCTGGAGGAGCTCTGTCCGTCGCTTCCTCCGTTGGTGGAGGGAGCGGAGTCGCCGGATTTGCCTCCGCAGGCGGCCAGGGACAGAACCATCAGTCCGGCCAGGATCAGTGCAACGAGTTTCTTTTTCATGTTTGGTATCTCCTTTTCATCAGTTGTATTTCTACCACCCTATGTGGGGAAAGATAAGGGAAAGAATGCCTCACTTGGGAGTGGCGGGGTTGACGTGGACCATGCAGTGTTTTACCTGGGGATAATCCTCCTCAATGCGGTTGTGGACAGAGTGGGCCACCTGGTGAGCGTCCAGCAAGATTTTCTGGCCGTCCACGGCGATTTCCACGTCCACGTAGACCCGGTCGCCAAAGAGGCGGGTCTTGACGCTGTCCACATTCAAAACGTCCTTTTCCTGGGCGATGGTATTGCAGATTTGCTCCACAAAGTCGTCGTCGCAGGCGCGATCCATCATTTTGTCGATGGCGTCTTTGAAAATGCTGTAGGCCACCTTGAGGATGAAACCGGCGATTACCAGACTGGCTACGGCGTCCAGCTTGGGGAAGCCCAGGATGGCTCCCAGAATGCCGGCGAAACTGCCGATGGAGGAGAATGCGTCGGACCTGTGGTCCCAGGCGTTGGCGGTCAGGGCGCTGGAGTTGATTTTTCTGGCGGCCTTGATGGTGTACCAGTACATGGCCTCCTTGGAGACGACGGACACACCGGCGGCAATCAGGGCCAAAACGCCGGGAACCGCCACAGGCTCCAGTCCGGCGATCTTTTTGATACCCTCGATACCGATGCCCGCTCCCGCCGCGCACAAAACGAAGGAGAGCAGGATGGAGGCCACGCACTCAAAGCGCTCATGGCCATAGGGATGAGAGTCGTCGGCGTCCTTGCTGGCGAATTTCATGCTCACCAAAACGATAAAGGTGGCCAGCACGTCGGAGGCGGAGTGGATGCCGTCGGACACCATGGCGCTGGAATGAGCCACGACGCCGGCGAACACTTTAAAGGTTGTCAGAAAAACATTTCCAACGATACCCACCAGGGAAACTCTGGTGGAGATTTTTTCCCGGACAGCTGGGTCCAGGACTTGGGGCTGCTGATTCAAATAAAATCCCTCCAATGGGTGTGGCAGAGTAACTGCCGATTACAAAGGCCGCTTGAGGTATCCTAGCCGGCCTTGGGGCGGCCGATCTCCCGGCTGTTTTTGATGAAGTAAAGCAGTAAGGCAGCCGTTAAGATCAGCGCGATGCCCAAATAACTCCGGGCGCTGATCCGCTCATCCAGAAACACGAAGCCCAGGATGGCAGAGAAGATGATGCCCGAATAGTTGATGATGCTTACCTCGCCGGGGTTGGTCATTTTATAGGCCTGGGTCAGGGCAACCTGACCGATGCCGGCGAAGACGCCGATGCCCAGAAGCAAAAGCCACTGCACCGCGTTGGGGAAGATGAAAGAGGAGCCGCTCATCACCAGGCTGAGAAGGCAGGATACCAGGGAGAAGCAGAAAACGATGGTGGCGTTATGCTCTTTCCCTTTGAGGTAATTGATGATGACATAGGCCGCTCCGGCCCCCGCCGCCGAGAGTACGCCCACCAGGGCGGGCAGGATGTTCACGTTGAAGCTGGGATTGATCACCAGCACAGAGCCGGCAAAGGCCAGCAGCAGCGCACCCACCTGAACCCGAGTCAAGCGATTTTTCAGGAACATGGCGGAAAAGACGATGACAAAGAAGGGAGAGCTCCGATGAAGCAGGCTGGCGTCCGCCACATTCATATTAGTGGTGGCGTAGAAATAACCCGCCACGCCGATGAAGCCGAAAACGGAGCGCCCCAGCAGGGCCATCCGGTTTCCCTTCTTGCCAAAGGCTGGAACTTTGTCCTTGAAGATTAGGAAGAGACCGAAGAACAGGGTGATGAAATTGCGGAAAAACACCTTTTCCATGGTGGGAATTGCTGGGCCGGAGATCTTCACAATGAGCTGCATGATGCTGAAGCTCAGGGTGGAGACCGTCATCAGTAAAATTGCCCGTTGTTTTGTGCTCATCTCTCCACAGCGGCTCTCACTGCGTGCAAGTTCGCGGCGGGGGAGCGGGGGTCGGCCACACAGCCGGGGCCGATCATCAATCCCTTGCCGCCGACCATGTCGATGGCTTCTTGGATGTGTTTTTTGATCAGAGCGGCGTCGTCGCTGCTGGACATGATGCTGTCGTACTGCAAAGAAGTGCCCACGATGGAGGGACCCTCCCGCAGGCCGCCCAGGAAGACCTTGGAGCACTTCTCCCGGGCCTCTTTCAGGGTGGGCATGGTCTGACGGTCATGCCAGTTTACCACGTTGCAGGGATAGCTGCTGAGGGTGTCAAACATGACATTCAGACCGTGGATATGAATGACATTGAACCAGGTTTCGTCTTTGTAGGCATTGATGACCCGAAGATCATAGGGCTTGCAGAACTCGGCGAACATGACGTCGTCCATCAGGTCGTAGGTTCCGCACTGGGAGGCGAAGAAGAAACCGCTGACACCGGCTTCAATATTGGCCTTTACAAAGCCGATGGTGGTTTCCGTAATGACTTCCAGAGCCTCGTGGACTACCTCAGGATGCTCCTTCATATCCGGAATCATGCGGGCGCCGGCCAGCTTTTTCAGCGTGGTGGCGGGGGAGAAAATGGTCTGGATGTAGGGGGTGTTGGGCTTTACCAGGCGGTTGAGCCACTGGGCGCAGTGAAGGGTCTTGCCCCAGCTGCCGTGGGTGGGCGCCAGAGGCTGGATGGTCTTGTAGTCCTCCAGGCAGGTGATGGCGGGGGCCACGATCTCCACTTCTTTGTACTTGTCGCAGAAGATCTCCAGCTTCGTGCCCCAGTCGGGAGTGGTGTAGGCGCCGAAGGGCATCATCTTGATGAAGTCAAAATCGTAGGTCTCGTTGAATTCCACCATGGCTTCCGCCAGGGACCGGGGGTCCTGATCGTGCTGGGACAGGTGCATCCAAACGCTGACAGGGATGCGGTCGGGTTCTTGCCCCGCCAGTACGGCGCGTACGCGCTCTTCTCTGTTCATAGGTGTTTCCTCCTGTTAAAAAATATATATTATATAGATAAAAAGCAGATGATAAAAAATAGATATCTATACAATTGCGCGATTCTGTTGACGTTTGTAAAGGGGTAATGTATAATTATCCTGCAATGGAAACCCAATACCGTTCAAAGGGGGACTCAGCGATATGGAAAATCAGGAAAAATTCATTCCCAATTATATGAAGATCCAAAATTACATTTCCCAAAAAATTGAAAGCGGAGAATACCAGGAAGGAACCAAAATTCCCTCAGAGACGGAATTTGCGGAGATGTTTTCCGTTTCCCGCATCACGGCAAACAAAGCCATCAAGGAAATGTCGGTGCTGGGAATCCTAAACCGGGTGCAGGGCAGGGGGACGTTTGTCAGCGCGAGACAGGTGGTTTCTACCCAATCCAAGGCCTTCGTCTCAGCGGCGAAGCTGACCATTACCGGCGTTAGACGGCATCAGTTGTTGCGCTTTCGCATTCTGAAGGCGTCTCCTGAGCTGGCGGAGAAAGCCAACCTTCCGGTGGACGAGCCCTTTTACGAGATCATCATGGCCAACGAATCCGGAGAACGGGCGGAATCTTTGGACTACACCTACATCCCATGCACGCTGATCAAGGACATTGCACCGTCCCTGGAGTATCTCCAGACCCACTTTGTCATGGACTGCCTCAAGGTTCTCCCCAATGTCATTCCCAAGTTCATGAAGATCTTTGTCAACGTGCCCCAGCACGACTTCCTGCGCTCGGCGGACGAACTGCTGGGGGACAGCGAGGGAAAGCAAATCTGGTGCACGGAGATCTACGATGCGACCATGGTGCTGCTGGGGGCCACGTATACCGTGCATCCCGGGTCCACCCAGGATATTCCGCTGTTTACCTTTTCGCTGTAACGGTTCGAAGAGGCAATGTAGCTGGGGGCAGGGCATTGGGCCCTGTCCCCCGGCTTTTGCCGGAGAGGGGCTTTTATGTACCTGGAATTCAGTCCACCATGATCCGGAGAATTTCCTTGTCGGTCTCCCGCATACCGTCCCGGCCCAGACGGCCCACGCTGGCGATCATGTTTTCCACGCCTTTTTTCACAATGCCGTCGCCGCCTTCGAACTGCTGGCCCTGACTGAACATCTCATAGCCCAGGATGCCGGTGTCCACCGCCAGGGCGATCTTACCGGCGCAGGAGGCCTTGGCGCCGTCGCAAACCACGCCGGAGGAGATGGCCAGAGCATTGACCAGGGTGTGGGAAATGGCCCGCAGGTCGGCTCCCTTGAGGTAGGCAATGCCGCAACCGGCGGCGGCGCCGGCGCTGATGGCGCCACAGTATGCGGAGAGGCGGCCGATGGGGGTCTTCTGATGGATGCCCAGCAGATTGGACAGCACCAGGGCCCGGTACATCTTCTCGTCGCCCACGTTCATCGCCCGGGCATAGACCACCACGGGAACAGAGGCGGTAATGCCCTGGTTTCCGCTTCCGGAGTTGATGATGACGGGGAGCTCGCAGCCGTTCATTCGGGCGTCGCTTCCGGCGGCGGCCATGGCCCGGGCCTTCAACCGGAGGGCGTCCTCGCCGCTGATGTTGGGATGAGAGGACAGGAGGACAGAACCGATATTGGCTCCATAGTCGTTTTTCAGGCCCTCTTCGGCAATGGTCATGTTATAGGAGATCTGCTGGTCCAGCAGCGCTTTCACATCGGCCACATCCACGGTTTCGGCGAAATCGTAAATCAGTTCCACACTGAGGAAAGAGCGGTCCGTAAGGCCGTCGTCACCGGAGACGGCAACTTCCACGGAGTGCTGCACCTGGCCGTCTTTTTCAATGAGGACGATATTGGTGTGATAGTCGGCGATACGCACTTTGGCGTAGGAGTCTCCCTTGTAGGCGGTAATAACAATATCAAAGATCAGGGGGCTGTTGGCAACCTGGACGGAGATGTCCGTGGACTCCATAAATTGCTTGATCTGTTTTTGCTGGTCCTCGGTAACGTCGGCAATGACTTCCAACTGCTTCTCGGCGTCTCCGGCCACAATGCCTGCGGCAGTGGCGGCGGGGATTCCCCGAAGATGTCCCGTATTGGGGACGATTACGCTTTTTACGTTTTTGATGATGTTGCCGCTGGCCTCCACAATCACCCGTTCAGGTAACGCTCCCAGGGTCTTGCGGGCCACGGCCGCGCAATAGGCCACGGCAATGGGCTCGGTGCAGCCCATTGCGGGCAGCAGTTCCTCTCCCAGGATGTCCAGACACTTTTGATAATTGGGGTCTGTTTTTAACATATTCTGATTCCTCCAATTCTATCTACCGATGCGTACCAAAGTGGAAGGATGGCGATATGACTCGATCCAACTTTACTCTTAATTATAAAGACATATTTATAATTTGTCAATCCCGTCAAAGCTACAAAAATCCAACTTGCTTTTTTGTCAAAATGAGACTACAATAAAGGGGACAGGTTTGGAAAAGCCTTGTCGATTTTGTTTATATAGGCGCGTTTTCCTGTTTGTGCAATTGGCTCTTACAGGAAAATCTTCCAAAAATATAAAGACAACTGTTTGTGTTTACATTGCGGAGGGATATTATGGAAGTTCAGTGGAGAGCCGGACCGGGAGAAGAGGGCCGGAAACAGAGGGTACTGGGACTGCACAAGCTGGCGCTGCCGGTGGTGGCGGAGTACCTTTTGCAGACCCTCTTGGGTACGGTGGACATCTATTTTGCCAAGGGCCTGGGAGACGAGGCCATTGCCGCCATCGGTGTGACAAATTTAGTGGTGAATATTTTCATTGCCATTTTTACGGCGGTCAGCGTAGGGGTGACCAGCATCGTGTCCCGCCGGGTGGGCCAGGAGGACTGGGAGGGAGCCTCGGCGGCGGTCCGGCAGTCGCTGCTGCTGGGGGTGTTTTTGGGATTGCTGACCGGCGTAGCTGCTTTGGCCTTTCAGGGGCCGTTGCTGCGTCTGTCGGGAGCTCAGGAAGATATTTTAGGTTTTGCGGTTCCCTATTTTCTGATTACTGCCGTTCCCTCTGTGTTTTTGTGCTTGCTGACGGTGCTCTCTGCCTGTCTCCGGGCCTCGGAGGACTCGGTGACGCCTATGTTGGCCTCCTCCAGCGCCAATGCCGTCAATATTGGGTTAAACTGGCTGTTTATTCGGATGGGCTTGGGCATTGTGGGGCTGGGCCTGGCGACCACGCTTTCCCGGGTTATCGCGGCGGCGGCGCTCTTAGGAAAACTTCTCTGGGGCCGGGGCCGGCTGAGCGTCCGGGGCGGGGATTGGCGGCCGGATAAAAAGCTGTTGGGTTCCATCGCCCGGATTGGACTGCCGGCCTGCGGGGAAAAGCTGGTGATGCGCATGGGCCAGCTGGTTTACGCCGGTTTGATTATCTCCCTGGGGACCGCCTCCTATGTTGCCCACAACGTGACGGGGAACATAGAAGGGTATGTCTGCATTCCCGCCATAGGCTTCGGTATAGCCACCGCCACGGAGGTGGGTGTAAGCCTGGGGAGGAAGAGCGCGGAACGGGCAAAGCAATACGTCTACCTGTCGGCGAAGATCGCCGGGATTTACACGGTGGTTTTGTCGGTGGGACTCTATGTGTTGGCTCCGGGGCTGGCGGTACACTTTGCCCAGGGGGCGGAGGCTCAGGGCTATATTGTCCAGCTGCTCCACTTCATCACCTTTTTTGAGATTTTCAATGTCAGCGCCCAGGTTCTGACCAATGCGCTTCAAGGGGCGGGGGATACCCTGTTTCCCATGATAGCCACGTTATTTGGCATCTGGGGCATCCGGGTGGGCCTGGGATACCTGTTGTCCATCCGGCTGGGGCTGGGATTGATGGGCATTTGGACAGCTTACGTCCTGGATATTGTTTTGCGTAGCGGCGTGTTGTTTCTCCGTTTCCGCTGGGGAAAGTGGACGCAAATTTTGCTTTGACATGAAGTGAGATAGAGGAGATAACAGGTCTACCGGCAAATGTCGAGCATCAAATTCAAATATGGATCTATGAATTATTGAAATGAAGCATTTTTAGATTTAGATGATGAAAGAAGATGGTTGAGGCTTCCTATGGGAGTGTCCAAACAAAGGATATTATGATATAATAGGAAATTATGAGAATACAAACGGTAGAGGTATGGAAGAAATGCCCGAAATGCTGAAAGATTGAAAACCAGGTGAAGACAGGGCGCAACAGCTCGGGGGAGCCAACGCTGCAAGTGTAAGGAGTGGGGCATATATTACACCATCGAGCCCAAACGCCATGAGTACCCTGAAGAAACCAAAGAACTGGCAATCAAAATGTACTACGGGGGAGTCAGCGACCGAGGCGTGGGAAAGATTCTTGGAATGAACAAGTCCAATGTCATGAATTGGATAAAAGAAGACCCTTCGGGCCGAGAGAACTGAAGCGATATCCTCAATCAGGGAAAAAACTGTGGAATTGGATGAACTGTACTGGTTTCTGGAATACAAGCCCCGCACAGAAACACGGGAAAATATCTACATCATGACGATGGTAAGCCGGGAGCCGCGGCAGATCATAGGCCATGTTGTGAGCCGTGATAAGACCTCCAAAACGATTCAGAAGATGGTAGACGCAGCCCCTGATGCGGAACGTTATTGCACAGATGGGTACTCTGGATATCTGGATGAGGCGATGAGCGGCACGAAAACGGACAAGCGGGAGGACTTTAACCGTCTGT
>CAJUCO010000025.1 GCA_910585245.1 uncultured Oscillibacter sp.
GCCCCGCAGTTCTTCACCGCCGCCCGGACCCGCTCCCGGGCCTCCCGGACGGCGGTGTCCGGCAGGCCCACCACGTCGAAGGCGGGCAGACCCCCGGAGAGAAAGCACTCGGCGCTGACCTCGTAGCCCAAGACGCCGTTTAAGCCAAGAGAACGCACGGTAACGACCATAATAGAACCCTCCCGCAAAGCGCGGCGGAGCGCCGCGTTGTCTATATGAAACCATCATACCACAGATTGGGAGAAATGGAAAGAAGAGAAGAAAACGCGCCGGTTCCGCCGGAACTTGCAATCTCTGCTCGACTGAATTTTAGAGGTGAAAACCATGGCGAAAACCGCAAAACCGGACTATTTGCCCTGCTATTGTGGGCCGTTTTATTGGCTCTTTTTTCCATCCGCAAGGCGGCGGAACCGTGAGGCGGGTTGTCATTCTCCCGGCGGAATCCGAACCCACGGATACGGCTGAGCAAAGCGAAACGGCGAAAGAGCTTGCAGGCGGCTATCCAATCGGGAGCGGCCACCCGCCCCGGTTTCGCGGGAGGAAAGAACTCCCAGAACCGGGCGGAAATCCGGCCCTCCAAGAATCCCCGGGAAAATTTGTGCAAAAAATAACAAAGTGGCGGTTTACACCGGGAAAGAGCCGTGTTATAATGGAATTGCATGGGGTTCGGAAAGGAGAGTTTCGAATCTCTGTTTTGGAGAGATTGCCGTCCCACGGACGGCGAATTTACAGGAGGTAAGTTTATGGCAAGAAAGTTCAAGTCCATGGACGGAAACAACGCGGCTGCCTATGTCAGCTACGCGTTTACCGAGGTGGCGGGCATCTATCCCATCACCCCGTCTTCGCCCATGGCAGACTTGGTTGACCAGTGGTCCGCCGCCGGTCAGAAAAACATTTTCGGCACCACCGTGAAGGTCTGCGAGATGCAGTCCGAGGCCGGCGCTTCCGGCACCGTCCACGGCTCTCTGGCCACCGGCGCGATGACCACCACCTACACCGCCTCTCAGGGCCTGCTGCTGATGATCCCCAATATGTACAAGATCGCCGGCGAGCTGCTGCCCTGCGTGTTCCACGTGTCCGCCCGCACCGTGTCCAGCCACGCGCTGAACATCTTCGGCGACCACTCCGACGTCATGGCCTGCCGCCAGACCGGCTTTGCCATGCTGGCCGAGGGCAACGTGCAGGAGGTCATGGACCTGGGTGCGGTGGCGCACCTGGCCGCCATCAAGGGCCGGGTTCCCTTCCTGAACTTCTTCGACGGCTTCCGCACCTCCCACGAGATCCAGAAAGTGGCCGTGTGGGACTACGACGATTTGAAGGAAATGTGCGACATGGAGGCCGTGGACGCCTTCCGCAAGCACGCGCTGAACCCTGAGCGTCCCAATATGCGGGGCTCTCACGAAAACGGCGACATCTTCTTCCAGCACCGCGAGGCCTGCAACCCCTACTACGACGCCCTGCCGGACGTGGTGGAAAAGTATATGGCCAAGGTCAACGAAAAGCTGGGCACCGATTATCAGCTCTTCAACTACTATGGCGCCCCCGACGCTGAGCGGGTCATCATCGCCATGGGCTCCATCTGCGACGTGGCGGAAGAAGTCATTGACTATATGAACGCCCACGGCGAAAAAGTGGGCCTCATTAAAGTCCGGCTGTACCGCCCCTGGCGGGCCGACAAGCTGCTCTCCGCCATCCCCGCCACCTGCAAAAAGATCGCCGTGCTGGACCGCACCAAGGAGCCCGGCTCCTTGGGCGAGCCTTTGTACGTGGACGTGGTGGCGTCTCTTGCCAACGCCGGACGGACCGACATCTCCGTCATCGGCGGCCGCTATGGCCTGGGCAGCAAGGACACCCCGCCCCGGAGCGTCTTCGCCGTCTATGAGGAGCTGACCAAGGCGGAGCCCAAGCGTCAGTTCACCATTGGCATCGTGGACGATGTGACCCACCTGAGCCTGGAGGAGAAGCCCGCCCCCAACACCGCGGCGGAAGGCACCATCGAGTGCAAATTCTGGGGTCTTGGCGGCGACGGAACCGTGGGAGCCAACAAAAACTCCATCAAAATCATTGGCGACCACACGGACAAATACGTCCAGGCCTACTTCCAGTATGACTCCAAAAAGACCGGCGGCGTCACCGTCAGCCATCTGCGCTTTGGTGATCAGCCCATCCGCGCCCCTTATTATATCAACAAGGCCGACTTCGTGGCCTGCCACGTGCCCGCCTATATCGTCAAGGCCTTCCCCATGGTTCGGGACGTGAAACCCGGCGGCACCTTCCTGATCAACTGCCAGTGGAGCGACGAAGAGGTCAACAAACATATGCCCGCCGTGGCGAAACGGTATATCGCGAAAAACAACATCCAGGTCTATACCATCAACGCCATTGACCTGGCCAAAGAAATCGGCATGGGCAAACGGACCAACACCATCCTTCAGTCCGCCTTCTTCTCCCTGGCCAAGGTGATGCCGGAGTCCGAGGCGATTCAATATATGAAGGACGCCGCCACCCACTCCTACCTGAAAAAGGGACAGGATGTAGTGGATATGAACCACAAGGCCATTGACGCCGGAGCCACGGCCTATAAAAAGTTCGAGGTTCCCGCCGACTGGGCCGACGCTCAGGACACCCCCGACACCACCACCCTCACCGGCAAGCCGGAACTGGTGGAGCAGGTGAAGACTATCTTGAACCCCGTGGGCAAGATGGACGGCGACAGCCTCCCCGTCTCCGCCTTCGTCAAGCACGCCGACGGCCAGTTCGAGCTGGGCGCCGCCGCCTATGAGAAGCGGGGCGTGGCGGTCTCCGTTCCCACCTGGATGCCTGAAAACTGCATCCAGTGCAACCAGTGCGCCTATGTCTGCCCCCACGCCACCATCCGGCCCTATGCCATGACGGAGGAGGAAGCCGCCAAACTCCCCGCCGCCGCCAAAGTCATCGACAAAACCGGAAAGGGCAAGGGCTACAAATTCACCATCGCCGTCAGTCCTCTGGACTGCATGGGCTGCGGCGTGTGCGTGGGCGTCTGCCCGGGCCGCAAGGGCGAAAAGGCCCTGAAGATGGTTGCCCAGGAGCAGGAGGCCCAGCAGCAGGAGGTCTTCAACTACTGCAACGCCAATGTCTCTGAAAAGAAGGACCTTCAGGACAACACGGTACCCGGAAGCCAGTTCCACAAGCCCCTCCTGGAGTTCTCCGGCTCCTGCGCCGGCTGCGCCGAGACCAGCTACGCCCGTCTCGTCACCCAGCTCTTCGGCGACCGGATGTATATCTCCAACGCCACCGGCTGCTCCTCCATCTGGGGCGGTCCCGCGGCCACTTCTCCCTACTGCACCAACGCGGACGGCCACGGCCCCGCCTGGTCCAACTCCCTGTTCGAGGACAACGCCGAGCACGGTCTTGGTATGTATCTGGGTCAGAAGGCCATTCGCGACCGTCTGGCGGACCTGACCCGCGAACTCATCGCGGTGGAGCACACCTATCAGCCCTTGAAGGACGCCGCCCAGAAGTGGCTGGACACCATGGAAGACGGCAAGGCCAACGTGGAAGCCACCACGGAATATGTAAAGCTCCTGGAAGAGAGCGTCATGTCCGTGGATGACATCGTGGCCTTCACGGGAAGCCCTGAGGCTGCCAAGGTCTTTGGCGACCAGCTGCCCAAGTTCCAGGCTCACGCCAAGGAGCTCAAGGACAGCGGCGCCAAGCACTGCGACTGCGATGCCTGCAAGCTCTGCCTGGAGATTTTGAAGGACAAAGAGTACCTGTCCAAGAAGTCTCTGTGGATCTTCGGCGGCGACGGCTGGGCCTATGACATCGGCTTTGGCGGCGTGGACCACGTCCTGGCCTCCGGAAATGATGTAAACATCTTTGTCTTCGACACCGAGGTCTATTCCAACACCGGCGGCCAAGCCTCCAAGGCCTCCAACATCGGCCAGGTGGCCCAGTTTGCCGCCGCCGGTAAGGAGATCAAGAAAAAGTCCCTGGCGGAGATCGCCATGAGCTACGGCTATATCTACGTGGCCCAGGTGGCCATGGGCGCCAACCCCGCCCAGACCCTCAAGGCCATCCAGGAGGCCGAGGCCTATCCCGGCCCGTCCCTGATCATCGCCTACTCCCCCTGCGAGATGCACTCGATCAAGGGCGGCATGATGAACTGCCAGGCGGAAATGAAGAAGGCCGTGGAGTGCGGCTATTGGAACCTGTTCCGCTTCAATCCCGCCGCCGAAGGCGCCAAGTTCACCCTGGATTCCAAGGAACCCGCCGGTGGGTATCAGGAGTTCTTGATGAACGAGGCCCGTTACAGCCGCCTGACCCGCGAGTTCCCCGACCGGGCCAGCGAGCTGTTCCAGCGCAACGAGAAGGCGGCTATGGACCGCTATCAGCACCTGCTGAAGCTGAAGGAAATGTACGCCTGAGGCGTCGCAAAGTCCGCTAAGCTCCGTTCCCGCCGCCGGCCTGCGGCCTCTGGCGAGAACTGCGCCCGCTTCCTTGCTCCGCCTCCCTTCAAGGGGGAGCAGGCTCCCCCTTGAGCAACCCCCACCCCCTGCGGGGGACGAGGGACGTAAGACGGAAGAATGGTACCGGCAGAATTTTCAACAAAAGAGGACCACGGGCTTTGCCCGTGGTCCTCTTTCTTTGGTAGAAGGGGTGTGGGGCCTGATCCCCGGGTCAGGCCATTTTCCCCTCCATTCTCAAGCAATCAGGGCGTTCAGAGCCTCCGCCAGCTTCTCTCCCTGGGCCCGGGTGAGCCCTCCGGTGAAGTCCGCGTCCCCGGGCAGCAGACCCAGGTTCCAGGCCCAGGTCACAGCCTCCTGGCTCCCACCCTGGGCCAGCGCCGCCGGAACGGGACCCACGCGCGTTGCCGCCGGGTCCGGTTTCAGGTCCAGGGCCTCTGCCGTCCGGCCCAGGAACACCGCCGCCTCCCGCCAGGTGAGGGGCCGGGCGGCGGAGAAGGTTCCCTCCGCCCCGCCTTTGGCGATGCCCTCCGCCTTGGCCCAGGCCACGGCAGGGAGATACCACTCAATGCCAAAGCTATCGGCAAAAGGAAGTTCCTCCAGTTTCACCTCCGGGCTTCCCGCCGCGGCGTAGAGCTGCCCCAGGAAGCGGCCCCGGGTCAGGGGCGCGTCAGGGTAGTTCGCGGGAACCAGCTGCTGGTCTGGGGCGGAAATGCACCACTCCGCCAGGGTGTCTTTCCCGTCCAGGGTGTCCTTCAGGGTCTGGTACACCAAAACGTCCGGCTCCAGGGCTACCACGCCACGGCCCGCCGCTGCGTCCAGTAGGGTGTTCAGGTCCAGATACTTGCTGGAAAGCTGTCCCCGAACCTTGGAGTTTGGCAGGGAGAAGCCCTGCACCGCCCCGAAGTGGCAGACGCTGCCCCCGGCGGCCTCTCCCGCTAGCACGCCGCCCATCTCCTGAATCTCCACGGCGTTGATGAGGGCGGAGGAAAAGGTGGCCTCCCCGATGAGGCCCACCAGCTCACAGCCGCCATCCATCTCCATGCGCAGCACCTCAAGCAGGGGCCAGATCACCCCGTCGGACCCGCCGCCGTTGTTCCTTAGGTCCAGAAAAACCCGGCTGTAATTCCCGTCCGCCAGGTCCTTGGCCACCTGGGCGGCAAAATCCGCCATGGGAAGGTCCTCCGCCTCCCGGCAGGTGTTGTATTGAATGTAGTACACGTCCTCCGTCAGGGGCTTGGCCAAGTAATAGGCGTCCGCCGCCGCCGTCTCCGGTTGGCCCTTGATCCGGTCGGAAATCCGCTGAATCTCCAGCCCGTTCATGTCCTCCATGCCCATGGGCTCCAAGCGGAGGGTTTTCCCGTTTTTCAGGGTGACGGCTAGGGGCTCTCCCGCCTCCACCAGTTCCAGGTACTCATAAATGTCCGCCACATTGCAGGCCTGCCGGAAGGACCGGCGGAGATGCACCGGGTTATCGGTGGCAAACAGGGTGCCGTAAGCCTCTATGACCTCCTTCACCGGCTTCCCCGCCAGAAGCGTGACCTCCTGGCACAGCAGCTCCTCGTCCTCCGGGGCCACGGCGGAGAGATACCAGCTCTCCCCCCGCCGGACCATGGAGAAGGGATAGGCCCGGAGCTCCGCCGCTCCGCCGATGGCGACGCTGGTGTGGGAATCCTTCACCAGTGCCGTCAGGCGCATCAGATCCAGCAGAAACTCCGTGTCACTCTCGGTTTCCAGCCGCCCCTCAATCTCCGCCTTCACCCGAAGGAACTCCGATTCCGGCGTGTTGGCAAAGGCATTCGGATGACTCCCCACCAGGACTTTTTCATAGAGAAAATCCAGGTCCTCCTGTCGTTGCTCGGCGCTCAGCGGCTCCGCCGCCAGTACCGGGACCGCCAGCAGCACCGTGAGGCAAAGCCCCACCGCCCGCCGGAGCAGATGTTTCCAGGTCTTCATAAAACGTCCTCCATTTCACTATCCGAATAATACAATAATACACTTGAGGAGAGAAAAAGTCAAGCCTCACATTACAATACGGATTTGGCGGGGAAAATTCTTCAAAAAAGAACCGCCCGTTCTGGGCGGTCTTTTAAAATTACAGCTCCCAGGGGGGCTTCTTGTCCCCAGCGGACCAGGGGTCGCCTTCCCCGTCCTTCCGCCGGTCCCGGCGAGACCCGGAGCGAACCTGCCAGCCCCTATGCCTGGAGAGAAAACGGGTACAACAGACGATGATCCCAACACAAAAGAGGATGTACACCACAGCCAGGCCCCTCATGACCGGCAAGGCCACGGAACGGCTCTTCCCCTCGTAGGAAATTTTTTCCCCGTTCAGGTGGGCCTCCAGAGTCTTTGCCAAGGCGGGGACGGTCTTTGAATCGAAGATGTCCCGAAGGCCCACCTCCTCCACCGCCGCCATATAGGGCAGAGAGAGGGACAGGGCGGAGAGCTCCAGATACACGTCCCTGGCCTCCCGGGGATTGTCCAGGTAGAGAAACCATATGTCCAGGGCGGAGAGAGCGGAGGTGGCGTAGCTGATGAAGTACAGGGGATTTTGAAAATTGTGGGCGTTTTCCACCCAGGTGGGGTCCCACTTCGTGCCAGGGTCGTAGGAGTAGCCGTATTCCTCCGACAGTTCCTTGAAGAGGACGTTCAGCTCCTCCACCGTCATCTCCGGGTCCTGATAGGCCGCCGTCTGGAACTCGTCGTAAAGGCAACCGTCCAAAATAGAGTCCAGGATGTTATAGAGGATGGTATTCTCATAGACCTTGCCATACCGCTCTCCAAAAAGCGCCTCCGCCTCCCCGGTGAACATCAGCTCCAGGGCCTGGGAGTGGATCTCCCCCACGTCGATGTTGAAGTCTGACCAGAGGTCATGCCGGGTGCAGTGGAACGTCTCGAAGAAGTGGCCGAACTCGTGGACCATGTCGCTGAGATCCTGATAGTCCCCATAGGGGCTGTTGAAGATAAACGCGCTGCCGTAAGCCGGCAGGGCCACCGTGTACCCGGTGGGGAGTTTCGCCGCACCATACTCAATGTCATAGAGGCCGTGGCGGCGCAGGAAGTCAAAGGTCTCCCCCATCTCCCGGTCAAATTCCACAACAAAGGGCCGGATCGCGTCCAGAACCTCCTCGCCGCTCTTGCGGCTTCGCACGCTGAGCCCCCGTGTGTCCTGTCCGTCAAAAGTGTCCAGCAGCTTCAGCTGAAGGGGAAGAATGTACCGCTTTGCCGCCTCCCGCAGCGTCGCCGCGTCCCCCAGGCTGTAGTCCCTGGTATAAAGGGCCTCGTAGGCGTAGCTCGCGTAATCGTCGTAACCTGCCCGGTCCGCCAGGTCCGTCCGCAGCTGGACCAGTTGAAGGTAAACCTCCCCCGCCGCCCGGTAGCGCTCCGAAACCAGGGCCTCGCTGACAGCCTCGTAGGTCTCCCCGTCTACTCCGGCGTTTTCCAGGGACTCCGCCGTCCAAACGCCTCCTGCCACCTGAACGGAGACGCCCTTGGAGAGGATCTGGTCATAGGTCTGAATCAGCAGGTCTTCCTCCTCATAAAGGGCGGACTCCTCCTCCGTCAGTCCCCGGTAGCCCAGAAGGCTCCGGGCCGCGCCCTCCCCCGCGTCTTTGTCCAGAATGTCGCTGTAAGGAGAGGCCGCCAGGGCTGAGAGGGCCTGATAGCAGCGGTCATAAAACCGGGTCTGCTGGGCGGAGAGTTCCCGGTACCGCGCGGCCTCCTCCGGGGCGCCGCCGGTGGCGTCGTATTGAATGGAGCTGAGATTGGCCCTGGTCACCAGAAGGTCCATCTCCTCCAAAATCCGCTCATAAAGCGCCTGAACCCTGCGCCGGGTCTGCTTGTCGTCCCGGTCCCGGCTGTGGCGGGAGCACACGCCTTCCAGCTCTTTCAGGGCCGCCAGAAGCTCCGTTTCGTCGAAGGGCGTGACGGGAAGCATATCCAGGTAATCCACCTCCGGATGGGCGGAGGCAGGGTATTCCCATTTCACTGCCAGAGCCGCCGGACCGGACATCAGAGCCAAAGCCAGCAGCAGGCAGAGGATTCTTTTCAACATAAAAAACCTCCCAAAGGGTCCGGGTATCCGCCGCCGCCCGGGCAGCGGGAGTGGGCTGAACACACCCAGGCTGAACCGGCCGGCGCCAGAGCGTGCAAAAGGGCCCTCCCCGGGCATTTTCGAAAAGCGGGGCGGCGAAAGCCAGCCGGCGCGGGTTCCTGCCGGAAGAAGTTTGCCGCTTTCACGGTTCCTCCCCGGCCTCCTCTTCTCCAGACTTGGCGGCCTCCCGGCCCCAAGCGGCCAGCACGTCCGCCTCCGTCAGGCACATCAAATCCTCCCGGGTGACGGTTTCCCGCCCTGCCAGACGGCCTGCCTGAGAGACCAAAATCCGCTCGAACACATTTCGCACACCCCGGGCATTGCCAAAGGACCGCACATCCCGGTTCTCCTCTTGAAGGAAGTCCCGGACCAGCCCCGCGGCCCCCTCCTCCAATTGGTAGCAGCCCTTTTCACAGCGCATCTTGAAAATCTCCAACAGCTCCTCCGGCGTATAGTCCTCGAAGTGGAGAAAGCGGTTAAACCGGGACTCCAAACCGGGGTTGGAGTGGATAAAGCGGCTCATCAGATCGTCGTATCCGGCGGCGATGACCACCAGGTCGTCCCGGTGGTCCTCCATGGCCTTGAGGATGGTGTCTATGGCCTCTTGGCCAAAGTCATTGTCCGAGGAACCGTTCAGGGCGTAAGCCTCGTCGATGAACAACACGCCTCCCAGGGCCTTTTCCACGGCCTTGCCGGTTTTCAGCGCCGTCTGGCCCACATAGCCCGCCACCAGTCCGCTCCGGTCCACCTCCACCAGCTGGCCCTTTGAGAGGATGCCCAAGCTGCGAAAAATCCGGGCCATCAGCCGGGCGATGGTGGTTTTGCCGGTGCCGGGGCTGCCGGAGAAGACCATGTGGAGGGAGAGGTCCGTCACCGGCAGGCCGTTTTTCTCCCGGAGCTGGTGGACCTTCACCAGGTCGATGAGGTTCCGGACCTCCTTTTTCACGGCGGCCAGCCCGATATAGCCCTCCAGCTCCTTTTGGAGGTCCTCCAGCTTCTCCGGCGGGGGCGCCTCCTCCTGGGGCCGGGCGTTTCCCCCGGCGGTTTGTGGGGCCTCCGGGGCGTTGGGCTTTTCCTGGGAGGGGGTCTTGGAGGCGGCGTCCCGGGGAGGTGCCTCCGGCGTTTTAGCCTCCGGGGTCAGGGGGGAGCCCCAGAAATCCGTCCCCATCCGGCGGAGGTTATGCTCCGTCAGAGTTTGGATGACCTCCAGCTGCTGGAGGATGATTTCGTCCTTTTTATCCTTTTTGTCCATGTCCGTCAGCCTTTCATCAAGTCGGTGTGCCGGAGTCCCCGGAAGAGACAGGCGGAGACCAGTCCCGTCAGCCCGCCGGTGAGCAGGGATACCGCCAGCAAAACTGGCAAATAATACAGGGGAGCGGCACTGCCCAGGGTCACCAGGGCGGCGGCGATCTGCCCGCAATTGTGGGCGGCCGCCCCGCCTACGGACACGCCGTAGACCGAGACGCCCCGCCGCCGGGAGAGGAGGACCATGGTCCCCAGGGCAGAGAGGCCCCCCAGCAAAGAAAATATCCAGGCGTTCATGTTTCCCGCGAAAAGAGCCCCCAGAAAGCACCTGGCCAACAAAATCAAAAGCGTCTCCCCCGGCCCCAGGGCGTAGAGGGCGAAGAGGGTCACGATATTCCCAAGCCCCAGCTTCACGCCGGGAATGGGAATGGCCAGGGAGAGGGGAAACAGGCTCTCCAGGTAACTCAGGGCCAGGGCCATGGCGGTGAGCAGGGAACAGAGGGTCAGCTGTTTCGTGGTCAGTTTCATCCCGCGCCTCCTAACCCAACACGGCGTCTACGCCCTCCGGGTCCGGTTCGCCGCCCTCCAGGCGGAGGATAAACCGCCCCGGCAGGCACACGACGCTCTGCCCGCCTCTGGATACGGCCCCGGTGTGGACGCAGTCCTGGGTGGGGCAGTCGGAGGAACAAACCCGGGCGCTTCCGGCGGCGTACTCCACCGTCAGGGTGTACGCCCCGGCCCGGTAAATCTTCTCTCCCGCGGCGTCCTCCAAAAAGACCCGGTCGATTTCTTCCCCGTCCACAGACACCACCGCCGTCAGCCCCCGGGAGGTTCCGCCCCGCCACTGAAACACGGCAAGGCCGACGGCCAGCGCCGCCACGCAGAGGACCACCAGCCCATCCCAGGCCGTGGGCCGGAGTTTAGGAGACGGTCTCATACTGATACCCGCTGGCCTCCTCCAGGGTGAAACGGTCCGCCAGCCCCTGGGTGACCACCACCCGGCCGTCCTCCGTGATCAGCACCAGCTGGAAGGGGAGGCCCCTCCAGTTCCGCCGGAAGTCCAGGGCCCTTTCCTCCCCCATCACGAAGAGGGCGGTGGAGAGGGCGTCGCACATCATACCGGAAAGGCCGGCGTCTTCTCCGCAGTCCGCCACAACGGTGACGGAGCTAAGGCCGCTGTCCGCCGGGTATCCGGTGGCGGGGTCCAGGATGTGGTGGTAGGTCTTCCCGTCCTGCTCAAAGTACCGCTGATAACCCCCGGAGGTGACGGCAAAGGAATCCGTCAGCTCCAGCACACCGGCAAAGGCGTTTTGTTCCTCCACCCGGGCCGGGTCCTGGACGCCCACCCTCCAGGGTGTCCCGTCGGGCCGGTCTCCGTAGGCCAACACATTCCCCCCCAGTTGGGCCAATCCCCGGGGGACCTCATACTCTTGAAAGATCTCCACAATCTTGTCGGCGGCGTAGCCCTTGGCGATGGCTCCCAGGTCGATGGCCTGCCCCGGTCCCAGAGCCACGCCCTCCGGCGTCTCCTGGAGGGCAAAGCCGTTCACCAGCTTTAAAAGATCGCTGATTTCCTCTTGGGAGGGGACCCGGAACCGGTCCTCCGCAAAGCCCCAGGCGGAGGCCAGCGGAGCAATGGCGATGTTAAAAGCGCCGTCTGTTGTAGCATGATAGTAGCCGGCGGCGTCCAGGAGGACGCCGAGGTCCTCCCCCACCTCCACGGCCTCTCCCCCGGCGGCGTTGAGCCGGGAGACCTCGCTGTCCGGGTCCGTCCGGGAGAGTTTGGCCTCCAGGTCCCGGATGGCGTCCTCACAGGCGTAGGCGGCGGCGGGGGAACGCTCTCCGTAAGTGGTGATGAGCATGGCGGTATCCATGGCGATGACCTGGATGCTCTCCTGAGCCGTATCCGGGTCCACCGGGCCGCCACAGCCGGTGAGGACCAGGACCGTCAATAAAACATACGCGGCGAGACGTTTCATAGCAAACCTCTTTGTTCTTATGATTTTGATTCCTATAGTATAGCACGGGCGAAGCCGCTTCTCAACGAAAAACCGAAGGTTCGGCGAAAAAATAAAAAACCTGACGGGAAGGGCCTTGCAAAAGCGGATAAAGTCTGCTATACTATTTAAGCGTGTCGGCGGGGACTGATTCTATCCGCCGCTTACTGGAAAGAAAAAACACCTTGGAGGTCTTGATAAATGGCAAAGAATCCGAACGGAAAGCCCATGAAGCGAGATAATTCCCTGTACGGCGCAACCATGTTTTTCCTTGCGGCCTGTCTGGCGGAGGCATATCTGCTGGTGCTACGCAGGTACTATATTCACGGCGATGTGGTGACGGAGGCTCTGCCCTGGCACAACCGGCTGACCGTTTTCGCGGGCCTGGGGGCGGCGGTGCTGGTTCTGGGTGTGGTTCTCAGCGTGCTTTGGAAGGCGGACCGGCGCAAGCGCCTTGTGGGCTGGTGTCTCACGGGTCTGGGTCTTTTCTTTGGCGGCGGCAGCCTGCTGATTCGTATGTATCAGGAACCCGCCGTGCTGCTTCTCAGCGTGGTGGTGCCGGTGGTGATGGTCCTCACCGTCATCTGGGCCTTCTATGATCGGGAGTGCTCCGTGGCCATGACGGCCCTTAGCGGTACGTTAATCGTTCTATGGGTGTGCCGCCGTCTGTTCAACAGTCTGACCATGGGTGTGCCGGTGAAGGTGCTGTCTGTGGTGTACGTTTTGCTGCTGGTGGGACTGTGCTATCTGGCGAAGAACAAGAAACTGGGGAATCTACTGCCTGAGAAGGCGGACCTGACGCCCATCTATGCGGCCACCGGCCTCTCTGCGGTGGCGGTGGCGCTGTCGTTGTTCAGCGCGGCGGTGGCATATTACGCCATGTGGGCCCTGGGAATTGTGGTCTTTACCCTGGCGGTGTATTACACGGTGAAGCAGCTGTAAAATCCAATGGGCAAACCGCCCGCCGTCCTTAGACGGCGGGCGGTTTTTTGTGTCTCATGAGCCCTACCCAAATACTCCTAACCGGATATCCATACCGATTTCAAAGGCCCGGTCCCAGGGGAAACGGTAATTTTCCAGGGCAATACCGCCCCAGCGGCGTTCCCCAGCTTCCCCGTTGTAGGGGGCGGAGGAGAGGAAGGAGCTCCGCTCCAGATTGCGGATGACCGGGGCGGTCTCCCTCTCCATGCCCTCCTCCAGACGGCGGAGCAGGTCCTCCCGGTCCAGCTCCGGGGACCAGAAGTTGTTGGCGTCCCCGCCCAGGTCGTTTCGGATATAATGCAAGAGGTCGTTTCGCACCACGCCCTTGTAACAAAAGTCCTTGAGGACGCTGTCCGCCAGGGTCCGGGCCCAGGCCCGGTCCATGGCGTCGGTGTTCTCCCCGTTTCTCAAAACGGCGTACCGGGCCACGCCGTGGCTCAGGGCGGTGCCGGTGACAATGGCCATGTCCAGCATACCGGAGTAGGCCAAAAGATAGCCCAGCTCCGCCTTTTTGGTCAGGGCCACATAAAACGCCGTCCCATAGGTTCCGTTGCCGGCGTCAATCAAAATGGTGGGCTGCTGCTGCTTACGGCGGTCCTCCAGGGTCTGGAGGGCCTGGCTGATATACGTCTGCTTCAGGGTCTCGTCCTCCGGCTGGGTCAGGACCAAGACGTGCAGGTGCGCCGCTTTGTCCTCCAGCAGGTCGAAGAACTGGAGGTGCTCGTCCACGATTTTCCACAGAGGCTGGAAGTCGTACTCACAGGCGGGCCGGTCCTCCGTGCCGCCGAAGTACTGAATGTTCACGCTGTGCCCCCCCCAGTCTGTCTCGTCCAGATACATCCGGGCCACAGCCTTAAAGGCCAGATCGTCCACCCCGGAGAGGAGCCAGTCGATTTGCCTCCCGTTTTCGTCCGTCCGCAGGCCCTGCCGGAAATAGGCAATCTCGTTTTTCTGGATACAGTCCTCCAGGGACGAGTCGTCGATACCGATGAGCAGGCGGAAGTTCTCATACCCAGGCTTGCGCAGCGTGTTCTGCACCACATAGGAGAGTGTCATCTTCCGCCCCCGGGACCGCACGTGCCGGAGGGCAGTCTCATAGGTGCCTTCTTCCTTGGTCTGGGAGCGGAGGTTTTCCCCATTGGGGCCCCACCAATAGTTTTCTTCCAAGTCCTCCAGGTTCAGTGCCTCTCCCTCCAGCGTCTGCCGGGGCAGGGCCCCGAAGGCCCGGATCGCGTTGTAGTCTTCCAGCGTGCCCCCCTCGTAGCCCACGGTGGGGGCCAGCCGCATCACGCTGTCCAGCAGCCAAACCACATTGTTTTCATCGGCGGAGAGAGCCGTCAGAAGTTTCTCCATCATGGAGTACACCCTGGCAGTTCCGCCGTCGGGAAGCTCGATGTCGTACCCCGTCATGGACCGGGATGCCACCAGCCCTCCGGAGTGGAGCTGGTCCAGGGAGAGGATGTAACGGTCACACCCTGCCTCCTCCTGCTCCAGCACCCATTGGTACAGCGCCCAGGGGTCTCCGCACTGGGTCCCGTTTTCGTTTGGGGGCTGGTGGTCCAACGCCGTCCGGTACAAATCCCGGTCCGGCATATCCAGGGCATATCCCAGCGATTCCGCCAGATACACCACCCGCTCCACGTTGTCGGGCCGGTCGTCCAGGGGCACATAGGCAACCGTCTTCCCCGGCTCGGAGGAGGCGGGCTCCGGGTAAGGCAGGGGCTTTGTCCCTCCGGGGGCGCATCCGGCCAGCAGGATCAGGGCCAGCAGGGCTCCCCAAAGGCGTTTCGCTCGTTTCATAAGACCTCCTATTAAGTTAAGAAAAGGCGGGACCATCCCGGCCCCGCCCTTTAATCAAATGCCGAAACCGCTCAGATTCAGCCCGCCGGTGATGCTGTCCATGGCCTTGTCCATAGCGTCCCCCGCTTGGCGCAGGGCTTCGTTGACGGCGGAAACCACCAGGTCCTGAAGCATCTCCACGTCCTCCGGGTCCACGGCTTCCGGCTTGATGGTGAGGGACGTCAGCTCCTTTTTCCCGCTGGCCACGGCCTCCACCGCGCCGCCGCCGACGCTGGCGGTGAAAGAGCGGTTTTCCACCTCTGTCTGAGCTGCGTTCATCGCCTCCTGCATCTGGGCGATCTGCTGTTGAACTGCGGCCTGACGCTGGGCGCCGGTGGCCTTCATATTGCCGCTGCTGAATCCGCGGCGGGCGCTGTAACCCATAGTAACGTTCTCCTTTGTTTATTTGATTTCAATGTTGTCAAACTGCCGGCTAAATTCCAGCAGGTTTTTCAGATTCTCCTCCGGGGAGGTCTGGGGCGGCGTTCCTGCCCGAAGGGTCAACCGCACCGGCCCTCCGGCCAAAGCCTCCGCCTCCTGGGTCAGGACCTCCCGGACCCGGTCGTTGTCAAGACGCCCCAGGGTCAGGTCATCGGGGGCGCAAACCGTCAGCAAATCCCCCTCCAAAAACCCGGAGCACATACTCAAAAACGGGCGGTACATAGGGGGCAGGCGGCCCTTGCAATTCTCTGCCAGCGTCCGCCACCAGCCGCCCTCCATGACCTTAGCGGGGGAAGCGGCTGGAACCGCCGGAGGCGCGGCGGGAACCGGGGCCGCCTTTGGGGCGGCTTTCTCCGGAATATCATAGACCCTTTGTCCCGGCTCGTCCGGGGCCGGGGGCTCCTCCGGCAGGGGCGGTTCTTCCCAGGGGGGAGGGTCCGGGGAGGCAGAAATCTCCTCCCTGGGAGGAGGCGGAGGCCGCTTGGCCAGCTCCGCCCGGGCGGACTGGTTGTCCTCCAGACGGCGGACCCGGGCCTCCAGAGCCGTCAGGTCCCCGGAGAGACTCTCGTCGCAAAGGCGCAAAAGGCACAGCTCCGCGTCCAGACGGCGGTTTGCGCTGGCATACAGCTCCGCCGTGGCCCTTTGCAAGGTGGACGCCAGGTGCAAAAAGCGGCTGGCAGGCACGCCCTTGCCCAGGCGATCCAAGGTGGCGGCGTCAAATCCCCCGGAGAGGAGGGCGGCCCCTCCCTCCGGGGCGGTCTTTTGCAGCAGCAAATCCCTGGTGAGGACGGACAGCTCCGAAAGCGCCGCCCCCATGTCCTTGCCGCCCTTGTACAGCCCATCCAAAAGCAACAGGGCGGCCTGGGCGTCCCGGTTTAAAATCCGCTCCATCAGCTGGGCCGTTTGAAGGTTTCCCGCCAACCCCAGCACATCCAGCACCGCTGAAGCGTCAATCGTCCCCCCGGCGGCGGCGCACTGGTCCAAAAGACTCAACCCATCCCGCAGGGCGCCGTCGGCCAGACGGCTCAAAATCTCCGCCCCATCGGGCCTAAGGTCGATGCTCTCCCGTTCCGCCACATAGGAAAGCCTCCGGGCCACGTCCTGGGGCTGGATGCGCCGGAAGGAGAACCGCTGGCAGCGGGAGAGTATGGTGGCCGGGACCTTGTGGAGCTCCGTGGTGGCCAGAATGAACATCAAGTGCTCCGGCGGCTCCTCCAGAATTTTCAACAGCGCGTTGAAGGCGGCGGTGGAGAGCATATGGACCTCGTCCACGATATAGACCCGCTTTTTCACATTGGCGGGAGAATACACCGCCTCGTCCCGGAGGGCGCGGACCTGGTCCACGCCGTTGTTGGAGGCGGCGTCCAGCTCCAGCACATCCAAAAAATTACCGCTGTCGATGCCAAGGCAGGAGGGGCACTTCCCACAGGGGTCCCCCTCCGCCGGATTTTCACAGTTCACGGCCTTGGCCAAAATCTTGGCGCAGGTGGTCTTTCCGGTGCCCCGGGTTCCGGTGAAGAGGTAGGCGTGCGAGGTTCGCCCCTCCGCTACCTGACGGCGGAGGGTATCGGTGATATGTTCTTGTCCGATGACGTCGGCAAACGTCTTGGGCCGCCATTTGCGGTAAAGCGCCTGATACACGGCCACACCCCCTTCTCTGCAAACGGGGATTGGGAAATGGAGGCGAACACAAGAGCGCCTCCCTCCCCTCCTCATTAAAAAAGCGTCCCCCCCACGCAGCTACGGAGCCGGTTGCCTCGCGGCACATAAAGGATTCCGCTTAATGCTGCTCGGTTCCCCGCCTGACATGGTTCGCAGAGCTTCATTGCGCGAGACCGGCTCCGCAGCTGCCTGCGGAGGACTGCTTTTGTTATTCTACTATATTCTTTCCCAAATGGCAACAAAAAATTTTCCAAACCGCAAAAAAGGTTTCGCCGCTTGGAAAGCGGCGAAACCTCTTGAAAAGACAGGTCTTACTTGTTGTCCACAGAGAACATATAGGCAATGAGCTCCACCATTTTGTTGGCGTAGCCGCACTCGTTGTCGTACCAGGAGACCACCTTCACAAAGTTGTCCGTCAGGCTGAGGCCGGCCTTCTTGTCGAAGATAGAGGTCCGGGAGTCGCCCAGGAAGTCGCTGGAGACCACATCTTCATCGGTGTAGCCCAAAACGCCCTTCAACTCGCCCTCGCTGGCTTCCTTCATGGCCTTGCAGATCTCCTCATAGGTAGCGGGCTTCTCCAGACGGGCGGTCAGGTCCACCACAGACACGTCCAGAGTGGGAACGCGCATGGAGATGCCGGTCAGCTTGCCGTTGAGCTCGGGGATGACCTTGCCCACGGCCTTGGCCGCGCCGGTGGAGGAGGGGATAATATTGCCGGTGGCCGCGCGGCCGCCACGCCAGTCCTTCATGGAAGCGCCGTCCAGCAGCTTCTGGGTGGGGGTGACGGAGTGCACGGTGGTCATCAGGCCTTCCACAATGCCGAACTTCTCGTTCAGCACCTTGGCAATGGGGGCCAGGCAGTTGGTGGTACAGGAGGCATTGGAGACATAGGTCATGTCGGAGGTGTATTTTTGGTTGTTCACGCCCATGACGAACATCGGGGTGTCGTCTTTGGAGGGGGCTCCCATGATGACGTGCTTGGCTCCGGCTTTGATGTGGCCTTCGCACTTGCTCTTTTCCAGATGCTGGCCGGTGCACTCGCAGATATACTCGGCGCCCACGCTGGCCCAGGGGATGTCTCCCACTTCCTTGGCGGTGAAGACCTTGAACTCCTTGCCGTCCACCACCAGGGCGTCGGCGGTGTAGGAGACCTCGCCGGGGAATTTGCCGTGCACGCTGTCATACTTCAACATATAGGCCATATACTCGGGGTTCATGAAGGGGTCGTTCAGTCCGACGACCTCGACGTCGTCACGCTTCAGAGCGGCGCGGAACACGATGCGGCCGATGCGGCCAAAACCATTGATACCGATTTTCGCTTTCATAATACAGGAACTCCTTTCGAAATTTGGGTACAAATCGTACCGGAATGCCATATAAACGATTGCGCAAACGATTTGTTTGGGTCTTTTCCAATGAGCATACTATCACAACGTGAAGTTTTTGGCAATCATCATTTCAAACAACAATTTGGAAGGGGTCTTGTGAATTTTTGATAATAAAGCCTCTCTTTCCCAAACCGCTTGAAACCACTGGCATTGCTTCCCTGGAAAAGGATTCCCAAAGGACTGGGGATTATGCGGCAACAACGGTGGAGGCGAAAAAACCACCGGCAATTTCGCCAGAAATGGCGCACTGTATTCAGCACAAAGTACAGAAGAACAGACGCGGACGCTTCCCTTGCAAAGGATCTGATCTCCAACGGAGGGGCACGCGGGTTTTTAGGGAAATCTAAGAACAGTCAGTGGTCATAATGCCAAAAACTACAAGGATGCACAGCAGAGCAGAATCGTCTCCCCCCTTTTCCATGCGGCGAACGTCTCCTGTTTCGGGAGTGTCCTATTTAGAGATGTTATCTTGTAGGAGCCGCCCTCTTGGGCGGTCCGATTGAGGCCCAGGCCTTGTATTGGCAAGCCGCCGAGCACCCGCAAGGGGTACGCAGACGCCGTAGCGGCAAAGCCGCCAACGGCGGAGGCAGGGCGGCGGTCTCTACATCATGGTCCTATTATAAAATGCGTAAATGGACACTCGCCCCTTGAAAATTCCCACTTTATTGTTGGCGCTTTTTATGGTATACTAAAAAAGTATCGACAAAATTTTCGGGCCGGAACCTCTCCGGCCGGGAGGGAACCATATATGGACGACCACAGATTTTCCGAGGCTGACGGGATGATTGAGGGCCGGAACGCCGTCATTGAGGCGCTGAGAGCCGGCGTGACAATCGACAAAATTTACCTCCAAAAGGGCGAGACGGACCGGACATTGGGGCACATCGCTTCCAAGGCTCGCTCCGCCGGAGCGGTGGTGGTAGAGGCCGACCGGCGGAAGCTGGACGCCATGAGCCGCACCCATGCCCATCAGGGCGTCATCGCCCTGGCCCCTGTCCGGGAATACGCCACGGTGGAGGATATTTTCCAATCTGCGGCGGACAAGGGAGAGCCGCCTTTGCTGGTGGTTTGCGACGAACTCTCGGACCCCCACAACCTGGGGGCCGTCATCCGTACGGCGGAGTGCGCCGGGGCCCACGGCGTCGTGATTCCAAAGCGGCGCAGCGCCGGCCTCACAGCGGTGGTGGGCAAGACCTCCGCCGGGGCGGTAGCCCATGTGCCCGTTGCCCGGGTGCCCAACCTGCCGGCCCTTTTGAAGGAACTGAAAGACCGGGGCGTGTGGGTGTTTGGCACGGCGGCAGATGGGACCACCTCCCTCTATGACGCGGATTTAAAGGGACCTGCCGCCATCGTCATCGGCAGCGAGGGCGACGGCATGGGCCGCCTGGTGAGGGAGAGCTGTGATTTTCTGGTCAGCATCCCCATGCGGGGAAAGCTGAACTCTCTGAACGCCTCCGCCGCCGCCGCCATTCTTCTCTACGAGGCCGTGCGCCAGCGGCTGTAACGACTATCCCCTTCCAAAGGAGGGACCCCCATGACCCCGAAGGACGACAACCACATTCCAGCCGCCCCTTCTCAAGAGGAGGACTACTCTCTGGAGGAAATCCTGGCGGAGTACGGCGGCAGTCTGGAGCACCATCTGCTCCGGGAGGCGGAGCCGCCTTCCCAAAAAGAAGCGGCGCCGGAGACCGCTCCGAAAGCTCCGTCGGATGCGGCTCCCCCCCCCCCGCCAAAGACCGCTTCCCAAACGCCTTTGGAGTCCGCTCCGGAAGGCGAGGCGGATCTTCCGGAGATACCGGACCCCCTGCGAGAGGCCGAGAAGGCGGCGGAGGCCAACGTGGCCCGGCTGAACCTTCCCGGGCCCCGGCCCATCTCCCTGGAGGACGTGGTGGGCAGCACCGTGGACGCCGTGATGGAGGAGGCCAAAGAGCCCATATTGCCCCCCAAGCGGGGCCTGTTCTCCCGCAAACCCCTGGAAGAGACGGAACCTCTTCCGCCGCCCCCCCCGGACGAGCCGGAGATCGACCCGGAGCCCATCGGCCCGGAACCCACTCTCTGGGAGGCGGCCCACGACGCCCGCCAACTCTATATGCGCCGCAGGTATACCTTGCTGTTACCCCTGGCGGCGGCCCTGCCGCCTACGCTGTTTTTGATTTTGGAGCACTATCAGGTCAAGGTGCCCTATTGGTCCGGGGACCGGGAGGTTCAGTGCGGGGTTTTGCTGGCCTGCCTGGGGCTGACGGCGGTCTTTTGCCGCCATGTGTTTATCAAGGGCTTTGGAATGCTGCTGCACCGCCGCTGTGTGGCCGAGCTTCTGGTGTCCCTTTCCGCTCTGGTTTCGGCCATGGACTGCGCCCTCCGGCTTCTGGGGAAGCAGCCCGGTGAGGTGATGCCATACGCCTCCGTCAGCTGTCTGGCCCTGGTCTTCGCCCAGTGGGGCGTCCGCCGGGAGAGCAAAGGAAATTACGATATGCTCCGGGCCGCCTCCCTGGATGAGGACCCGCCCTATCTTGTCACCGACACCCCCCAAGGGGCGTGTAAACAGCGGGGGTCCGTTCCCGGCTTTTTCACCACCGCCGCCCGGAGCGACGCGGCCACCCTCTGGCAGACGGCGCTGCTGCCGGCCTTTTTGGCGGCGGCGCTGGTTTTCGCAGGCTTGAGTTCCGCGGGGCAGGAGCGGAGCGGGGACTTCCTTTTGAACCTCTCCGCCATTTTGCCGGCGGCCGCGACCTTTTCTCTGCCCCTGTGCTGGGCCCTGCCCTGGGCCAAACTGTCGGAGCACCTCCAGCGGACCGGCTGTGCCGTGGCGGGGTGGTCCGGCGCCCAGAAGATCAGCTCTCAGCGGCGGATGATCGTCACCGACGCGGACCTCTTCCCCCCCGGTTCCGTCCAGCTCAACGGGCGGAAATTCTACGGAGAGACCCAGGAGCGGGCCGTCTCCTTGGCGGCCTCCATGGCCCGGGCGGCGGGGTCCGGCTTGGAGCGGCTGTTCAACAATCTGGTTCGCAGCGAGGGGGGCCGCTATGAGAAGGTGGACGATTTCAGCTTCTATGAGGAGGGAGGCTGGTCCGGCACCGTCAAGGGGGAGTCTATATTGATGGGCGGCGCCTCCTTTATGCGAAAAATGAACATCAAGCTGCCGGGGGACGTCAACCTCCGCACCGGCGTGTTTCTGGCGGTGGACAAGGAGCTGACAGCGGTTTTTGCCGTGAAATACAACCCGTCGGAAAATGTGGACTTTGCCCTGCGTCTGATGCGGAGAAGCCGTATTCAGCCCATTCTGGCCTCTCGGGACCCCAACATCACCCCCGCTCTTATCCGGCGGAAATTCAGCGGCAGCGGACACCTGGAGTATCCCGGCCTCTCGGAGCGGATCGCCTTGAGCGAAGCGGAAAAGGACAGGGATTTACCCAGGGCCCTGCTGTTCCGAGAGGGACTTTTGCCCTACGCGGAGACGGTGGCCGGGAGTCTCCGGCTGTGCAAGGCCGTCCGGCGGGCGGCGGCCATTTCCTTGCTTGGCAGCTGGGCGGGAACGCTTTTGACCTTCTACCTCACCAGTCTGGGGGCGTATGCGTTGCTGAGCCCCCTGGCTCTGGAGATCTTTTTGCTGCTGTGGACCCTGCCGGTGCTGCTGATGTCGGATTGGATGGGGCGCTATTAAAACGAGGAGATGATTTCATGGGGAAATTTGACGGCGTATTGTTGGCCAGCGATTTTGACAACACCCTCCTTTACACAGAGGACGCCCTTCGCGGCGGCGGGCCGGTGCCGCCTCTTTTGGCGCGGAACCGGGAGGCCCTGGAATACTTCATGGCCCAGGGCGGGCGCTTTGCCATCGCCACGGGCCGGGCCCTGGCGGCCTTCCTCCGCTACGCGAAGGATGTTCCCATGAACGCCCCCGGCGTGGTGTGCAACGGCGCGGCCATCTACGATTTTCAAAAGGAGGAGTACCTGGAGACGGCTATGCTGGACGCCGCCGCCCGGGAGCGGGGGCAGACGGTGCTGGACCGGTTCCCCAGTGTGGCCGTGGAGGCGTACCACATTGAAAACGTCATTCACGTGGTCCATCCCAACCATATCTCCCGCCAGCATGAACACATCACCCACGCGGCCCTCACCGAGGCTCCCTCCCTGCTGGAGGTGCCCCTTCCGCTGGGGAAGCTGCTTTTCGAGGCGGACCACGAGGTGCTGGAGGAGGTGCTGGCCCATCTGGTCCGGCAGGGCTGGGCGGAGGATTACGAGCTGATTTTTTCCGTCTCCCATCTGCTGGAGATGACCATCAAGGGGGCCACGAAAGGCGGCATGGTCCGCCGTCTGGCGGCCCGGTTGGGCATTTCCATGAACCATGTTTATTGCGCCGGAGACGAGGCCAACGATCTTTCCATGCTCGCCGTTGCCGCCGGGGGGTTCGCTCCGGCCAACGCCGCCCCCGCCGTCCTGGCCTCCGGGGCCACCGTGGTCCGGGACGCCCGGGAGGGCGCCATTGCGGAGGTGGTTGAGATTCTGGACCGGAAATATGCCGGAAATACCTCTGACTGAAAATCGGACCTGTGTGTTTTGGACAGCCTGAGGTCCCGGCTTTGGCCAGGGCCTGCGCTTGCCGGAAGAATTGTAACGTCGAATTGTGAAACCGCCACCGGCCGGGTGGCGGTTTCTATGTTTTCCGTGGATTGCGGCCTTGCGCGGCTCCATGGGGAACACAGGATGCGTAGAGCGCGCGCGGCTAACCGCCTGCTGCCGGAGAGCTCGGATCACGGGGCTTAAACGCCGGGGAAGGGACGGCGTTCCCTAGTTTTTCTTTTCCCGCACCCTTGCATTGCTTTGTGGAAAGTGCTAGAATAACGGCTGACATCGTCCGCACAGTTGAGAAGAATCCTCCGGATTCTTTTCAAGGTCCCGCCGCTGCTTGGCGGGGGCGTACAGGCGGCCCATTGCGCTTGACGGTATAGGAAACCATGCGCGCTTTGCGCGGCGGCGATTGGGCAAGCGGCAAAACGCCGGAACGAATCAACGACTTTACAGAGAGGGTGACACAAGCGACATGGAATGGACAATGACGGGAGGCGTCCCCGGCCAGGTTTGCCTGATGCAGGGGAACGAGGCCATTGTGCGGGGCGCGGTGGAGGCCGGAATCCACTTCGCCGCCTCCTATCCCGGTTCCCCTTCTTCCCAGGTGCTGGGAATGCTGGGCAAAATTGCCCGGGAACGGGGTTTTTACGCGGAGTGGTCCACCAACGAGGTCTGCGCCTTGCAGGCCTGCACCGGCGCGTCTTTGGCCGGTGGGCGGGCGCTATGCGTGGTAAAGCAAAACGGCCTTTTGTGCGTGGCGGACGCGCTCCACTGCGCCGCCCAAGCCGGTGTGAAGGGAGGACTTGTGATCGTCTCCAGCGACGACCCCAGCGCCCACTCCTCCACCAACGAGTTTGACTCCCGCTGGCAGGCGGTATCCGCCGGCATCCCCCTGCTGGAGCCCACTACCATGCAGGAGACCAAGGACATGATTCCCTATGCCTTTGAGCTCAGCGAAAAGGTGGGGCAGGTGGTACTGGTCCGGGTGACCACCCGGGTCTGCCACGGCCGGGGCAATGTGGTTTTGGGCCCCCTGCCGGAAAAGCTCCGGCCTCTGGAGCGGGTGAAGGAGTGGGACCGGATGGTCTGCGTGTGCTATATGCACGCCCCGGCCCTTGAGAAGCTGGAGGAATCCCGCAAGTGTTTTGAGGACTGTTCCTACAACCGCTATCAGGGCCCCGAGACGCCGGAAAAGCTCATCATCGCCGGAGGCACCGGCGGCCTCTACGGACAAGAGGCGCTCCGCCGCCTGGGCAAGGACCGGGAAACGGGCTTTTTGACCCTGGGAACCCTGTGGCCCCTGCCGGAGGCGTACATAGGAAAGTACCTCCGCTTTGCCAAGGAGGTCCTGATCCTGGAGGAGGTGGACCCCTTCTTAGAGCAGGCGGTCCAGGCCCTGGCGGGCCGGGAGGGCCTACAAGTGAAATTCCTGGGCCGGGGCAACGCATTGCCCGCCGTGGGAGAGCTGGACCCGGACGTGGTCACCGGCGCCATCGCGCAACTCACCGGCGCGGTGGCGCCGGAAAAGAAGGCCACCTCCGAGCTGGAGCTTCCCGTCCGGGAGATGAGCTTTTGCGCGGGCTGCCCCCACCGGGCCACCTTCTACCTTCTCAAACGGGCCATACGCCAGGAGAAGTACCCCGGCGTGGTGGTGGGAGACATCGGCTGCTACTTCATGGCGGGCCAGTCCGCCGGACAGTACGCCTGGCAGACCTGCAACTGTATGGGCTCCGGCGTCAATGTGGCCGAGGGCCTGGGCCAGCTCACTAACTACGGCCTGGACCAGAAGGTGGTCACCATGTGCGGCGACTCCACCTTCTTCCACACCATCCTCCCCGGCCTTGTGAACGCCACTTATCACAACGCTAATATGCTTTTGATTGTCCTGGACAACTCCGCCACGGCCATGACGGGCTTCCAGCCCCACCCGGGCACGGGCCTCACCGCCATGGGAGACCATGTGAAGCCTATGGATATCCCCAAGATTCTGGACGCGGTGGGCTGCAACGTGGAGGTGGCGGACCCCTTCGACGTGGTGGAGGCGGAGAAGACCCTCCGGCGGCTTTTGGACGAGCCGGGAATGAACGTCCTCATTATGCGCCAACCCTGCGCCACTCTCATGGCCAAGGAGCGGAGCAAGAAGCCCGTCCGGGTCTACGTGGACCAGGACGTGTGCCTGGGAGACGGCTGCGGCTGCGACAAGTACTGCTCCCGGGTCTGGGGCTGCCCCGGCAACACCTGGGACTTTAAGAAAAACAAGGCGCTCATCGACCCCGTCACCTGCGTTGGGTGCGGTGTGTGCGCCAAGCTGTGCCCCTCCGGGGCCATCAAAGTGGATAGGGGGGAAGAAGCATGAAGCTGAAATACGATCCCTTAAACATCGTGGTCTGCGGTATCGGCGGGCAGGGCAACGTGCTGGCCGCCGAGACCCTGGGCAGCGCCATGTGCGACCGGGGCTGCCGGGTGGCCGTGGGAGAGACCTACGGCGCCAGCCAGCGGGGTGGCTCCGTCATGAGCCACGTCCGGGTCTCAGAAACTTGGGACCCCAGCGTGCTGATCCCCGCCGGGGAGGCCCATATCATCATCGGCTTCGAGCCCCTGGAGACTCTCCGCATTGCCCGAAAGTACGCCGGGGCGGACACCGTCACCGTTTACGATCCCCGGCCGGTGTATCCCCTGGGCGTCCTCCAGGGCGTCCAGACTTACCCGCCTCTGGAGGAGCTCCAGGCGGAGATTAAGAGCCTGTCCAGCGTGGCCCTGGCCATTCCGGCGGCGGACATCGCCATGGAGGCCGGAGACTCCCGGGCCGCCAACATCGCGTTGCTGGGGGCCTTCAGCCAGCTCTCCGCCGCTCCGCTGAACGGAGAGGACCTGGAGAAGATCCTGGCCCAGCGGTTCCAGGGGAAGGTGTTGGAGCTGAACCGGAAAGCCTTCGCCATGGGCCGGGAGGCCGCCAGAAAGGGAGGGGCCGTGTGATGGACGCTTTGGACGTGCGCTTTTTCAACCCGGAGACGCAAAAGACCCTGACGCTGACGCTGCCCCGGGACACCCCGTTTGCGGCCCTGACGCCGCTGCTCCAGGAACAGGGCTTTGCGGACCGCCGGAAAGCGGGCTGGCGCTATCTCTATCAGGAGCACCTGTGCGGCATGAGACACCGGCTCTCGGACTACGTTCCGGAGGACGCCAAGGAGATCTCCCTGGATCTCTTCGGCTTCTCCCAGGTGCTGGTGTAAAGGAGGAATTGGGAATATGTTAAGTACGATTGCGCTGGATACCCAGGTCCTCCGCCAGGGTCTTTGCACCGGCTGCGGGGCCTGCCAGGGCCTGTGCCCCTATTGGGGCAGCGTGGATGGGCGGACCGTGTGCTTTTTTGACTGTGAGCGTTCAGACGGCCGTTGCCAGCGGTTTTGCCCCCGGATGCCCACGGATTTGGGCGCCTTGCAGAAGCGGTTTTTCGCCGAGGAGACCATCCTCCCGGAAATCGGCCCCTTCCGGGGGCTGTACCTCACCCGGGCGGCGGATCCGGACATCCGGGCCAGGGCCCAGCATGGCGGCAGCATGACCGCCTTGGTGGAGCTGGCTTTAAAAGAGGGCTTCCTCGACGCGGCGGTCCTCACCCGTTCCCAGGGTGGGCTGGACCCGGAGGGGGTCCTGGCCACAACGCCGGAGGAGGTTCGGGCGTGCTCCGGCAGCAGTTTCCAGGTGCCTCCCACCCTGGCGGCGCTGAACCGGGCGCTGAAGGAGGACCAATTCCACAGCATCGGCGTGGTGGGCACCCCCTGTAAAACCTTGGCGGTTTATAAGATGAAAGCCAACCCCCTGCCGGAAAACGACAACCACGCCGGAAACATCGGCATGGTGTTCGGCCTTTTCTGCGGCTGGGGACTGGATTGGGACGGCCTGAGGGACCTGACAAAGCGTCACGCGGACCCGGCGAAGATCTCCCATATGGATATTCCCCCCAGCAAGTACCACTCCCTGGACCTCCGGGAGGAGGGGAAGACGGTCTCCGTCAATCTGGACGAGGTGACGCCTCTGGTCCGCTCCGGCTGCCGGTATTGCGTGGATATGACGGCGGAGTTTGCGGATCTTTCCATAGGCGGAGCGCGAAGCGCCAGCGGCTGGGACGTGGACAAGGGCTGGAACCAGATCATTGTCCGGTCGGAGAAGGGCGAGGCGCTTTTGGAGCTGGCCCGGAAGCAGGGCGTACTGGAGTTCAAGGACGCCATGGAGGGCGGCCTGGAAAAACTCCGGAAGGCGTCCTTTGGCAAAAAGCGTACGGCGGTGCAAAACCTCCGGGAACTTACGGAGGGCGGCCTGGGGTATTTGAGCCCCAACCGGGAACTGCTGGAGAATCTGTAAGGTTACGCCGCTTGTCGAAGCTAGACCACTAAAAAAGAGGGAAACGTTTGGGGGACACTTCGTGCCGAAGTGTCCCCTAAAATGTCTGCCAAGGCGGCCCGGCAGGGTGGAAGGGTCTTCAACATAATATTGGAGGGGAGTATCACGGAAGAGTTTGCATGGGAACAACCAGTCGGGATTTATCGCCAAGAGGACAGATGGAGAAAAACAGGGATACCGTTCGAAGGAAAACGGCATTTTATCCAACGAACCGTAAAAAGGGCCGCTAAGCAAAGGCTATCTAAGTGAGGGTGAAGGACAAGAACAGGTAAAAAGAAAACCCCCTGCAATCATTGCACTGCAATGACTACAGGGGATTTCCCTTGGTGACCCGGCGGGGATTCGAACCCCGGACCCACTGCTTAAAAGGCAGTTGCTCTGCCGACTGAGCTACCGGGTCATCATTAAAACAAACTGCACTTTGCAAATCCCACCCTCCAGGCAGGCTTCACTTCGTTTGTTCTTCCTCTCCCTTTAAAATCCACAGACTTTGAAGGGGATTGCGCAGGGGCTTAACGTTTCGCACGGCTTCGCCGCGCCAGGGGCTTGCTTGATCCTCTTCTCCCGGCCTTTCCTCCCCCCTAAGGGAAGAGGTTACGCAAGGGAGAGCCCGCTCCCCTTGAAGGAGCGAAGAAATTTTCCATCCGGCGCAGTTTTCGCCGTCAGGCGGAAACGGAGCGGTAAGGGGAATTTCTGAGCTGGCAGGGACGGCTGGACTCGAACCAGCGCATGAGGGAGTCAAAGTCCCTTGCCTTACCGCTTGGCTACGTCCCCGTGTTAATAGCGCGGGGACCGGGGAAAAGCCCCGATCCCCTGCTGCTGTGGGGTGGGAGATGGGACTCGAACCCACGACACCCGGAACCACAATCCGGTGCTCTAACCAACTGAGCTACACCCACCACATATGAATAGCTCTGACCCGCTGGATGAAGGCCCGAAGAAGAGCGTGGCACGCCAGAAGGGACTCGAACCCCTGGCCTACTGCTTAGAAGGCAGTTGCTCTATCCAGCTGAGCTACTGGCGCGAATTTGATGGAGCAGGTGACGAGAATCGAACTCGCATCCCCAGCTTGGAAGGCTGGTGCCCTGACCATTGTGCTACACCTGCATAGACCTTAGACACAAGGTCCTGGCCCTCTTTGGAAATCGTCAGCTTTGATATAATACCACGAACCCCCTCTGCTGTCAAGCGTTTTCAGGAGGTTTTTCCTCAATTTTTCAGAAAAATTTTTTCACCGCCCCAATTCCCAAAAGGCCCCCAGCAATCTCCGGCCCAAAGAGCAGTCCCCCAGACGCTCCGGGTGCCATTGCACTGCCCACACCGGCAGCCGCCGGTGGCAAAGCGCCTCCACCACGCCGTCCTTTGTCCATTGCGCCGCCTGGAGGCCGCTGCCCAGCCGGTCCGCCGCCTGGTGGTGGGCGCTGTTGACCGTCAGCGTCCCGCCGGGAAAGGGGGGCAAGAGAGCGGGGGCGCACTCCACGGTGTGAAGCCGGTCCGTCCCCTCCCAGGCGCTATGGCCGTAGAGATCCTGAACCAGCGTTCCGCCAAAGAAGACATTGATGGTCTGGAGTCCCCGGCAGACGCCCAGCACCGGCTTTCCCGCGGCGGTAAAATCCTGGAGCAGGCGAAACTCCGCCTCGTCCCGCTCCGGCTCCAGTCCCCGGCAGGCCACGTCCGCCTGCCCATAGCGCCAGGACTCCAGGTCTCCGCCGCCGGGAAGCAGCAGCGCGTCCCACTTCTCTCCCTGGCCCGCAACATCCCTTCCAAAGACCACCCGGCCTCCGGCGGAGTTCACCCAGCGCCGGTAATTGGCAAAGCGCTTCGCCTCGCCCCAGATATACACCGTCTTTTCCATAGGCCGCTCCTTCTTATGGTTTCTTTTCAGTCTATGAAGCGGAAGATTTTAGGGTTACAGATATTGACTTGAAAGACGGTTCGTAGTATGATTTTCTCATGTTGTAAAGCGCGGGGTTTGCCCCTGCAAACCCATTTCTCGCGGGGCTCCGGCGTCTTTGCGGCGGCAAGCGATACCAAGAATACAGAATGGGGGATATCCTGAGATGAAACGATTGATTTCCTTGACCTTGACGTGCCTGTTGCTTTTGGCTCTGGCGGCCTGCGGCGGCGATTCCGGTTCCGGCGGTTCCAGCTCCGGTGATTCCGGTTCCGGCTCCAGCAGCGCCGGCAGCGGCGAAGTCCGGGCGGAGGACGGCTACGCGGAGGCGCGGATCGGAGACCTGGTACATTCCTATTTCATGGATTTCAGCGTCAACAGTGCCTACACCACCTCCGACTACCATGGACACACCGCCCCTGAGGGGATGAAGGTGCTGGTAGTGGAAATGACCGTCAAAAACACGTTCAGCGAGACCATACCCATGTACGACGATGATTTCCAGGGCCAGTGGAGCGCCAGCGCCGAAACCGAGGAATTTGCCTGGCCTATCACCGAGGCTGAGGACGGCAGCGACCTGGAGACCGTCAGCGACGAGCAGCTCCCCGGAACTTATGAGCTGGGAGTCAACGAGTCCCGGACGGGCACGCTGGTCTTCGACGTGCCGGCGGACGAGAAGGATTTCTCCATCTCCCACCTGGAGCTCTTTGACGATGACACGGAAGGGGATACCTTCTTCGTGTTCTTCACGGCGGAAGAGCAGTGACGGTAACTTCAAAAGCGGAGCGGCAAAGCCGCTCCGCTTTTCTGTTCTCCGGGGCCGCTTCCCTCAAGCTGCCTGCCCCAGACCGCGGGCCAGCAGGAACAGCAAACAGGTGTGGGCGGGGTAGTAGATGTAAAAGAACCATTTCCAGCCTTTGCCCCGCTCCCCGTTGTACCGAAGCATCAGCGGCAGGACCAGGACCATCATCCATTGTACGGGGAAATAGCCGTAGAGGGCCTCGGCGCTGAATTGATAGAGGCAAAAGATCAGGTACACAGCCGCCAGGGCCTCCCGCCGGTCCCGGAGAAAGTACAAGGCCATTCCCAGGGCGATGAACTCGAAACCGTATTCGTTCACCGCCAGATTGGGAACCACGCCGGTGAGAACGTCCCCACTGAGGTTTTGGGTGAAGGGCAGCAAAGAGGGGAGAAGGCCGTAAAAAACCTGAACCAGAGCGGCGGCGGCCAACAGCAACCCGCCTTTTTTCCGGTCTCGCTGGTACAGTTCCACGGCGCTGATGAGAAGGCCCGTCAAAAACAGAGGCAGGAAAATGTTGTGGTTCCCATAGCCGCGCTCTGAGGGAAAACGGGCGTCCAGAAACAGGCCCAGGGCCGTCATGAAAAGGCTCATGAGATACAGCCGCAAGAGGAAGCGTTTCCGGCTTCGCGTGTGGGCGTAACCTTGAACCATGCAAAAGAGGAACAGCGGATACGCCCCCCGGCCCAGCCAGCGCAGCCAGACCGGCGACGCCGGGAAATAGAGTCCAATGTGGTCCAGAGTCATCAGAACCACTGCCGTCAGCTTCAGAGAAAAAGTTGTCATCCTTGTTTCAGCTCCTGTTGTGAGATGGGCGGAGTGCTTCGCCGTGTGAGGAAGCCGCCCCGGTTGAAGAGGCGGAAAAAGGCCTGAGGGGCGGTTTTGGGGTCTCGCCGCCGCAACGCGGCGCGGCTTTGAAAAGTCCGCCGGATGCTTCAAAGCCCTGCCAAGTATAAAACGAGAGAGGAGCGGCGGTTTCTTCAAAAACTTGGCCGGGAAAAGGAAAACCCTCCGCCGGCTTTGCGCCACGGCCTTTCCCCGCAAAGAGGGGAGCCAAAGGGGCCGGGGGCCTTCAACTCCGCCGCCGGGAAGGGACGGGGAAAGGGTCCGTCTGGCAGGCCCACCCGCAAGGGCGGGAAAAGGCCCCGCTGGGTCCCGCCATGATTTTCCTGGTTGCTATTTCCATCCGATTTTGTTATAATCTCCTCATAAGAACAGGCCCTGGGGGCCGGATTTCACAGAGAGGAGATAACATCATGGATCGTTGCGCGGTAGCGTATCAATATCACAAGGAGGGCTGGAACTGCGCCCAGGCCGTGGCGGGAGCCTGCGCAAGCCTTGCGGGGCGGACGCCTGAGGAAGTCATGCCCCTGTTGGGCGGCTTTGGCGGCGGCATGGGTGGCAGCCACGAGGAGGTCTGCGGCGCGGTCAGCGGCGGCGCGCTGATTTTGAGCCTTTGCTTCCCCTTTGACAAGCAGGGAGACCAGGAGGCCAAGCGGAACCTTTACCGGATCACCAAGGAGTACCGCCGCCGCTTTGGGGAGGTTTTTGACCACACCCGCTGCGGCGATTTGCTGGCCGCCCGTCCGGGGGTGACGGACAAGAACCCCGCCGCCCGGCGTCTGGGCGTCACCGCCCACTGTGACAATATGATTGTCACGGCGGTGGAGCTGCTGGAGGCCCTGGTCCGGGAGGAACGGGGAGGGGGCCTGATATGAGCCACGATCACAAGAAGCGCCAGTTCAGCAGCCAGTGGGGCTTTGTTCTCTCGGCAGTGGGCTCGGCGGTGGGGATGGCCAACGTGTGGGGCTTTCCCGCCAAGATGGGCAGTTACGGCGGCGGGGCGTTTCTCATCGCTTACCTGGTGTTCATTGCCCTGTTTGGCACGGTGGGACTGGCAGCGGAGTACGCCGTGGGCCGCCGGGCCAGAACCGGGACCCTGGGGGCCTATGAAATGGCCTGGGGCACCCGGAAAAAGAGCCTTGGGAAGGCCGGCGGACTTCTGGGGTGGCTGCCTTTGGCGGGGTCCATGTGTATCGCCTTGGGTTACGCGGTCATCATTGCCTATGTGCTGAAGGCCTTCGCCGGGTCTCTCACCGGAGAGCTGATGACGGCAGACACCGCTTCTTGGTTTGAGAGCTTTTCTCTGGCGGACTATTCCGTCATCCCCTTCCACGTGGCAGTGGTGGTGGGGACGCTATTGACGCTGCTCCTGGGGGCCAAGAGCATTGAAAAAAGCAACAAGGTCATGATGCCCCTGTTTTTCCTCATCTTTCTGGTTCTGGCGGTGCGGGTGGCCTTCCTCCCCGGCGCGGCGGAGGGGTACCGCTATATGTTTTCCCCCCGGTGGGAGGAGTTGCTGGACCCCATGGTGTGGATCTGGGCCATGGGACAGGCCTTTTTCTCCCTTTCCATCACCGGCAGCGGCATGATTGTCTATGGCGCCTATCTGGACACGGCGGAGGACGTGGCGAAGCTGGCGAAGCGGACGGCCCTCTTCGACACCATCGCCGCGTTGGTGGCGGCCCTGGTGATGATTCCCGCCTGCTTTGCTTACGGGCTGGATGTGGGAGCGGGGCCCTCCCTGCTTTTCGTCACCCTGCCCCGGATTTTGCAGGACATCCCCTTGGGGCGGCTCTTCGCGATTATTTTGTACGTGGCCATGATTTTTGCCGGAGTCAGTTCCCTCCAGAATATGTTTGAGGCGGTGGGGGAATCCCTGCTCCACAAGTTTCCCAGGCTCAGCCGGAAGATCATGCTGGTTTTGCTGTGCGTGGTGTGCCTGGGAATTGGCCTCCACATGGAGCCCATTTTCAAGTGGGGCCCCTGGATGGACATTGTGTCCATCTATATCATTCCAATCGGGGCCACGTTGGGGGCGGTGAGCTGGTTTTGGATCATGCGCCGGGAAGATCTCATGGACGAGGTGGACAAGGGGGCGGAAAAGGCCCCCGGCGTCTGGTGGTATCACGCGGGACGGTATGTCTATGTGCCCTGTGCGGTGATCTTGTGCCTGGTGGCGCTGTGCATGAAGGTGGCCTTCTGAGCAAAGCCGGAATTCGGAGTGCGAGGGTAAAAGATGCGAAAAAAACGGCGGCGAGGTAAAAACCTTGCCGCCGTTTCGCTATGGTATGAAATTGCGGGGGGGACGGTTAAATCAGCCCCTGAATCAGGATGATCAGCACCAGCACCGGCAGCACGAACTGGAAGTAGGGCCGCAGCCACCGGGGCATTTTCAGGCCCTCTCCGGCGTTGGCCTCCTCCAGATAGCGCTCGTAGCCCCAGCCCTTTTTGCTGACGCAGAACAGCAGATACACCAGAGAGCCCAGAGGCAGCAGCAGGTTGGAAACAATGAAGTCCTCGCTGTCCAGCACGTCCCGGCCACCGATGAGATGGAGGCCGCTCCAGAGGTTATACCCCAGAACGCAGGGCATACTGGCGATGAGAATGAAGATGCAGTTCACCAGGGCCGCCTTTTTCCGGGACCAGCCGAAGTTGTCGATGGCGTTGGCCTGAAGGTTTTCAAAAACGGCGATAACCGTGGAGAAGCTGGCGAAGGTCATGAACAGGAAGAACAGGGCGCCCCACAGGCGGCCGCCCGCCATATTCAAAAAAACCTTGGGCAGGATCATAAAAATCAGGGTGGGTCCCTGGTCCGGCTGCACGTCAAAGGCGAAGCAGGCGGGGAAGATAATAAGGCCCGCCATCAGCGCAACGAAGGTGTCCAGCACGCAGATCCGCACCGCCTCGCTGGTGAGGGTGTTGTCCCGGCTCATGTAGCTGCCGAAGATCTCCATGGCGGCGATGCCCAGACTCAGGGTAAAGAAGGCCTGATTCATGGCGGCGGTGAGGACGTTTCCAAGACCCGCCTTCGCCGCCCGGTGGAAGTCCGGCAGGAGATAGAACTTGGTGCCCTCCAGACCGCCGGGGAGAGTCAAGCTGTGGATGGCCAGCACCACGATCAGACCCAGCAGGCCCATCATCATCCACTTTGTAATTCTCTCCAAGCCCTTTTGAAGGCCGAAGCTCACCACCAAAAAGCCCGCCAGCACCGTCAAAGCCATCCAGATGGTCATTTCCATAGGGTCTCCCAACATGGAGAAGAAGACGCTGTCCACCGCTTCGCCCTCAAGCCCGTGGAAGGCCCCTCCGGCGAACTTGAAGAAATAGCCCAACATCCAGCCGGAAACCGTGGTGTAGTACATCATCAAAAGACAGCAGCCCGCCACGCAGAACCAACCGTGAATGTGCCACTTGCTGCCCGGCTTCTGGAGGGCCTGATAGCCCTGGACGGCGCTCTTGCGGCTGGCACGGCCCACCGCCAGCTCCATGGTCAAGACCGGCACGCCCATGATGGCCAAAAACAGCAGGTAAAAAAGCACAAACACGCCGCCGCCGTTTTGTCCTGTAACATAGGGGAATTTCCACACGTTGCCGATGCCCACGGCACAGCCCGCGCTTACCAGCAGGAAGCCCAGGCGGGATTGAAAACGCTCCCGTTTCATAAGTTTCTCGTTCCTCTCTCGTATATTTCGTTGCAAAACCCACAGCGTAACGACCGCCCTGGGCATATTTCCTTATGATAACGGCCACCGGCGGAAATGTCAATCCTTTCGTGGGGAAGTCTCCTTTAAGATTTTAAGAGCGGGCTTGGAGGGAACTTCCCATAATTTCACGAAAACCGCTTGAGCGAACGGAGGCCCCGTGTTAAAATCACAGAGAGAAAGCGAAGCGGCGGGAGAATCGTATGAAATACCCACATGGTCCTGCTCTCATGGGACGAAGAATCGTGCCCGCAATGGAAGCCGGATGCGTTCAATAATCTGGAAGCGCACAACATATACCGGAGATTTTGCCGGGGCAAATCTCTATCTTTTGGCGAATGGTAGAGCGTCCGGGCTGGAAAGGAGACCACTATGGCGGATTGCAGGACCCGGTATCCTCTTTTGCTAATTCACGGCCTGAATTGCCGGGACGACTGGATCTTCCCCTACTGGGGCCGGGTGGCGGAGATTCTCCGCGCCCACGGGGCCGCCGTCTTCCTCAGCGGGCAGGATGCCTGGGGCAGCGTCCCCGGCAATGCCCGGGTTCTGCGCCGCCGGGGCGAGGACATTCTGGCGGAGACGGGGGGCGGAAAACTGAACCTCATCGCCCACTCCAAGGGCGGATTGGAGGCTCGGTATCTCATCTCCACCCTGGGCTTTGCCGAAAAAACGGCCTCTCTCACCACCATTTGCACGCCGCACCGGGGTTCAAAGGCGGCGGCGGAGTGGCTGGGACGGGAGCGGGTCTGTGGCGTTGTGGGCCGGGGCGTGGAGGGCTTTTGGCGCTCCCGGGGCGACCGGGACCCGGACTTTCTCTCGGCGGTGACGGCCCTGACCCCGGAGGCAATGGCCCGATTTAACAAGGAAAACCCTGACAGCCCCCTGGTTTACTACCAGAGTTGGGGTGCGAGACTGGACCGGGCGGGCTGGGACCCTATGGACCGCTTCCAGCTCTGGCTGACAAAGGCCGATGCCCCCACCGACGGTTTGGTCTCGCCGGAGTCCGCTGTTTGGGGACATTGGCGGGGAACGCTGGAGGGGGTGTCCCACCAGGACGGCGTGGGAGGGCGGCGGCGCAAGCGCCCCGGCTTTGACGCGGGGACATTCTATCTCCGCCTGGTCCGGGAATTGGCGGAGATGGGATTTTAAGGAGGGTTTTATGAAGGGGTTGAAGCAAACCGCTCCGGCGAAGGTGAATCTGGCTCTGGACATTCTGGGCCGAAGACCGGACGGTTACCACGAGATGCGCATGGTGATGCAGACGGTGAGTCTCCGGGACACCGTGGCTCTGGAGGAGGCGGAAGAGGGATTCGCCCTCTTTGCCCAGGGCATCGCGCTTCCCGGGGGAAAGACCCTGGAGCAGCGGGGGGCGGAGGCCTTTTTCGCCGCCCTGGGGCGGCCCGTACCGGGACTCCGGGTGACGCTGGAGAAGCGGACCCCGGCTTACGCGGGTCTGGGGGGCGGCAGCGCGGACGTGGCGGCTTTGTTACGGCTGTTGCGGGAAAGGTACGCCCCGGAGATGTCCCGTGAGGAGCTGGAGGCTATAGGCGGGCAGATTGGCAGCGATATGCCCTTTTGCGTCCGGGGGGGCACCGCCCTGGCAGAGGGACGGGGGGAGGTCCTGACGGACCTTCTCCCCCTGCCAAAGTGCCGCTTTGTCATCTGCAAGCCGGATTTTGACCTACCCACGGCCCAGATGTTTGCCCGCCTCCGCCTTGAGAGGGGGGACCTGCCCCGCCCGGATGTGGAGGGGATGGCCGCCGCCTTGAGGCGGGGGGACTTACAGGGGGTGGCGGAACGGGTGGGCAACGTCTTCGAGTCCGCCCTGGAGTTGGAGGAGGGGCGGGAGATTTCCTACATAAAGGAAGTGCTTCTCCGCTGCGGCGCTTTGGGCGCGGCCATGTCCGGCTCCGGTCCGGCAGTGTTTGGGATCTTCGCGGAGGGGGAGGGGGCCGCCTGGGCCGTGGAGACTTTGGAGAGGCGGTATGCCCAGGTTTTCCAGGCGGCGCCGGTGGGGCGGCTGGTTTAGAGCAGCACTGCTACCTCCCGACGGATCGCCAAGCTCTCCGGCGTGACGGCGCAGTCCCAGGCGCGCACCTGCACTCCGGCGGCGGCGGCCTCCCGCAAAGCCGCCCCAAAGGCGGGGTGGGTCTCGTCGTTGGGGGCCACGCTGTCCATGCCCTCCATCTGGACCACGAAGAACAAAACCGCCCCAAAACCGGCCTCCGCCGCCTTTTGCAGCTCCCGGATGTGCTTTACGCCCCGTTCCGTGGGGGCGTCGGGAAAGCGGGCCGCGCCGCCCTCTTCCAGAGTGACGCCCTTTACCTCGATGAAGCAGTGTCCCCCGGGGCTCTCCACGCAAAAGTCCAACCGGGACTCCCCCCAGGCCACCTCCCGGCGGAGAACCGCCCCCGGTGGAAGCCGGGGCTTTAGCCACTCGGCAAACACCTGGTTGGGGGCCTGGGCGTCCATGTTCACCAACAGGTCTCCCTTTTGGACGGCAATGAGGTCGTAAGCGGTTTTCCGCTTGGGGTTGGCGCTTTTTTCCAGATAGACGGCCGCTCCGGGAAGCAGCAACTCCCGGCAGCGGCCTGTGTTTTTCACATGGACTGTCTGGACGCCCTCTTCCGTCTCCACCTGGGCGACAAAGCGGTTTGGCCGGGAGAGAAAGCGCCCCGAAACCACATTTTGGTATTGCATCACAGGCTCCTTTCCGGTGGGCGGCAAAATCTTTTCGATTTCTTAGCGGATAAATTTGCCGCCTTCTTTCCTGAATTAGCAAAATTGTACCACAATTTACACCTCACGTCCAGCCTTCGGCGGCAGGGCAAACGGAAGCGCAAAAAACCCGGATAAAATTTTGCGTAAGTCATTGTTTTTTTCTGCGGAAGTTGATACAATAGCCCTGCATCTATATTTTAGGAGGGAGCATATGCCAGGATATTCCAACTTGTTTGTCTGCCTGATGGGCATGGGCACCGTGTTCTTCGGCCTCATCTGTCTCATCGTTTTGACGATGATCATGGGCAAGCTGGTGGGCGGTCACGCTGCCCCTGCCGCTCCGGTCCCGGTTGCGGCGGCCCCCGCTGCGGCCGTGGAGGGAAACCGCCAGGAGATCGCCGCCGCCGTCTCCGCCGCCATCGCGGAGGAGCTGGGAACCAGCATCACGGGCATCCGCATCGTATCCATGAAAAAACTGTAAGAAACAAGAAGGAGAGAGCATCATGAAAAAGTACAGAGTCACCGTCAACGGCACCGCCTATGAGATCGAGCTGGAGGAACTGACCGGGGCCGCTCCCGTGTCCGCCCCCGCCCCTGCCGCTGCGGCTCCCGTTGCCGCCGCCCCCGCCGGAGGCGAGCAGGTCACCAGCCCCATGCCCGGCACCATCCTGGACGTGAAGGTCTCCCAGGGAGCCTCCGTGAAGAAGGGCGACGTGCTGATGATCCTGGAGGCCATGAAGATGGAAAACGAGATCATGTGCCCCTGCGACGGCAAGGTGGCCTCTATCCACACTTCCAAGGGCGCGGCGGTGGAGTCCGGCACTCTGCTCTGCGTCATCCAGTAAGGCGCCGGAGGTCAACATATGGAAGCTATTCTGGATTTTGTAAACAGCTCGGGATTCGCGCTGTTTGCCCAGGGGGACAACTGGAAGTGCCTGGTGATGATCGCCATTGCCTGCGCCCTTCTCTACCTGGGCATTGTCAAGAAGTTTGAACCGCTGCTGCTGGTACCCATCGCTTTCGGTATGCTCATCACCAACCTCCCCGGCGCCAATATGTATCACGAGATCTTCTTTGCCGGGGGGCACATTCACTGGGAGCTCATCGGCGGTTCCCCCGTGACGGCGGAGTTCCTGGCGGAGCTGAAGGCCGTGGAGGTCTCCGACGCGGTGCTGGCCACCGCCACGGTGGGCCAGTCCATCACGCCGGGTCTGGTGGATATCCTGTACCTGGGCGTGAAGCTGGGCATCTACCCCTGCCTCATTTTCATGGGCGTGGGCGCTATGACGGACTTCGGTCCCCTCATCGCCAACCCCAAGAGCCTGCTCCTGGGCGCGGCCGCTCAGCTGGGTATTTTCGTCACCTTCGTGGGCTGCCGCCTCTCCGGCCTCTTCAGCCCCGCCCAGGCCGGTTCCATCGGCATCATTGGCGGCGCGGACGGCCCCACCGCCATCTACTGCTCCACCCTGCTGGCCCCGGAGCTGCTGGGTCCCATCGCCGTGGCGGCGTACAGCTACATGGCCCTGGTGCCCGTGATTCAGCCCCCCATTATGCGCCTTCTCACCACCGAGGCGGAGCGGAAGATCGTTATGAAGCCCCTGCGGGAGGTCTCCAAGCGGGAGAAGATCATCTTCCCCATCATGGTTGCCATCTTCGTCGCTTTGCTTGTGCCCTCCGCCGCCCCGCTGATCGCCTGCCTGATGCTGGGCAACCTCTTTAAAGAGAGCGGCGCGGTGGAACGGCTGAGCAAGACCGCGCAAAACGAGCTCATCAACATCGTCACCATCTTCCTGGGCGTGTCCGTGGGCTGCACCGCCACCGGGCGGACCTTCCTCAGCCTCCAGACCATCGCCATCATGTGCATGGGTATCCTGGCCTTCGGCTTCGGTACCGGCGGCGGTGTGATTCTGGCCAAGATCATGAACCTGTTCTTAAAAGAGAAGATCAATCCCCTCATCGGCTCTGCAGGCGTGTCCGCCGTGCCCATGGCGGCCCGGGTCTCCCAGGTGGAGGGCCAGAAGGCCAATCCCAGCAACTTCCTCTTGATGCACGCCATGGGCCCCAACGTGGCCGGCGTCATTGGTTCCGCCATCGCCGCGGGCGTGATGATCTCCCTGTTTGGTTGATAGATAGGAGGTAGTAGAAATGGCTATGGAATTTTTGTCTAAGAAACCCCTGTATATCACCGACACCATCCTCCGGGACGCTCACCAGTCCCAGGCGGCCACCCGGATGCGGGTGGAGGATATGCTTCCCGCCTGTGAAGTGCTGGACTCCATCGGCTACTGGTCTTTGGAGTGCTGGGGCGGCGCCACCTTCGACTCCTGTATGCGCTTTCTCAACGAGGACCCCTGGGAGCGCCTGCGCAAGCTCCGCAAGGCTCTGCCCAATACGAAGCTCCAGATGCTCTTCCGGGGCCAGAACATCCTGGGTTACAAGCACTACGCCGACGATGTGGTGGACGCCTTCTGCCGGAAATCCATTGAAAACGGCATTGACATCATCCGGATTTTCGACGCGCTGAACGACGTGCGGAACCTGGAACAGGCCATCAAATCCACCAAGAAATACGGCGGTATGGTGGAGGCCACCCTCAGCTATACCATCTCCCCCATTCACAGCGAGGAGTACTTCGTGAAGCTGGCCCAGGAGCTGGAGCAGATGGGCGCGGACGTGATCTGCGTCAAGGACATGGCGAACCTGCTTTTGCCCATGGACGCTTACTCCCTGGTGAAAAAGCTGAAGGAAACCGTGAAAATCCCCATCCACCTCCACACCCACAACACCACGGGCACCGGAGACATGGTCTACCTCATGGCGGCCTATGCCGGAGTGGATATTGTGGACACGGCCCTGAGCCCCCTGGCCAACGGCACGGCCCAGCCCGCCACGGAGTCTTTGGTCGCCACCCTCCAGGGCACCGTCCGGGACACCAAGCTGGACCTGAACAAGATGAGCGAGGCCGCCACCCACTTCCGGAAAGTCGCCCAGAAGCTCAAGGAGCAGGGCAGTCTGGACCCGAAGGTGCTGAACGTGGACACCAACACCCTCCTCTATCAGGTGCCCGGCGGGATGCTCTCCAACCTGATCTCCCAGCTGAAGCAGGCCAATAAGGAGGAGAAGTACTACGACGTGCTGGCGGAGATTCCCCGGGTCCGGAAGGACTTCGGCTATCCCCCGCTGGTCACCCCTACCAGCCAGATCGTGGGCACCCAGGCCGTCATGAACGTGGTGGTGGGCAAGTATAAGACCTTCCCCAAGGAGTCCAAGGGCCTCCTCCGGGGCGAGTACGGACAGGTCCCCGGCGAGGTTAACGAGGAAGTCCGGGCCCTGGCGGGCATTAAGCCCGAGGACGTGATCACCTGCCGTCCGGCGGACCAGCTCCAGCCGGAGGTGGAGAAGTACCGGGAGGAGTTCAAGGACA
>CAJUCO010000026.1 GCA_910585245.1 uncultured Oscillibacter sp.
TGTCGCCCACCTGAATCTTCCGGCGCTGGGCGATATAGACCCGGACCACCATGTTTACGCCGGGGCCCAGCTCGTCTCCCCCCTCCCGGGTGAAGACCTTGGTGTCCAGCACAATGCCGCTCTCGCCGTGGGGAACCTTCAAGGAGGTGTCCCGGACTTCCCGGGCCTTCTCGCCGAAAATGGCCCGGAGGAGGCGCTCCTCGGCGGTGAGGTCCGTCTCACCCTTGGGGGTGACCTTGCCCACCAGGATGTCCCCGGCTTTCACCTCCGCGCCCACGCGGATAATGCCGTTTTCATCCAGGTCCTTCATGGCGTCTTCGCCTACGTTAGGAATATCCCGGGTGATCTCCTCGGGACCCAGCTTGGTGTCCCGGGCGTCGATCTCAAATTCTTCAATGTGGATGGAGGTGTACAGGTCCTCCCGGACCAGGCGCTCGTTCAAAAGGACGGCGTCCTCGTAGTTATAGCCCTCCCAGGTCATGAAGCCCACCAGAATATTCTGGCCCAAGGCGATCTCGCCCTGCTCGGTGGCGGGGCCGTCCGCCAGGACGGTGGGGTCGGTCACCTGCCCGTCGGGGCCGATGCCCCGGCCATGGACTCGCTCGCCCACCTCCACAATGGGCCGCTGGTTGATGCAGGTGGTGTGGTTGGAGCGGAGGAACTTCACCAATTTGTAATCCTTGGTTTGTCCCTGGTCATACTTGACGGTGACGTGCCGGGCGTCCACAGAGGTGACCACGCCGTCGCCCTCCGCCAGAACCACGATTTCAGAGTCAATACAGATTTTATGCTCCATGCCGGTACCCACAATGGGGGCATGGGGCCGCAGCAGGGGCACGGCCTGACGCTGCATATTCGCGCCCATGAGGGCCCGGTTGGCGTCGTCGTTGGGAAGGAAGGGGATCATGGCGGTGGCGATGGAAACCATCATCCGGGGGGAAACGTCGATATAGTCCACCATCTCCCGGTCCACGTCCACAATCTCGTCCCGGTGCCGCCCGGTGATACGGGCGTTGACCAGGCAGCCGTTTTCGTCTACAGGCTCCGCAGCCTGCCCGACGATGAAGTTGTCTTCCTCGTCGGCGGTCATATAGGTGATTTCCGTGGCAACCCGGCCAGTCTCCTTGTCCACCGCCCGGTAGGGGGCCTCGATAAAGCCGTACTCGTTGATCCGGGCGTAGGTGGCCAGGTAGGAGATCAGGCCGATGTTGGGACCTTCCGGCGTCTCGATGGGGCACATACGGCCATAGTGGCTGTAGTGGACGTCCCGGACCTCCATGTTGGCCCGCTCCCGGGAGAGGCCGCCGGGACCCAGGGCGGAGAGGCGGCGTTTATGCGTCAGCTCCGCCAGGGGGTTTGTCTGGTCCATAAACTGGCTCAGAGGGCTGGAGCCGAAGAACTCCTTGATGGCGGCGGTGACCGGACGGATATTGATCAGGCTCTGAGGGGTGACAATGTCCATGTCCTGAATGGTCATGCGCTCCCGGATGACCCGCTCCATGCGGGAAAAGCCGATGCGGAACTGATTTTGCAGCAGCTCGCCCACACAGCGCAGGCGGCGGTTCCCCAGGTGGTCGATGTCGTCCTTGACAGAGATGCCCCGGGCCAGTCCGTTCATATAATTAATAGACGTGAGAATGTCGTCTACGATGATGTGCTTGGGAACCAGCTGGTCTTTATGGAGGAGAATCTGATCAATGAGCTCCTCTCCGCTGTATTGGCCCAGCAACTCCTGGAGGACGCTGAACCGGACCCGCTCCTTGATCTTGCAGGTCTCGAAGGGGTCGAAATCCACATAGCGGCTCATGTCGCACATACCGTTGGAAGTCACCCGGAGGGGCGTGCCGTCCACGTCAACGGTCACGTCACTGACACCCGCGGCGTCCAGAGTCCGGGCGTCCTCCTTGCTCAGAAGGTACCCCTCGTCGAAGAGAATCTCGCCGGTGGCGGGGTCCGCCACCGGATAAACCAGCTTGCGCCCCGTGACCCGCTGCCAAAGAGAGAGCTTCTTGTTGAACTTATACCGGCCCACCACGGACAGGTCGTACCGCCGGGGGTCGAAGAACAGCCCGGTCACCAGGGCCTCGGCCGCCTCCACCGTAGGGGGCTCGCCGGGACGGAGACGGCGGTAAATCTCCAGCATAGCGTCCTCGTAGCTCTTGCAGGGGTCCTTTTCCAGGGTGGCCACAATCCGGGGATCGTCCCCGAAGCGGTCCAGAATCTCCTGGTCTGTTTTCAAACCGATGGCCCGAAGGAGGCAGGTGACGGGAATTTTCCGGTTTTTGTCGATGCGGACCCAGAAAAGCTCGTTGGCGTCGGTCTCATATTCCAGCCACGCGCCCCGCTGGGGAATCACCTGGGCGGTGAGGATGGGGAGATCCGTCTTGATATCCACCTCGTGGCCGTAGTACACGCCGGGAGAGCGGACAATCTGGGAGACCACGACCCGCTCCGCGCCGTTGACAATGAAGGTGCCGGAGTGGGTCATGAGGGGGAAATCCCCCATGAAGATCTCCTGCTCCTTGATCTCTTCCGTCTCCTTGTTCCGCAGGCGGACCTTCACCTTCAAAGGCGCGGCGTAGTTGGCGTCCCGGGCCTTGCACTCTTCCACGTCGTACTTGGGTTTTTCGTCCATCTTATAGTCGATGAAGGTCAGCTCCAAGTTGCCCTGATAGTCGGAAATCGCGCCCACGTCGGCAAAAACCTCCCGCAGGCCGGTGTCCAGAAACTCCTGATAGGAGGTTTTCTGGATCTCCAGGAGGTTGGGCATGGAGACGACTTCCTCATAACGGGCGAAGTTCTTGCGAAGGGTCTTCCCATAATACTTGTCTTTGGCCATCTTCACATTCACCTTTCTGCCGCCCCCAGGCGGCGGGGATGGGGACACGCGGGGCGCCGTTGTTAAAAACCCTCCGCCCTGCTCTTGCATTCTTCTGGGAAATGTGCTATACTCCGATTAAGGTATGAAGCGGAGGTTTTTCCGTCCGCTGTCGATAAGTGCTTTATTTTACCACGCCCTTTTTGCTCTGTCAAGAGTAAAAGAGGGTTTTTCTGTATGTTTTTCAAGATCTGTTTCCTGAAATCAGAGAATCCCTTCTCCGGGCCTTCTTTTCCGCCGGGACCTGGCGAATTTTTCCTGCCGGAGGCCTGCGCCGGGGAAAACCGCCCTGCCAGATCAATAAAACCGGACGTCCGGCAGCTTTGAGCCGCCAGAGACGTCCCCTTTTTCGCCTATCGCCGTCTCTCCGCCCCTTGGACGTTTTGACGTTTTTCAAACAAGGCCTGGATTTGGACGGACTTTTAAGGAGCGCGGCATGGCGGGAAAGAGATTGTCCAGACGGTGTTTAACGGGGCTGCATATCGCTTTTTAATTTACAGAAACTTCATGAAACCTTCTTGTGGCTTTGGGGGTTCTGTGATATACTGCGATATAATTTCGCCAAGTCTCACAATTTGGCTGGCGCTTCGCGGGTTTCCCTTGAAAGGAGCAATTGCATATATGGACCAAAACAACAACAAAAAGCCGGACCAGAATAAAAACGGCAGCAACTGGCGGGGCTTCATTCACCTGATTTGCTGGGCCGTGCTGCTGGCCATGTTGGTGAGCTACGCCACCACCTACATGACCAGCATGGGGCATCAGGCCAGCTCCGTGGAGCTGGAATACAGCGAGTTTTTAAATATGCTGGACGCCGGAGAGGTGGCCGGGGTGGACTTTGACAACAGCGAACTCATCTTGATCATCACCCCTGTGGACGGATATGTCTACACCAACGACGAGGGAATGGCCTACACCAAATCCACCCTGGAGGACGGAACCGCCGTCTACACCCATGTAACCCAAGAGGGGCAGGAGCTCCGGCTGGCCCTGAAGCTGTTCACCGTCCGGCTTCAGACCTATGACGCCGTTGTGGAACACATCCGGGCGCTGCCCGGAGAGCCTGTTCGCATCAACCGGGACTACCAGCCCCCCATGAGCCCCATTCTGGAGTTTTTGCTGGGTCTGGCGCCTCTTTTCATCATCATTTTGGTGATGAGCCTCGCCATGAGCTGGATGGCGAAAAAGGGCATGGGCGGCATTGGAGGCATCGGAGGCGTGGGGAAATCCAACGCCAAGGTCTATATGGAAAAGTCCACCGGCGTCACATTTAAGGACGTGGCGGGCCAGGACGAGGCCAAGGAGTCCCTGACGGAGATTATCGACTTCCTCCACAATCCGGGAAAGTATACGGAAATTGGTGCGAAGCTCCCCAAGGGCGCGCTGCTCGTGGGCCCTCCGGGCACCGGCAAGACCCTGCTTGCCAAGGCCGTGGCCGGAGAGGCGGGGGTTCCCTTCTTCTCCATCTCCGGCTCCGACTTTGTGGAGATGTTCGTGGGCGTAGGCGCCAGCCGGGTCCGGGACCTCTTTAAGGAGGCCTCTAAGGTGGCCCCTTGCATCGTCTTCATCGACGAGGTGGACACCATCGGAAAATCCCGGGACAACCGCATGGGCGGAAACGACGAGCGGGAACAGACCCTGAACCAACTTCTGGCGGAGATGGACGGCTTCGACCCCACCAAGGGCGTCATCCTTTTGGCGGCCACCAACCGCCCGGAGGTGCTGGACCAGGCTCTTCTCCGTCCCGGCCGCTTTGACCGGAGAATCACTATCGACCGGCCCAATCTGGCAGGCCGCATCGCAACGCTGGAAGTCCACACCCGGAACATCAAGCTGGGCGAGGACGTGAATTTGAAGAAAGTGGCTCTGGCCACCGCCGGGTGCGTGGGGGCGGACCTTGCCAACCTTGTCAACGAGGCGGCCCTCCGGGCCGTGCGGAAGGGCCGGAAGCTGGTGAGCCAGGAGGATATGCTGGCCGCCTTCGAACTGGTCATCGCCGGTACGGAGAAAAAGGGCAGCGTCCTGACGGAGTTCGAGAAAAAGCTGGTGGCTTACCACGAGGTGGGGCACGCCATGGTTGCCTATAAGCAGAAAAACACGGAGCCCGTGCAAAAAATTACCATCGTCCCCCACACCCAAGGGTCTCTGGGCTACACCCTGCTGATGCCTGAGGAGGACAAAACGGAGCTTCGCACCAAAGACGAGCTTATGGCGAAAATCACCGTCTCCATGGGCGGACGGGCCGCCGAGGAAGTGGTTATGGACACCATGACCAACGGAGCCTCCCAGGATATTCAGGACGCCACAAATGTGGCCCGGAACATGGTGGCCATGTTCGGCATGAGCCAGGAGTTTGGCATGATGGCCCTGGCCTCCCGGAGAAATCAGTACTTGGATGGCGGCTATGGCATGGACTGTGCCCAGGACACCGCCGCCCGAATGGACAAGGCGGTGAAGGTGATTCTGGACGAGGCCTACAAGACGGCCGTGGAGGTCATCCGGGAAAACCGGGAGGACATGGACAAGGTGGTGTCCTACCTTTTGGAAAAGGAGACCATCACCGGCGCGGAAATGGTGGCCATTATCGAGGGCCGGGACCCGTCCCTGGTGGAAAGCCCCTATGCCTCCACCCACCCGGCGGAGATCGAGCCGGCGGCCCGGAAGGTGCATATGATCTCTGAGAAGATTCTCGCGCCGGGAGAAACCCCGGCGGAGGGAGACTCAACCTCCGGAGATTCCGCCTCAAGTAGCGAGACGGAACCGCCCAAAACAGTCCCCCAACCGCAGGAGGCGGAAGAGGAGAGACCCTGACCGGTGACATAAAAGGCGCACCGAAACGGTGCGCCTTTTTCAAGGGAAAACAAGAGAAAGGAACGTTTCGCATGGTTCGAAAAGCCAACGCCGCCGACCTGCCTGGAATCGGGGCGATCTATGAGGCCATCTTTGACCGGGAGGAGCGGGGAACCGTTTACACCAACTGGCTCCGGGGCACCTATCCCACCGAGGACAGCGCCCGGCAGGCGCTGGAGGCCGGGACCCTCTACGTGGGAGAAGAGGAAGACGGCACGCTCTGGGGCGTGGTGAACCTCAACGGCGTCCAGCTGCCGGAGTACGGCAAAATCCCCTGGTCCATCCCGGCGGAGGAAGACGCGGTGGGGGTCATCCACACCCTTTGCATCCACCCCGGTCAATCCGGAAAGGGTTACGCCAAACGCATGGTGGCCTTTTGCGAGGAGACCGCCCAGGCCCAGGGCAAGACCGTCATCCGTCTGGACACCTGGGAGGGAAACCTTCCCGCCAACCACTTATACCCCTCTCTGGGCTACCGCTTCGCCGGGGCCACAAAATTCTTTTTCCAGGAATACATTGAGGAGACTCTGAACTGCTACGAGAAGAAGCTGTGACGCCTACAACCTCCCTTCAAAGGAAACGGTCTTAATCTCCTATGCCAAGGGGAAGGTCTATCCCCATATCCCCCTCTTCTAATCAAACGCAGAATAAGCCGCTTCTATACCCCCGGTTGTTCTTGACAACCGGGGGGCGTTTTTTTACAATGAAGGGGCACACTACTTAACATGGAGGTTTTCTTATGAAGCGTTCCGCAGGCATCCTCCTGCCCATTTTCTCCCTTCCCTCGGCATACGGGATCGGCTCTTTGGGGGCGGAGGCCAAGGCCTTTGCCAACTTCCTCCAGGACGCGGGACAGTCCTGGTGGCAAATCCTCCCCGTGGGCCCTGCCGGGGCCGGGGACTCCCCCTATGCCAGCGAGTCCACCTTCGCCGGGAATCCCCTGTTTATCGACCTGGACCTGTTGGCAAAAGAGGGCCTTTTGACGGAGGAGGAGCTATCCTCCGCCAGGGTTCCCGATGGAGACAGCATCGACTACGCGGCTTTGAAACAAAGCCGGGAACCTCTGCTCCGGACGGCCTTCGCCCGTGTCAGCGGCGAGGCGGCGGAGGCCGCCCGTTCCTTCGCCGAAAGCCGTCCCTGGGTGCGGGAATACGCCCTGTACCGGGCCGCCAAAAAGCATTTTGGAAACCTGCCCTGGTTTGAATGGCCCGACAGAGGGCTTCGCCGCCACGAGCCGGAAGCCGTGGAACACTGGCGGGTGGAACTGGCGGAGGAGGTGGCCTTCGAAGTCTGTGTCCAGCACTGGTTCTTCACCCAATGGGCGGCATTGAAGACCTATGCCAACGGTCTCGGTCTGGGGCTCATCGGGGATCTGCCCATTTATGTCTCCCTGGACTCCGCCGACGTGTGGAGCGAGCGGTGGGAATTCCTCCTGGACGAGGAGGGAAGGCCCTCCCAGGTGGCTGGGGTTCCACCGGACTATTTCTCCGAGGACGGCCAGCTCTGGGGCAACCCCCTTTATAACTGGGCCGCCATGAAACAAAACGGCTTTGGCTGGTGGATTCGGAGAGTGGAGGGCGCCTCCCGACTCTTCGACGTCATCCGTATCGACCACTTCCGGGGGCTGGAGAGCTACTGGGCCGTCCCCGCCGGGTCCGAGACCGCCCGGGTGGGAACCTGGGAGAAGGGGCCCGGTATGGACCTTTTGGGGGTGTTGACCTCTTGGTTCCAGGGCGTGGCTTTTATTGCAGAGGATTTGGGCATCCTGACGGAGGAGGTTCACAAGCTCCGGGAGACCTCTGGCCTGCCGGGAATGAAGGTGCTGGAATTCGCCTTCTCAGATCCCTCCAACGCTTACTTGCCCCACAATCACCAGGAAAACTGCATCTGTTACACCGGCACCCACGACAACGACACCATTGCCGGCTGGTACGCCTCCGCCCTCAAAGGGGAACGGGCTTTTGCCGAGAAATACCTGGGCGCCACCGGGGCGGAGAACGTTCGGGCGGCCCTCCTCCGGGCGGGTCAGGGCAGCGTAGCCAGTCTCTTCGTGGCCCAGATGCAAGACTACCTGGGCCTTGGCGGCGAGAGCCGGATCAACGTCCCCGGCGTGGGAAGCGGAAACTGGCGTTGGCGGCTGCTGCCGGGGCAGGCCACCGGGGAACTGGCGGAAAACATCCGCTCTTTGACTGCGATGTACGGACGGTGCCCCTGGATTCCCGAATCAGCAGAGGAAGAAACCGGCGAACCGGACAAAGAGGAAGGTTGATTTTGGTTAAAACGCTAAATTTTTCCGCAAATTTTGCGTTTTGGTCATTCCGCCGATTCCCCACTCCTATCCTTCACATATATAATAAGGCCGTCACATATAGATGAAGCGTCCGCTTTGACACGGACTCGGAAGCGAGGAACACGTATGGATATTTTTTCTCTGTTCACCCTCTGCGGCGGTCTGGCCTTCTTTCTCTATGGCATGACCACCATGTCCAAGAGCCTGGAGAAGATGGCCGGCGGCCGACTGGAGCGGCTTTTAAAGCGCATGACCGAAAGTCCCTGGAAGGGCCTTCTTCTGGGCGCGGGCATTACCATTGCAGTCCAGTCCTCCTCGGCGGTGACGGTGATGCTGGTGGGCCTGGTGAACTCCGGCGTCATGGAGTTGGGCCAGACCATCGGCGTCATCATGGGGTCCAACGTGGGCACTACGCTGACTGCGTGGATTTTGTCCCTCACCGGCATTGAGAGCGAGAGCGTCCTTTTAAACCTTCTGAAGCCGGAGAACTTTGCCCCTCTCTTCGCCCTGGCGGGCATCTTACTGATCATGGGCTCCAAGCGCCAGCGGAGGCGGGACGTGGGACGCATCCTCATTGGCTTTGCCATTTTGATGTCCGGCATGGAGATGATGAAAAACGCCGTCAGTCCCCTGGCGGATCTGCCGGGATTCTCCGATTTGCTTACGGCCTTCCGCAACCCCCTGCTGGGCGTGGCCGTGGGCGCGGTCTTCACCGGAGTCATTCAGTCCTCGGCCGCCTCCGTGGGCATTTTACAGGCTTTGGCCCTCACCGGGTCCATCACCTATGGCGTGGCCATCCCCATCATCATGGGGCAAAACATCGGCACCTGTGTCACAGCTCTGATTTCCTCTATTGGCGTTTCACGGGGGGCCAAGCGGGTGTCCGCCATCCATGTGGCCTTCAACCTCATCGGCACGGCCATTGGCCTGATCATCTTTTGCGGCGGGGATCTGCTGTTCCACTTCCCCTTTATGGACGCCACCGTGGGGGCCGTTGGAGTGGCGCTGTGCCACACAATCTTTAACATCGGCACCACCGCCTTGCTGCTGCCCTTCTCCCGCCAGCTGGAGTGGCTGGCCCGGGCGGCTGTCAAGGAAGAGGACAAGACCCCCCAATTTGCCTTTTTGGACCCCCTGCTGTTGCGGACCCCCGGCGCAGCGGTCAGCGAGTGCGCCTCCATGACCTGCGAGATGGGCGCCCTGGCCCGGAAGAGCCTGCTGGGCTCTTTGAAACAGCTGTCCAAATACAGCGGAACGCTGGAGACGGAGCTTTTGGAAAACGAGGACAAACTGGATATTTACGAGGACCGCATCAGCGGCTATCTGGTGCAGATCTCCCAGCACGGCCTCTCTATGGAGGACATCCACACGGTCTCCCGGCTGCTTCACGCCATTGGGGACTTTGAGCGCATCGGGGACCACGCTCTGAACATTCAGGAGTCCGCCCGGGAACTCCACGAAAAGGGCCTGAGCTTCTCCGGCGCGGCGGAAGCGGAACTTCGGGTATTGCAGCAGGCCCTGGAGGACATTTTGACCCTCTCGGTGGACTGCTTCCAGGCGGACGACCCTGCCGCCGCCAAAACGGTGGAACCCCTGGAAGAAACCATCGACCAGCTCACCGACGAGATCCGCGCCCGGCACATCCGGCGGCTCCAAAGCGGGGAGTGCACCATCCAGCTGGGCTTCATCCTAAACGACCTGCTGACAAACCTGGAGCGTGTCAGCGACCACTGCTCGAACATCGCCGTTTGCATCATTGAGGAGCGGGAGGATCACGCCGAGCAGCGCCACGCCTACCTCCACGATTTCAAGGCCGCCGGGGAGTTTACGGAGAAACTGGACAGGGACTTGGAGAAGTACCGGCTGCCTTAACCGTTTGAAAGCAGGAGAGAACGATGGAGACACCTACGGATTTTCAATGGGTGGAACGCTATATAAGGGACCCGGAGGGAGAAATTGACGGCTTTTGGGAAAGCGGCGTCCCCATCTGGGTGGACTGGAGAGACTACGACGAGTGGATTATCCAGGGCGTTTGTGAGCGGCTGCCTGAAAAGGCCCGCTTTCACTACGCGATACAAGACAGCAGTCTCCCCCGGGGCTCGGACATCCTGTTGGGAAGAGACGGAATTCTGACGGCAATCCCCTACGCCCCGGACCACATGGACCGGGACACTACGCTCAAAGCGGTTCAGGCCCAGCTGGCCCCAGACTGGCAGCTGCGGTGCTTCGTGTACTCCATGGCGGACGATACCGTAGGCTTTTGTCTCCTCTCCACAGCGGAATGGCAAAAACTGGAGGCGGCTTTCGGCCCCCAGACCGTGGCCCGGCACTTCCAGCCCATTGAACCGAGAAGCTGTATCTTTGGCTGAATAAAGAAACAGAGTCCGCCGGAGCGCTTGAAATGCTCCGGCGGACTCGTTTGGTTTTTTCGCGTTACAAATAGTTTAGCGGGTTCTTGGCAACGCCGTTGTAGCGAACCTCGAAGTGGCAGTGGTTGCCGGTGGAGTTTCCTGTGGAGCCGGCCCGGGCAATCTGCTGGCCCTTATAGACCTTCATGCCCACTGAAACCGTCAGGCTGCTGTTGTGACCGTATCGGGTCACATAGCCGTTTCCGTGGTCAATCTGGACCAGGTAGCCGTATCCGCCCATCCACCCGGCGTAGGTGACCGTACCGCCATCTGCGGCATAGATCGGGGTCCGGTAGGGGACGGCGATATCAATTCCCTTGTGATTCGTGGAGCCGATGCCGCCGGGGGAACTGCGCCCGCCGAACCGAGAGCTGATGCGCCCGGTGGTGGGCCAGCGGAAGGTGCCGGAGGCCGCCGTGATGGGCTTGGGCTTCGTGCCCCGGAGGCGGTGCTCCGTGACGGGCTGCTGAAGGGTGACAGAGGAGAGGACGGTGCGCTCCGCCTCTTCGCCGTTGACATATTTGACGTTGGCCACCGTGTCCGCCGCGCCGTACTGTCCGGCGGAGGTGACTCGATAGTCGCCCACATAGATGTCCGGGCTGTCGGTGTATTCCACATCGAAGGCCACGCTGTCCACGTACCGCTCCTGCTGGACAACGGTCATGGTCAGGTAGGGCACGGAGGCGGACATGGTGAGGATTTCGCCGATTTGCAGCTTGTCGATGTTATAGCCGGGGTTCAGCGCCTCCAACTCCTTGGAGCTGAGGCCGTGGTCCTCGGCAATCTCGGACCAGGTATCCCCTTTGGCCACGGTGTAGGTGACCTCGGCGGTCTTGGTGCTGTACAGGGTCTCTGCCAAAAAGCCCAGGTTCATCAGGCTGTCGGTGGCCACATACTCCTCCTTCACCTCCACATTTTCGGCAAAGGAGACGGAGATGGTGCCCTCGTTGGTGGCGGAGAGCTGCATCTGCTCCAGCAGCTGCTCCAGGGCTCCCTGGTACGGCGTTGCGCCGATGCGCTCCCCGTCCACATAGAGACAGTAGGCGGCGGTGACCATGCCCACCTCCTGGCTGAGGGCCTCTTCATAGACCTCTTTGTCCACCAGGTCCTGGCGGCGAAGCAGGCCGGGGGAATATTGAATCAGCGAGTCGTCAATGGTAAAACTCCGGCCCAAGGTCTGGGCGGTGACCTTTTCCAGCTCCGCCCGGGCCTCCTCAGCCTCCTCCTGATTGGCCAGGGAGGCCAAGACCTTCCCGTCATAGGTGATGGTGACGCCGTTGGTATAGGTGGAGAAGAACAACGCCACCGCCGCCACAACGCAGCCTCCCGCCAGGAAGATGGCGGGGTGGACCCGCCAGCGGCGCTTTTTCTGGGCGCTTTGGGCGCTCTTTTGCCGGGAGGCACTGTTTTTTTGCAGCACCCGCTCCTGGAGCAAACTCCCCCACATGGGAAGCAACCCCCAGAAAAACAGCATCAGCTGAATGGGCAGCCGTTCCGACTCCGGAAAGCGGTGGGCCTTATTCTCCCGGACAATCCGCCGCCAGCGGCGGCGAAAGTGCAGCCGCTTCTGGGCAATGGCCTGCCGGGGGGAAAGACTCTCCTGCCGCTCTTGAGGACGGGGCTTTCGAGCAGCGGCGTTCCGGCGCTCCCGATTGTGGGAACCGCTCCGGCGCTCCCGGCGCTCCGGCTTTCCCTCCTCCGGTTCCCAATCCCGGATGGAAGGGGGAAGATCCCACTCCCGCCAGGGGCTCCATCCCTCGGAGAAATCCTCCCGCTCTTTCGCGGCTTCGCTCTTTTTTTCTTGGCGTGGCGGCGTGGCCGTTTTCTTTCTGTCTTCGCTCATAGGGTCTCCTTATCGGCATCCCGGACGTTGTCCACAGGGAAACTGGCCGGGGCTCTCAAAAAAGTTACAATTTGTTACCAGCACTTATCATACCGCTTTTTTCCCCTGCCGTCAAGCCCTGGGAAGGACAAAAAAGCGGGGAGTTCCAGCAGCTTCCCCGTTCTTTCGACGGGAAAACGCCGGATCTCGCCTGACCAGTGTGCCACAGGGGAGCTGGAATTTGGTGACAGAACCGTAAATTTTTATAAAACCGCTCCGAAATTTGGATTGACCAGGGCGGGTAAAGGTGTATAATGGAGTTATAGAATCCCAGCAAAGACTTGTACATTTGGAGGAAACGATATGTTTGAATTTCTGATCAAGAAGCTGAAAGCCCATCCCCGCAAGATCGTGTTCACCGAGGGCACCGATCCCCGCATTTTGGAAGCCGCCGCCCGGCTGCTCTCCGCCACGTTTTTGATGCCCGTGCTGGTGGGCAACCGGGAGGAAATCTTATCCGCCGCTGAGGAAGTGGGCTTCAACGTCAAGGGCGCGGAGATCCTGGACCCCGAGACCTTTGAGGACATGGACAAGATGGTGGCCGAGATGGTGGCCCTCCGCAAGGGCAAGATGACCGAGGATCAGTGCCGCGCCGTGCTGAAGCAGGGCAACTACTTTGGCACCATGCTGGTGAAAATGGGCTATGCCGACGCCCTGCTCGGCGGCGCTACCTACTCCACCGCAGACACCGTCCGTCCCGCCCTTCAACTTATCAAAACGAAGCCCGGGTGCAAGATCGTCTCCAGCTGCTTCATCCTGGTACGCCCCTCCGCCACAGGCGACCCCGACGTTTTCGCCATGGCGGACTGCGCCATCAATATCAAACCCTCTGAGGACGAGCTGGTGGAAATCGCCGTGGAGACCGTTCAGACGGCCCGGACCTTTGGTATCAATCCCAAGGTGGCTTTCCTCAGTTACTCCACCCATGGCTCCGGCGCCGGCGAGGATGTGGATAAAATGCGCGTCGCCTGCGAGAAGGCCAAACTGAGTCTTCCCGGCGTAGTGGTAGACGGCGAGCTCCAGTTCGACGCGGCGGTCTCTCCCCGCGTGATGAAGACCAAGTGCCCCGACTCTCCCGTCCACGGGCAGGCCAACACCTTCATCTTCCCCGATATCAACGCCGGAAACATCGGCTATAAAATCTGCCAGCGCATGGGCTCCTTTGACGCCTACGGCCCCATCCTCCAGGGCCTCAACGCTCCCATCAACGACCTCTCTCGGGGCTGCAACGCCCAGGAGGTCTATTCCATGGCCATTATCACCGCAGGCCTTTGCGAGGACTGATCCCGGCTTTCCAGGCGCAACAAACGGAGCGGCTTTTCGCCGCTCCGTTTTGACTATATGCTTAAAAAACCATCAAGATGGCGCCTCTGCCAGACAGGATAAAATCCCCCGGCACAGCGAACCCCTCCGGAAGGCTTCTTCCGGAGGGGCTGTTTTTTACTCCTCTTTCAGCAGATACTCCGGCCCGAAACCGTGGGGCAACAGCTCCCGCAGGGTCAGGGCCAGTTCCTCCCCCTTGCCGTTGAGGCTGATGATCTCCATATCCGGGGCAAACTCGTAAAGCACCTGGCGGCAGACGGCGCAGGGGACACAGAAATCCTCGCACCGGCCCGCCACCACGATGCGCACAAAGTCCCGGTGCCCCTCGCTGACGGCCTTGCCCACCGCCACGCGCTCGGCGCAAAGGGTGGGGGAATAGGCGGCGTTTTCCACGTTGCACCCGGTGAAGACCGTGCCGTCGGAGCACTCCAGGGCCGCGCCCACAGGGAAGTGAGAGTAGGGGACATAGGCCCGGTCCAGCATGGCCACGGCGGCGGCTTTCAGTTCTTCTCTTGTCATCACACAATTTCCTCCTTGTCAGGATAGATTATAGACCGTGCGCAGGAGCCAAACCGCGCCTGAAGCGGCGGTTCCACGGGCCCCTTTTGTCACAGTATATGAAGATGAGAGACCCGGTCAGAGCTTGCAGACAGTCGCCTTCCAGCGGCCGGACAGAGGGCCGCTCTCCGGCGGCCGCTTCATTCCCAGCTCACCTCTCTTTTCGGGCGGACTGTCAGGTCGATGATGTCCTTGGCGTCGTAAAACTGCAAATAGCGGTCCCGGGAGTGGCGAAGCGTGGTGCCGTCCGGGTGGAGGCGATCGCAGATGACGGCGCTGATATCCTTTTTTATAAAGCTGAAGCTCTCCACCCCTACGGAGCAGAAAACCCGGAAACCCTGGCTTTGTAAGTACTGGAAGGCGGGGCCTGTCAAGGTCCAATCGTTTCCATCCGGGCGCTCGCCGTGGGGGTAGAAAAGGATGGCGGTCTCCCCCACCAGGCTCCCCACCTCGTCCAGCCAGCGCTGGGTGTCCGCCTGAATGCGGGTCATATTCCCGTCCCCCAGGCGGATGTGTCCCCAGGTGTGGCTGCCGAAGGTCCAGCCGGTGCGGCGAAGCTCCTCCACAATGGGTTGGACGGCCTCCCGCTCCTTCTGGCGGTTCGCCTCCTTGGCGTCGTCCCACTCCTTGGTGTCCGTCTGGGTGCGGTAACCCAGGATGCCCTCGTAGCCCGTCAGGCTCAAGCAGCCCTTGGCCCCAAAGGGGGAGAAATCCGGGTGCTCCTCCACAAACTTATCCAGGATGGGAATGGCGTCCAAGTCCCGGCTAACCACCTCGTTGCCCTCCGGGTCCAGACCCCAGGAGGCAATCTTCAAATCCTCCCCTATGATGAGCTTATGGGCAAAGCCGTTTTCCAGCATATAGGGGTAGTAATTCGTGTCGTCGTAACTGAGAATCAGGGGCTTTTTCCCCTCGGGGAGGTAGAGGGGGTTGCGGACCATCTTTGGGCCCTCCTCTCCCTCCTCCTCGCTCCAAACATGGTTGATGTCCACCAGGACATAGCCCTTTTCATAGACGCTTTGGAGAATTTTCCGGTATTCCTCCACGGTGACCATGAAGTCGTCCAAGCCGTTGGCCTGGTTGTCCCCGTCAAAGGCCAGCTCCGGATAGGCAATGACGGGGTGGAAAAACAGATGCTCCACCACTCCTGTCCAGGGGACATAGCCCTCCCGCTCCTCTGTGGGGTCCAAAATCTCATAGGGCTCCCGGACAGGGGCGGGAGGCGGTTCCTCCTCCTCCACCGGAGGCGGGGGCGGTTCCTCCACAGGAGGGGCCGGAGGGGACGAGCAGGCGGTCAGCAGGGACAATAGCAGGGTGAGAAAAACTAATCGGCGCATGGCGTCGGTTCCTTTCTGTCGAAAAATCTGTATTCCCAGTATAACAGATTTCCTGGCAAAAAGGGGTAACAATTTTATGACAGTTTTTTGGAAAACGCCCCGGCAGTCCCCGGAGCGCACCCGCCTCTCCGGAGACCTGCTCGCGTGAATGCGTTCTTCTTGGCCCTTATGGGCGTGACGGCGCCGTATCCGGACCCGCTCTTTTCCTCAGCGCCAAGTTGAATTTTGCTTCTTTCACCGCTTCGCGCTGGGCTTGAACACCGCCGCCATGACCGCGGCAAAGAAAACCGCCGCAGCTACGCCCCCTGCAGCGGCAGTCAGGCCCCCGGTGAGGACCCCCAGCCAGCCGTCTATATCCACCGCTTTCCGGACACCTTTGGCCAGCAGGTGCCCAAAGCCCGTCAGAGGCACCGACGCCCCCGCGCCGCCCCACTGGGCCAGAGGCTCATACAGCCCCACGGCGCTGAGAATCACCCCCGCCACCACGTAGCCTGTCAAAATCCGGGCCGGGGTCAGCTGGGTTTTGTCAATCAAAATTTGCCCGATGGCGCAGAGGATGCCGCCGCAGAGAAACGCGTTGAGATATTCCATCGTAAAAACCTCCCTTTTTCGGTAGGCTTTCCCGTGAAGAGGCCGTTTATGCGCCTCCGGTTGCACTTTCCCGTGCAACTCTCCCGAGGCGGCGGGCGGTCATGGGCTAGTCAACTCCGTTACACTTTTTTACGGAGGATTTACACATGAACAAAACCACCAACTACAACCTCACGCAATGGGACCTCTCCGACCCTGTGGTCATGGCCGACTTCAACCGGGACAATCTGCTCATCGACACCGCCTTGGCCGGACTGGGGGGCCTCATCAACCGCAAGGACAGCGCGCAATCCGCTGCCCTCGCCGCCGCTCAGGAAACTCTGCGGCAGGCGGACGCCGCCCTGGACGGAAAGATTACCGCCCTGGACACCAAACAAACCACCGCCATTACCACCGCCCGGCGGGATCTCAACAACGCCATCAACACGGCCAAAAGCGGCCTGGAGAGCAAGCTCTCCGCCCTGGACACCAAAACGGCCAAAGCTCTGAGCGACGCGAAAGCCCTTCTGGAGGCAGAGGACCAGCGGCTGAACGGGCGCAAGCTCCAGCTGGACAAATTTGTCATTCCCTATGAGTCTAAAAACTACGCCACCAAGTACGCCTACCCCCTCCCCGCCGATCTGGTGATGAAGGACTGCGCCGCGGTCTTTCTCTTCTTCACCCCCAATACGGAGAGCGCCATGGGGCCGGGAGACAACATCAAATCCACCGACTTCCCCGTCCCCAGCGGCACCCACGCGCAGTTCGGGCTGCTTCGTGCTCTGGGTTCCGGCTGGGCGGTGGGCTTTCCCATGGGTTATGGGCAGTTGCCTGTCAGCATGATCTCCCCCAGTTACTCCAGCCGCCCCTTTGCCGTGTCCAGGGTATCCTGGGCGGACTTCACCCAGTTTTGCGTCGAGCCGGTATCCGGGTCTGAGAAGCCCAAGGGGATTTTGACTGTTCACGTGCTTCGATAAGGACGAAAAAAGCCCCGGCGCTTGCGCGCCGGGGCTCTTTGCGTGGTTTTTTTGAAATCCGGAGGAATCAGAACCTCTGAGAGAAACTGATTAGGCCTCAGGAGCAGGAGCGGGAGCAACGTACAGCTCGTTGAAAGTAACACCACTCATGTCCCAGGTGATGGGCATATTGTAGGTCGCTCCACTCTTTTCAAAGACCAGTTGGAAGTCCATCTCGGTCTTGCCATTCTGGTAAGCCCGACCAAGATACAGGTGCTGTCCACTCTCGGAACCCACACCGTCAGAAGACAGCGTAACCTCATTACCCTTGCTGTTGATGTACTTCGTGAGGGTCCAGCCGTCCAGATCCCAGCCAGCCGCCTTCACATAGAAGCCCATCCAATAGGCCAGCTGTTGAGGAGTCATGTTGCTGAAATGAGGATACAGGCCCTCCTCAGAAACAACCTTGAAGGTGGTCTTGCCTCCTTCGGAAGTCACATCCACGGTGTAGTTCATCAGCGCATCATCCGGAACGGCCACGTAGTTGATCTCGGTTGCTCCCTCAGGCACGCTATCGCCTTCAGCTTCAACCTTTTTGCCTGTAGCATCAATCCAGATTTCTCCACTCTCACTATTGTCGTGGAGGTTGGCGGGGCCGATCAGGCCATTCAGTTTAGTCGCGTCGGGGATATCCATAGTAACCTTGACGGTACCGGACTTCGTCACCACGAAGGAATAGGTCCCATCGCTCTCCACCATGTTGTAGCCATGATCGGAAGCCACGTCGGGGATGCCCTGGCCGCCAGCCGCCACACCGATGGTGAAGGACAGCTCGCTACCAGCGTCAACCGCCACGGACTTATCCTTGGAGGCAGAGGTCAGGCTCTTCGTACCCACAGTTACCTTCGCGCCCTCGGCAATGTCGAAGGTCACAGTATAAGTGGTGGCGTCGGGATCGTCGGGCAGGGTGGGATCAACAGCCTCGACATCCTCACCCTCGGTAGGAGCCTCAACCTTTTCGCCATCAGCAGAGACCTCGCAGGAGATGGTCATACCAGCGATCTTGGCGGGGTCCGCCACGGTCATGGTGCCGTCTTCGTTGACAGTGATGCCCAGATCAGCAATCTGCTTATCGGTGAAAGGCTTGAAGACTTTCTCGCCTTCCTCATTCTCAACAACCTGGCCCCACTTGAAGGTCAAGGTGCTCAGAGCGGCGCCGGTGATTTCTTCGCCTTTGGCATCCTTCACGGTAGCCTTGAAGGTCGCGGGAACACCGTTCAGCAGCGTATCCTCAGTGCCAACGGAGACAGAATCGGGAGCGGCAGGAGCAGCGAAGTTGATGGAAGCGGAGGCAATCTCGCTGGAGATGGGCTTGTCATCGGTGGTGCAGGTAACTTCGCAGGTCACTTTCTTGCCCTGGAGGTTCGCGCCAGTGTTGCCAGCCCAGGTGTCGGTCAGGCCGCTGGTGTACTGAGTACGCACCACAGTGCCGTCGACCTTCCAAACGAACTTGTACTCCACGCCCTTGCCGGTCGCGCCGGAGGTGGTGGCGGTGAAGCTGATGGTCCCAGCGGGATCCAGGATCACGTTGCCAGCGCCCAGGACGCCGTCAGCAGCGTTCGCGGTGACGGTCACAGCGCCGGGAGTGGGAGCCACGTCGCCCTTGGGGATGGCCCGGAGGACGATGACGCGGGACACACTGCGGAAGTTGTCGCTGTCGCGTTTGTCGTTGAAGACAATGGCCAGAGCAATGCTCTCAGGCACATAGTCGGTCAGGTCCTCAACAGAGGTGATGGTATCGCGGTAGTTGGTGTCGCGCAGATCATACCAGGCGTCGGAGTCAGCGTCCACACGCAGGGTACGGGGATTCTGGTCGTCGTTGTCGCCCAGGCCACGGTAACCGCTGACCACGGCGGCACGGCCGGTGGCAGCCAAGGTACTCACATCAGCCGTATAGAAGTTGCCTCCATTGAGCACGTCATAGACGGTATCGCCCACAGAGACTTCGTCGCTAACCAGAGCATCGCGATAGCTGCCGTTTCCAGCCAGGACGTTCTTCAGGTTCCGCTCACCGGTCTTGAAGCCATAGGTGAACCGAACAAGGTCCTTGCTGTATTTGTCGTCTCCATAACCGCTGCGCAGGACATTGACACCCTGGAGCAGAGCCACGGAGGTGGCCTTTTCGGTGCTGGAATAGGTGCTGGTGGTGTAGAAGTTCTCCTTCACCTTGTCCTCGGTCACCTCAGCGGGGGCCTCGGCCTTGGTGTAGCGGATAAAGGTACCAACCTGGTAATCCTTGGTGGTGTACAGTTCCAGCATCTCCAGCTCGCCGTCGGCGTTGGGCATGATGACCTCATAGCCCCAGATCGCCTTCACCAGGCCGCCGTCGTTGACTTTCTGGTGATAGCCGGTGTAGTTGGCGACATAGGCCAGCTGTCCGTTGGAGTTGTTGGATTCCGTCTTGACCACGATCGCCTTCACGAAGTCGTCCTTCAGATAGGCTTCGGCGGTGTTGGCAGGATTATTCTGCGCATTGTTCCAGTCGAACTTATCATAGGAGGTGTTGTATTTATCCAGCTCCTCGGCAGAGATGTTCTGGCGGGTCTTCACAAATTCGATGGTTTCCACATCGCCGGTGTTTTCATCAAAGTCCACATAGATGAATTTGCAGTCGCTGGCAATCTTGCGATCAGCATCCGCATTACCGGCTTCAATGTTTTCCAGGGCAACGCGGACGTTGCTGGACTTGACCTCATAGTCGGGGGTGGTAGTCGCTGCGGCATAAGCATTCGTACCCTTGACACGGTCCACATTGTAGATCTTGGCGGAAGCGCCGTCCACCAGGACCCACTCGGCAGCGCCGGTAGCGCCGTCGCTGGTGTATTTCACCAGGTCGCCGGGAACGATGTCGGGATACTTACGGGTGCCGACGTTCAGGCTGACAGCTTCGCCGCCGACGGTCCAGCCTTCAACCAGGTTCACGATCCGGCCGTTCATCAGGGTGCTGCCCCAGCTGCCGACGATCATGTACTCGGAGTCTTCGCCGACGTCCTTGCCCAGCAGAGCGTTGCCGTACTCGTCCAGGAGCAGGGAAACGTCTTTGCGGGTGATCTTGATCTTGTTGGCATCGATGCCCACAAGGTCTTTGCTCCAGTTAGCCACTTTGTAGGTGGTTCCGCCCACGGTGACATCCACCGCGTTCCGGTCGGTACCCACGTTGGCATAGCTGGTGGCCTTCTGCAGCTCGCCGGAGACCGTCTCGGGGACGTACACGCGGGAGACAGAGAAGCTGCTGCCGTCCAGGTCGTCCGCCACGGGAATAACCGCAACCTTGTCGCCGGACTTCAGGGTGGAGAGCACGGCAAAGGCCTCGTCGTCCTCCCGGACGTTGGTCACTTCCTCATGGATGGCGGGCAGGTTGTAGCCGTAAGCGGCGTTATCCTTGCTAGCGGGGCTCACGCGGTCCAGGGAGACATACTCGCTGTTCACGCGCTTGACTTCCATCAGCTGGGTCTGGATAACCACAACGTCGGTGATGAAGTCGGCGTCGCTCTCAGAGACGTACACCTGGACCAGGTTGCCGTTGTCGGTCAGGTCGGCGATCTCATAGATCTTCTCCAGACCGTTCACCCCGGCATAGCGGGAGCTCTCGCCACGCTGCACACGCTCGCCGTTCAGCCACAGATTGGTGTACTCGGTGGTACGGCTGGTGTTGCTTTCCAGGTCATAGTTGCCCAGCTTGGTGGCGCGCTCACGGGAAGCCGTGGTGGCCTCTTTGTGGGCGATCTGAGTGGTGAACTCGAAGTCGGGCTCCAGGGCATAGGTGCCGATGGTAACCTTCTTGTAGCTCCACTCAGCAGAGGGACGGCCAAACTCGTCGCGGGTGGGGTTGTACTTGTCGTGCTCCAGGCGGAGGTCGACAAAGTGCTCCTCAGCGAACTCGACGGTGTAGTAGTCGTCGTCAACCTGGTTCACCAGGCTGCCGGTAATACCACGGACGCGGATATTACGGGCAAACTCCTGGTTGCTGGTCTTGTAGGAACGGGTCTGGCCGCCGGAGACCACCACATTGGTGTTCTCGCCGGTGACGTTGACGTTGATGCCCTGGCTGTACTGGACAACCGTGGCCTTCAGGGCGTTCAGAGCCAGCTGGCAGGCCTCCTCACGGTTCACGGCCTTGGAGCCGTCGAACTTCAGGCGGTCGAACAGGCCGGCGGACTGACCAACGGAAGCCACGTTCATGGTCCAGCCGGTGTCCACAAACTTCTCCAGTTTGCTGTCATAGCCCACAGCGCCGAGAAGCATCTTGGCAAAGGCATAGCCGGTCAGGGTGTTACCGGGTTTGAAAGTGCCGTCGCCATAACCGCTGATGATGTTCGCGGTTTTGCAGTAGCTGATGACGCCCGCGAAGGTGTGTCCGGCGGGGACGTCAGGATAGGGGGCGTAGTTATTGGGCAGGTTGCTGGCCGCCTCGGGGCCGATCAGCAGGGAGACGATGATCTTCGCCGCCGCGCCACGGGTCAGCTCCTTGGTGGGCTGGAAGCTGCCGTCGTCATAACCGGTAATCACACCGATGCGGTTCAAAACGGCAACCGCTTCCTCGTACTGGATCTCGTCTTTGTCAGTGAGATCTTTGTACTCGGTGGCGCCCGCGCTGATGGTGACCAGAGACATGGTCATGATCAGAGCGAGAACCAGGGACAGGAATTTCTTCATGTCAAAACATTCCTCCTTTTAAATTCTGCGGAAGCGTCCGGCCTTCTCTCCGCCGCCGCCGACGGCATCGGGGGCTAGCCAACCCCGTTTTATGGCAGGGCGGAAGGAAGCCCCGGCGCTTCTCGCAAATGCAATCTAACAGGAAAAAAAAGCCCTGACAAGGCTTTTTCCGGCCTTTTAACCGAACTGAAAATTGCCGTCTGATAGGCTGGCCAGATTTGCCAGAAAGAAATAACGCACATCCAATTTTTCCCATTTTCCGTCTCGACAGAAAAAAGCGGAAACCGGGTGAGCAGGTCCCTTTGGCGAAACGCTACGCCTCCTGCCCCCGGTTTCCACAGAGGTCTATTCAACTTTTCGTTTTTCTTCCTGGGGGAGAAAGTATCTCTGTCCGATTTGTATCAGCGCCCCCTCGTCCACCATATGGCGCAGCACCAGGGTACACTGCTTCGGCTGAATGTGAAGGAGGTCCACGATATCCTGGCGGTAGGCAAAGCCAGCCTGGGCCAGATAGCCCAAAATGGCCTCCCGGTGCCGCTCCGGGGGAACCACAGTGCCGGGGAGGTAATATTTCCCTCCCACCCGGATCAGGCGTCCGCGCTCCGTCAAACGGCGAAGACGGGCATACGTGGCCGTCTTGGATAGGCCCAGCAGCTCCGACACGTCTCCCCGTGAGACAAAGCCCCGCTCCAGCGCCTGCCGGAGCACCTGTTCGTCCTCTAAATCCCGGCAATCATCCCGTTTCAAATCCCGGAGGGACACCCGTTCCAGTCCGCCCCGAATCAGGGCGGCGCGGGTGAGCCGGGATAGCCGGGGGAGATCCAGGGGCTTTCGGGACTGTTCCGTCAAAAGGATGTGGGGGTCCTCCCCTGGCGTTCTTCTCTGGCATTCCTCCTCCAAAAGGCGGCGAACCGCGCTGGTCATGGTGATAGCCCGGTCAGGCAGGTGGAGAGTTCCCTCCTGGAAATTCACTTCCTCCCAGGTAAGCGCCACCATCTCCTGCGCCTGAACGCCCAACTGCCAGGCCAACCACATAGCCAGTCCCGCCGCCGTGCTCCGCTCCGTCTGGAGAATTTTCCACAGCTTGAACTCATCCACCTGAACAGGCGCGGTCCCGGCTCCCTTTCGGGCCGGAGCGCTGGCGGAAAAGCGGAGTTGAAGGGTTGCCACCTCCACGCCGCTAATCCGCGCGGCCTCGGGCCAATCCATTCGGTCCAGACAGCGGATAATCCAGTCATAGCGCAGGTCTAAAAGCCTCACGTCCTTCAATCCGCCCCGGTCCAGGGCCTGACGGGCCAAGCGGGAAATGGATTCCAGGCGCATGGGCTTGCGCTCCCGGGCAGACAGCAGAATATGCGGGTCTTCCATTTCTCCCCGGGCCTCCCGGGCTTCGTGGAGCTTCCAAAGGAGAGAACGGACCTCCCCCTCCAGGGGAATCATCCGGTCCGGCAGTTCCAACCGGTCATCAAGAAAAGAAACCTGGTCCCAGGTCAAAGCGGAGATCTCCTCCCTGGTCAGCCCCTCCAGCCACGCCAAACGGAGGACCAGGGCCTCCGGCCCCGTCTGTTCCCGTTCCAGCAGGCGGCGCAAGGCGGCCTCGTCCAGGCGGCGGTTCTTTTCCATGCCGGTCCCCCCTCCAGAATTTAAAGTTATTTTCATGTAGCAAACAGATCGGACTTTTGGAAATATTATCCAAGCAAGTTCCGTTTGCTCAGCGTCATTCCCCCACGGCGACGGGCTGCACCTCCTCGCGGGGAACAGCGGCGGTCTCTATGCCGGTGAGATCCCAGCAACCGTGACGGGTCACCAGTCCGCCGGACAGGCGGCCCTGGTGAACGGTGAAAATAGCGTCGTACGGGAGTTTATCCACCTGGGACCGGAGGGCTCCGGAGATCAAATATTTGCCATTTTGCAGTACGCTGCCGGAAAAGTGATTCCGGCGGCTGAGCAAGCGTAATTCTCCGGAAACCGTCCCGGCATCCTCCTGAAGCCAAAGTTCTCCGGGTCTTGGACCCAGTTGGCTTTGTAGCACGACGGTGTAGCAGACTTTTTTCACAGTATCACTTCCTGTTATGGTTCGATTATAAATAGGCAAGCGTTTTCACCAAAGGGACAATTCAGCAGAAAGCGTCGGATTTTGGACATAAATGAAATAATTGTCAAAGTTTATTAAAGTCTGTTGCCTGTCATGAAGAAAAAAAGAGGGCGGGAAAAACCCGTCCTCTTTGCGTGCCTCACCTGTCAGGGCATCCAGTTCCACTCTCCTCGCTCTTGTAAGATTCGCCATACGGTCCCTGCCGCGCTTCGTTCCACCGTCCTTTCCAATGTGTCTGCCAGCTCCTCCGGCGGCAACGCCGTCCTTCCCCAGATCCAGCTCTCCAGCAGGGACAGCAGCACCATCCGGCCGCACCGGCGTTCCTGTTCTTCCGCCAACTGGTCCGGCGGCGCGCCGCAACGATCCCGGTAATAGATCTGAACCGCCTTCATCGCCTCCTCCAGCGGGATCATTTTCTCAAGCTCCGCCTGACCGCCATAGTCCAGCGCCGCCTGATAAAAGGCCCGTTCCTCCTCAATCCGTTCCAACAGTGCCATAAGCGCCTGCCGCCAGGTCAAACAGTTCGCCAACCGTTCCTGGAGCAGCCCCCGTTCCTGTTCCATGGACCAGGCGAAAAGATCGTAAACGTCTTTAAAATGATAGTAAAAAGACTGCCGCCGGAGTTTGCAGCGTTCCGTCAGCTCCCGGATTCGGAGTTGATTCAGCGGCTTTTGCTCCAGCAGCGTCCGCAAAGCGGCGTCCAGATCCCGTCTGGTTCGGTTCACATATTCCGACATAAGCTCCTCCGATCCGCCGGAACCTGCCGCCCCGGCGCCTTTGAATGGTATCCGCCTTTGCGGCGGAAAGTCTTGCTATTCGACACTTTAAGCATACTCTACGCCCTCCTTCCCGTCAAGATTTCGCTCTTTTTCATTTTTCCGGCTCCCTCGACAAAATCAGACAAGTTATTTCCGGAGTCTTGTGTATCATATCCATAGTACCCAGCTATATTTTGTGTTTTAAAAGAAAGGAAGACCTGCCATGACCGCCATTTCCAAAGAATATCTGCTGCTGTTCAACACAGTCACCGATACAGAGCGGGCTCTCTCCCAGCTGCGGGAGACCCTGCTGCAAGCCCAACGGCAAGCAGAGGAGCTTTTCCTGGAGCAGTCCGATGGGAGTGCCCCGTCCGAAGAGTCCCGGCCGTCTTCATAAGCTGTCCGAAAAGCCGTTGACCTTCCGGCATAAATAGGGTACAATGGTCTTATAGGTCTTATATTCCGGCAGCCAAACCCAGGGGACCCCCTCCGGGGAGGTCCCCTTCCTTCTTTTCCGCCGCCGGACCCGTGGAGGTCAATCATGCCCAGTATCTCTGTCATCGTCCCCGTCTATCAGTCGGAGAAGTTCCTGCACCGCTGTCTTGACAGCGTCGCCCGCCAGACCTTTTCCGACTGGGAGCTGCTTTTGGTAAACGACGGCTCCACCGACGGTTCCGCCGCCCTGTGCGACCAGTTTGCCGCCAAGGACCAGCGGGTCCGAGTCTTTCACCGCAAACGCAACCGGGGCGTCAGCGAAGCCCGAAACCTGGGGCTAAGCGAGGCCAGGGGAGATTATGTCACCTTTCTGGACGCGGACGACTGCTATGAGTTCCACGCCTTGGAGACCCTCTGGAACCTCCGGCAACAATCCGGAGCCGACGCCGCCGCCTGCGGACTTACGTATCTTTTTCCCGACGGGAAGCAGTCTGTGCAAAGCCAGCTCCCCCCCGGAATTTACGACCAAAACGGCATCCGGGAAACGCTGATCAATCCCCTGGTGGGGGATCGGTTGACCCAGCCGGTATTCAACGGCTACAGCGTCTGCTACCTCTTCTCGGCGGAGATCATTCGCAAGTCCCGCCTCACCTTTGACGGCCCCTATCTGGAGGACGAGCTCTTCGTTCTGGAGTACTTCTGCAACGCCCGCTCCTTGGCGGCGACGGACCAACCTCTCTACCGCTATTTCCTCCACCAGCAGTCCGCCACGCACCGCTACATGGCGGACTTTCCCCAGGTCTTCACCCGCTTCATGGACCGAAAGGAGGCTCTGGTGGCCCGGTACGGTCTGGAGGCCGCCCGGCCTCAGTGGCGGGAGAGCAGCAACTGGGCGGGCCTTCTCATCCAGGTGGGCAATGAATACGCCAAGGACAACCCCAAATCCATCCTCCAGCGGCAAAAGGCCGTCAAGGAATTTTGCCGCCGCCCGGAGATGGAGAAGGCCATCCGGGAGCTGGTCCCCATGGGCCTCAGCCCCAACAAGCAGATGGTGGCCAACCTGATTCGGGGGAGGCACTTTTTCACCCTGACCCAGCTTTACCGCCTGAAAAACCGCATTTGACAGATCCGGACCGGGACCTCCGCGGCTTTCGCGGTTCCCCCCTTCAAGACGACGCACGAAACGAGGAACGCCATGACTCTTTGGAAAGAAAGCACTCTTTATCATCTTCTTCTGCTTCTCCTCACCGCCTATCAAGACAGCAGGCTGCACCGTCTGGCCGTCCGGATCGGGGCTTGGTGTACCCGCCAAATCGACGAAAGCGCCTTCCTTCGGCCCCTGTGCCGGGAGGGGGTTGTGGCCCGGTCCTGGTCCGGCAGCATAGCCTGCCGGTTGCTGAGCCGGCTGGTAAATCTACCGGGACGGCTGCTGCGAACGCTCTATTTGCTCCTGGAGGGAACCCTTCAGGACAGCCTCTTTGCCCGCCTCTCCTTCCGCCTGGGGGACGAAACCGCCGTGGCCGAGAGTTGGCTGATCCTGCTCCTTTGGATCATCCCCTATGAATACTGGAACAATGCCTATACCCTCCTGGCCTTCCTGGCCCTCTTGCTCCTGCTTCACGCCGGGGCCATGGGCCGGGGAAACCGGACTTTGGACGTGGAAACCACCGGCTTCTTCCCCGCCCTCTTTTTCGCCGCCGTAGTCTTGGGGGTGGTCTTCTCCCTGACCCGAAACGTCTCCACGCGCTTTTTCATCTATCACGTCTCCGCCGCCCTGTGCGTGCTGGTGACGGTCAGCGCCCTCCGCTCCGGGGAGGAATTAAAACGTCTCGCAGCGGGGGCCTCCGGCTGTGTGGCCGTCTCCTCCCTGTACGCCATCTTCCAGCGCCTCTCCGGCCTGGAGGTCAACAAGTCCTATGTGGACATGGATCTCAACGCCGATATGCCCAGCCGGGTCATGTCCTTTTTCGACAATCCCAATACCTTTGCCGAGGTGCTGCTCCTTCTGCTGCCCCTGACTCTGGCCCTGATTTTGTGCTCCAAGCGCCTTTTGTCCAAGCTGGCGGCCTCCCTGGCCTTCCTTCTGGGGGGAGCTGCCCTGGGTATGACCTATTGCCGCGCCGCCTGGATCGGCGCCGCCTGTGCCATGGTAGTCATGGTCTTTTTGTGGAAGCCGAAGCTGCTGCCCCTCTTTTTCGCCCTGTGCCTGCTGGCGGTGCCCTTCCTCCCCGCCAGCATCTGGAACCGCGTTTTGACCATTTTCGACAGTTCCGACTCCTCCACCTCCAGCCGTTTCCCCCTCTTCAAAGCGGGGATGGAGGTCATCGCCCGCCGTCCCCTCTCCGGCGCGGGCCTGGGCACCGCCGCCGTCCAGCGGTATGTGAAGCTGCTGAATTTCTACCACGCCCGAACCCCCTTCGTTCACTCTCACAACACCTACATCCAGGTTTGGGCGGAGCTGGGCGTCCTGGGCTTTGTGGGCTTTGTGGGCTCCGCCCTGTGGGGCGTCAAGCGGGCGGCCCACGCCGTCCGGCATTGCGGCGATTCCGCCGCCAGGACCATCACTTGCGCCGCCTGCGCCGCCCTGTGTGGAAGCCTGGTCTGCGGACTGGCGGACTATCTTTGGAACTACCCCAGGGTGATGTGCATTTTCTGGTTTGTCTTCGCCCTGGCCCTGGGCGGGGCAAAGCTGTGCGCGGAAACCCCCTGACCCCTCAAAAAAGCAAGCCCCCGGCGGAACTCTGCCGGGGGGCAGGGATGCGAAAAATTTTTCGTATCCCTGCCCAAGTTTTCAGAACCCGCAGGACATTCTGAAAACTTCTGATTGAAAACGAGAGGAACCCCTCCTGGGTTCCTCTCGTAGCTCTCTTCCTTCCCGTCGCGGGAAATTTGCCTCTTATTAAAAAAGCCCAACAAGCCCCCGGCGGAACTCCGCCGGGGGCTTGTTTACGCAATGTACATCACACGCGCTCAGCTCTTACTTGGCAGCACCGAGGCAATGGACCCGGCGAAGGCGCTCAGGGGCATGGTCTGGAGGACCACATGGCCCGGCCCCGTAACCACGGTGTTGAACATTCCCTCGCCGCCAAAGAGGACGTTTTTCACGCCCTTCACGGTTTGAATGTCAATGGAGCAGGTCTCGTCCATCATGGCCAGGTTTCCAGTGTCCACGATCAGCTTCTCTCCCGGCCCCAGGTCGTATTCCACAGCGGAGCCGTCAATCTCCAAGAAGGCGATTCCCCGGCCGGAGAGCTTTTGCATGATGAAGCCCTCGCCGCCGAAAAAGCCCGCGCCCATCTTTTTCTGGAAGAAAACAGACAGCTCCACCCCCTGCTCCGAGGCCAGGAAGGCGGACTTCTGGGCCACAATGGATTTTCCCGGCCCAATCTCCACCGCCCGGATGGTTCCGGGGAAGCTGGAGGCAAAGGCGATCATCCCCGCCCCACCCTTGGCGGTGTAGAGATTCTGAAACATGGACTCCCCGGAGAACATCCGGCCAAAGGCCTTTCCAATGCTGCCTCCGGCGGAGGTCTGCATCTCCATGTTGGGGCTCATCCACACCATGGAGCCCTTTTCCGTGATCATGGTCTCCCCCGCGTTCAGGTTGCAAATGACCACAGGCATGGGCTCGCCCTTAATTTCATAATTCATGGTATCTCGCTCCTTTTTTCATTTCTATTCTTTATGGGGTTTGTTCCATCTCACTATAGCAAAGCCCCCGCCTTTGCGCAAGAGCCGTGGATAAAGACGGCACCTTTTGCGCCTTCCCTCCGTATAAAGCGCCCCTCAGCGGGCATCCTAGGAAAAACACACCACAAGGAGGCCGCTATGAATAACAAACGGATCGGGCGCCGCACCGTCGCTCTGGAGCATCCCCCCTCCGTCATCTCCTACGCCAACATCGGCGGCAAGCTGGAGGGGGAGGGCCCCCTGCGGGAGCATTTCGACGAACTGGATCAGGACTCTTTTTTTGGGGAAAAGACCTGGGAGAAGGCGGAATCCATCATGCAAAAACGGGTTCTCCAGCGGGCCCTGGACCAGATCAAGCTCAAGCCCGGAGACCTGGACTATATCTTCGCCGGGGACCTTTTAAACCAGTGCATCGGCTCCTCCTTCGGCCTGCGGGAGTTCGGTGTCCCCTTTTACGGGCTCTATGGCGCCTGCTCCACCATGGGGGAATCCCTATCCCTGGCCGCCATGGCCATTGACGGAGGTTTTGCGGACAAGGCCGCCGCCATGACCTCCTCCCACTTCTGCACGGCGGAGAGGCAGTACCGGATGCCTGTGCCCTATGGCAACCAGCGCACGCCCACCGCCCAGTGGACCGCCACCGCCGCCGGATGCACCATCCTGGCCTCTCAGGGGGAGGGCCCTTATATTACCCACATCACCTGCGGAAAAATCGTGGACAAGGGCATTGCCGACGCCAACAACATGGGGGCCGCCATGGCCCCGGCGGCCTACGACACCCTCTCCACTTTCTTTCAAGACACCAAAACCAAGCCCCAGGACTACGACCTGGTAGTCACCGGGGACCTGGGAGAGTTGGGCCACGCCATTGTCCGGGATTTCTTCTCCCGGGACGGCATTCAAATGGGGGACCGCTTCCAGGACTGCGGCCTCCTCCTCTACGACCGGGAAAAGCAAGATATGCACGCCGGGGGATCCGGCTGCGGTTGCTCCGCCTCGGTCTTCAACGGTTACCTTCTCTCCGGTATGCGGCAGGGAAAGTGGAACAAAATCCTCTTCGCGCCCACCGGCGCCCTCCTCTCCCCCACCTCCAGTTTCCAGGGTGAGTCCATCCCCTCCATCTGCCACGCCCTCTGCATCTCCACTTCTAAATGAGAAGAGGCCCGATTTTTGGGCCTCTTTTTACATATCTGCCAAGAACACCCCCCTAACCTTGTCTAAATCGCCGGTTGACTTCGGTACGAAATCAGACTATAGTGTCGTTTGTGAGTCCGATTTCATACTTGAGAGAGGAACTTTTGCCGATGGATGCCTATAAACTGTTTCAGGACTATATCTGCCTTCAACACCGGATCGACGAATTTTACCACGGGCTGGCTGTCCGGCAAAAGCTCTCCGACAGCGCCCTGTTGGTGCTGTGGACCCTGGTGGACCTGGGGGAGGGCTGCACCCAACGGGACATCTGCCTTCAATTCTCCCTGACCAAGCAGACGGTTCACTCCTCCGTACGGAAGCTGGCAAAGGAGGGGTTTTTGTCCCTCCGGCCGGGTCCCGGGCGAGAGGTCCGGGTTTATCCCACAGAGGCGGGGCGAACGCTCATCCAGGAAAAGGTCCTTCCCCTGAAAAGCGCCGAGGAAGCCGCCTCCCGGCGCATGGGGGAGGAAGAGCTTAACGCCATGCTCCAGCTGACGCGGAAGTGGTTCGCCCTTTTTCAAGAAGAGGCGAACAACCTCCCCAAATTATAGACGGTACAGCGGGAAGGAATCCCATGGACTCTTTTCCAAATACCCGCCGCCTCGCTGGAGTGTGCGCCGAATATGCGGCTTTAAAAACGCTTTGTTCGCTGCGGCGGCGGAAGAAACCGGCAGGTCCGCCGGCAGGCCAAGGGCTGTGGGCTTTTGCCCAACCACGGAAGGCCTTCTGTGCGGACAGCCGTAGAACTGTAAAGAGAGAAAGGAACACCCTATGCACATCCGTTTATCCGAGCATTTCACTTATGCCAAACTCCTGCGCTTCACATTCCCCACGGTGGTCATGCTGATCTTCACCTCTATCTACGGCGTGGTAGATGGGGTCTTTGTCTCCAACTTCGCCGGGAAGACCGCCTTCGCCGCCGTGAACCTCATCATGCCCGCTCTGATGATCTTTGCCACGGTGGGCTTCATGCTGGGCACCGGCGGCAGCGCCGTGGTGGCCCGGACCATGGGCGAGGGGGACCTGCCCCGGGCGAACCGATATTTCTCCCTCATCGTCTTCGCCGGTTTTCTTGCCGGCGCCCTGTTGACCGTTGTCGGCCTTTTGATTATAGAGCCTCTTTGCATCCTTCTAGGGGCCCGGGGGGAACTGCTGCCTTTGGCCATCCTCTATGGGCGAATCCTCACCCTTGCCCTGGTTCCCTTCATTTTGCAAAATATGTTTCAGAGCTTCCTGGTAGCGGCGGAGCGGCCCAAGCTGGGCCTGGGGCTCACCGTGGCGGCGGGACTCACCAATATGCTGGGGGACTATTTGCTGGTTGGAGTCCTGCCCTGGGGGGTGGCCGGGGCGGCCATCGCCACGGTGGCCAGCTCCTTTGTTGGGGGCGTTGTACCCTTGATCTATTTCCTCCTGCCCAACAAAACGCCTCTCCGCCTGACCAAACCCCGGTTTGAAAGACGGGTCCTGGCCCAGGCCTGTTCCAACGGCTCCTCAGAGATGATGAGCAACCTCTCCACCTCCCTGGTCAGCATTCTCTATAACTTTCAGCTCATGCGCCTCATCGGAGAGGACGGCGTGGCGGCCTTCGGGGTCATCATGTACGTGAACTTCATCTTCATCGGCGTCTTTATGGGGTACTCCATCGGCGCGGGACCTGTGGTCAGCTACCACTACGGCGCGGGAAACCAGGAGGAGCTGCAAAGCCTCCTGCGCAAGAGCCTTTTGCTAATGCTGCTCTCCTGCGCCGGACTCACTGCCGCCGCCGTGGCTTTGGCGGGGCCCCTGTCCCGAATCTTCGTGGGTTACGATTTGGAATTGCTGGCCCTCACCACCCGAGGCTTCCGGCTCTACGCCCTGTCCTTCCTGGCCATGGGGTTCAACATCTTCGGTTCCGCCTTCTTCACCGCCCTGAGCAACGGCGCGATCTCCGCGGCCATCGCCTTTTTGCGGACACTCCTCTTTCAGACGGCGGCCATCTTCATTCTGCCTCTCTTCCTGGGGCTGGACGGCATCTGGCTGGCGGTGACGGCAGCGGAGCTTTTGACCCTGGCGGTGACGGCGGCGTTCCTCGTCACCCGGCAAAAGCGTTATGGCTATTGAGCTTTCAGGCTGTCGAAAAAGGATTTTCCCCAGCCTGATCAAGGTTTTCAGACCTTTCAAAAGGTCTGAAAACCTTCTGATTGAAAACGAGAGAACCCCCTGATGGGTTTCTCTCGTAGCGCTTTTTCTTTCCCCTCGATTTTAAACAGCATTTTTGACAAGCTGAAAAGAGGCAAAGGCTTTCGGCCTTGCCTCTTTTTTCAAAACCCTATTACGCGCCGCCGCCCACTCAGGCGTACTTCGCCACAATGGCCGCCAGCTCCTCCCGGTGCGATTCACTCCACTGGGCCCAAGGTTGTCCCGCCGCTGCAGCGGCCCTGCCCAGCTCCACCAAAAGGGCGGGGATGTCCCTTTCTAAGATCACCGCCTCCGCCTCGCCGAACCGCGCCCCACTCAGCGCGTCGCTTCCTCCCAGGAACATCCGGAAGGCGGGCTGGGGCATCTTGTCCTCCAGGCGGACGCCCCCTTGGAAGCCGATGGTCCCCGCCTGATGGGCGGCACAGCTGGAAGGACACCCGGAGATCCGAATCCTGGGCAAGGCCCCATCGGGGATGCCCGCCTCCCGGACCGCCTTTACCGCAGCCTGGAGAAGCCCCTGGCTGTCCCGGACACCCTGCTGGCAGACCGTGGCGCCGATGCAGGCCACGCTGTATTCAAACTCCGTCTTCGCCCCGTCCTCCGTAAGGGCCAGGACTTTTTCCGCCCCGGCGGCGGGGAGATTCACAATATACAGCGTCTCGTCCGGCCCCACCCGGCACTCCGCGTTGCACAGGTCCTTGATGGCGGCGTACAGCTTCGCGGGCTTCTCCACCGGCAGGAGGCCGCCCACGGGGTGATACTTCACCGTGTACATCCCCGGCTGCTTTTGCGGGATGGCCCGGGGGTTGTCCAGTGTCTCCTCTCCCCCGCAGACGCCGGCCAGGGCCTCCAGCCGGGGCAGCTCCAGCCCGCCCGCCGCCTTGGCGGCCTCCAGATTTTTGAGGTACGCCTCCTTGAGTCCCTCGGGGCCCAGGGTGTCCTGCATGAAGCGGGTTCGGGCCCTGGCCCGGTTTTCATAGTTGCCATGCCGGCAGAAGGTGTCCACCATGGCCTTGACGTAATAGAGGACCTCCCCGGGCTTCACGGCCCCGTCCACCAGCACACCCATGCGCTGGCCCATGGCCCCCAGGCCCCCGGCGATGCGAAGGGAGAAGGTCCCGTCCGCCTGAGCCCGAAAGCCCATGTCCCGGAAGGCGCTGTGGACGGAGTCATCCACGCCGTTGGAGAAGGCGATTTTCAGCTTCCGGGGCATATGGATTCCCCGGCAGATGGAGAGGAGGTAGTCCGTCACCGCCTCCGCATAGGGAGAGGGGTCAAAGGCCTCCCCCTTCTGCACGCCGGAGAGGGGGCTGCACATGACGTTCCGGGGGTTGTCCCCGCCGCCCCCCCGGCAGAGGATGCCGCTGGAAATGGCCTCCTCCATAATGGCGGGCACCTGTTCCGGCAAAAGATCGTGGAGCTGTATGGTCTCGCAGGTGGTGAGCTTAACCCGCTGGACGCCGTACTTCTCCAGCGTATCCGCCAGGAATTTCAGCCGCTCTGCCGTCAGCCGTCCGGCGGGCATCCGCAGGCGGAGCATATGCCTCGTCTGGTCCCGCTGGGCATAGCTGCCCATGCCGCCGGAATGGCTTTTATAGTCCTTTTTATCCATCTTTCCATCCTGGAAATCCCGGATTTTCCCAGAGAAGATGTCAATCTCCTCCCGGTAAGTTTGAAGCCATTTGGAGTCTACCATGAAACGCCGCCCTCTTTCCAAGTATTCCGCCGCCGCGGGAATGTATCGCGGTGATTGTATCACAAAAGCCGCTCCCCCGCAATCCTCAATTACAGGTCCTCCGGCTCCAGGACCCGAAAGCCTTCCTCTGCCAGTAACCGGGCGAAGACGCCCATGCCCTCTACCTTCCGGCCTGAGAAAGTCCCGTCATAGACCTGTCTCACGCCGCAGCTGGGACTCCGGGGCTGGAGAACCGCCACTTCTGCTCCCTCCCGGCGGGCAATCTCCAGGGCCAGGGCCGCCCCCTGGCGGAATTCCCCGTCCACTTCCCTGCCGTCCTTTGTCCGCACCACGCCGTCCACAATCTCCGCCGGAACCCGGGGCGTGGGCAATCCCCCCAAAACCTCCGGACAGACGGGGACGACTTCGTGGCCCTTTAGCCACGCCACCACCCTGGGGTCCAGATTGTTCCCCCCGCTGTACTTGCAGTTCTCTCCCACAAGGCACGCGCTCACTAGTACCTTCACTCTCCCAGTCCCTCCAAATAGTGGACAAACTGCTGAGCCGTCCGGCCGGAGAAGCCCCCGTGGCGGACTTCCCAGGCGTTGGCCCTCACCGCCAGCTCCTTCTCGTCCATCGAAATTCCCTGCCGCGCCGCCAAGGCCTTGACCATGGCCTGAAACTCCTTGGGACTGGGGGCGTTGTAGTTGATGGTGACGCCAAACCGGGCCGCCAAAGACAGCTTTTCCTCCATGGTGTCGGAGCGGTGGATATCTCCGTGATGCTCCATGTCCTGGCGGTCATTCCAGGTCTCCCGGATCAGATGGCGGCGGTTGGAGGTAGCGTAAATCAGCACGTTTTCCGGTCGGGTCTCCACGCCGCCCTCAATGACGGCCTTGAGGAATTTGTACTCCACCTCGTTCTCCTCAAAGCTCAAGTCGTCGATGAAGATGACGAAGCGGTAATTCCGGTTTTTGACCTCCCCCAAAATATGAGACAGCTCTCCAAACTGGTGCTTGTAAATTTCAATCATCCGGAGACCTTGGTCGTAATATTCGTTGATGAGGGCCTTGACGCTGGTGGATTTTCCCGTTCCCGCATCGCCGTAGAGCAAAACGTTATTCGCGTGCTTCCCGGCAAGGAACGCCTCCGTGTTCCACCGGAGCTCCTTCTTTTGCCTCTCGTAGCCAAGAAGGTCCTCCAGCCGCACCCCGTCCACGTTGCTGATCGGCAAAAATTCCAAGCCCGTCTCCGCCCGCCGGACGCGAAAAGCCCGGTTCATGGCAAAGACGCCGTAGCCGTACTGACGGTAATAGTCTGTCACAAGAGAGAACATCTCATGCCCGTCCTTTGCCTCCGCCAGATTTTTTCGAAGTCCCCGGACCTGAGCGCTGACATCCCGGTTATAGGTTCGCTCCCGCTTGGGGATGGCGCGGTAATTACAGATGGTGGTAAAACAGTCCGTCCCCAGGTAGGCCTCCAGACTGGAGAAGTCGTAGTGAAACAGCTGGTGGAAGACGGAAAAATCGTTCTTTGCAAAGTGGTTCACGCTGCCGCCTTCCGTGGCTCCCGTCCGCTCGCAAGTCCGGGTAAACGAGTTGTCGTTGGTCATAAGGACCCAGGTGAGATAGCACTGCCAGAGGTTCTCGTCAAAGCCGCAGGCCGTGGAGAGATCCAGGATGCGCTTGATCTGGGCGTAGGTCCGCTGCATCAGCGCCTCTTGGGCGCCGCCGTCCCGGCTGTCCCGGATAATCTCCGCCAGCCGGACCAAGATGCTGTCTTGGCCCAGGTCGCTGTAAAGGATTAAATGGGAAAGGAGTCGGTTCATAGAGTCAGTCCCTTCTTACAAATTTAAAAAACCGCCGGAAACGGCGGTATCAGGCAACCCCCTCCCCCCTCCCTCCGCAAAGCGGCAAAGTGCTTGCGGAGGGACGGAGGGCAGGGAGACAAGCGGAGTCCTCACCGCCAAGTGGGAACGCGGCAGGGTGGAATTTCTCTTAACTCAGTTGGACGCGGTGTCGGGGTCCGTGTCGTCGCCCCAGAGCATATTGCGCCGCAGCTCCGCGCCCACGGTCTCCATCTGGTGCGCCGCCAGCTGGCGGCGTTTGGCGTTGAAGAAGGTCCGGCCGTTCTTGTTCTCCGCGATCCATTTCCCGGCAAACACGCCGTCCTGGATGTCCGTGAGAACCGCCTTCATGTTTTTCTTGGTCTCCTCATAGGGGAGAATCCGGGGACCGGAGACGTATTCGCCGTACTCCGCCGTGTCGGATATGGAGTAGTTCATCATGGCCACGCCGCCTTTGTTGATCAGGTCAATGATCAGCTTCATTTCGTGGATGCACTCGAAGTAGGCGTTTTCCGGAGCGTAGCCCGCCTCCACCAGGGTCTCGAAGCCCATCTTCATCAGCTCCACCACGCCGCCGCAGAGGACGGCTTGCTCACCGAAGAGGTCGGTCTCCGTCTCATCCTGGAAGGTGGTCTCCATCACGCCGCCCC
>CAJUCO010000027.1 GCA_910585245.1 uncultured Oscillibacter sp.
CAGCCCGCCGCCCGAAAATTTTCTGAAACCCGTCTGTGGTATTTCTGTGGTCAAACAAAAAATCACCCCAGTTTTCACTGAGGTGATTCTCTATTTGGTGGACCTGAAGGGGATCGAACCCTCGAACCTCACGGATGCGAACCGTGCGCTCTCCCAGCTGAGCTACAGGCCCAAATTGGCACTTTTTATACAAAAAAAGTTGCGAATTTTGGATTTCTCAAACATTTGGTTTTCGGGGAAAAGTCCAACAAATCGGACAGGAAAACGAGAAACGAAAAATCGGGTCGGATGTGTCTCACTATGGATGCGAACGCAGCGCTCTCCCAGCTGAGCTACGAGCCCAAACCGACACTTTTTATACGAAAAAAGTTGCAGAATTTGGATTTCTAAAATATTCGATTTTCAGGGGAAAAGTCCAACGGATTGGACTGAAAAACGGGGCCACAAACCTGGGTCGGATGTATCTCGCTATGGATGCGAACCGTGCGCTCTCCCAACTGAGCTACAGGCCCGGATAAAATTTTCATGGTCACAAGAAAAGCCTTGGAAGCTGAAGTTCCAAGGCTTTTCTCTGTCCTGGTGGAGATAAGCGGGATCGAACCGCTGACCTCTTGAATGCCATTCAAGCGCTCTCCCAGCTGAGCTATACCCCCGTGTCAGGTGTTCCGCATCAGAACAGTGATTATAATAGCAAAGCCCGTCGGAAATGTCAAGTGGTTTTTTCAGAAATTTTTAAAATTTCCTCCCGGACTCCCTTCCCTCTCCCCGTGCAAACCGACCCGGCGGCAAAGAGGCCTCTTTTGAGATTCTCGAGCCGTCTTCCGGTTGAAAACGGGGCGGGGAAACCCCGCCCCGCTTTCTCAGCGCATCTCGCCGGCGACGTTATCCACCACTTGGTCCATTGCCGCCCCCAGCTTGTGGATCCCCTGATCCATCTGCCGCTTCACGGTCCGGCGGCTGCTCTGGGGCGCCATCATCCCCGCCACCGCGCCGGCCGCCACGCCCGCGCCAATGCCGAGGAAAAATCCGGTGCTCTTTTTCATCTTCATTCACTCCTTTTCCGTGCCGCTTCAGTTTGCCCCGGCAGCGGGAAAAAATCCGCCGGATCATTTGCCAAAAGCCGCCAAACGCGCTATACTATGGAAAACAAATTCTTTTTATCAGGGAGGCCCCGTCATGACCGCCATCTATCTCATCCGCCACGCAGAAGCCGAGGGCAATCTCTACCGCATCGCCCAGGGCCAGCACGAGAGCAACCTTACCGGCCGGGGCTGGCGGCAGGTAAACGCCCTGGAGCGCCGCTTTGCAAACATCTCCATCGACGCCGTCTACGCCAGCGATCTCTACCGGACCAGAGCCACCGCCACCGCAATTTACCGCTCCCACGGTCTGCCCCTCCACTTAGAAAAGGGGCTTCGGGAGATCTGCGTGGGGGACTGGGAGGGCCGGACCTGGGGGGATATCGTCCGCCGCACGCCGGAGGCCATGGCGGACTTTTCAAGCCGCATGGACCGCTGGTCCATCCCCGGCGCGGAGACTCCGGCAGAAGTTTTGAAGCGGGTGCGCGCCACGGTGGAGCGCATTGCCGGGGAAAACCCCGGAAAGACTCTGGCCCTCTTCTCCCACGGCTACGCCATCCGCCTTCTCCTGGCAAACCTTCAGGGGATCTCCCTCCGGGACACCGGGGAAAAATCCCCCACCGGGGACAACACCGCCGTGTCCCTTCTGACAGGGGAGGGAACGGACCTTCGGGTGGTCTGGCAAAACGACAATAGCCATTTGAAAACGCCGGAGTTTCTGGCGGGGGAGAAGAGCGTCCGGCGGGCCTTCGCCCTGGAGCCGGGGCTGTGGTTCCGCTCTCTGGAAGGGCCGGAGCTCCAAAGCCGCCTCTCCCAGTGGAGCGAGGCCCGGCCCAGCGACGGCGCGCCCTTGTCTTTAGAGGGGCTTTTGGGGGAGGAGCCTGTGGGCCTGCTCCAGCTGGAGCCGGTTACAGGGCGCATTATCCTTGTATACCTCCGGCCGGAGTACCGGAGGCGGGGTTTTGGCATCCAACTTCTGGGGCAGGCGGTGCAATACACCCGGAAGCAGGGCGGGGAGGTGTTGTCCGCCGCCCTGGCCCCCCAGGCGCCGGGCGAGGCGTTCTTCCGCAACGGTGGCTTTGTCCCCCAGGGGCAGACCGCTCAAGGCCAGATCCTCTGGCAAAAATCCATCGGCTTTGACCCCTTGGTCTGAGGGGCCCGCTAAGACTTTGTAAATTCCTTGTCCGCCCGCCAAATTCCGGCAAAGTTAGCGTTGACAAAACGTGTATGATTCCCTATAGTGGTCTCACAGCTCATGGCTTCGTAAAAGGGAGTAGCTTACGTTTCAACGTGGCGCGGCTCGTCATCACGATGGTTCACCGCCATCCGGGCCCGCTGAAAAGCGAGACTTTTATCCTGTGGGACAACTGCCGGTTTTCCGGCGTTGCCCGGGGGATAGAAGTCTCGCTGAATTTTTAGAAAGCGGTGGACTTTATGGAAATTTGGATTACGGTACTTTTATTTTTGCTGGGCCTGCTCCTCATCATCAAAGGCGGCGACTGGTTTTTGGACGGGGCCGTCTGGATTGCGGAGGCCACCGGCGTGCCCCGGTTCATCATCGGAGCCACCATCGTCTCCCTGGCCACCACCCTGCCGGAGCTCACCGTCTCCGTCACCGGCACGCTCCAGGGGGAGGTGGACCTGGCGGTGGGCAACGCCGTGGGTTCCGTCACAGCCAACCTGGGGCTTATCCTGGGCATCTCCCTGGTGTGCATCCCCTCGGCGGTGAAGCGCTCCCAGTTCCAGCTGAAGGCCCTTTTGATGGTCCTTGGCGCGGCGCTGCTGCTGATTCTCTGCCGGGGAGGCATATTGGAGATTCTGCCAAGCCTGGTGCTGTTCGTCATCTTTGGCGTCTATATCTGGAGCAACCTCCGGGACGCCAAAAGCGGCATGGCGGAAAACCGGGAGACCCATCACAAGGGCCGCACCGTCTCCCGGCGGCAGATGATGGAAAAGCTGTTCCTCTTCATTCTGGGCATTGCGGCCATTGTCCTGGGCTCCCAACTTTTGATCAACTACGGCAGCGAGCTGGCCCTTTTGATGGGGGTGCCCGCCAGCATCATCGGCGTCACCATGGTGGCCATCGGCACCTCTTTGCCGGAGCTGGTGACCACGCTGACGGCCATCGCCAAAAAGGAAGCCTCCATGTCCGTGGGGAACATCATCGGGGCCAACGTCATCGACCTGACCATGATCTTGCCCATCTGCTCCGCCGTCAGCGGCGGGACCTTGACTATCGGGGCCCAGACCACGGCTTTGGATATGCCCGCCTGTCTTCTGCTGTGCTGCGTGGCGGTGCTTCCGCCTCTGGTGACAGAGCGGTTCTACCGCTGGCAGGGCGCGGTGATGTTGGGGCTGTACGCGGGGTATGTGGCGCTGCTGGTGACCTGAGTCTTTATGGAAAAGGTCCGGCGCGAAGTTTCGCGCCGGACCCAAAAGGAGACGGGAAAACCCGCCAGAGGGTTCTCCCGTCTCTTTTCCGCTTCCTCTCAGGCAGCCGGTGAGCCTTTCCTGTGGCCCCCGGTTAGGACATTCCCCCAGCCGCTTAGGAGACGGCTTAAGGCCTCAACCGTCCTCCTCCAGCAGCCGCAGCCCCGCAAGATCCGTCACCGGCAGGGAGAACACCACCCCCTGGGCGCGGGTGTTCATCCCCGCCTGGGCCATGACGGCCTTCATAATGGGCTTGCGGTCCGCCTCCTTGGCCAGGATGAATACGATCTCCTTCTCCGCAGCCAGGGATACGCCAAAGAACTTCCGGGCCAACTCCGTCCCCGTGCCCTTGGCGTGAATGGTGGTGCCTCCGGCGGCTCCGGCGGAGCGGGCGGCGTCCATCACCTGGTCCGTGTGGCCCCGGTTGGCAATGACCACGATCAGCTCGTGGGTGGTTTCCTTTTCCATTTCGTCCTCCTCCGCCTGCCACTGCAACAGATAGTCCCTGGCCCGGCCTCCGCCCACGCTGGAGATGGGCACGGTCATCAAAATTCCCCGGCCCGGTACGTCCAGCCACAGCTCCCGGGCCGCCCGCCGCACAAGACGCCCCGACCGGGGCCCCGCCAGCAACAGCACCGCCTTCTCCGTGGCCTCCAGCCCCAGGTAGTCCAGCACCTCCGTCGTGGCGGTGCCCTGTCCCAGGGCCGAGAGAACCAGGTTGGCTCCCTGGCTCTGGAACCAGGCGGCAAACTCCCCGCCCCGGCTCCGGTCCGTAATGGCAATCATGAAAACGGCCCTATCCACAGGCGGACCTCCTCTCTCCAGGCGCTCACGCGCCAAAACTCAGTACACAAGGTCGATGATCTCCTCGTCCTCCGCCGCCTGGGCCAGTTTCGCCCGGTTCAGCTTCCGCTGATACACAAGGCCCAAAAGCTGGATGGTCAAAAGGGGCGTCATGGCCACCATGGCGACCACCCCGAAGGCGTCGGTGACGATGTTGCCCCCCAGGGCCTCGCAGGCCCCCATGGCGAAGGGCAGGAGGAACGTGGCCGTCATGGGGCCCGAGGCCACGCCGCCGGAGTCGAAGGCGATGGAGGTGAAAATCTTCGGCACAAAGAAGGAAAGCGCCACCGCCAGCAAATACCCCGGCACCAGAAAGGCGAAGATGGACAGGCCCGTGAGTACCCGGACCATGGCAAGGCCAATGGAAACCGCCACACCAACCGACAAGCTGGCGCTCATGGCCCCGCCGGGGATGGCCCCGGAGGTGATCTCTTCCACCTGTTTGTTCAAAACGTGGACCGCCGGCTCCGCCCGGACGATAAACCAGCCCATCAGCATCCCCACCGGCGCCAGCAGCCAGTTAAAGGGCAGCGAGGCGATCTGGCGGCCAAGGTACGTGCCCGCCGGAAGAAAACCCACGTTGACCCCCGTCAAAAACAGGGCCAATCCAATGTAAGTATACAAAAGTCCGATGAGGATTTTCAAGACCTTTTTCCGCTTCAGCTTCAACGCCGCCACCTGGAACAGTCCAAAAAAGGCCGCGATGGGAAAGAGGCTTTTCAAGACCTCCACAGCGTACTCCGGGAAAGCCGAGAGGAACAAGCTCCCCAGTTCCCGGCTGTCCGCCGCCTGGGGCATGGGAGAGGGATGGTAGGCCCCGGAGGCGGGGAAGAGCATCGCCAAGACCAGCACCGCCAGGATAGGCCCCACGGAGCAAAGGGCCACCAGGCCGAAGCTGTCCTGCGCGGCGTTTTCGTCGCTTCGGATGGAGGAGACGCCAAGCCCCAAGGCCATGATGAAGGGCACCGTCATGGGCCCGGTGGTGACGCCGCCGGAGTCAAAGGCCACCGCCAGAAAGTCCCCCGGAACAAAGAAGGCCGCCAGGAGGAACACCGCCGCGTAAGACCCGATGAGCAACCACCGAAGGGAAATCTGGAACAGGATGCGCAGCAGCGCCACCACCAGAAAAACCCCCACTCCGGCGGCCACGGCCCCTACCAGCACAGCGTTTGGAATGCCCGGAACCTGGGAGGCCAAAACCTGAAGGTCCGGTTCGGAGACGGTGACCACCACGCCGATGAGAAAGCTGACGGAGACAATGACCCCGATCTTCCGGGAAGCGGCCATGTGGGTGCCCACCTGCTCGCCAATGGGGGTCATGGCCGCCTCGGCTCCCAGGGTGAAAAAGCCCATGCCCAGAATCAAAAGCACCGCTCCCGCCAAAAAGGCCAGCAGCACGTCCACCGGCAGGGGGGCCACCGTGAAACAGAGGACCAGCACAATGGCCGTGATGGGCAGCACGGAGCAAAGAGCCTCCCGCACCTTCTCCCCCAGGATGGTTCTGGTGCGGCCCATACGGTCCTTCCAGTGTCCAAAGCCCCCCAATGCCTCCACCTCCTTGAAGTTGTCAGCTGCAATATGGTTTATAGTAGCACAAATCCGGTGGGTTCTGCAAGAAATCGCCCGGTTCTTTACAGGAAATTTACACCCTGCGCCGGGATATGGGGAAGAGCTCCGGCGAAAAACGGGAAACGCCCTTCTTCCAGAGCCCCGGCGCCTTCGGTAGAAGGGCGGACACACAGGGCTGCCCCTGGGGGGTTCCCCTTTTTTGAAATTGCGCGGCGGGACGCCTTCTACGAAAAAGAAATGGTTGATTTCACCAGGGCGAAATGGTATACTTGTTCTATGTGAACCCCCAGGCGGACGGGCAGCCGGTGGGCGGACCGGCGGAACAGTTTTTGCGATGTCCCCGGTCCTCCGACCGCCCTTTCGGCGGCGTTTTCCACTGTCTGGGGAACGTACCGAAACCGGGATAGAGGCGGTCCTCTTTGAAACGGGCGGTCCCGGCCCTCCGCGCCGGTCCGCTCCAGGACATCGCGGCGGCTTCGGAGGCGCGGGGCCTGCGCTGTGGGACGGCCTTCCGCTCCCGGTACATTTGAAAACATCCCGGCGCTCAGCCGCCGGAAAGCGAGGTTTCCTATGAATCAAAAAGAAATCAGCGAACTCCGCCGGCGCTTCCGGCCGGAGAAGAGCACCGTCAGCCGGGTCTACGGCTGCTATGTCAACGGCAGTAGCCGGGAGATCATCTCCTATCTGGATGAGTCCCTGGGAAATATGCCCCAGGAGGAGGCGGAAAAGTATTTGAGCCTCCTGAAAAAATCCCTCTCCGGCGCCCTGGGGAAAAATCTGATCGACGTGGTCTTCTCCACGGCCCAGGTGGTGGACAGCGACGAGCACCGCCTCCTCTCCGCCCTCCGGGAGTCCGCTTTGAAAGACGGGGAAATTCGAGAGACCTTCTACCGCACTGTCATAGACGCCCTGGACATGGGGGAGGAAAATTATCTCATCCTCCTGGCTCACGACGCCTACGACGTGCCCCACCGGGGGAAGGACGGAGAGATTGACCCCGACGGGTCCGACCAGGTGTTTTCCTACATAGTATGCAGCGTCTGCCCGGTGAAAACCTGCAAAATGGAGCTGGGTTACTTCCCCGGGGAGAACGAGTTTCACAGCTGCGCTGCGGGGCAGATCGTCTCTTTGCCGGAGCTGGGCTTCCTCTTCCCGGCCTTCGACGGCCGGGCGGCCAACATCTACAACGCCCTTTTCTACTCCCGAAAGGCCGACCAGATTCACCAGGAGTTTCTGGACGCCCTCTTCCACACGGAGCCCCCCATGTCCGCCGCGGAACAAAAAGAGGCCTTTCAGGGGGCCCTTGCCGGGGCCCTGGAGGACGCTTGCAGTCTGGAGGTGGTCCAGGCTATCCACGGGCGTCTGCTGGAGAAAATCGAGGCGAACCGGGAGGACAAGGAGGCGGAGCCCCTGGCCCTCTCCGCCGGGGAGATCGGCGGCATTCTCCGGGACTGCGGCGTGGCGGAGGAGCGGGCCGCCGCCTTTCAGGAACAGTGCGTCCAGGCCTTTGGCGGCGCGGTGCTGAACCCGGAAAACCTCATTGACGCCAAGCGTTTCGACGTAAAGACGGAACAGGCCACCATCTCCATCGACCCGGCCTACAGCCATCTGGTGCGGACTCGGATCATCGACGGGCGGAAGTACCTCCTCATTCCCGCCGGAGAGGGCGTGGAGGTAAACGGTCTGAGCGTGGAACTGGACCCAAAGACCGCCGGGGAAACCGAGAGAAACCCCTGATGGGTTTCTCTCGTAGCTCTTTTCCTTTCCGTCCCCTTTTAGACGGCACTTTTTTCACAAGCTGAAGCGGCCTCCGGCAAACCGGAGGCCGCTTTTTATCGGGTTTTCATCTGCCGGGGGCTCACCGCCGCGCCGGTCATGTCAGGCCTGCACGTCGATCTCCCCGCCGGGGGGAACCTCCGGACTTGCCGGGGCCGCTGCGCCTGCGGCGTATTGCTGGGCCACCGCCTCCATGGAGGGCTGAATGGAGGCCCCCAATTTCCGGGCCTGCTCCCGGAGCTCCATGTCCACGGCGGCGATATGGGCCTGCATCCGATTGTCCACCTCTGCCTCCCGAAGATAGCCGGACTCCCGGAGACGCCGCATCGCCTGCTTTCGCAAAAGCTCCTGCTTCTGGCGGCGGGCCTCCCGGCTCTTCTTTTCCTGGATCAGTTTTTTCTGCCGGTTTTGCTCAATCTTCTCCCGGTCCAGCTCCCGGTTTTTCTTCCCCGCCCGCTGGACGGCCTTCTGGAGCTGATTGATGGCGGCTTGGATGCGCTTGGCGTTGTCCGGGTCCGTCTGCTTGGCAGCCTTCAACCGGGCAATCTGGCGGCGGGCAAAGCCCGCGGCGGCGTTGACCTCCGAGGGGCGCTTCGCCCGGGCAAGGCGGGCGTAGGCCTCCAACGGCGCGTCGCCATACCGGGGTTTGGGCTTGGCGCTGTTGAACTTTTCCCGGGTGGCGTCAGCCTTCTCTTTGGCGTCTTTCATCATCTCCCAGAGGTCCTGGGAGGCGTTTTCTTTCTCTTTTTCCTGGGGGGCGGTCCGGGCTTGCCAGGAGGCTCCCGAAGCGGTGGCTGCGCCGTTCACCTGCATACTGCCCATGGCGGGGCCTCCTTTCCAAAAATCTGTCTCCCATACCGGGGGGTGGACAAAAGGACCTGCGGCCCTTTCTAAGCAAACCTTTATATTATATAATATCGGCACAACGCCGGAAAAGTGAAGGGGCCGCCGGAAATTTTTGGCGCTCCTTCCCGCAGCCCTCCTTCCGCCCTGTGAGATTGCCGGTATTTTCAGCCCCTCCGGGAAGTCCCCGGGAAGTCCCTTTTCCGTTTTCCGGTAGATTTTTTTCTAAATACGTGGTATGCTGGAATATCATCTCTCCGAAAGGAGGTCTCTCCATGACGTTACCGGAGCTCCTGGCGGCCTATCCCGCCGCCGGGGTTTTCTATACCGCCGTTGTCCGCTTTCTCTTCCCGGTTCTGGCGGGGGCCATCCTCTGGCGGGCCGTCAAGTCCCTCCTCCACGCTCCCCACACGCCGGAGACCTGGGGCCAGCTGAGCCTCCCCGGCGGGGGGGCTGTGCCCCTGACCCACTGGGAGAACATCCTGGGCCGTGGAAAGAGCGCGGACGTGCGCTTGAACTACCCCAGCGTTTCCCGCCAGCACGCCGCCCTCTGCCGGGACGAAGAGGGGCAGTGGACGCTCTACGACCTGGATTCCAAGGGCGGCGTCCTTCTCAACGGAGAAACGGTGGACCACTCCGCCCCCATTCGGATGGGGGACAAGATGGAGCTGGGGGGCGTGCCGCTGCTGTTTTTGCCCCAGACCGTGGAGGAACAGGAGGAGCAGGCCCAGAAGCGCCGGTCCGAGCGCCCCGCCGCCATGTGGCCCTCCTTCCTCTGGCTGACCGTGTTTCAGCTTCTGACCTGCGTCCAGCTGATGATTTCCGGCGGGGGAGAGACGGTCCCCCTGGCCTTTTTGGGACTGACGGCGGTGATGTGGCTTTACGCCGGGGCTCTGCGGATTTTTCGCTGCGTGGGGTTCGAGATGGAGACCATCGCCTTTTTTCTCTCCACCCTCTCCCTGGCGGTCACCGCCTCCAGCGCCCCGGGGAGCCTTTTGAAGCAGCTCCTGGCGGTAATCCTGGGACTGGGGCTGTTTTTAACCCTGGGCATCTTCCTCCGGGACTTGGGACGGGTCCAGCGAAACCGCTGGGTTATGGCGGCGGCGTCTATCGGCCTGCTTGCCATAACCCTGGTTCTGGGAAACCGGAAGTACGGTGCGGTAAACTGGATCTCTGTGGGCCCGTTGTCCTTCCAACCCTCGGAGATCTCCAAAATCTGCTATATCTTCGCCGGCTCCGCCACGCTGGAGCGGCTCTTTCGCAAGCGGAATCTGACCCTTTTCATCGTCCTCACCGGCCTTTGCGTGGGGCTTTTGGGCCTGATGAGCGACTTTGGCACGGCGGCCATTTTCTTCGTCACATTTCTGGTGCTGGCCTACCTTCGCTCCGGGGACTTCGCCACCCTCTCTCTCATCTGCGGCGGGGCGGTGTTCGGGGCGGGAATCATTGTGAAATTCAAGCCCTATATTCTGGACCGCTTCGCCGCCTGGGGCCACGCCTGGGCCGACCCGGCGGGACGGGGCTACCAGCAGACCCGCACCATGTCCGCCGCGGCCTCCGGAGGCTTTTGGGGCATGGGGGCGGGCAACGGCTGGTTGCACCGGGTCCCGGCGGCGGACACGGATCTGGTCTTTGGGATGCTCTGCGAGGAGTGGGGGCTTGTCATCGCCTGTTTCGCCGTGGGGGCCATTGCGGCCCTGGCCTTTTTCACCGTTCGGGCCTGCCGGGTGGGGCGGAGCAGCTTTTACTGTCTGGCCGCCTGCGCCGCCGGGTCGCTGCTGGTGTTTCAAACTTCCCTGAACGTGTTTGGCTCCGTGGACCTTTTGCCCCTCACCGGCGTGACCTTTCCCTTCGTCTCCAACGGCGGTTCCGCCATGATCTCCGCGTGGGGCCTGCTGGCGTTTTTGAAGGCCACGGACACCCGGGATAACGCCAGCTTCGCCATCCGGCGCCAAAAAACGCGCTCCACGCCCTCCGGCTGACGGCCGTTCCGCCTCCTCCTTTCGGGGGGCTTCCCCGTCCCCCTTTGGCGGGGACAAAAGACGGGGAGATTTTGCTTGGGGGTGAGTTCTCTTGAAGAAAATTGAAAACCGGGCGGTGGTGTGCCTGCTTCTGGCTTTGGTGCTGGTCTTTGGGATGGCGGTTTTCCTCCTCCGCTATCTTACCCAGGGGGGAGTCTGGGCTTCCGCCGCCTTTAACCGCCATCTTTACAACACCCAGGGCCATCTTGTGGCCGGCGCCGTGCTGGACCGGGACGGCGACGCGCTGTCTTTTGTGGAGGACGGGGAGCGGACCTATTACGACAGCGAGACGGTTCGCAAAGCCACCCTTCACGCCGTGGGGGATCTTCAGGGCAACATCGGAACCGGGGCGCTGAACGCCTTTGCCCACAAGTTGACGGGCTGGAATCCGGTGAACGGCGCTTTTGGCGCAAACCGGGGCGGGACATTGACCCTGACCATCGATGCCCGGTACAATTACGAGGCCTATCAGGCCCTCAACGGTCACGCCGGAACTGTGGCCGTGTACAACTACAAAACCGGCGAGGTGCTCTGCATGGTCTCCTCTCCCAGCTACGATCCCCTGCACGTCCCGGAGGACATCGAGACCAACGGCCGCTGGAAAGGCGCGTACCTCAACCGCTTTCTCTCCTCCACCTTCACTCCCGGCTCCGTCTACAAAACCGTGACCCTGGCGGCGGCCCTGGAAACTGTGCCGGACCTGGAAAGCCGAACCTGGAATTGCGCCGGGTCCCTCCGGATTGGGGAGGAGACCATCGTCTGTTCCGGCGTCCATGGAGAGCAGGACATTTCCGCCGCCTTCGCCAACAGCTGCAACGCAGCCTTCGCGGACATCGCCGTGGAGCTGGGGGCGGAGACCCTGCAAACATACACGGAGCAAGCGGGCCTCACCTCCGCCTACCGCCTGGACGGCCTGACCACCGCCAAGGGCTCTTTCGACTGGGAGCTTACCCCAGGCCGTCTGGGCTGGGCCGGGGTGGGCCAGGACAGGGATCTGGTGAACCCCTGCGCCCTGATGGTCTACATGGGGGCCATTGCCGGCGGCGGCAAGGCCGCTGAGCCCCATCTGATTCTCAGGACGGAAGGCGGCATCCCCCTTCCCCGGACCCGGAAAACCGGCGTGCTTGTCAACCCGGACACCGCCGGGAAACTGGCGGAGCTTCTGGCGGGAAACGTGGAGAAAACCTACGGCGAAAGCCGCTTTCCCCATATGGACCTTTGCGCCAAGTCCGGCACCGCGGAGGTGGGGGAGGGCCAGCGGCCCCACGCCTGGTTCGCCGGCTTCCTGCGGGGCGAGGACACGCCCTACGCCTTCGTGGTCCTGGTGGAAAACGGCGGCAGCGGCAGCAGCGTGGCGGGAACCGTGGCGGCGAAGACCTTGGACGTCATCGTCAACGGCTACGAGAAATGACTCCTAACAGTAAAAATAGGAAGATTGTCAACGGAGGGTATTGAAATGAGGCGAAAAAACTCCCTGCTGTTGCAGGGCGTGAAGCAGCTGAACCTGGGCGCGGTGGTCTCCGGCGTGGGCTTTCTTTTGTATCTGGGGGCTGCGGCTTTGAAGTGGGAGACGGCAGCAGACATTCTCTCTCTTGCCTTCGCCCTGGTGTCGTTGTACGTTTTTGTCTCCGTGGCGGCGGCGCGGCAGGGGGACCGGGAGGCGGTGAGTTACAACCTCCTCTGGGGCCAGGGGGCCCTGGCGGTCCTGACGGGGATGTGCGCCCTGTTGACAATCCGGCAGCGGCTGGGGGGCTGAGGTCCGGCAGGAAACAAAGCGGCCCCCTCCGGCTCCGGTCCGGACGGGGCTGATTTCCGTCGCTTTTTATTTAGAATCCCCTTGCAATTTCCGTCGAAACAGAGTACAATGAAAATTGAAAACATAAAGCGGCAGGCCGCCAGGTGACACAACCACCCAACGGCCCTGTACGAGTGCACGGACACTCAGCACAGCAGTTTTGACTGCACCAGCACCACAAGCCCATTATACCTTCTTCCACCTGCTTTTGCAAGGGTGTTTTGGCTGTGCGTTCGCGATTTAAGCGGTGTTGGGTCGACGGCTCAGCGCCGCTCTGTGTTTTCGGCGGGCGTCCGACGGGCGGGGGAGAAGCAAACTCCATGTTCGCTCCAACAGGTCATCGCCCCCGTCCGGGCGGTCCGTTCGCCGGAAAAAAGAAAAAAGAGGGGCCCGGGATTCTTCCCGGGCCTCTCAGACGGCCGAAAACGTGTTTTCAGCCGTCTGAGCGCGCTTTTCGGAGCTTAAAAGTTCCGAAAAGCAGATGATTGAAAACGAAAGGAACCCTTCCTGGGTTCCTCTCGTAACTCTCTTCCTTCCCGTCGGGGATGGTTTTTGCGGTTTTTCGACACTTTGCGAGGGGCCCGGGATTCTTCCCGGGCCCCTCTCTTTCGCTTATGGAAAATGCGGAAAAACGGTTTGGCGAAACGCGCCGGATTCTCCGGGGCGCACGCTTTACAGCGTGATCAGAAAGCGGGAACCACCGCGCCGCCGTAGGTGTTGTTGATATAGTCTTTCACCGTGTCGGACTGGAGGGCCTGGACCAGGGCCTGGACGGCCTCGCTGTTTTCATTGCCCTCTTTCACCACCAGCACGTTCACATAGGGGGAGTCGGCGGATTCGATGACCAGGGCGTCCTCCACGGGGTTCAATCCCGCGCCCAGCGCGTAGTTGGAGTTGATGGCGGCAATGTCCACCTCGTCCAGAGCAGCGGGAACCTGAGCGGCCTCCAGCTCCACGAACTCCAGATTCTTGGGGTTCTCGGCGATGTCCTTGGGGGTGGCCTCCAGATTGGAGCTGTCCTTGAGCTTGATAAGCCCCTGGGCCTCCAGCAGCAGCAGGGCCCGGCCCTCGTTGGTGGGGTCGTTGGGAACGGCGATTTTGCCCCCCTCGGGGATGGCGTCCAGAGAGGCGGAATTGCCCGCGTACAGACCCATGGGTTCAATGTGGACGCCCGCCACGCTCACCAGGTGGGTGCCCCGCTCGGCGTTAAAGTCGTCCAGATAGGGGACGTGCTGGAAGTAGTTGGCGTCCTCGTCCCCGTCTTCCACGGCGGTGTTGGGCACCACATAGTCGGAGTACTCCGTGACCACCAGCTCAATGCCCTGTTCCTTTAAAATATCCACGCACTGGCTCAGAATCTCGGCGTGGGGGGTGGGAGAGGCGGCGACCTTGAGGGTGGCGGCTTTTTTGCCGCCGCAGGCGGCCAGGGACAGGGCCAGAATCAGGGCCAGGGAAAGAGCGAAAATCTTCTTTTTCATGTTGTGTTCCTCCAATTAAAAGCCAACAGACTTGTTCCGAATGGTCTTCGGCGGTTTCCGTCTTCCATCCTCCGTTCTCTCTGCGCGCGTGAGAGTCTGGGGCGGAAGGGGAAGCCTTTTTATTTCAAACGTTTGTCGATGCGCACCGACAAGCGGCTGAAAACGCTTTGAACAACTTGGACCAGGATGATGAGAATGACCACCGTTACCCACATGACGGAGGGGACGTGGCGCTGGTGTCCATAGCGGATGGCCAGATCTCCCAGTCCCCCCGCGCCCACCATGCCGGCAATGGCGGTATAGCCCACAATGGCAATCAGGGTGATGGACCCCCCCAGAATCAAAGAGGGCATGGCCTCGGGCAGGTAGACCTTCCAGACGGTCTGGAAGGTGGAGGCCCCCATGGACCGGGCCGCCTCGATGACGCCCGCATCCACCTCGCTGAGAGAGGTTTCCACCATCCGGGCCACGAAGGGGGCGGAGGCCACCACCAGAGGCAGTATGGCCCCCCGGAGACCCAGCCGGGTCCCCATGACCAGCTTGGTAAAGGGAAAGAGGGCCACCATTAAAATGGCGAAGGGAAAGGAGCGGCCGATGTTGATGATCCATCCCAGGATGGCGTTAACCGCTCTGTGGGGCCGGATGCCGTGGGGCTGGGTCAGCACGGAGATCACCCCCATAGGCAGGCCGATCAGATAGGCAAACAGGGTGGATACGGCCACCATAATCAGGGTGTCCAGAAGGCCTTCCGCCAGAATGCCGCCGTACTCCCCCCAGAAGGCGGGGGTAAAAATCTCACTCATGATACTCCACCTCTTCCACGGAAACGTTGGGCTGGGCCCGGATGTAGCTAAGCGCCCTGGCCGCGTCGCCGGGGTCCTCCGGCAGGCCCAGGAGCATAGTGCCCAGGGCCTTTCCGCCTACGTTCCGGGTGTCCGCCCCCAGGATGTTCAACTTCACGCCGCACTCGATGGCCACGGAGGCAATGAGGGGCTGATAGGCTGTGCCGCCGTTAAAGGAAATCCGGACGGCCCGGGTGCTGGGGGGATACTGGGAGATGCTGACGCCGCCGGGATACACCAGCCGCCGGGCCGCGTCGGTGGTGGGGTTGGAGAAGATGTCCTGCACCGGCCCCAGCTCGGCCACCCTTCCCCCGTCCAGAATGGCCACCCGGGAGCAGATGGCCTCAATGACGCTCATCTGGTGGGTGATGACCACCACGGTGACCCCCAGCTTGGTGTTCAGCTCCTTGAGCAGCTCCAAAATGGAGGCGGTGGTGGTGGGGTCCAGGGCGGAGGTGGCCTCGTCGCAAAGGAGCACCTTGGGGTCCGTGGCCAGGGCCCGGGCCACGGCCACCCGCTGCTTCTGCCCGCCGGAGAGCTGGGAGGGGTAGGCGTTCGCCTTGTCCCCCAGACCCACCAGGTCCAAAAGTTCCCTCCCCCGGCTCTTCGCCTGAGCCTTGGGTACCCCCGCGATCTCCATGGGGAAGCAGACGTTTTTCAGGCACGTGCGCTGCATCAGCAAATTGAAGCTCTGGAAAATCATGGTGATCTTCCGCCGCTGGAGCCGCAGCTCTCTTTCCGAGAGGGCGGTCATGTCCCGCCCGTCCACCACCACCTTGCCGGAGGTGGGCCGCTCCAGGAGGTTCATGCACCGCACCAGGGTGGATTTCCCCGCCCCGGACAGGCCGATGATGCCGAAGATCTCCCCCTGCCGGATGTCCAGATCAATGTCCGTCAGGGCGTGGACCTCCTCCGATCCGCCGCCAAAGCGCTTGCTCAGGTGTTGAATTTGAATGATGGACGCACTCTCCATAACCATGCTCCTTTATGGGAAAGTCACAGGCAAACAAAAAAGCCCTTGAAGCCCTCAGCTTCAAGGACGGGCGCACATTGGCGCCGTGGTACCACCTTGATTCGCGCGCCCCCTCGCGGAGACGGCCTTACGGAGTGCCGACACACTCCCGCGCTTTCACGGGCGCTCCCGTCGCGGCCTGTGCCCTTGGGCAGTCGGCGGCGCAACTCCAGGACCATGTTCAGCCGGCTCTTCCGTGCCCCTTTTCACCACCCGGGGCTCTCTTGGACGTATCTTCCGGCCTACTCTTCCCTTCCTCGTCTTTGCGGTTATACAATTGTTTGAAGTGGTTTGTAGTTTACACGGTTTGCGCCCTCCTGTCAAGGGCAAAACCGACAGAAAAGCACCCCTCTCCGCCCGAGATACCGGCGAAATCCACAAAGCCCCCAGAGGCCGGGGAAAATTTCACCGGGGAAACGAGAATCGGATTGCAAGACTCCGGCAAAACTGCTATCATATTCCGCGTGAGCGTTCACGTTTGCAGCGAGAGGGGGAGGAGACGTATGGACGGCGAAAAACGGCGGCGGGCCCACTGGTTCCGGGACTTTCTCTGCGGCGTGCTGATTGGCGCGGGGGCCATTTTGCCGGGGGTTTCCGGAGGCGTGCTGGCGGTGGTGTTCGACATCTACCGCCCCTTTATGGAAGTGTTGACCCATCCCGGAAGGGCGGTTCCCAGGTATTGGCGGATGCTGATTCCCCTGGCCCTTGGCTGGGCGGCGGGTTTCATGGGCTTCGCAAAGGGGATTTCCGCCGCCATCACCTTCTCCGCCGCCGCCACCACCTGGCTTTTCATCGGGCTGATTGTGGGCACCGTTCCCTCTCTTTTCCGGGAGGCGGGGAAGGAGGGCCGTTCCCCCGCCGCCTGGGGGAGTTTCCTCCTTTGCGCGGCGGCGGTCTTCGCCGGGCTTTTCTATGTCAGCCGGGTGGTCCACATTCAGGTAACGCCCAACTTTTGGTGGTACAATTTCTGCGGGGCCCTGTGGGGCATGGGGGTGGTGATCCCCGGTATGACGTCCTCCTCCGTGATGATGGCCCTGGGGCTCTACCGGCCCATGCTGGAGGGGCTGGCCCGGTTGGACCTTCTGGTCCTCTTCGCCGCCCTGCCGGGGATGTTTCTCACCATCGCCCTGCTGGCAAGGCTGGTCACCTGGTTTTTCCGGAGGCATTACGCCGTGGCCTTTCACGGCATCCTGGGCTTTGTCCTTGCCTCCACTCTGGTCATCGTCCCCACGGCCTATACCGGAGGGGGAGAGATGCTCCTCTCCGCCGCCCTGTGCGCCGCCGGATTCGCCCTGGCCTTTTTCCTGGCAAGGCTGGACAAGCGCCTGGAAGACACGGAGAGCGGCTGAGCGCCCCGCACAAGTGCCGCCCGGTTTCGGAGAAGAGCTCTTTTCCGAAACCGGGCGGCGTTATTCTTCTCCCCGCTTCGTCCGGCGGGGTCAACTCTCCTCCAGCAAATTTTCCAGGTCCGAGCGGAAACGCTCCTGACCGGAAAACACCGACCCCTCCCGCAAGTGCTGGAAGAAGGTATCGTAAGAGGCGGGGGAGAGGAAGTGGCATATATACGTCTCCGGAATCCCCTGGGTTTCCAGCCGCCGGTTCAGCTCCGTGAAGTGTTGCAGGGCGTATTTGTATTTCGCCTTGTTCTCCTCGCTGGCGTCGCCGTCGTCTTTGATCTCCACCACCAGAAAGTACGTCCGGCTCTCCCGGTCCACCTTCAAAAAGAAGTCGGGATTAAATTTGTCGTGGTAATACTTTCGGGTTTTGGACTCCCCGGAGCCGTACCGGCAGGTGTAGTCAATCTCATAGAAGCCCTTGTCCCTGGACTTCACCCAGGCGGACAACAGGGCGGCGTTTTCCCTTCTGCAAAGAAAGTCCACGAACCGCCGCTCCGGCTTGGAGGCGGTGATCACCGTGGTCACCGGGGTCTTGAAGAGCCCGAAGTTGATCTCCTTCGTGGCGGACCGGGGGAAGGACTCGTCCTCCAGAACCTCGGCCAGGATGGTCCTTTGCTCCTCCTCGGGGATCTCCTTTTCCCAGCGGCCCGTCAAAAACACCGTCCGGTCCTGCCGGATCATCCCCACGCTGGTGGACTGTTTGGCCAGGGTCTTTGTGGAGATCTCAAAGGTGCTGCCGGCCACCGGCCGGGAGACGATGGAGTTTTTGTTCTTCCGCAAAAGGGGCGTGAACGCGGAGAGAATTTTGCGGACGTTGGATTCAATGACCGTGTCCCCATAATTCCCCCGCCGCTCCATGGAAAAGCGGATAATCTCCTCAATGACCTTCCGGGGGGGCAGGGCGTTTTTGGTGTACGCGTCCTCCCCCAGCTTCAGGGTCTTGCCCTCCCATTCCCGGGTTTCAAAGTCGTCGTACAGCCGGTCAATCACCTCGTCTATGGTCCACGTGTCCCGGCGAATGGCGTAATTTCGCTCCCGCGTATGGTTTTCAACAGCGGTCACGTAGGTCGTTCCGCTCTCCACCTCCACGGATTGGGACTCTAAGACGATGCCCTCCTTCATCAGACGGGTGAAGTCCACGGATTGGGTCTCTTTGGGCTTTTCCACCGTGGTCGGCTCCGTGCGGTAGTCGATGTTGCGGAGCGTGAAATGGTAGGCGCTCCGCCGCCCCTCCGTGAGAACGGAGCTGTAAATCCGGGCCTCAATCTCCAAGATCTCGTCCACCAGCTCCTTGATCTTGCTGCTCCAGGCTCTGTGGTTGAACACCACCACCTTGGGCTGGGGGATTCTGTAAGCCTGGGGCACCCGGAGTCCCCGGCCCAGAACCTGGGCGATCAAAAGCCTGGAGTTAAAGGCCCGGTCCTCCCAGGGGACCACCTGGAAGACGTTTTGCACGTCCCAGCCCTCCGTCAGCATGGAGACCGAGATGATCCACTCCGTGGAGTCCGTCTCCTCGTCCACGTATTTCAGTTTCCTCACGTTGGCCCGGTGCTCTCTGGCGGAGGTGACCACCAGCACCTTGGACTCCACGTCCTTGAGGGGCTTGTTCTCCCACTTGGACAAAAAGGCCACGAAGTCCTTATACAGCCTCTTGGCGCTGGAGATATCCCGGGTCACCAGGATGGACAGCGGCTTCACCAGGGGGTAGTGCTCCTTGTTGTCCCGGTGGTTCCGGTAGATCTTCTGGAACCGCTCGTTGTCTCCCTGGCTTTCGTCCTCCTGCACGTAGTCCACATTCTTGACCACCCGGTCCTCGATGGCCTGCCGCAGGGAATAGCGGTAGAGCACGTCGGGGAAATATTCGTTTTCCACGTAGGCGGTGCCCGTAAAGCCCAGCATATACCGAAAGCCGAATTCCTCGCTTAGCAAAAACTTTCGCCACAGCCGGATACCGGAATCCCGGCCAGAGGCCTTGTTAAACATATGGTGGGCCTCGTCGCTGAGGACCAGGGTGTCCGCCCCGGAGCCCCGAAAACTGTCGGAGATGGAGGACCCGGTGTTTTCATACACCGCGTGGATGTTTTCCACGCAAAGCTCCCCCGCCGCGACCGTCTTGTTGGCGCTGACCACGCCGGGACTTTTCCACACCGCCTCCTGGGGAATCAGGGCCTTTAGTCCCACATCGCCGCTGAGCTGGCGGAACTTTTCCGTCAGGCCGCTCTTTATGGTCAGGGAAGGGCACAGGACCAGCACCCGTTTCACCAGCCCCAGACCCAGGGCGATCTGGGCTATTCCGTAGATCACGTAGGACTTTCCCGTCCCCGTGGCCAGGTCCACGGTTCCATAGAGCTTGTCCGCCATGGGCAACGCTTTCAAAAATTGCTCCCAGGAGGGGTACTTGTCTTTGAGTACGGGATTTTGCCCGTAATTCTCAAAGGCCAGATCCCGCAAGGACGCGTACTGCCCCGACGCGAGATAGATCACCGCCGTCCGGATGGCCTCTTTCTGATAGGTCCGGTCGTTGCACAGCCGGTCGAGAAAGGGCTCCCAGGCCCCCAGATCCAGCTCGGCGGCGTCATAGTCCCGGCCCACCTTCAAAACCAGCTCCGACTGTTTGAATGTCTTCACTTCCTGCATGATGTCTCCCTTACAAAGAAAAGCTCTCGGTCATGTCGTTTCCGAAAATGTCTGTGTAGACCACCATGATGCCCGGTCCCACCGCCTCCCGGGCAAACTCAATCACCCGCGCCTCACCCTCGCACTTGAGCTCGTCGGCAAAAAACGCGTCGGTCATGAGGAACTCCCCGCCGCTGTAGTTCCGGTCCACATACACCGCCGACAAAAGGTCGAAGCCCTGCTTCTTTTTTTCCTCCGCCGTCTTTTCCGAGGACAGTTCCCCGGAGGAAAAGCTCTCTATGACAATCCGCACCCGCTCGCCGTCCACCTTCAGGGCGCTTCGCACCGTGGGATTGCGGTTGAAGGAAAAGCCGATGGACTCGTCCAGGGCGTTGACGCCGGACTTGGACTGGGGCTGGCGGTACTTTTTGAAGTCCGTTCCGTGAAGCTCCTTGATGGTCTGGTATGGAATTTTCAGGAAATAGTACCGGGTCCTGTTCACTTCCTCATAGTCCGCCAGAAAATCCAGCCGGGTCGTCGGCGTGACAATGTACACCCTGCTCCCGGAGAGCCGGTTTCCAACGTGGGTGGCGATGTCCTCCAAAAAGGCCTCGTCCACGTTGGTGTCTTTGTATTTGTCGTAGTTGAAGATCACCACCGGGCAGCCGTCCTTCTTCCCGTCGAAGGAATAGCCCCCAATCCGGTGGTCTTTCAAATCGATGTCGAAAAGGCCGGAGACAAATTTCTTGTACTTGTCGTACCCCATCTCCAGGGCCGCCTTCAAATCATAGCTCCCCAGAGAGAGGGTCATAAAGGCCCGGGAGGGACGTCCATACGTCCGCTGGGGCCGGGACAGGTCCTTGGAGCTTTGAATCTGGAGAATTCTCTTTTGCACGGTGAACAGCGACAGCTTCCCGATGTCGCAGCTCACCCAGCGCCGCCCCAGCTTTTCCGCCGCCGCCGCCACGGTTCCCGAGCCTCCGAAAAAGTCCAACACCACATCGTCCGGGCTGGTGCTGGAGAGAATAATCCGCTTGAGCAGCAACTCCGGCTTTTGGGTGGGGTAGCCCGTGCTGTCCTGGCTGGTATAGGCGTAGGTGCCCACGGGGTAATCGTTATAGGCCTCGGCGATTTCCTTCTTTCCAATCCAAACGCTCCACACCGGCTGGGTCCGAGAGCGGTTGGCGGCCTGGACGGCCTCCTCCTTGGTCAATCCGGGGTCCTCGGAGATGTAGGTCTTGAGCCAGGTCCGGCCTCCGCTGCTCTCCCGGCCCCGGGTGTAATACCAGCCCCCCTCGTCCCGGCTCAGGGCCCCAGTGATGCGCTTGGAGAGACCCAGGCGGTTTTGGGGGTGGAAGGCCGCGGTTTTGGAGCGGTAACAGTAGATGGTCTCGTGGGCCTTCGGGAAGAACTCCCCGCTGCCCATCAAACCGCAAAGCCACACGATCTCCGAAAACTCGAAGGAGGCGAAGATCTCGTCCATCACCACCTTGATATAGTGGCCCATCTTGGCGTCCAGGTGGATGTAAATACTGCCGTCCTCCGCCAGAATCTCCCGGGCGAGAATCAACCGGCGGCGCAGGTACTCCACGAACTCGGCTCCCTTTTTCTTGTCCTGGTAGGCCTGGGCCCCCTCCCGGCTCTGGAAGCTGTCGGAGGTGGCGAAGGGCGGGTCGATGTAGATGAGCTTGACCTTCCCCTTGAGCCTTCCCCGAATAAAGGGGTCTTCGTCCCGGTAGACGGTTTTTAAAAATTGCAAATTGTCGCCGTAGACAATCAAGTTCCGCCACCCGTCCTCGAAGGGGGGGTGGTCCTCCCCCTCGAAAATCCGCCCGGCCTGCAAGGACACGGCAAAGGAGCCGTCCTCGTCCGCCAGGAGATCCTCCCGGCGCATTTTCCCGCCGTAAACCAGCTCGTATTCCCTGTGGGCGATGGGGAAGAGCTTGTGCTTGAAATCCTCCGGAATGCTCTCTCCCCGTTCCAGCAAATCAATCAAAAAATCTTTTTCCGCTTTGCTCAACATCATAAAATCCCCTTGCCTTCCCCAGTTCCAACAGCATCCGGTAAAAATAGAGTGGAGCATCCTTTCAGACGCTCCACTCTCAGGGGCAGAGCCCCGTCTGGCGGAGATGGAGGGATTTGAACCCCCGCGCGCTTGTGAGGCGCCTACCGCATTTCGAGTGCGGACCCTTCAGCCACTTGGGTACATCTCCATACGCGTTTCCCGCCGGAACGCCGCCGGGAAACAGGCTGTTTGTTATTATGCCACATTTTCCCCTCCGTTGCAAGAGGGAGAAGAAAATATCCCAGGCTGTCAAACCGTATTTTTGCCGGCCCGGGCAACTGTTCAAACCCGCAAACAAAGCGCCGCTACTTCCCGTAGAAAAACGCGTCGCATTTCAGCATCCCATTGTAGAGCTTGCGCTTCCTGTCCGCCACACGGCCGAAGCACCGCTCAAACTCCGTGTGGGAACTCAGCACCACCACCCGCCACTTGGGGGGCAGGTCCTCCAGCGCCTTGCCCAGGCGGCGGTACAAGACCTCCGCCTCCTCCTTCTCCAACAGCCGCTCGCCATAGGGCGGGTTGGTTACCAGCTGGCCGTAGACGCTTTCCCGGTGGAACATTCCCGCGTCCGCCACCTGGAAGCGCACGCAGTCCTCCACTCCCGCCAGAGCCGCGTTATGCCGGGCCAGTTCCACTGCCGCCGGGTCGATGTCCCCGCCCCAGATGTCGTAAGTTCCGTGAAACTCCCGGTCTTGCGCCTCCTCCGCCGCGTCCATCCACAGCTTGGGGTCCAGGGATTTCCACTTCTGGGCGGCAAAGCGCCGGTCCAGACCCGGGGCCCGGTTCTTGGCGATCAGCGCCGCCTCAATGGGGATGGTGCCGCTGCCGCAAAAGGGGTCGCAGAAGGGGTCCTTCCCCCGGTAGCGGGAGAGGATCACCAACGCCGCCGCCAGAGTCTCCCGCAGGGGCGCGCCCATATTCTGGGCCCGATAGCCCCGCTTGTAGAGACCCTCGCCGGAGGTGTCCAAGTACAAAGACGCCCGGTCCTTGATGATGGCAAACTGAATCTGATAGCGGCTTCCCGTCTCCGGCAGCGTCTCGCAGCCATAGGCGTTTCCCAGCCGGCGGGCCGCCGCCTTCTTCACGATGGCCTGACAGGCGGGGACGGAGTGGAGGGTGGAGCTCAGGGAGTAGCCCTTCACGGGAAACTCCCCCTCCCGGGGGATGAAGTCCTCCCAGGGCAGGGACGCCACACCCTGGAACAAGGACTCAAAGTCCGGAGCGGGGAAGGACCCCAGCTCCATCAGCACCCGGGCGCCGCAGCGGAGATTGATGTTTAGCCGGGGAATGTCCGCCGGGGAGCCGTCGCAGTGGACCCGGCCGTTTTCCGCCCGGACCCCGGAAAGGCCCAGGCGCTTCATCTCGTCGGAGACCAAGGCCTCCAGGCCCAAAAGGCAGGGGATGGTTAAGGTCAAACGAAGTCCCTCCTTTTTGCGCTTTTTCTCTTCAGCGTCTAGTATAACAGGCGCCGCCAAGGTTTTCAAGCGTCTTTCCCCCTCCGAAAAGAGGAGGAAGCCCTTCTTTGTGAATTGTTACTGAAATGAAACACTTTTTCCCCGGGGAGTATGCTATACTGAGTAAGGAAAACAACGCTCAACTCTGGAAGGAGGTAACCGATGAATCTTTTTATTTGGCTGTGGCTGGGGGCCATTGTTCTTTTCGGTGTGACCGAGGTGATCACCGAGGGTATGGTCTCCATATGGTTTGTGGCCGGGGCTTTGGCGGCTCTGGGCGTCTGTATGTCCGGCTGGGCCCTGGGCTCCTTGTCCGCCGGGGCCACTCAGGTGCTGGTTTTCGCCCTGGTCTCCGCCCTGGCGCTGGTGATCACCCGGCCCCTGGTGCGCCGCTTCATGACCCGGCCCCATATCCCCACCAATTCCGACCGGGTGGTGGGCATGACGGCCAAGGTCACGGAGGTTGTGGACAATGAGCGGGCCACCGGCGCCGTCTATGTGGACGGGAAGACCTGGACCGCCCGCAGCGCCGACGGTTCCCCCATCCCCGCGGGAACCCAGGTGAAAGTACAGAAGATCGAGGGCGTCAAGCTCCTGGTCCAATATTCAGAAAAAGTGGAGGTAAGAAAATAATGTGGTGGATTCCTGTTTCTGTCGTCATCGTCCTGCTGGCCATTTTGATCATTTCCAACGTCCATATCGTCCAGCAATCCCGGGCCTACGTAGTGGAGTGGCTGGGCCAGTTCCACACCGTCTGGAATCAGGGCCCTCACGTCAAGGTTCCCTTTGTCATGCGGGTGGTCAAAAAGGTCTCTTTGAAAGAGCAGGTGGCGGACTTCCCGCCCCAGCCCGTCATTACCAAGGACAACGTCACCATGCAAATTGACACGGTGATCTATTTCCAGATCACGGACCCCAAGCTCTACACCTATGGCGTGGAGCACCCCATGAGCGCCATTGAAAACCTGACGGCCACGACCCTTCGAAACATCATCGGCGACATGGATTTGGAACAGTCTCTCACCAGCCGGGACATCATCAACTCCCGGATGCGCTCCATCCTGGACGAGGCCACAGACCCCTGGGGCATCAAGGTCAACCGGGTGGAACTGAAAAACATCATCCCCCCCAAGGACATTCAAAACGCCATGGAAAAGCAGATGAAGGCCGAGCGGGAACGCCGGGAGTCCGTCCTTCAGGCCAAGGGCCAGAAGGAGTCCCAGGTGCTGGTGGCCGAGGGCGAAAAGCAGGCCGCCATCCTCCGGGCCACGGCGGCCAAGGAGGCGGCGATCCTCCAGGCCGAGGGCGCCAAGCAGGCCCGTATCATGGCCGCCGAGGCGGAGGCCGAGGCCATCACCCGGGTCCAGACCGCCCTGGCGGAGTCTCTGCGGCTTTTGAACGCCGCCGCCCCCAACGACCAGGTGGTGAAGCTCAAGGCCCTGGAGGCCATGCAAAAAGTGGCCGACGGCAAAGCGACAAAGATCATCATTCCCAGCGAGATTCAGGGACTGGCGGGTCTTGCCGCCAGCGCCAAGGCGGTGTTCGAGTCCGAGGAACCCAAGAAGTAACTCTGTTTTATCTGCAAAAAGCGGTCCCCGTCCATTGGACGGGGACCTCAGGCTGTCGAAAAAGGATTTTCGACAGCCTGAGCAAGTGTTTCAGACCTTGCAAAAGGTCTGAAACACTTCTGATTCAAAACGAGAGAAACCCCTGATGGGTTTCTCTCGTAGCTCTTTTCCTTTCCGTCCCATTTTAGACGGCACTTTTTTGACAAGCTGCGGTCCCCGTCCATTGGACGGGGACCTGCTCTTTTTCCGGCGGACTCATTCCTCGTCTTCCTCTTCCTCCTCCCGGACGGGTTCCTTGTCATTCTGGGCCATATAAATTTCCTCCGTGTGAAATTGGGCCTCTTTGAGATAATCCTTTGCCATACCAATGTTCAGCTTGTCCAACTCGTCCAGCGCGTCGGAAACAGCGTTGAACATGATGGAGTACATTTTGCAATAATACGACATAGCCTTCCCTCCATATAAACATATTTTATATTTAAAGAATATATAATATATTCTTTTCAAACATAATAACACAGAATGAATATAAAGTAAATAAATAATGACATCATTTTGAGGCTATATTATAGGGAAGGATACTATGAAAAGCTATTCAATCCGCATTGACGAGCAGCTATTGCACAAGCTCCACATTATTTCCGCCTATGAAGGCCGTTCCGCCAACAGCCAGGTCCTGATTTTAATTCGCGACGCCGTGGAGGCCTACGAAGCCAAACACGGCAAGATTGAACTGGGAGAGAACAAGGATTCCTGACCGTTGGCGGGGAGGGAGACAGGCCGCCAAGCACCCTCAAGGGGCACGCCGCCGCCGTAAGCGGCAAGCCGCCAGCAGCGGACACAGAGCACCGGCCCATTTACCGGAGCATCGGCGGCAGCGAAAAGAGAAGGGAGTCCATTCAACAACCACCAAAACCCCCGCCCGCACCACGCCGCGGGCTGAAAACTTGCGTAAAAAAACGGAGGCACGCTCAGCGCGCCTCCGTCTTTCGTCCCCCCGCAGGGGCCGTACTTCCTTTTCTCTTTTCCTCGCAAGGAGGACGCGGCGGCTCTAAATGGCAAAGCCATTAAGAGCCGCCCAGTGGACCGTGCACGGCCCGTTTTCTCTTTTCCTTCTGGAAGGAAAGCAGGGGCCCCCGCGCGGTCTGCCGCGTGGGGAGAGGAGGAAGGAACGGAGCAGAGCGGAGTCCTCGCCGTCAGGCGGGGGCGGAGCGGGCGGAGTTTCTTCCGACGACATGGGGGGTGCATTGCACCAGCTAGCATCCTAGCTGAACTCCTCCCCGCCCGCAAGGGCGAGCACCCCCCCCCTCACTGGGGCTTCACAATCAAATTCACCAGCCGGTTCTTCACAAAGACGGTCTTGACCACCTTCATCCCCGCCGTGGCCTTCTGAATCTTTTCCACGGTCATGGCGGCGTCTACCACCGCCTGCTCCTCGCTGTCCGTGGGCATGGACACCGTACCTTTGAGCTTTCCGTTCACCTGGATGGCAAATTCCACCGTGGAGGCCACGGTCTTGCTCTCGTCATAGACGGGCCAGCTACTCTGGCAGCACATCTTGCCGGTTTCGGCGGCAAAGCCAAACCGCTCCCACAGCTCCTCGGTGATGTGGGGGGCGAAGGGGTTCAAAAGCTGAATCAGGGTTCTTATGTCCCCTTTCGTGACCCCGTTGGCCGTCAGCTCGTTCACCGCCGTCATCATGGCTGCAATGGCCGTGTTCATTTTCAGGCTGTCAATGTCCCCGGTGACCTTTTTGATGGTCCGGTGCAAAATGGACTCGTTGGCGGGGGAGGGGTTCGGGTCGTCCTTGGCGCTCTCCGCCAGGTTCCACACCCGGTCCAAAAAGCGCTTGGAGCCCTTCACCGCCTCGGTGGACCAGATGGCCGCCTGCTCGAAGTCGCCCACGAACATGATATACAGCCGCATGGTGTCCGCGCCGTACTGGGCCACAATGTCGTTGGGGTTCACCACGTTCCCCCGGGATTTGGACATCTTCTCTCCGCCCTCGCCCAGGATCATACCGTGGCTGGTCCGCTTGCCGTAGGGCTCTTTCGTAGGCACCACGCCGATGTCATAGAGGAATTTGTGCCAGAAGCGGCTGTACAGCAGGTGCAAGGTGGTGTGTTCCATGCCGCCGTTGTACCAGTCCACGGGAGACCAGTAGTCCAGAGCCTCCTTGGAGGCCAGGGCCTTGTCGTTGTGGGGGTCCATATACCGGAGGAAGTACCAGGAGGAGCCCGCCCACTGGGGCATGGTGTCCGTCTCCCGCTGGGCGGGGCCGCCGCAACAGGGGCAGGTGGTGTTCACCCAGTCCGTCATTTTTGCCAGGGGGCTCTCGCCTGTGTCGGTGACCTCATAGCTCTCCACCTCGGGAAGGAGCAGGGGGAGCTGGTCTTCCGGCAGGGGCACCCAGCCGCATTTTTCGCAGTTCACCAGGGGAATGGGCTCGCCCCAATAGCGCTGGCGGCTGAACACCCAGTCCCGGAGCTTGAAGTTTGTCTTCAGTTGGCCAAAGCCGTGTTCCACGGCGTATTGCTTCATGGCGGGAATGGCCTCTTTTACCGTCATGCCGTTCATGAAGCCGGAGTTTACCATGATTCCGGTTTCATCCTTAAGGACAAAGGCCTCCTTGGTGATGTCGCCGCCCTTGACCACCTCCACAATGGGAAGGCCAAACTTGGTGGCAAACTCCCAGTCCCGCTGGTCGTGCCCCGGCACGCCCATGACGATGCCGGTGCCGTAGCCCATCAACACATAGTCGGAGACAAACATGGGGACGGCCTCGCCGGTGACGGGGTTGAGGACTTCAATGCCCTCCAGCCGGACGCCGGTCTTCTCCTTGTTCAGCTCGCCCCGCTCGAAGTCGGACTTCCGGGCGGCCTCCTCCTGATAGGCGGCCACAGCCTCCCAGTTGCCGATGCGGTCTTTCCACTTGGTAAGCAGGGGGTGCTCCGGGGAAATGACCACATAGGAAACGCCAAACAGGGTGTCCGCCCGGGTGGTGTAGACGCTGACGCTGTCCTCCGTGTTGGTTTGGAAGGTCAGCTCGCAGCCCTCGGAGCGGCCAATCCAGTTCCTCTGCTGGATCTTCACCCGGTTGATGAAGTCCACGTCCTCCAGATCGTCAATGAGCCGGTCGGCGTATTTGGTGATGGCCAGCATCCACTGGCTCTTTTCCTTGCGGATCACCTCGCCGCCGCAGCGCTCGCAGACGCCCTCCACCACTTCCTCGTTGGCCAGGACGATTTTGCAGCTGGTGCACCAGTTCACGGGCATGGAGGCCTTATAGGCCAGACCCTTTTTGAACATTTGGAGGAAAATCCACTGGGTCCACTTGTAGTAATCCGGGTCCGTGGTGTTGACCTCCCGGTCCCAGTCGAAGGAATAGCCCAGCATCCGGAGCTGCTTGCGGAAGTTGGAGACGTTGTCGTGGGTCACCTTGGCGGGGTGAATGTGGTTTTGCACGGCGTAGTTCTCCGTGGGCAGGCCGAAGGCGTCGTAGCCGATGGGGAAGAGGACGTTGAAGCCCTGCATCCGCTTTTTGCGGCAGATGATGTCCATGGCGGTGAAGGGCCGGGCGTGGCCCACGTGGAGACCCTGGCCGGAGGGGTAGGGGAATTCGATGAGGCCGAAGAATTTTTCCCGGCTCTTGTCGCCGTTGACGGCGGTGAAGGGTTTTTCTTCCAGCCATTTGGCTTGCCATTTCTGCTCAATGGCGGTGAAATCGTACTTCATGTGTGATCTCCTTCTATTTATAATATGGCTATTATCACGCTTTTACAAAGCGGGGGGTGTAGTCGCCCTTGCGGGCGGGGGGGTGCATTGCACCAGCCCTCAAAGGGCTGAAATCCCGGGGGCTGCGCATCAGCTCCGCTCGAAGCTCAAATACCGGGTCCCCTGGAAGGTCAAGCTCCCCTGGTCTCCCTCTACCAGCATTCCGTACTCGGAACCGCTGACGCTGAGCTCCATCCGGTCCCCGCTCTCCACCTGAAAGGTGGCGTAATAGGTTGTGCTGGTATGACTCATGCTGTCTTGATGATGGTGGCGGGAAACCTGCGTCCGCTTGGCGACTACCTGGGCGGAAACCGTCAGCCGGGGGGAGGCGTTGTTTTTGCTCCAGGTGCCAACGCCCCGGACCGCCATCACAACAAACGTGCCGATGACAACGGCAAACACCGTGAAGAACAGAAATGGGAAAATCGAAAATATCAGGTCAAACCCACCCATTCCAAACCCTGCGATCATAAGCTCTCTCCTTTCTCAAACGACGAAAACGCCCCCAGCCTGTGCGGCCAGGGGCGTCGGTTAAAACGCGGTACCACCCTGTTCAGCCGCCAAAGGCGGCCCTTGGGGCCCGGTAACGGGGGCAAACCGCCCCGCCCTACCTCTCGGGCGGGAGACTCCGGGACCAGTGATCCACAAGTCTCCCCCCACCGGCTCACAGCGTCCGCCGGCTCTCTGAGGGCGGGAAGACCCGTCTTTTTTCCCTTCATCGTCTTTCAACAGGCCCTATTGTACGGGTGCAAGCCGGTTTTGTCAAGTGAAAAAATTCTGGGGAACCCTCCGCCGTTCTTACTTCTCCTTCACCTCGTCGAAGAGCTTCTCAATCCCCGTGTCCGGGGCCGGGGTCAGCAGGCTGACGATGACGATGGCCGCCAGACCCACCACAAAGGCGGGCAGCAGCTCGTAGATATCCAGCGCCCCCCCCATGGGCCGCACCAGGAACTTCCACACGAAGATCATCACGCCGCCGGCAACCAGGCCCGCCATGATGCCCTGACGGTTGCTCCGCTTCCAGTAAAGGGCACAGAGGATGGCGGGACCGAAGGCCGCGCCGAAGCCCGCCCAGGCGAAGGACACGATCTGGAACACGTTGCTGCCGGGGTCCGAGGCCAGAAACAGGGCAATCACAGCGATGACCACTACCGTCAGCCGGGCGATCAGCATAGTCTGCTTCTCCGTCAGCTTCACGCCGAAGACCTCCTGGACGATGTTCTCCGAGAAGGCGGAGGAGGCCGCCAGCAGCTGGCTGTCCGCCGTGGACATGGTGGCGGCCAGGATGCCCGCCAGGATGCAGCCCGCCACAATGGCGGGGAACACGCCGTAGCTGGACAGCAGGTCGGAGAGTTTGACGATGATGGTCTCCGTGGCGCTGCCCTCCAGGAAGGGCACCTTGCCCGCGGCGGAGACCGCGTGGCCCACGATGCCGATGAACACCGCCACACCCATGGAGATCACCACCCAGACGGCGGCGATGCGGCGGGAGAGGGTCAACTCGTTCTCGTCCCGGATGGCCATGAACCGCACCAGAATGTGGGGCATTCCAAAATACCCCAGACCCCAGGCCATCATGGAGACAATGCGGATAAACCCATAGGGGTCCGCCGCCCCGGTGGAGACGTTATAGGTCTCCGTGAAGCTGAAAAAGCCGGGGAGCGTCTGGGCGTGGGCAATCACCGCGTCCATGCCGCCGGCCTGGACCACGCCGAAGACCACGATGACCGCCAGGGCCGCCGTCATGATGACGGACTGAATCAAATCCATGGTGGCCACTGCGTTGAACCCTCCGATGGAGGTATAGCTGATGATGACAATGGCTCCGATGATCACCGCCGCCATGTAGTCCCAGCCAAAGAGGCTGTTGAAGAGCTTGCCGATGGCGGCAAGGCCGGAGGCCACGTAGGGCACGAAGAAGATCAGGATGATCAGAGCGGAGATGCACATGATGACGGGCTTCTTCTCCCCATAGCGTCTGGAGATGAAACTGGGAATGGTGATGGCGTCCAGCTTCACGCTGTACCGCCGGAGCTTTTTGGCAACCAGCAGGAAGTTCAAATAAGTGCCCACGGCCAGACCGATGGCGGTCCAGCTGGCGTCCGCCACGCCGGAGAGGTAGGCAAGACCCGGGATGCCCATGAGCAAGTAACTGCTCATGTCGGAGGCCTCGGCGCTCATGGCGGTGACCAGAGGGCCGATGCCCCGGCCGCCCAGGTAGAAGCCCTCGGCGCTCTTTTTGGACCGGCGTCCGATCATCACCCCGGTGAAGATGACGAAGCAGAGGTACAAGATAATCGTACCCATAATGTAGACTTGTGCGGTAGACATGAAATCTCTCTCCTTTTCCGTTCAGTGGGTGCTATCATAGCACACTTTTTACTAGAACAAAAGACAGAACAGAGTATAGAATGCAGTCTAAACTCTGTTCTGTAGTATTTGTAAGGAATTTTTTATTATCAATTCTTTTCCGCCGTACAAATTTTAATAAAAACATCCGGCTAAAAGCAGGGTTTTTGTTTAGGCCTTGTTTGATAAACGGCGGAATGCCCAACGGCGAGAGATTTTTTCGTCAATCAAGGCAAATTTTCGCAGGTGGGCTGCCGCCCAGCAAGAAAGTTTCACGCAGAGTGGCGGAAAAATATCCGCCTCTTGGGTGTTTTGACATTTTTCAAATAAGACCTAAGCCCGCCAGCTCTCCAGAAACGTGGGGGTCATGGCGTCCGTATAGGCCACCAGAGAATACTCCCCGCCGCAAAGGCACCAGTCGTACAGCAGCGCCCGCTCCCAGAGGGCGTAGGCCTTTACGATCTCGTTCACCGTCCGGTCCTGGCGGAGCTGTCCCTCCCGCTGGCCCTGGGCGATGATCTTTCGAAGCAGTTTAAAATACGTCCGGTTCCGGTCCAGCAGGTGTTTTTCCCCCCGGGTGAGAAGCTGGGTGGAGAGAAGCCGGGCCAGCAGGTCCAGGGAGATCCCCCCGTCAATCATGGCAAAGAGCTCGTGGTTTAAAAAGGCCAGCTTCTCTATGGCGTCCTGCTCCGGGGAGAGGGCGGGAAGCAGTTCCTCGTATTTCTCGTCGAAGACGTTGGAGAGGGTGCCAAGCAGGGCGTCCTTACCGTCGAAATAGTGGTAAAAGGAGCCCTTGGAGGTCTCGGACTCAAAGACGATGTCCTCAATGGTGGTGTCCTCATAGCCCTGCTCATAGAAGAGTTTCCAGGCGGCGGAGATGATGCGTCCCTTGGTGTTCCGGGTGTTTTTTCGGGGCATGGCGGAGCCTCCTTTTCCGGGATTTACGGTTGACAGCCCCAGGCGGGGCTGGTATAATCAAAATGAGAGGAGCACCTGTTGTCACCAGGTTCGGCTAAGCCTTGTTTGAAACATGGCGGAATGCCCAAGGGCGAGAGATTTTTTCGCCAATCAAGGCAAATTTTCGCAGGTGGGCTGCCGCCCAGCAAGAAAATTTAACGCAGAGTGACGGAAAAATATCCGCCGTTTGGGTGTTTTGACATTTTTCAAACAGGGCCTGACCTCCCACAAGTCTATAGCTTGAAAAATTGCCGTTCCTTTCTGTCTGGGGGCGGTTCTTTCTTTTTCGTCCTGCGAATAACTCCAAAGCTCAAAACGGCCGGCAGGTTCCGTAACCCTATGGCTTCCAACGCTGTTGCACGGTCACCTCCTTTATGCAGGAGGCCGGACCGTTTCCCTCTTCCCTGACACTGATATATCATACTTCAACCGGCGTGTCAACGGCGCCGCTCTTTGCTGTCAGCACTTTTTGCAAGGTTTCCAGCACATTCTCCGGTGTTCATTTGCGAAGAGTGCGTTTATAATAAGAGTGAATAAGGAGGAAGAACCCATGAGATTCTGGAAGATGAACGGGGCCGGAAACGACTTTATCATCCTCAACAATCTGGAAGAGCGCCTGTCTCCAAAGGCCTTTCCCCAACTTGCCCAAACCCTGTGCCGGCGGCATATGTCTATTGGGGCCGACGGGCTGATGGTGGTGGAGGCGGCGGACCAGGGGGGCGACTTCAAGATGCTGTTTTTCAACTCCGACGGCAGCGTGGGGGAGATGTGCGGCAACGGCGCCCGGTGCATCTGCCGTTACGGCTTTGAAAACGGTCTGGCCGGAGAGGCCCAAGCTGTGGAGACCACTGCCGGAATGGTGTTTGGTCGGCGAATCGACCAACGCCTCTACCGGGTTCAACTGAACGATCCCACCACTATCCGTCTGGACTGCCCGGTGGAGGTGGAGGGCGTGCGGTACGCCTGTTCTTACGTGGAGCTGGGAAATCCCGGCCTTCCCCACGCGGTGGTGCCCTATCACAACCTTTCAAGCGCCGACGAGGGGGAGCTACGGGAGTTGGGCAGGAAAATCCGCTGGAGTCCCGTCTTTCCCAGGGGGGCCAATGTGAACTTTTACGAGCTCACCGGGGAGGACCGCTTTTTCCTGCGGACCTTTGAGCGTGGGGTGGAGGATTTCACCTACGCCTGCGGCACAGGCTCCGGGTCCGTGGTGGCGGTGTTGACCCTTCAGGGAAAGGTCAGCGGGCACCAGGTCCGGGGGGACATGACCGGGGGAACTCTGGTGGTGGACGCGGAGCGGGTCCACAGCCACATTACGGAACTGCTGCTCACCGGCCCCACCAATGTGGTTTGCAAAGGTGAGATCACAGACGAGGAGTTATCTTTCTCCGGAGAAGCGTAACCGAAAGAACCCGCACTCGCTCTGATGATCCGGCAATCCACCGGGCCGGAGCGGCGGCACAAGGATTTTTTTAATCAGGAGGGACATTATGAAAAAGAAGTCCATCGCCAGCAACTACGTGTTCCTGGCCATCATGCTAGGGGCCATGATCTTGGGCGCCATTCTGGGCTGGGTCTGGCCCGCCCAGGTGGACGGGGACGGAAACGTCCTCTCCGGCACCGGGGCCACGGTACTCAAGCCTCTTGGCACTGTGTTTATCAACCTGATGTTCTGCGTGGTGGTCCCCATGGTCTTCGCCTCCATCTCCAGCGCCGTGGCGAATATGGAGAGCCGGAAGCGGGCGGGGAAGATCATGGGCGTCACCGTGGGAACCTTCGTGGTCACCGGGGCCATCGCCGCCGTGATCATGTATGTGCTGATGGTAGTCTTTCCCCCGGTGCCCTCCGCCTGGACGAACCTGGCCACGGAGGAGATGGGGGAGTACGCCACCTTGCCGGACATGATCGTCAACTTCTTCACCGCCAGCGATTTCAGCGGCCTGCTGACCCGCCGGGCCATGCTGCC
>CAJUCO010000028.1 GCA_910585245.1 uncultured Oscillibacter sp.
GGGGTGGCGGAAGCGGGCTCCACCACGCCGGCCAGCACGGCTCCCGCGCCGATGTGGCAGCGGGCCCCCACCGTGGCCCGTCCGCCCAGGACGGCTCCCATGTCAATCATGGTGCCTTTGCCCACCACGGCTCCGATATTGATGACGGCCCCCATCATGATGACGGCCCCCTCGCCGATTTCCACCTTCTCCCGGATCACCGCACCGGGCTCAATCCGGGCCTGAACGCCCTTGAGGTCCAGCAGGGGCACGCCGGAATTGCGGCGGTCGTTTTCAATGACCAAGTCCGTGATGTGATCCCGGTTGGACTCCAAAATGGGGGCGAGCTGGGCCCAGTCGCCAAAGACGGTGAAGCTGTTCCCGGAGCCAAAGACCTTGGCGGAACCAAAGTCCACAGGCGCGGTGGTGTTGACGTAGAGCTTGACAGGGGTTTTCTTTTCCGAGTTTGCGATATAATCGATGATCTCCTGAGCGTTCATAGGCGTTACTCTCCAAATAAGATTTTTTGCAGGTCATAGACCCCGTTGGACTTCCCCGGCAAGAGGCGGGCCATATGCAACGCGCCGTTTACAAAGATCTGCCGGCTGGCCGCCCGGTGCGTGAACTCCAGCTCCTCGTCCGGGCCAAAGAAGTGAACGGTGTGGGTCCCCGCCACCGTGCCGCCCCGAAGGGCGTGGACGCCGATTTCGTCTTTTCGCCGCCTGCCGGTGTTCCTCTCCCGGCCATAGACCAGGCGGGCCTCCCCCTGGGGGTCCAGGGCCTCCAGCAGCAGCTTGGCGGAACCGCTGGGGGCGTCCTCCTTTTGGTTGTGGTGGGTTTCCGTCAGCTCCACGTCGAAGTCCGGCTTCAAAACGCCGGAGACCTCCTGTAGGGCCCGGTACAAAACCGCCATGCCAAGGGAAAAGTTGGCCGCCCACAACACCGGGGCGGAGGAACCCAGAGACTCGATCTGCCGGAGCTGGGCGGGGGTAAAGCCGGTGGTGCCGGAGAGCAGGGGCGTCCCGGTCCGGCGGACGTAGGAGGCGACCTCCGGCAGGGTTTCAGGCCGGGAGAAGTCAATGACCACGTCGGCGACGCGCCCCAGCTTTCCCAGTTGTTCCAGATCGTTTCGCCCGAAGGCGGCCTGAATCTCATCCCCGGCGGCTTGGGCGGTCTCCTGAATCAAACGGCCCATCTTGCCCCGGCCAATCAGAATGTATCTCACAATAGCCCCGCCTCCTTCATGGTGGCCCGGAGGATCTTTTGGTGCTCCTCGCTCATCTCGCAAAGAGGCAGGCGCAGGGGGCCCACGTTTAACCCCATCATGTTCATGGCGGACTTGACGGGAATGGGATTGACCTCCAAGAAGAGGTCGTTCATCAGATTCAGGTATTTCAGGTGGTTCTCCAGAGCCCGGGCCTGGTTGCCTCCGGCGTAGTCCGCCACGATCTGGTGGCATACACCGGGCATCACGTTGGCAAAGACCGAGATCACGCCGCTGCCGCCGATGCTCATCAGGGGGAGGGTAATGTCGTCGTTGCCGGAGTAGAGGGCAAAGTCCGGCCCCACGCAGTGGGCGATCTTCATGGCATAGGACATATCGCCGCTGGCCTCTTTGATGCCGGAGATCCGGGGGTGCTTGCTGAGCTTTTCCACCACGGAGACGGGAATGGAGCAGCCGGTGCGCCCCGGCACATTGTAGAGAAGGCAGGGAATGTTCACCCGGTCCGCCGTCTCGGCGAAGTGGCGGACCATGCCCTCAGGGTTGGCCTTGTTGTAGTAGGGGGCGATGAGCAGCAGGGCGTCGGCCCCCATGTTTTGATATTCGATGCTTTTTTCCACCTGGGTGGCGGTGCAGTTGGAGCCGCTGCCCACAATGACGGGCACCCGGCCGTTTACCACTTTGATGGTGTGGGCGACGACGGAGGCATCCTCTTCGTGGCTCATGGTGGGGTATTCGCCGGTGGTGCCCAGGGTGAGGATGCCGTCGGTTCCGGCGGCGATTTGCCGCTCCAGAAGCTGGGTGAGCACGTCGAAGTTGACGCTGCCGTTTTCGTGGAAGGGGGTGATCATGGCGACAATGGAGCCGGTTTGATTGGTGAATTTCATTTGCGTATCCTCCAGGTTTTTTGAAAGTGGGAAACGGGAATTTTGAACAGGGGGCGTCTTGGGGAAAGGGGGCGGCTCCCTACTCCGTTCAACAAAAAAGCCGGTAGAGGCCACGCTCCTACCGACAGTGTACACGCCGGGGACGGCGTGACGGCTCTGTAAGCGGATAGCGCACCCGCGGCCAAGCCGCGGACAGTCCCGGAAGTCTTCCCCCCGGGCCCATCTTCCGCCCATGCCTGGGGGGAAGATTCGGCGGAGCAGCCTCCGTCGCGCTCAAAGCCTGCCGGCTCCCGCAACCTCTTCGTCTCCGCGCCTCTATCTCATTTTTTGCTATCATATCACCTTATAAACCCGGTTGCAAGGGGGTAGAGAAAAAAATCTCTTGTGGAAAGCGACAAAAACGCCTCCTCCTCTTGCCTCGCGCCAAGAGGGCGTGGTATATTGAAAAGTGCTGAATGTAAAAAAGGAGGCAATTTTATGCTGCCCGTTGTGGAATACCGCCGCGCCCTGCACCGCATCCCTGAATTAGACGACCGTCTGCCGGAGACTTGCGCCTATGTGCGCTCGGCCCTGGCCAGTTTTGAGTTAGAGGCCTTTTCTCCCATCCCCTCCAGTGTCTGTACCTATTTGGACGGGGGGAAGTCCGAAACCGTGGCCTTCCGGGCGGACATGGACGCCCTGCCCATTGAGGAGGCTACCGGCCTTCCTTACGCCTCCGGCAACACCGGAGCCATGCACGCCTGCGGACACGATGGAAATACCGCCATGGCCCTGGCCCTGGCGGAGTACGCCGCCACCCACCGGGAGGCGCTGAGGCGAAACGTCCTCTTCCTCTTCCAGCCCTCCGAGGAGACCACCGGCGGAGCGGAGCGGCTCTGTGCCGCCGGCGTTTTGGAGAAGTACCGTGTCTGCCGGGTGTTTGCCATGCACCTTTGGCCCGGTCTGGAGCAGGGAAACGTCTACTGCCGTCCTGGCCCTATCATGGCCCGGTCCAACGAGGTGACGGTAACCCTCACCGGCAAAAGCGTCCACATTGGCAAGGCGAAGGAGGGGATCGACGCCCTGGCGGCGGGAGCGGAGTATCTCCTCCGGGCCTACGCCATGTCCGGCGCCCTCTCAGAGGCGGAGCCGGTGGTATTGCGCTTTGGGAAGATGGTCTCCGGCACGGTGCGCAACGCCGTCAGCGACCTGACCCGGTTGGAAGGAAGTCTTCGGACCTTCCGGGACGAGACCCAGCTTCGCTGCCGCCAGAGGCTGGAGGAAATTGGCCGGGAGATTGCAAAAGAGACCGGCTGCGGCGTGGACGTATTTTTGAACCAAGGGTACCCCGCCGTGTGGAACCACGAGGAGCTTTACAAAACGGTTTGCTCCGGACTGGGGGAGGCCGCCCCCCTGCTGCTGGAGGCCCCCACCCTGACGGCGGAGGACTTCTCCTTCTATCAGCGGCGGGTTCCGGGTCTCTTCTTTTTGCTGGGCGTGGGCGACACGCCGGGACTTCACTCTCCGGAGTTCTGCTTTGACGACGAGACGGTGTTGCCCAGAGGTTTGGAGTTTTTGAAAGGGTTGCTCTTGCTGGAGTGAGAATGAGGGAAAATCCCTCGGACGCAAGTCCAGTGGATTTTTTCGGCTTGTCAAAAAAGCGCCGTTTAAAATGGGGCGGAAAGGAAAAGAGCTACGAGAGAAACCCATCAGGGGTTTCTCTCGTTTTGAATCAGAAGGTTTTCAGACCTTTTCAAGGTCTGAAAACCTTGCTCAGGCTGGCGAAAAAGAATTTTCGACAGCCTGAGAAAATCCCCCGGACTTGCGTCCGGGGGATTTTTTGCTTGGGGAAGAAGGTCAGCCCACGTTGTTCATGAAGTTGAACAGCATCTGAGCCGCCTGGGCGCGGGTGGCCTGCCCCTTGGGATTCAACATACCACCGCTGCCGTTGATAACCCGGTTTTGGGTGGCCCAAGCCATGGCGGTCTGGGCATAGCCGCCCACCTGAGCGGCGTCGCTGAAGCCGAGACCGGAGGAACTGGCGTTGGGACTGCCGGCGTAGCGGTAGAGCATAACCGCCAGCTGTTCCCGGGTGATATAGGCGTTGGGTTTGAAGCTGCCGTCACCGTATCCGGTGACAATGCCCTGGGAGGCGGCCCACTGGACGGCCTCGGCGCACCAGGCGTCGCCGGCCACGTCGGAGAAGTTCCCGGCAGAGGCGGCAGCGGGGGTGCTTTCCAGGTTATGGAGGATCTTCGCCAGCTGGGCGCGGGTCAGAGGCGCACTGGGATTGAAGGTGTCCGCGCCGGTGCCGTTCATGATTTCCCGGCTGGAGACAAAGTCCACAGCGTTGGCGAAGGTGTTCCCGGCGGGAACATCCCGGAAGGATTTGCTGTTGTCCACGAGGGTAATGGTGGCGGAGCCTTCCAAGGGTACGGTAACGGTGCTGTAATCCGCGTTGGCCACGGATTTACGCACCAGCTCGGTAGAGCCGTCGGCCTTGGTGACCATGGCCACCGTGCCATAGGTGCAGCTGGCGGGGATTTCCACCGTCACGCCGCCGGTGACCCGGTCCACCTTGGACCCGCCTGCGGTGATGCTGACGTCAATGGAATCTCCCTTGGAGGTGGTGCTGACCACCAGGGAGCCGCCCTTTCCGGCGAGGCTGGAAAGACCCTTGTTGGAGATGGTTACGTCCGCTGCCGGGGTTTCCACCCGAAGGTCCGCTTCCGTACGCTTCGCCAGGTCGCTCACGACGCTGGAGCCAATGGACACATCCGTTTGATCAGCCGCGCTGGGGATGCTGGGAGACACGACAACGGTGTTGCTGCCGTTTTCCGCCGCCTGATCCACCAGGTTTTGGCCGATGCTTCCGCTGACAACCGCGCTGGCCACACCGTCTTTTACCGTGGCGTTGGGCGTGGCGGTGGAGATGCCGGAGCCGCTGGAGACACCCGGGGTATTGGGCGTGGCAGTAGGGGTGCTGGGCTTCGAGGAGGGTTTGCTGGAACCTCCGATGACGGTGCCGCCGCCGTTGCCTCCTCCGGAACTGGAGGAGTGTTTAGTAAAGCGGGCCGTACCAATGTCGGTAATTTCAAGTATTGTCTGTAGCTGATTGTCCACCAAAGCCACATATTTGTAGACAACGGCTGTTTTTATAGTCGTGGTGGCGTTGATGGAAATGGGGGTTGCGGGGTCATAGAGTTTGCTGGCAGAGCCCTCCTGGAGAACGTATTTACCCTCCTCTTCGTTCCAGACAACGTCCTCAACCTCAGGGGCTGTTCCGTCGGTCCGGTAGAGGATGACATAGGGTTCGGCCTCCGCGTCGCGCTCGAAGGCGGGGGCACTCAGCGTAACCTGGCAGGTGCTGGAGAAGGTGCCGCCGTTGGGGGTGAACGCCGGAGGCGTATGAACGTGCTGAGGAATGCTGGGAGCGCCTTCCACGTTGACGGTATCCTTCGCCTTGACCCGGGCTCTGACAGAGACAAATTCTCCGGCCTCCACAGTCTTGGAGTTTGTATCGGAGTATGTGGTCCCTCCGTCAAAGCTGTACTCAAGGCCGGATTCTGCGAAGTCCACAGCCGTGGCGGTGGCCGTGACGGTGTAATGAGCACCGTCGGTTTGCGTGTAGGTGAGCGTCAGGCTGGGAGACTGAGGCACCGGCAGGGGGAGAACTTTGACAGTCACGGTGTAATCAATGTCGTAGTTCCGGGCGGTGAGCGTAAAGGTCAGCGTAGCCGTCCAGCCCTCTTCGGGAACCGTATCGTTATCCTTACCGGCCAGGGTATAGCGCAGGACAACGGAGTCCGTGAAAGAGGGTTCCCCGTTCAAAATGGAATTGGGGTCGCTTACAACAATTTCGCTGGTAGAATCGACGCCCCCGCAGTCGCCAAATTCCAGGGGAAGGCTCTGGACTCCACTAACGGTTGCGCCGTGGGTGGCTTCCGCTGTCCGGGCCTTGGGAGCGGCCTTTTCAATGGCAAATTCGTCGGTAACAGCCTCCCAGGAGTACCGGCCACCGGGAACGGGCTTGACCGTTACGCTGGCAGTGCCAACGTCTATGTTATCGGCCCATTCCAGGGTGTAGTCCCCGCCCAGGGTCAGCTCCTCACCGTCCTCTTCCTTCAGGACGGTCACGCCCGGCGTAATGGGCTCGCCGGTATAGGTGTGGGGGCCATCGGCCAGGATAATAAACGGCTCAATGATCTCCGCCACGACTTCCAGCTCGTAAGAGGCGGAAGCGGAGGCGAATTCTTCCGTCGCCGCCACGGTGGCGGTGATGGTTACCGTGCCCAGGGAAACGCCTGTGACCGTGCCGGAGGCGGGGTCTACCGTGGCAACGGCGGGATCACTGCTGCTATAGGAAACAAGGCCGGTGACACCTTCCTCCACACCCTCGGGGAGCCCGACCGTGGCGGGGTTTAACACCTCGTCGCCGACTTCCACAACTGTCGTGAGATCCTCGAAGGCGATGCGTTGAACAGGCTTGAGAGAAATTTCAATCCGGTGCGTCACGGATGTGCCCTCGTAGTTGCCGGTTTCGGGCAACGTGGCGGTGACGGATACGGAGCCCACGGCGGTAGAGGTCACCGTGGTGGTTTTCCCGGTGGCGGGGCTGATGGTGGCGCCTGTGCCGGAAATGGTCCACCGGACCAGACCGTCCAGGCCGTCCAGGCCCGCCACGGTAGCGGTCAGCTCCAGCGTGGAGCCGATGTTCATGGAGTTTCCACCGGCGATGCTGAGAGCCGGGGCGGCCTTTACAATCTTGAACTCGGCCAACTTGAGATCCGAAGCTCCGGCGTAGGCGTCGTGGGCTTCCACGTCCACCAGAACGTTGTAGGTTCCAACGTTCAAGGGGTCGGCGCTGAATTTGACAGTGAACTTACCGCTGTGCTTCGTGGAGGAGACCAGATCTTTCAGAGTCTCCGCCATGGACGTGCCGGTGTAGGCGTATGCCGCCTGAATCGTGTTGGTGAAGTCCGCCGCCGTGGGCTTGGTAAGCTCGCCGACGGTGATTTCATCAGAGACAATTTTTCCGCCTTCATAGTTCGCCGCCGTAACGGTGACGGTGATTTTCTTCCCGGCGTCGGCGGGCAGGATGGTGTAGGTTGTGCCCGTGGCGGTTTTCCCGCCGATATTCCAGGTGTAGGTCAGAGTTCCAGGCTCAGTGGAAGTGATGTTCGCTCTGGCCGTCAGAGTCTGGCCCACGGTAGGAGTGCCGGAGATGGTGACTGTGCCAGACAGCACCTTGGGGGGCGCATACTTTTTGGAGGCAAGAGTCAGGACGTCGTCTTGGTAGGTGGCCTTGGCGTCGTCGCCGTAGATGTAATAGATATCGCTTCCCTTTAAGTAAGAATCTGTGCCGGGAATGGGGAAGTTTTCTGTTGTGACAATATAGGCGTCAACTTCGGTATTTACCCCATCAATTTCCATGGTAGCCTTGCCTTCTGCCGCGCCGACCAGGAACAGTTGGTCGGTGTTTACGAGGTTGGAAAAGCCTTTACCGTTGTAGTCGCAGTTGGTAACATCTACCAGGTAATTGGTTCCGTCAATGCTGACAATATTCCACATATGCGGTCCTGCTCCCGTGCCGCCGGTCATATCGCCGGTGACGGTGTAGCAGACAACGTCGCTTTCCAAGCTCCATTCGGTCCGGTCGCACAGATACTGGAAGGCCTTGGAATAGCCCTCGCAGACCACATTGGTGCCTTCGTCGCCGTCAAACACGCTGATCATTGCCCAGGGGTCAGAGTCCTTGGAGGCGTATTGCTTGTCAGCGTTAGAATTCGCTAGGGCATCGTAGTCATAGGAGACCAGTTTGCAGATTTCCTCCATGTAGCCCTTCAGCTTGTCGTAATTGGAGGCGGAGGCGTATTGGGTTACAATTTTCTGGGCGTTGGTTTTGGCGGTCTGCACGCGGGCGAGTTTGCCGGTGTCAAGCACATATTTATCGTCTTCGCCGGTGCTGCCGCTGGGACGGTAATTTTCCGCCACCTTGAGACTAATGGATAAAATAGTATTTGTTGATTGGTTATAGCTGTACCCGGTAGATCTTCCCCACCAATAGAGGTACGCGGGGAAATCCTGCATCAGGGCCTGTATGATCTTGCCCAAGTCCATGGATGTGCTATAACCGGAGTCGACAGAAAACGTGGTGGTGGCCTGATTGTTAGAGGGCGTTGATCCATCCGGATTCTTGCCCTCCGCCAGGTTTCGGATCTTGACCTTCAGCTCGTTATAAAGCCTTTTTTCAGCCGCGCTAAACTTGGAGTCGGTTCCGCCGTAATCCTCGGAAACGGTGCCGGAGCCATACTCAAGATCTTCGTCGTTCAAAATCGCGGAGACAACCGCCTGGAGCATCATCTCCCGCATTTCGTCGTCAAAGGGAAATTCTTCCTCGGAGATCTCGAAGAACGGTTCCTCGGTTTCCTCTTCCTCCGGCGTTTCGCCGTCTTCCGGGGCAACATCGGTGGGGAGGTTTTCCTCCTCCGGCGTTTCGCCCTCTTCCGCTTCTTCAGAGTCCTCTGAAGAGCCCTCCTCCTCGGGGGCGGCGGAGTCCTCCGGATTTTCCGGGACTTCCTCGCTGTCCTCCTCGTTTTCCAGAACCTCGCCGGCGTCTTCCACCGGGGGCTCGGGAGTCTCCGCCGGTTCCTCGGCGAAGGCCCAAGAGGGCATCAGCGTCAGCGCCATGCAAAGAGCAACAAGCGCCGACAACAGACGTTTACTCATGTTTCTGCTCCTTTCATTTTTTCGTAAATCGCCGCAACATACAAACGGCTACATCAGTGTATCAAATCCGGGAGGAAATTGCAAGCCATTCCACCCTGGATTTTCCCCCTTTTTTCCTCCTGGAAAAAGCCGCCGGAAAAACCGTGTGACCCTTGAAAACAGCGGGGGAAGCGGGTATAATAGCAAAAAGAGGCGCCGTCCTTTCGACGCTTTTTCAATAATTGTCAAAAGGAGTTTTGCCTATGCGACGCCCCAACGCCGTACAAACTCTCGCCCTGGGGTTCGCCCTATTGATTTTGGCGGGGGCCTGCCTTTTGTCCCTGCCCATCGCCTCCCGGGACGGGGAGACCATTTCCTGGACCGCCGCCGTGTTCACCGCCGCCTCGGCCTCCTGTGTCACGGGTTTGACGGTGTTCGACACCGCCACCCAGTTTACCCCCTTCGGCCAGGCGGTGTTGCTGCTACTGATTCAGATTGGGGGCCTGGGCTTTGTGACGGCCTCTCTTCCGGCGGTGCTGCTGGTCCGGCGGCGGGTGGGCCTGCGGCAGCGGGCGCTGCTTCAAGACAGCGTGGGAGCCTTGCAGCTGGGGGGCGTGGTGCGCCTTGCGCGGCGGGCCCTGCTGGTGACGTTTTTGTGCGAAGGGCTGGGGGCGCTGGCGCTGGCGTTTTGGTTTTGCCCCCGGTATGGCTTGGGGAAGGGGGTGTGGATGTCCGTTTTTCACGCCGTCTCCGCCTTTTGCAACGCGGGCTTTGATCTGTTGGGTACCGGCGCGTCCATCACCACAGAGGCGGGGGAGCCCCTTTTGAACCTCGTTTTGATGGCGCTGATCATCTGCGGGGGCCTGGGCTTTTTGGTGTGGGACGACGTGCTGACCCACGGGCGGCATTTCCGCCGCTGGCGGTTGCACTCCAAGATGGCGTTTACGGTAACCTTGGCGCTGTTCGCCGGAGGCGGGGTGGCGTTCTGGTTTCTGGAGGCGGACCACGCCTTTGCCGGGGCCGGGGGCTTCGAGAAGATTCTGATGGCGGCCTTTCAGTCGGTGACGGCCCGGACGGCGGGCTTCGCCTCGGTGGACCAGTCCTCTTTGAGCCAGGGGGGCGTGCTTTTGATGCTGGTTTTGATGTTCGTGGGGGCGGCCTCCGGGTCCACCGGCGGCGGCGTGAAGGTGAACACCTTCGCCGTTTTGATCCTGGGGGTCCGGGCGCGGATTTGGCGGCAGGACGACGTGAACGTCTTTCGCCGCCGCCTGGACGGGGGAGACATTCACAAGGCCTATTCCACCGCCAGCATTTACCTCTTCGGGGCCCTGTGCGGCTGCATGGTGCTGTGCGTCCAGGGCGCGGGACTGGCGGACGCGCTGTTTGAAACCTTTTCCGCCATGAGCACCGTGGGCCTCAGCCGGAATCTGACGGGGTCCTTGCCGCTGCTGTCCAAGTGGACGGTGATTTTAATGATGTTCGCCGGAAGAGTGGGGAGTATGTCCGTGGCCATGGCCGTAACCAGAGACCGGGACGCCCGAAAAGGCCTGCGCTATGTGCCCGAGAAGATCTTGATTGGCTGACCGGGCCCCTGAAGTCTGACGAAAGTCCGGCAAAATGCCGGACTGGGGGAGAGGTCCTTCCCGGACAGGGGGAATTTGACAGGGGAGTCCCGGCGGATTTCCAGTTAGATCAACCCGGTCCCGGCGGGGAACCGTGCCCCGAGGCGGCGCTTTGGCGGTTTTTAAACAGACCTTCAAGTCTTCGGATCGGGGGAGTTTGCGGCCGGGGGTGGCAGCTCCGGGTCTCCGGCCCGCTTTCCCGCCCGAAGGCCGGCGAGGAACGCTTCGAGAATGTCCGCGTCTTGGTCCGGCAGGGCCTTCACCGCCGCGATGATCTTGGAAGCCTTCTCGCTCTGCATGGATGTCCCTCCTTTCTTTTCAAAGATAATTATATAATTTCTGAGATAAGAAGTCAATCCCCTCCGTTCTTGACTCGGAAAAGTTTTTCTGCTATATTTGCCGCGAGGTGACAAGATGGAATTGAAAGACAGGGTCCGGCTCATTCTTGATGAGCGGCACATGAGGCAAAAGGACCTGGCCGAAGCGATTAAAGTGACGGAGAGTTATATATCCAACCTTGTGGGGGGCAAGCGGGACAACATCTCCGAGACCCTGGCCCTGCTGATTGAGCAGACCTTGGGATATTCGGCCCGGTGGGTGCTGACCGGCGAGGGGGAGCCCTATGTCCCGGAGGCGGGAAGCCCGGAGCTGTCCCCGGCGAAAAGGCGCCTGATTGCGGAGATTGAGAAAATGTCGGAGTCGGAACTGGACGCGGTACAGGTGTTCATCGACTCCCTGGACCGTTACCGCCGGGCCTTCCGGGGCGGGGACGGAGTATAGAAACGAAGAGGTGTTTTATGAAATCCTTTTTGGTCATCGGCATGGGCCGCTTCGGGCGGCATCTGACCCGGTATCTGCTGGAGCTGGGGAACGAGGTCATGGTTCTGGACAAGGACGAGGAGAAGGTGGCCAAAGTGGCGAACACCGCCACCGCCGCCTGCGTGGGGGACTGCCAGGACGAGCGGGTGCTGGAGTCTCTGGGGGTGCGGAATTTCGACGTGTGCTTCGTCTGTGTCCGGGACGATTTCCAGTGCTCTTTGGAGGCTACGGCGGCTTTGAAAGAGCTGGGGGCCCGGTTTGTGGTGGCCCGGGCGGACCAGGAGCGTCAGATCAAGTTCCTTCGGAAAATCGGGGCGGACTTCGTGGTCCACACGGAGATGGACATGGCGCGGCGGGCGGCCATCCGCTTTTCCGCCGAGAACGTTTTTGACTACTTCGAGCTGACGCCCAAGTTTGCCGTCTTCGAGCTGGAAATCCCCGAGGAGTGGGAAGGGCACACCGTCATGGAGCTGGAGGTCCGCCGCCGCTATAACGTCAACATCCTGGGGGTGAAAAGCGGCGATGTGGTGGTCCCGCTGGTGGACCCCAACTACCGCTTCCGGGACGACGCCCACATTATCGTGGCCGGGGACAAGGAGGCGGGCATCCGCCTGATGAATTTACATTAAATTCCGGCATAGTTCCCGGTGTTTTGCGCACACTGACTCTGAGGTGATGTTTGATGTCAGAGAGAAGGCGCGCAACAAACAATCTGGATGATGGGAAGCCCTTCCTCCGGCTGGAGCCGGAGAAACGGATGTGTCCCATCACCGACCCGGACTCCATTTATAAATACCCCCTGGCGACCTCTGAGGAGATGGGGTTTCGGGTGTTGGACAATTTTCCGGAAGAGCATATTCAATAAGCGCGAAAACCGCCCCCTCCGGTTTTACCGGAGGGGGCGGTAAACGGCGGATTCAGGGTGTTTCCTGGGTCACGTCCACACAGGCGGAGAGGTCCCGGAGGAAGTCCTCCACCGCTTGTTCCGGTGTGGCCCAACTGGTGACCAAGCGGACACAGGTGTGTCCGGCGTCCACGGCGCGGTCAATCTCAAAGGCGTAGCCCATGTTCCGGAGCTGTGCGACAACCTGGTTTGGAAACACGGGGAACTGCTGGTTGGAGGGGGACTCCACCGGCAGGGGGTAGCCCAGAGCGGCCACGCCGTTTCGCAGGCGGAGGGCCAGGGCGTTGGCGTGGCGGGCGGCGTCCAGGTAAGTTTCGTCCTCCAGCAGGGCCTGGAACTGGAGGCCCAGAAGGCGGCCTTTGGCCAGCATGGCCCCTTGGCGCTTCATGTACCGGCGGAAGTCCGGACGGGGTTTGGCAAAGACCAGGGCCTCTCCGAAAAGGGCGCCGTTTTTGGTGCCGCCGATGGAAAAGACGTCGGTGAGGGCCGCGTAATCCGGAAGGCCCATGTCCCCGCAGGCCAGGGCGGAACCCAACCGGGCGCCGTCCAGAAAGAGGAAAAGCCCGTGCTTGCCGCAACAAGCGCGAAGGGCCTGGAGTTCCCCGCGCGAGTAAATGGTGCCGGTTTCCGTGGTGTTGGAGACGTAAACCATGGCGGGCTTCACTTGGTGTTCGTCGCCGTGAAGCTCCGGGACGGATTCCACCAGGGCGGGAGTGAGCTTTCCGTCGGGGCTGGGAACGGCGAGAACCTTGTGGCCCGTGCCCTCGATGGCCCCGGTCTCATGGACGTTGACGTGTCCCGTTTGGGCGGAGATGACCGCCTCGTACGGTTTTAGCAGGGCCCCCACCGCCAGAAGGTTGGTCTGGGTGCCCCCCACCAGGAAATGGACGTCCGCGTCCGGGGCGGCGCAGAGGGAGCGGATGAGCTCCGCAGCCTTTTGGCAGCGAGGGTCCAGACCGTAGCCCGGGGTCTGTTCCAAATTGGTGTTGATGAGGGCCTGAAGCACTTTGGGATGGGCGCCCTCGCTGTAGTCGTTTCGGAAACTGTACATGACCGGCCTCCAGAAAGTAACAACCGCAGGGGAGAACTGTTACGGAATGTTACAGATTTGATGTTGAAATTATAGCGTGAATCTTGTATAAAAACAAGGAACCAAACTAGAAAATTTTCCCGGCGGAGCCGGGACGCGGGAGGGAACCGGGATGAAAAAGAGAAACATGGCGTGGGTTTTGGCGGTGTTGCTACTGGTTTCCGGTTGCGGCGGGAGGACGGAGGACGGCGAAGCGGAAACGCCGGAGTTGTCCCTCAGCGGCCTGTACGCCGGGATGGAGGAGATTTGCGGCTGGGAGGAGGATTACATGGCGGACCTGGAGGGAGAACTGCTGGAGGGCTACTACCCCGGCCTCTCTGAGATTCCCGCGAAACAGCGGATTGCCAAGGTTCCCGCCATGAGCTCCGACGTGAACGAGGTTGTGCTGATGCAGTGCGAGACGGAGGAGGACGCGGAGGCCGCCGCCTCTATCCTTCAAGTCCGCATTGATACTCAGACGGAGGGCGGCGCGTGGTATCCCGAGAGTCTGGAGGCGTGGAAGAACGCCGCGGTGCTGCGGGAGGGGGCCTATGTTGCGCTGATCGCCTCCGGGGCAAATCAGGAGACTCTGGAGGAGCAGTTCAACCTCCAATTCCAATAAGGAGGATTTCATGGTTTTCAGCAGCCTGACATTTTTGTTTGGATACCTGCCGCTGACGCTGGGACTGTACTTTATTACGCCGCTTCGGTGGCGTAATTTTGTGTTGCTTCTCACCAGTCTTTTTTTCTACGGCTGGGGGGAGCCGGTGTATGTGGGGGTTATGTTCCTCTCCATCTTCATCGACTACACCCATGGCCTTCTGGTGGAGAAATTCCGGCAAAGGGACCGGCTGGCCAGGTGGTTTGTGGGGCAGTCGGTGGTGTTCAACCTGCTGCTTCTGGGGTTTTTCAAATATTGGGACTTCCTGGCGGCAAATTTGTCCCTGCTTCCCGGCGTGGAGGTTCCGAAGCTGGGCCTCCCGCTGCCCCTGGGCATCTCCTTTTTCACGTTTCAGACCATGAGCTACACCATTGACGTCTACCGCCAAGACGCTCCGGTTCAGCGGAATATCGTGGACTTTGGAGCGTATGTCACCTTGTTTCCTCAGCTCATCGCCGGACCCATTGTGAAGTACAAAACCGTGGCGGAGGAGCTGGTCTGCCGGACCGTGACCTCTCGGGACTTCGCGGAGGGGGCCTGCCGGTTTACTGTGGGCCTTGCCAAAAAGGTGCTGTTGGCCAACGCCGCCGGGGCGCTTTGGGAGAGCTGCCTTGCCTCCCAAAGCGCCGGGACGTTGACCGTGGCGGGAGGGTGGACCGGGCTTTTCGCCTTCGGGTTCCAGATTTATTTCGATTTCTCCGGGTACTCGGACATGGCCATCGGTCTGGGGCGTATCCTGGGCTTCCGGTTTGACGAGAACTTTGACCATCCCTACCTCTCCACCTCGGTGGGAGAGTTCTGGCGGCGGTGGCATATGTCGTTGACCTCCTGGTTCCGGGAGTACCTGTATTTCCCCTTGGGAGGAAGCCGGAGAGGCGAGGCCCGGACCTTGCGGAATCTGGTGGTTGTCTGGTTTTGCACCGGCTTTTGGCACGGGGCCAGCTGGAACTTTATTCTCTGGGGGCTGTATTTCGCCCTGTGGCTCATCTTGGAACGATTCGTGTTCAAGGATCTTCTGACCCGGACGCCGGTGTGGATGAAACGGGTTTATACCCTGCTGGTGGTCTTCGTGGGCTGGGGGATCTTCGCCATGGAGGACCTGGGGGTCTGCGGCGAGTATTTGTCCGTATGCTTTGGCGGCGGGCCGGTCTGGTCCGCTTTGGACGGCTACCGGCTGCAAAGTTGGGGGGGCGTTTTGGCGCTGATGGCCCTGGGCTCCACCACCGTAGTGCTGAATCTTTGGGGGAAACTCCCCCAGCGGGGGCGGAGAATTCTGACGCCGGTTCTGATGGGCCTGGGGTTGGTGCTTTCCACCGCCTACTTGGTGGACGGCAGCTACAACCCCTTCCTGTATTTCCGGTTTTAAAGGAGGGCTTCCGGGATGACAACAAGATACAGCCGCTTCCTGTCGGCTTTTTTCTGCCTGTTTCTGGGGGGACTGCTGGCGTGGCACATTCTGCTGCCGGACCGGGACCGCTCCGATGTGGAGAACCGGACCCTGGCCCAGTTCCCCGCATTTTCCTGGGAGGGGTTGAAAGAAGGGAGCTTCACCAAGGGGGTGGAGGACTATTTTGCCGATCAGTTCCCCTTCCGGGACCAGTGGACAGGGCTTAAGGCCCGGACGGAACAGCTTCTGGGCAAGCGGGAGTTCAACGGGGTCTATCTCTGCGGTGACGCGCTGATCGCCAAGGTAGAGCCTCCCAAGGACGGCCTGGAGGAGAAAAATTTGAGCTATGTCTCCCGTCTTGCAGAGCGGACGGAGCTTCCGGTGTACCTGGGGCTCATTCCCTCGGCGGCGGAGATCCGGCGGAAGGAACTGCCCAAAGGGGCGGAGAGCTGGGATCAGGCGGCCTTTATCGCCCGGGCGGCGGAGCTGGAGGGCGTGGAATCCATCGACTTCCTGACGGCCCTGCGCGCCCGCGCCGGGGAGGATATCTTCTACCGCACGGACCACCACTGGACTACCCTGGGAGCCTATTACGGCTACGCCGCCTTGATGGGATCCCTGGGCCGGGGGGAGGAGGTATTGGAGCAGGAGGCATATGAACGGCGATCCTTCCCTCCGGTTTCCAACGGTTTCCAGGGTACTCTCTACTCCCAGTCCGGCATTCACTGGCTGGAGCCGGACAGCATCGAGTTCTGGGTGGAGGACAGGGGCCTTTCCGTCACCTCCTGGCGGGACGGCACGCCAAAGGAAGCGAACTTATATGCTTCTGACTATCTGGGGGAGAAGGACAAATACTCCGCCTTCCTGGGGGGCAACCAGCCTCTTTGCGTCATCAAAAACCCCGAGGGAACGGGGAAGCTGCTGGTGATCCGGGACTCCTTCGCGGACTCCATGGCCCCCTTCCTGGCGTTGCACTTTGAAGAGGTCCACCTGTTGGACCCCCGGTATTACCGCTACTCCGCCGCCCAGTACGCCAGGGAAAACGGACTGGATGCCATAGCCGTGGCGTACAGCGTGCCGAACTTCATCACCGACCGGAACCTGGTGCTGCTGACGCAACCGTAAAGAACCATCCGGAAAAGTCGAGAAACCCACCTGGCGGGAAGAGGAGACTTCCTGCGCCGGCGCTGGCAACAGGTTTTCGGAATTTTTGAGAGTTCCGGAAACTGGCTCAGACCGGCGAAAACGTGGTTTCGACAGCCCAAAGCCCGCCGAAAGTGTGTTCGGCGGGCTTGCGTTTGCGTTTTTTTGCCGCTATAATATACGCCATAAAAAACGAAAAGAGGAATGGCCATGAACACCACCCGCATTGAACACGACACCATGGGCGAAATTGCCGTCCCGGCGGACCGCCACTGGGGCGCTCAGACCCAGCGGAGCTTGGAAAATTTTAAAATCGGCGGCCAGCGCCAGCCGGAAGAGATCATCACTGCCTTTGCCTATTTGAAGGAGGCCTGCGCCAAGGCCAACGCCGCCGTAGGCAAGCTGACGGCGGAGCAGGCCGAGGCCATCGCCGCCGCCTGCGGGGAGATCCGGTCCGGGATATGGGAAGATGAGTTTCCCTTGGTGGTCTGGCAGACCGGCAGCGGCACCCAGACCAACATGAATATGAACGAAGTCATTGCGCACCTGGCGGCGGACCGGGGCGTGGCCCTCCACCCCAACGACCATGTCAATGCCTCCCAGTCCTCCAACGACACGTATCCTTCGGCCCTTCACATTGCGGCGGCCCTGTCTGTGGCAAACGGGGTAGTTCCTGCGGCAAAGCGTCTGGCGGAGGCCTTTCGGAAATTGGAGGAGGCTTATCCGGACTTGATCCGCATTGGCCGGACCCACCTCCAGGATGCCACGCCCCTGCGCTTCGCCCAGGAAGTCTCCGGCTGGCGGGAACTGGTGGAGGCCCCCTGCCGGATGCTCCAGGCGGCGCTGGAGGAGCTTTGCCGTCTGGCTATCGGAGGAACCGCCGTGGGCACCGGCCTCAACGCCCCCGGGGGCTATGACGAAATGGTCTGCCAGGAGCTGCGGACCCTGACAGGCCTTCCCTTCCGGCCTGACGGGAACAAGTTCCACGCCCTCACCAGCAAAGACGCCCTGGTCTTCGCCCACGGGGCGCTGAAGGCCCTGGCGGCGAACCTCATGAAGATCGCCAACGACATTCGCTGGCAGGCCAGCGGCCCCCGTTGCGGCATGGGAGAGCTCCGGATTCCGGAGAACGAGCCGGGCAGCTCCATCATGCCCGGAAAAGTGAACCCCACCCAGTGCGAAGCCATCACCATGGCCGCCGTCCAAGTGATGGGGAATGACGCCGCCATTGGCTTTGCCGCCAGCCAGGGGAACTTCCAGCTGAACGTCTTTTTGCCGGTCTCGGCTTATAACTTCCAGCTCTCCGCCCGGCTTTTGGCGGATGCCATGGACTCCTTCCGGTCCCACTGTGTGGAGGGGATTGTCCCCAACGTGGAGCGGATGGAGGAAAATCTGAGGAACTCCTTGATGCTGGTCACCTGCCTGACGCCGGAAATTGGCTATGAAAAGGCGGCGGAGTGCGCCAAAAAGGCCCTTCACGACGGCACGACGCTGAAAGAGGCGGTACTCTCCCTGGGTCTATTGACCGCGGAGGAGTTCGACGAGACCGTCAGACCGGAAAAGATGGTTTGAATTTGAAGGGGGGCGGGACTTGGAAGCGCTCATCAATATCAAAAATATCAAATCAATATCGCTAATATCGCTGAATCCGTCCTGTTGCCGGAGGCGTTGTTTGTACAAATAGTGAAATTTATCATACTACCGAATTAGCGCTTTACTACAATAAAAAGTGAGAGTATACTAAGGTCTATCACCGGGGCGCGGCCCTATAAGGAGGAACTCCATGGAAATGGAATTGGATTTGAATAGTTTGCGGCCTCAGGAGCGGCTGGCCCTCCAACTTCGTTTTTTGTATGAGCGGGCGGGCTTTTGCCAGTACCGCATGGGCCGCTTTGAGGAATACGGCCTCTACCAGCAAAACCGCCGGTTTCTGGCCTCGGACCAAGTCATCACCTTTACGGACCTGGACGGGCGTTTGCTGGCTTTAAAGCCGGATGTGACCCTCTCCATAGCTAAGAACGCCCAGATTGAAGCGGGGGACTGCGGCCGGTTTTATTATTCCGAGAACGTTTACCGCCCCAGCCAGGAGAGCCACACCTTCCAGGAGATCAGCCAGATGGGCCTGGAGTGCATCGGCGAGGTGGACGGCGCCGTCACCGCGCAAGCGGTCTCCCTGGCCTTTCAGAGTCTGGCGTTGACGGGGCGGGACTTTGTGCTGGAGGCCAGCCACATGGGCTTTGTGGCGGGATTGCTGGACGCTGTGGGCGCGCCGGAAGCGGCCCGGCCCCGGTTGCTTCGCTGCGTCCGGGACCGGAATCTCCACGAGCTGCGCTCCGTGGCGGAGGAGGCGGGCCTCTCCAGACAGGGGGCTGACGCCCTGTGCCGTCTGGGTACTCTGGCGGGGGACTGGGAGGCGGTATTGGCCCAGGCGGAACCCATAGCCCTGAACGCCGCCATGGGAGCGGCGCTGGCGGAGCTGCGGACCCTGTGCGCCGCCCTGGAGGCCCAGGGACAGCGGCTCTGGCTGGATTTGTCGCTGGTAAACGACATGGAGTATTATAACGGCCTGGTTTTACAGGGTTATCTGGCGGGCCTGCCCCGGGCCGTGCTCAAAGGCGGGCGGTACGACCCCCTGGCGGAGCGGTTCCGCCCCGGAGCGAAGGCCGTGGGCTTTGCGCTGTATCTGGATGAGCTGGACCGCCTTGCCGACGCCGCTCCGGAGGACAGGGAGAGGACCATGCTAAACGTGGCCCTTCCCAAGGGCCGTTTGGGGGATAACGTGTATAATCTTCTCGCCGGCGTGGGTTACGGCTGTCCGGAGGACTATAACGAGAGCCGGAAGCTGGTGGTGGAAAATCCGGCGGCGGGAATCCGGTATTTTCTGGTGAAACCCAGTGATGTGGCGATTTACGTGGAGCACGGCGCGGCGGATATCGGCATCGTGGGCAAGGATATTCTGGACGAATCCGGGGCCGACGTGTACGAGCTTTTGGACACGGGCCTGGGGAGATGCCGTATGTGCGTGGCGGGGCCGGAGGATTTCACCGACGACCCGGGCCGCTCTCTCCGGGTGGCGACGAAGTTTGTGAACATCGCAAAAGCCTACTATGCCGCCCAGGGCCGGGACATTGATATCATCAAGCTCAACGGCTCCATTGAGCTGGCCCCGATTTTGGGTCTCAGCGACGTGATTGTGGACATTGTGGAAACCGGGACCACCTTGCGGGAGAATCATTTGAAAGTGCTGGCGGAGTTTTTGCCCATCTCCGCCCGGTTTGTGGCCAATCGGGCCAGCTTCCAGTTCAAGCGCCGGGAGATTGAGACCCTGTTAAGCAAGCTGACGGAGGGGACATGATGAAAATTCTAGAGTTCGACAGCCTTGCCCCGGAGGAATTCCTAAACCGGGATATCCGGGCGGAGGAGGACGTCTCCGACGCTGTGGACGCGGTGATCCGGGAGGTCCGGGAGAGGGGGGACGCCGCCCTCCGGGAGTTTACCCGCCGCTTCGACGGCGCGGAGCTGGAGGACCTTCAGGTGACGGAAGGGGAATTTGACGCCGCCATGAAAAGCGTCCGCCCCTCTTTTTTGGAGACGCTGGAGATGGCGGCGGAGAACATCCGGCGCTTTCACGGGCGGCAGCGGCACAATGACTTCATTCTGGCGGACTGCCCCGGCGTGGTCATGGGCCAGCGGTGGACCCCCATTGAAAAGGTGGGCGTCTGCGTGCCCCGAAGCCCGGAGGCCTTTCCCTCCACCGTTTTGATGAACGTTATCCCGGCGAAGATCGCCGGGGTGAGAAGCGTCGTGTTGGTGACCCCGCCCCGCCGGGACGGCTCCGTCAGCCCGGAGGCTCTGGCGGCGGCGCGCATCGCCGGAGCGGACGCCGTATTCAAAATTGGCGGAGCCCAGGCGGTGGCGGCCCTGGCCTATGGCACAAAGAGCGTGCCCCAGGTGGACAAAGTGGTGGGCCCCGGAGGCGTCTTTGTAGCCACGGCGAAGCGGAAGGTCTTCGGTCAGGTGGACATTGACATGATTGCCGGTCCCAGTGAGATTCTGGTGCTGGCGGACGGGAAGTCCAACCCCAAGTGGGTGGCGGCGGACCTTTTGAGTCAGGCGGAGCACGACCCGCTTTCCTCCGCCGTGCTGGTGACGGACAGCCGGGAATTGGCGGAGGCTGCCCGGGCGGAGGTGGAGGCTCAGCTGGAAACGCTGCCGCGAAAGGACATTGCCCGCCGGTCCGTGGAGGAAAACGGGAAGATCATTGTTACAAACAGCCTGGATAAGGCGGTGGAGGCGGTGAACCGCATTGCCCCGGAGCATCTGGAGCTCTGTGTGGACGATCCCTTCGCCCTGCTGCCCCGGATTCAAAATGCCGGAAGCGTTTTCCTGGGCCGCTTTACGCCGGAGGCCCTGGGGGACTATTTCGCGGGACCCAACCACACCCTTCCCACCTCCGGTACCGCCCGGTTTTCCAGTCCCCTGGGGGTGGACGATTTCATGAAGCGCTCCAGCTTCCTCTGCTATGACCAGGAGGCCTTGAAGGCCTGCTCCGGCCGGGTGGCGGATTTTGCCAGGCGGGAGGGGCTGGAGGGGCACGCCAGGTCGGCCCTCAGCCGGGGGGAGGCCTGAGGGCGGGGCGAGTGCCGGACCCGGTTTTCAAGACACGGTTAAGCAATTGTTGAAAGGTGGATATTATGAGCAGATTCCTCTCCCCCGAAGCCCTTCGCTGCGCCCCCTACACCCCTGGGGAGCAGCCCCGGGACCAGCGGTACATAAAACTGAACACCAACGAAAGTCCCTTCCCCCCCTCTCCAAAGGTTCTGGAGGCGGTCAGCCGGACGGAGGTGGAAAAACTCTATCTCTATTCCGACCCCACTTGCGCGGCCCTGAATACCGCCATTGCCAAGCGTTATGGCCTGGGAGTGGAAAACGTCATCTCCGGCAACGGCTCCGACGAGATTCTGGCCTTCGCCTTCCGGGCCTTTTGCGGGGAGGGAACAGGGGTGGCCTTCGCCGACATCACCTACGGCTTCTATGAGGCCCAGGTGGCCCTCTTCGGTGTGGAAGCTCTGCGCCTTCCTTTGGACGGGGACTTCTCGTTGCGGGTGGAGGATTACATGGACTTTCCCGGCACCGTGGTGATCGCCAACCCCAACGCCCCCACAGGCATGGCGGTCCCCGTTTCCCATATCCGGCGGCTGTTGGAGAGCAATCCAAACCGGGTAGTGGTCGTGGACGAGGCCTATGTGGATTTCGGGGCGGAGAGCTGCGTCCCGCTGGTCCGGGAGTATGGAAATCTCCTGGTGACCCAGACCATGTCCAAAAGCCGGTCCCTGGCGGGCGGGCGCATTGGCTTTGCCCTGGGAGATTCGGAGCTTATCGAAGATCTCAACCGGGTGAAGTACAGCTTGAACCCCTATAGTGTGAATCGCCTCTCGTTGCTGGCCGGGGCCGCCGCCATAGAGGACGAGGAGTATTTTCAGGCCTCTTGCCAAACCGTCCGGGAAAACCGGGTTTGGACCACCGGGGCGCTGGAGGAACGGGGATTCACCGTTCTGCCCTCTTCCGCGAATTTTGTTTTCGCAAGGTCCGCCCGGATTTCCGGCGGCGAGCTGTACCGAAGGTTAAAGGAGAACGGCATCCTGGTCCGCTGGTTCGACAAGGACCGTATCCGGGATTTCGTCCGGATTACCATTGGTTCCAAAGAGCAGATGGAGGCGCTGGTGGAGAGCATCCGGCGCCTGACGGCCGGAAGATAAGGAGGGAAGCGCCATGCGTACTGCAAGCATTCAGCGAAACACCGGAGAGACGCAAATTCAACTGACACTGAATCTGGATGGAACCGGCAAGGCGGAGATTGCCACTGGCTGCGGTTTTCTGGACCATATGCTGGAGCTCTTTACCCGTCACGGGGATTTCGACCTCTCCGTGGTCTGCCACGGGGATGTTCAGGTGGATTACCACCACTCTGTGGAGGACATTGGCATCTGCCTGGGGAAGGCCTTTCAGGAGGCCCTGGGGGACAAACGGGGGATAGTCCGCTATGGGCAGTTTCTGCTGCCCATGGACGAGACCTTGGTCCTTTGCGCCGTGGACCTCAGCGGCCGGGATTACCTGGGCTGGGCGGTGGACCTTCCCGCCGCCAAGGTGGGGGACTTCGACACGGAGCTGGCGAAGGAGTTCTTTCTGGGCTTTGTGCGAAACTGCCCCGGTTCTCTCCACATCCGGAAGGTGGAGGGGGAGAACACCCATCACATTTTGGAGGCCGTTTTCAAGGGCATGGGCCGGACGCTGAAGGGCGCCGTGGCCCCGGACCCCAGGCATCCGGATGAAATTCCGAGTACGAAAGGGCTGCTGTAAATGATTGCGATTGTGGATTACGGCGTGGGGAATCTCTTTTCCCTGCGCTCCAGCCTCCGCTCCCTGGGACTGGAGACGGAGGTCTCCGGCGAGGCGGAGAGGCTCCGGGCGGCAGACCGGATCATTCTCCCCGGCGTGGGGGCCTTCGGCGACGCCGGAGCCAAATTGGAGGCCACAGGTTTGGCGCCCGTCCTTCGGGAGGAGGCGGGGCGAAAGCCCTTTTTGGGCATTTGCCTTGGAATGCAGCTGCTGTTTGACCGGAGCTTTGAATATGGGGAACACCCGGGGCTTGGATTGATTCCCGGCCAGGTGGACTTCTTGGGGGAGGAGCTGGAGGACAAGTCGCTGAAAGTTCCCCACATGGGCTGGAACCGCCTGGCGATTGTAAAAGACGACCCGCTGTTCAAGTATTTTGAAGATGGCGAATATGTTTACTATGTCCACAGCTTCTACGCCCGAAATTGCCGGGACAGCACGCTGGGAATCTCCCGGTATGGAAACGCCTCCATTCCCGGGGCGGTCCGCCGGGGGAACGTCTGGGGGACCCAGTTCCACCCGGAGAAGTCCGGAGACGCGGGCCTCCGGCTGCTGCGGGCCTTTGCGGAGCTTTGAAAGGGAGGGTCGTTATGCGAAGAGCGGACCGGGAGGTTACAAACCCTGTAAAAATCCGGGAAATTATAACGGCCTGTAGCTGCTGCCGCCTGGGGCTGTGCGACGGGGGCAGGGCCTATGTGGTGCCTCTGGATTTTGGCTTTACGGAAAAGGACGGGCACTATACCTTCTACTTCCACAGCGCAAAGGAGGGCCGGAAGATCGAACTTCTCCGTGAAAGCGGCTGGGCCTCTTTCGAGATGGACTGCGGCCACGAGTGGGTTGAAGGTCCAAGGGCGTGTGACCACACCGCCCGGTTTCAATGCGTCATGGGCGGCGGCCCGGTGACGCTTTTGGAGACGGCGGAGGAAAAGCGGGCGGGTCTCGCCGCCATCATGGCCCATATCACCGGAAGGGACCAATGGGAGATAGGAGAGGACGCCCTGAAGGGCGTGTGCGTTCTCCGCCTGGAGGTGGAGGAGCTGACCTGCAAGGTCCATGAATGAGAAAGAGGAGCGATACCATGCAGATTTTTCCAGCCATTGACCTGCGGGGCGGGCAGGTGGTCCGCCTCTATCAGGGGGACTATGAGCAAGAGACTGTCTACGGCGCGGACCCCTGCGCCCAGGCCAGGGAGTTTCTTGAGGCCGGGGCCCGGTATCTCCACGTGGTGGACCTGGACGGGGCCAGAGACGGCGCGCCGGCCAATTTTGAAAGCATAGCCGCCATTGCCGGCCAGGGGGGACTTTTTATCGAAGTGGGCGGAGGAATCCGAAGCGAAGAGCGCATCCGTCAGTACCTGGACTTGGGCGTGGGGCGGTGCATTCTGGGCACTGTTGCGGTAAAGGACTTTGCCTTTACCGCCCGTATGGCCCAAGTCTATGGGGACCGGATTGCCGTGGGGGTGGACGCCCGGGACGGGTATGTGGCTGTCAACGGCTGGAAGGAGCTTTCCCGGGAAAAGGGGGTGGACTTCTGCCGCCGCCTTCGGGACGCGGGAGTGAGGACCGTTATTTACACGGACATCAGCCGGGACGGCGCGGGCCGGGGAACCAATCTGGAACTTTACGAGGAGCTGGTCCGGATTGAGGACCTGGAGATCACCGCCTCCGGCGGTGTCAGCTCTTTGGAGGAACTGCGGCGTCTGGAGAGCATGGGCGTGCGGGCCGCCATTTTGGGCAAAGCCCTGTACGCCGGACAGCTGGACCTCCGGACGGTCATCAAGGAGGTGGGAGCGTGTTAGCCAAGCGAATCATCCCGTGCCTGGATGTGCGGAACGGGCGGGTGGTGAAAGGAACCAACTTCGAGGGGCTCCGGGATATGGCGGACCCGGTAGAGCTGGCCCGGTTCTACAACGCCTCCGGAGCCGACGAGCTGGTGTTCTACGACATCACCGCCTCCGCCGAGGGCCGGGGACTCTTTACGGATATTCTTCGCCAGGTGGCCTCCGAGATTTTCATTCCCCTGACGGTTGGGGGCGGCATCCGGACGCTGGAGGATTTCGACCGGGTGCTGAAATGCGGCGCGGACAAGGTCAGCGTCAATTCCGGAGCCATTGCGAACCCCTCCATCATTGGGGCGGCGGCCAAGCGCTATGGGGACCAGTGCGTTGTCCTCAGCATGGACGTGAAGCGGGTGGAGGGACAGTTTCACATCTTTGCCAGAGGGGGCCGGGAGGACACCGGCATCGACGCCATGGAGTGGGCCGTCCGGGGTGTGGGAGACGGCGCGGGAGAGATCGTGCTGAATTCCATCGACACCGACGGCGTGAAAACCGGCTTTGATCTGGAGATGCTGGACGCTCTGGCGGAAAGGGTCCGCGTGCCCATTGTCGCCAGCGGCGGCGCGGGGAACATGGAGCACTTTGCAGAGCTCTTTACCCATCCCGGTGTGGACGCGGGGCTGGCGGCTTCCATCTTCCATTCCAAGCAGGTGGATATCAAGGAACTAAAACGCTACCTCCGAACCCGGGGGATAGAAATGCGCCTGTGAAAGGATGGTCTCCTATGAAAAATTACACCAGGGCCAGCAAGTTCCTCAGTCTGGTCTTGCGGCACCAGCCGGAAAAAATTGGGATTTCCTTGGACCGCCACGGCTGGGCGCCGGTTCAGGAAATTTTGATGGGCATGAATTTGACCATGGAGGATTTGGGCCACATTGTGGAAACGGACGAAAAGCAGCGCTACAGTTTTAACGACGGCCGAACCCTCATCCGGGCCAACCAGGGCCACAGTGTCCCGGTGGACCTGGAGCTGGAGCCGGTGGAACCTCCGGCGCGGCTGTACCACGGCACGGTGGAGCGTTTTTTGTCCTCCATCCAGGCGGAGGGACTGCAAAAACAGCAGCGGCAGTACGTCCATCTCTCCGGCGATCCGGTGACGGCCGCCAATGTGGGCCGCCGCCGGGGGAAGCCTGTGGTGCTTCAAGTGGATGCCGGAAGAATGCGGCGGGACGGGTTTTCTTTCTACCGGGCCGCCAACGGCGTGTGGCTGACGGAGACGGTGCCGCCGGAATACCTTGCCCTTTCGGGAGGAGGGCCTCCCTTTGAGACAGACGGATTGACGCGGGACGGGTTCCCGGAACTGTGAAAGGAGAACAAAATGGATAGTGAAATTCGCTGGTGGTTTACGGGCTTTGAGACGGGGCTGGCCGCCCTGCCGGAGGAAGAGCGGGGGACCCTGCTTCGGGGATGCGCGGAGAACTGCCTCCAAATGGGGATGTTGGATTTTTACCGGGGCGTGCAGGAGCGGTCCGGCGGAGGAATCGACGAGTTTTTCCAGGCCCTGGGGAAGATGAGCGGTCTGGAGACAGAGGTGGTGCGTCCGGGAAAGGAGTTCTGGCTGATCTTCCACCAGTGCACCTGCTCCCTTCACACCCAAGGGTACATCAATTCCTGCCTGCTGTGTGAGTGCTCCCGGCAGAGTGTTTTGTACATTCTTCGGGAATTGTGGCCGGAGCGGAGCTTCGACGTGGACCCGGAGGGCACCATTTTAAACGGCGCCCAGGATTGCCGTTTCCACATTGTGGAGCAAGAGGGCGCCTGAGATGGAGCTAAAATTTGACGAAAAGGGTCTGATCCCCGCCGTTGTTCAGGACCACTATACCAAGGAGGTTTTGACCCTGGCCTATATGAACGCGGAGAGCCTGGCCATTACCATTGACGAACGGCGGACCTGCTTTTGGAGCCGGAGCCGCCGGGAGCTCTGGCGGAAGGGGGAGAGCAGCGGAAACCGCCAGCACGTGGTCTCCATCACCGCCGACTGCGACGCCGACGCCCTGGTGGTGGAGGTGGTCAAGGACGGTCCCGCCTGCCACACCGGGGCGGAGAGCTGCTTTTTCCGGGAGCTCTATCTCTCCGACGAGTTGAAGCAGTTCAGCTACGAGGGGCTGTATCAGCTCATCGCCGGACGAAAGACCAGCCCCAAGGAGGGCAGCTACACCACCTACCTATTTGAAAAGGGCCTGGACAAGATCTTGAAAAAGGTGGGGGAGGAGTGTACGGAGGTCATCATCGCCGGACGGAAGGAGGACCGGGAGGAGACCGTCTATGAGATTGCCGATCTCTGCTACCACGTGATGGTGCTGATGGTTCAAATGGGTATCACCGTGGAAGACGTTACCCGGGAACTGGAAAAGCGCCATGTGGTGGACCACAAGGTGAAACAGGAGCGAATGCAGTGAGGGGCTCTTATTGTTCCGTCCATACCCACTCGCGCTTTTGCGACGGAGAAAACACCCTGGCGGAGATGGCCCAGGCGGCCTTCGAGGCCGGGGTGGTCTCCTTTGGCGCGTCGGGTCACTGCCACACTCCTATGCCGGAGGACCAGGGCTGCGTGTTGCCGGTGGACATGACAGCCTATCGGGAGGAGGTTCTCCGGCTTCGAGGGGAGTACGCGGGGCGGATGGATGTGCTGTTGGGAATTGAGCTGGACAACTGTGCCGACGTGACGCCGGAGGGCTTTGATTACTGGATTGGAAGCGTCCACCGTCTCCGGGATTCGGAGGGGAACTGGCACATGGTAGACTGGGATGCGCAGACGTTGAAGGGGTGTTTGCAAAGCCAGTTTACGGGTAATTCCCTGATCATGATAAGGAGTTATTATGATGAAGTCTGCCGGATGGCGGCGAGAAAACCCACCGTTCTGGGCCACATAGACCTGATTGCCAAGTTTAACGAGGATGGGTATTTTTTTGACGAAGATGATTCCCGCTACCGCTTTGCCGCTCTGGAGGCGCTGCACGCGGCAGACCCGGGGGAGACGCTTTTGGAGATCAACACCGGGGCCATGTCCCGGGGATACCGGAGCGTTCCCTACCCGGCCCTGTTTCTCTTGCGGGAGTGGCGGGATATGGGGGGAAGCATCCTCCTCTCCGCCGACGCCCACCGTGCCGGAGACGTTGTCTACGGTTACGTCCAGGCGGCGGAACTGGCCCGGGCGGCGGGCTATGAGCGCTCCGCCTTGCTGACACACAAGGGACGGGAGGAGCGAGCACTAGTTATTTAGAATACACAAAAGACGCGGGATCTGCCCATTTGGCAGTTTCCGCGTCACCTTTTTGCAAAATTGGACGAGGACTCCCCCCCACCGTCTTCCACCACGGTGGGGAGAAAGTCCCTGTTGTATTTAAAATGTGATCAGTCTTCTGTCCCCACCTGACGAATGCCAAATGGGGTGGGCTGGATTACCTCCGAGCCCGGCTCCGCTTCAAAGGGCGACGCCTCAGGAGGCGTTCACATGGGACAGCTCCTTCATACACCTGGGGCAGACGCTTTTGCCTTTGAAGAGGGTAATATCTTTTGTCGCGTCGCAGAAAATACAGCTGGGCTTATACTTTTTGAGTATAACGGACGAGCCTTCTACATAGATTTCCAATGCGTCGCGTTCAGCAATGTCTAAGGTGCGACGCATCTCAATGGGAAGCACAATTCTGCCCAACTCATCCACCTTTCTTACAATTCCAGTTGACTTCACAGCTCTCCTCCTTTCCCTATGTCCGCGGTGTCTTCCAACAGGTGGTGTAACCTTATCACACATATGTTGAGTTTGTCAATTCTTCCCTTGGAAAATTTAAGAAGATGTTCACAATTTGGGGGAAAAAGTAAAAAAAGGAGGGAAATTATGGAAATGGCATGGGTTTGGACAGGAATGGTTACCCTGTCTTTGGTCTTTGGTCTCCTCTCGGGAAACTTAGACGCAGTGGCAAACGCAGCGCTGGAGGGAGCCCGGTCCGCCGTTGAGCTGAGCTTGTCCATGGCGGGGGTTCTCTGTCTTTGGAGCGGGGTTATGGAGATCATGAATGCCTGTGGTTTGGCGTCGGGACTGGCGCGGTTGTTTCGTCCTGTGCTGCAAAGGCTGTTGCCGGAGGCCAGCAAAGATCCGGAGACCCTGGCGGCGGTGTCCGCCAATGTGTCGGCCAACCTCCTGGGGCTGGGGAACGCCGCCACGCCTTTGGGAATCCGGGCCGCCAGAAAGATGGCGAGAGGTTGCGGCGGCGTGGCCAGTAACGAACTTTGCCTGCTGGTGGTGCTGAACACCGCCTCTATCCAGCTGATTCCGGCCACCATTGCCTCGGTTCGGGCCGCGGCCGGGTGCGCGACGCCCTTTGATATCCTTCCGGCGGTGTGGCTGGCGTCGCTTATGTCGGTGGCGGCGGGACTGCTGGCGGCTTGGCTGCTGTCTCATGGGAGGGTGAGGAGATGAACCTGAGTTCACTGGTGATTCCGGTGCTGCTGGCAGGAGTGGCGGTGTACGGCCTGGGGAAGCGGGTGGATGTCTATGCCGCCCTGACCCACGGGGCGGAGGAGGGGCTGTCGGTACTTTTGCGGATTGTTCCGGCGCTGGTGGGACTGCTGACGGCGGTGAGTATGTTCCGGGCCTCCGGAGCCATGGAGTGGCTGTCCGGCCTCTTTGCCCCGGTGCTGGCGCTGCTGGGTATCCCGCCGGAGACCACGCCGCTGATGCTGGTCCGTCCGGTGTCCGGAAACGGGGCTTTAGCAGTGGCCAGCGACTTAATGGCCTCCCACGGTGTGGACAGCTATGTGGGCCGGGTGGCGGCGGTGATGTTGGGGAGCACGGAGACCACCTTTTATACCATTGCCGTCTACTTCGGTTCCGCCGGGATCACAAAGACCCGGCACACGGTTCCGGCGGCGCTGGTGGCAGATCTGACGGGGTTTGCGGCGGCGGCGCTGGCGGTGCGTCTGTTTTTTGGCGGCTGAAACCGGGTGAAAAGACTTTTTTGGTGTTTAGGCCTTGTTTGAAAATTGGCGGAATGCCCAACGGCGAGAGATTTTTTCACCAATCAAGGCAAATTTTCGCAGGCGGGCTGACGCCCGGTAAGAAAATTTAACGCAGAGTGACGGAAAAAGATCCGCCGTTTTGGGCGTTTCGATATTTTTCAAACAAGGCCTAAAGCGGCAGGGAAGGGGAGAATCCCCTCTCCTGCCGCTTTACAAATCCTGTTCCGTGAGCCATTGGAGAAAATTCTTGGCAAGTTCCAACTGCTTTTGATTCATGGTTTGCAGATACTGGGCGACGTTTTTCCACTCCTCGTTCTGTGCACGGGAGGTTCCCACCAAAAACTCATCCGGCGTGGTGTCCAGAGCCTTGGCAAGGCGCATAATCACTTCGGTGGAGGGGATGGAAAAACCTCTTTCGATACTAGAGAGATACTTGTAACCGATATCAGCCCGCTCTTCCACCTCCGCTTGTTTCAAATTCAGATGTCTCCGACGTTTGGCAATTCGGCGCCCGATTTCAGTATAATCAAGATCCATAGTGTCCCTCCTTTGCTATAAGCATAGCGAAAGGAAGGAAGAAATAAACTTGCCACAAACAAAATTCTTGCTTGACAAATGAATTATTCGGATTTATAGTATGAATTACAGCTTATAGAATGAAAACGGAGGAAATCTTTTATGTATAAAAAAATGTACAATGCCCTTTTTAACGCCGTAACTAAGGCGCTACGCTATTTGTCCGAGGGCGATATGGTTGCGGCAAAGTGGATGTTGGAGGAAGGACAACGGGAAGCGGAGAGCATCTTTATGGATTGGGAAAACAGCGGAAAAAAGAGGGGGGAAGACAGGGTGAGCCCTATTTAAAGTAGGGGCCGCCCCCCTTGGGCGGCCCGATGTGAGGCTATTATAAAATGCGTGAATGGACCCTCCCGGGAAGACGGTCCCTCTTGACAATTCCACGCCTGAATGATATAGTGACTCTGTTAAATTGGCGATGACGGAGAAGAACCGCCCGGTTTCCCCCTACAGAGAGGGGCGCGCTTGCTGGAAGCGCTCCGGAGGACAAGGCGGCTGTACCACTCCCGAGCTGCCCGGGACGACCGGGCCGGGCCCTCCCGTTACCGAGGACACGAGCGGCGGTCCGCTTCCGGGCCGCAAGCAGGGTGGAACCGTGGAATGCGTTTTCGTATCCCACCCCTGATTCTTCATCAGGGGTGGGATTTTTTGCCCCCGCCCCGTAATACAAGGAGGAATTACCATGAGCGAAGAAAGCAATCTGTATACCTTTGAAAACGAGACCTACCGCAAGACCTACTGGCACACCTGCTCCCACATCCTGGCCCAGGCGGTGAAGCGCCTGTACCCGGAGGTGAAGCTGGCCATCGGCCCTTCCATTGACGAGGGTTTCTATTACGATATGGACTCTCCCTTCCCCTTTACCCCCGAGATCATGGAGAAGATCGAGGGCGAAATGCGGAAGATCTGCAAGGAGAAGCTGAAGCTGGAGCGCTTCGAGCTGCCCCGGGCGGAGGCCGTGAAGTTTATGGAGGAAAAGGGCGAGCCCTTCAAAGTGGAGCTCATCAACGACCTCCCCGAGGACGCCGCCATCAGCTTCTACAAACAGGGGGAGTTTACCGACCTCTGCGCCGGACCCCACCTGGATTCCACCGGCCGGGTGAAGGGCAACGCCATCAAACTCACCGCCTGCAACGCCGCCTACTGGCGGGGGGACTCCAACCGGGAGACCCTCCAGCGGATTTACGGCATCGCCTTCCCCAAAAAAGACGAGCTGGACGAATACCTCAAGCGCATTGAGGAGGCCAAGAAGCGGGACCACCGGAAGTTGGGGAAAGAATTGGGGCTATTTATGCTCCGGGATGAGGGCCCCGGTTTCCCCTTCTTCCTGCCTAAGGGAATGACGCTGAAAAATACCTTGTTGGACTACTGGCGGCAGGTTCACAAGAAATACGGCTATGTGGAAATCTCCACGCCTATCATGCTCAACCGCCAGCTGTGGGAGCGCTCCGGCCACTGGGATCACTACAAAAACAATATGTACACCACCGTCATTGACGAGGTGGATTTTGCGGTGAAACCCATGAACTGCCCCGGCGGTATGTTGGTTTACGCCAGCGAACCTCACTCTTATAAGGAGCTGCCCCTCCGGGTGGGGGAGATCGGCCTGGTCCACCGCCACGAGCTCTCCGGCGCTCTTCATGGCCTGTTCCGGGTTCGCTGCTTCAGCCAGGACGATGCCCACGTTTTCATGACCCGGGAGCAGATGCAGGATGTGATTCAGGAGACGGTGCGGCTCTTTGACGAGGTCTATTCCACCTTCGGCTTGAGCTATACCATCGAGCTGTCCACCATGCCGGAAGATCACATTGGTACCGTGGAGGAGTGGGAGCGAAATCAGGACATCCTGAAAACCGCCATTACCGATATGGGCAAGGAATTTGTGGTCAACGAGGGAGACGGGGCTTTCTATGGGCCCAAGCTGGACTTCCACCTCTCCGATTCCCTGGGCCGGACCTGGCAGTGCGGCACCATCCAGTTAGACAGCCAGTTACCGGAGCGTTTCGAGCTGGAGTACACCGGCGAGGACGGCCAGAAGCACCGCCCCGTCATGATCC
>CAJUCO010000029.1 GCA_910585245.1 uncultured Oscillibacter sp.
GGCCCCGGAGGCTTTGGAGCGCATCAAAAGCGAGCTTTTGGCCAAGTGAGGCGAAATACGCTCTTCACTTGATTTGCCTCTTCCGAAAACAAATACCTTTTTGATAAACGAAAACGCCCAACCGGAATCCCCGGTTGGGCGTTTTCTCAGGCTGTCGAAAAAGGATTTTCGCCAGCCTGAGCAAGTTTTTCAGACCTTTCAAAAGGTCTGAAAAACTTCTGATACAAAACGGGAGAAACCCCTGATGGGTTTCTCTCGTAGCTCTTTTCCTTTCCGCCTCATTTTAGACGGCACTTTTTTGACAAGCTGTAAAAAGCGGTCTACAAACTGACGCGGCAAGGAGCGGCTTTCACCGCTCCTTGCCGCCGCTCAACTCACCTGTTCCGACGCGCTTAGCATATTTTCAATCAAAATTCCATACCCTTTTGTGGGATCGTTCAATAGAACATGGGTCACCGCACCCACAATTTGGCCATTTTGGAGAATAGGACTGCCGCTCATTCCCTGCACAATGCCCCCTGTAGTCTCCAACAGCGCCGGGTCCGTAACAGAGAGAACCAGGTCTCGCCCATCTGCCGAGCTGGACGCCACCTTTAAAATCTCAATGCCGTACTCCCGGACCTCGTCCCCCTGGACATTCGCCAGAATCACAGCCGGACCCGGCAGGGCCATGCCCGTCGAAACCGCTGGTCCCGCCGCGGGAGCCTCTTCCAATTTCCCGAAAATTCCGCTGCCCGTATTGGCGTACAGCGGCCCCAGGTCGCCTGTCAAGTCAAAATCCCCCCGCAGCTCTCCGGCGGAGCCCGCCTCTCCCCGCTTCACCGCTTTGACGGTGGAGGGTAAAATGGAACCGTTGGAAAAAGGCATCAGCAATGCCGTATCCGTGTCGGTGACGCCATGGCCCAAGGCCCCAAAGACCCCGGTGGCCGGGTCATACCAGGTCATGGTGCCAATTCCCGCCATACTGTCCCGAACCCAGGCACCGATGCAATAGACGCCCTGGTCGTTTTGGGAGGGCTCCACCGACAAGGTCACGCTGTCCCCTCCCCGGTCAATCTGCAAATCGGAAGTTCCTCCGCCGCTTTTTTGCAAAAGGGATTGGAACTGCTCTGTGGAGGTCACCGCATTGCCTCCGCACTTGACAATAACGTCTCCGGTGCGGAGGCCGCACTCTCTGGCGGGCGTTCCGCCATCCGTCAACTTCACCACCACTACGCCTCGGGAAAACAATTTGATGCCCACTGTGTGGCCCACCGGGACCAGCATCCGGGCTTCCGCCGCCTTTACCGGCACGCTTCCTCCGGCGCACAGCAAAAACGCAAGCGCCAGCGCCGCCCCGGCGCCCAGCGCCCGCTTCGCGAATCGTGAAGGTCCATACAAAAAAACCACCCCTTTCCTTTTCATATCCAACGCCGTCTCCGGCCCGATTATCATTTGCGAAAAACCGGGATTCACCACAAGCAAAAAGCGGCAGCGTCTCCATGGCGGCGCTTGCCTGTTCCGGCGTTTCAAGGCGCGAAAAAGACCCCGGAGGTAACAACCTCCAGGGTCTTCCAGATTTTTTCTGAAAAGCGACGCTCAGTCCCGCTTGTTGAAAATTTTAAAAATATCCTCGAAGGGATCGTCTTCGGGAACCTCCGGCTTAGGTACATCCTCTTCTCCCAGGGGCTCGGGCCCTGCCGGCGCCTCCTCCTCGGTCTTCTCAGCCTCTTCCGCCATTTTGCCCAGCAACTGGCCGGGGGCTTTTTCAAAGCCGGTGGCGATGACGGTGACCCGGATTTCGTCGTCCAGAGTCTCGTCAAAGGTTGCGCCAAAAATCACGTTGGCATCGGGGTGGACGGAGGCCTGGACAAGACCGGCGGCCTGCTCAATTTCCTCCAGACCGATGTCCGGAGAGCCCGCCACGTTGATGAGGATGCCTCTTGCGCCGTTGATGCTGGTCTCCAGCAGGGGGCTGGAAATGGCCATTTTGGCGGCCTCCTCCGCCTTGCCCTTTCCGGCGGCCCGGCCCACGCCCATATGGGCAAGACCCGCGTCTTTCATGACGGCGGTGACGTCGGCAAAATCCAAGTTGATAAAGCCCGTGTCCCGGATCAGGTCCGAGATGGACTGCACTGCCTGACGGAGAACGTCGTCGGCGATTTCGAAGGCGTTGGCAAATGTAATTTTCTGGTCCGTGGCGTGCTTAAGCCGCTCGTTAGGAATGATTACCAGGGAGTCCACCTTGGTCCGGAGCTCCTCAATGCCGCCCTCGGCCTGTTGCATCCGGCGGCGTCCCTCGAAGCCGAAGGGCTTGGTCACCACGCCCACGGTGAGGATCTCCTGCTCCTTTGCCAGTTCCGCCACAATGGGGGCCGCGCCGGTGCCGGTGCCGCCGCCCATACCGGCGGTGATGAAAACCATGTCCGTTTCCTCCAGAGCCTTGGCAATCTGGTTCCGGCTCTCCTCGGCGGACTTGCGGCCCACCTCCGGGTCGGAGCCCGCGCCCTGTCCGTGGGTCAGCTTCTCACCAATTTGGATCTTATAGGCCGCGCTGGAGATATTCAGCGCCTGCTTGTCCGTATTCACGGCCACAAAGTCCACTCCCTTGGTTCCGGAGCTAACCATACGGTTTACCACGTTATTTCCAGCGCCGCCGACTCCGATCACCTTGATGTTGACAACGGTATCGGGACTGCTTTCCAAACCAAATGCCATAGTGCTGCCTCCTGCTATCATTTGTGCCGCCGCCTGCCAAAAAGGGCGGGCGCTGACCTTCACCGTCTTCCACCTGGAGACGGGGAAACTGCATTTATTTACCTATTGTAAGCCACTTTTTCCCTCCGGTCAAGTGCCTGTTTTATATTCGACGCAAATTCTCAAAAAAACCCGACGAAAGTTCAGCGCACGTTTTGTATCAAGCGCACCTGTTCGCTGTTCAGGCGCAGGTCGATGGTTCCGGTCATGTTATCTTGGATTTTCTCGTCGGCCAATGTGGCCGTCAGTTTTTGCAGCTCCCACTCGTAGTCCGCCCCATAGGCGATCCACACGGTAAAACGGCCAATGTAGTCCATCTTCAGGTAGCTCAGCTCGTCCAGACGGATACCATCCACATTTTCCGTCAGTCCCGCCTGATCCAGGGCCTCTATAAGGTCCAGAAGGCTGGTCTGCTGGGAGGCGTACTCCGTTGCCAGGGCCATCTGAGTTCCCACCGAGGGAGCCAGAAGCTGGCAGCCGGAAATCAACCCATAGGCTCCCGCCTCCTCCTCCGGCACCTGCTCCACAATTTTCCCTCCCGCGCTAATGAGCCACGCGCTGCCGTCCTGCACCAGGGCAAAGGGCCGGCCGCTCTCCCGAATCTCGATAAGCAGGGTGTCCGGCAGCTTCCGATTGATGCGGATATCCTCAATATAGGGCAATTGACTCCAGATGTTTTGCCGCACGTCGTACTTGTTCAAAAGGTACATATTGGACCCCAGCTCCACGCCGGAGGCCGCCTGAATCTCCTCCGCCGTATAGCGTTTTTGTCCGCTGACGGCAATGTTGTCCACCCGGAAAAACAAGGTCATGGCCGCGAGAATGGCCCCGCAAATCACAAAAACGGACAGCAGCTTATAGAGGAAGCCGAAGCCTCCCCGCCTTCTTCGCCGCTTTGTATGCTTCCGTCTCGCCATGACCGCGCTCCAATTCTATCGTCTATCCGTCAGGGGGACCGCTACCGCGGCCCCCTTTTTTCTTCTCACCGGCGGGTGAACTCTGCGTTTTCATCCTCCACCCGGAAAATGTCCGCCCCCAGATTCCGCAAGTCCCTGGCGACATCCTCATATCCCCGGTCAATATGTCCGATTTCGGAAACCTCCGTCTCCCCCTCCGCCGCCAGGGCCGCCACGCACAGCGCCGCTCCGCCTCGAAGGTCCGTACAGCGCACCGGCGCGCCGTGGAGGTTTTTCACCCCCGTCACCACCGCCGCCCGGCCGGAAACCCGGATATCGGCCCCCATGCGGGCCAGCTCGTCTACATGGCGGTACCGGTTGGCAAACATATTTTCCTCAAACACCACAGCTCCCCGGCAGCGGAGCAAGGAGGCCATCAAAATGGCCTGAGCATCGGTGGGAAAGCCCGGATAAGGCGCTGTTCGCACCGGGCGCACCGCCGCCGGACGGTTCCGGCAGGTACAGGCAATGCCCCGCTCATCGGACCGGATGACGCAGCCCGCCTCCCGCAACACGGCGGTAACGGTGGATAAGTGCTCCTCCCTGGCTCTTCGCAGATAGATGTCCCCCCCGGCAGAGACCGCCGCGCAAAGATAGGTCGCCGCCACGATCCGATCCGGCATGATGGTATAAGTACACCCGTGAAGCGGCCGGCCCCCTTCCACGGACACTGTGGAGGTCCCTGCTCCGGAGACCCTGGCGCCACAGGCGGTAAGGAAATTCTGGAGGTCCACAATCTCCGGTTCCTGGGCGGCGCCCGCAATGGTGGTGACGCCCGAAGCGCCGCAGGCCGCCAGCATCAGGTTTTCCGTGGCCCCCACAGAGGGAAGGCTCAGCACCACCTCCCGCCCTTGAAGCCGGGAGGCCTTGCAGTGGAGAACGCCTCCCGCGTCGTCAATCTCCGCCCCCAGGTCCCGAAGGCCGGAGAGGTGGAGGTCAATGGGCCGGGGACCCAGCTCGCAGCCGCCGGGATAGCTCAGCTCCGCCTGCCCACACCGGGCCAGAATGGCCCCCAGGAAGATGGCGGAGGACCGCATTTCCCGCATCAACGCCTCGGAAACGGCATAGCCGTAGAGATTCCCGGTGTCCACCACCAGGGTGTTCTCCTCCTCCCATCGGGTTGTGCAACCCAACCCCTCCAGAATGCGGACCGAGGCGTCCACATCCCGCAGGCGGGGACAGCCCCGCAACTCCACTTGGCCCGCCGTCAGCAGCGTGGCCGCCAAAATGGGCAAAACACTATTTTTCGCTCCCTGTATCCCGGCCTCGCCCTCCAGGCGGCGGCCGCCTCTTATGACAAAATGGCTCATGTCCGTCCCTCCGCTCCAAGAATGGTGTAACGCTCCATCCTATGGGCGCAAAGGCCTTCTGGTTACTTTTGTATTTCCAGCACCGTCTGGTAAATACGCTCCGCCGCGTCCCGGATGCCCAGGGAGGCCATGGCCTCCTCCATGCTCCGGAGACGGCCCGCATCGTGAAGAATGCCGCAGGCCGCCTGAAAGAGGGCCTGCCCGGAGCACTCCATCTCCGTCAACACCGCGGCCCCTCCGGCTTCCTCCAGGGCCCTGGCGTTTTTCTCCTGGTGGTTGTTGGTGACATAAGGCGAGGGTACCATCAGCGCCGGGGTTCCCAGGGCCGTCAACTCACTGATGGTAGAGGCTCCTGCCCGGCAGATTACCAGGTCTGCCGCCCGCATGACGGGGGCCATATCGTAAATATACTCCCGCAATTGCAGGGCCGGACAGGCCGTCAAATCCACATTCTTTTCCCGGAGGACCTCCAGCATCCGGGGACATCCCTGCTTCCCCGCGCCGTGAATGTGGTGGAAGGGCTGCTTCACCGCCTCCAGGGCCAGGAAATCCGCCATCTGGCGGTTCATACCCGAGGCTCCCAGAGAACCCCAGAAGGAGACTAACAGGGGTCTTCCGTCGTCCACCCCCAGAGCCTTTTTCGCCTCCAGCTTTGTCTGGGAGAAAAAATCGCTTCGCACCGGCGTGCCGGTGACAACCACCTTCTCCGGACGGCGATAATGCTTCCGACAGGACTCGAAGCCCACCATAATCCGGTCCGCATAGGTCTCCAGCATCTGGGTGGTGAGCCCAGGGACGGCATTGGACTCGTGGATGGCCGTCGGAATCCTCATACGGGCGGCGGCTTTCACCAGCGGATAGCTGGCATAGCCCCCGGTGCCCACCACCGCGTCGGGCAAAAAGGCCCGGAGAATGGCCTTCGCCTCGCCGGGGGCCCGGATGAGATTGCCCACGGAGATGAGATTGTGCTTGATCTCGGCGGGTTTAAAAGAGCGGTGAAAGCTGGAAATGTGGACGGTTTTAAAAGCATAGCCCGCTTTGGGCACCAAGTCCTTTTCCAGTCCCCGCTCCGCGCCGACAAAGAGAATCTGAGCCTGGTGATTCTTCTCCAAAACCAACTGGGCCAAGGCAATGGCGGGATTTACATGACCCGCCGTTCCCCCACAGGTAAAGATTACACGCTGTAATGGTTTCGCCATAGAAACATCCTCCTCGCCGGAAGAATTATCATCCCGCCTCTTCATCCAGCTCCCTGCCAAGTAGTCCCCGCTATCATAGGGACTGCCCGCTTTCAGGACCGGCGTCAGCCGGCCTTGGTGGGCTTCATCTGCCGCGACACCGACAGCACCACGCCCATCTCCGCCAACTGAATGGAAAGGGCCGTACCACCGTAGCTGAAAAAGGGCAAGGAGATGCCGGTGGTCGGAAGCAAACCCGTCACCACGCCGATGTTCAAAAAGGTCTGCATGGCGATGAGCGTAGTAACGCCGATGACCAGAAGGCTGCCAAAGCGGTCTCTTGCGTGAAGGGCGATCCAATAGCCCCGGAGTATCAGCGCGGCGAAAAGCAACATAATGACGCTGGCTCCGATGAGCCCCAGCTCCTCGCAGATGATGGCGAAGATGAAGTCGTTGTGCTCCTCGGGGAGGTACAGGAATTTTTGACGGCTCTTTCCCAGGCCCACGCCCAGAAGGCCGCCGGAGCCAATGGTAATCAGGCTCTGGGAGAGCTGGTAGCCCTTATCTCTGGCGTCCGCCCAGGGATTGAGCCAATACTGGATGCGGGAGGTGTTGTACCCCACAACGAACAGGGCGAAATACAACATCGCCGCCGCGCCTCCCAAGGCTCCGAAGACCCAGGCCCAGTTGATTCCCCCCACCAGCATCAGCGCCGCGCCCACGCCCAGAATCAAAATCGCGCCGGAGAGATGGGGTTCGATGGCCACCAGTCCCGCCGTGACCACCAGCAAAGACGCGTAAGGCAAAATGCCATAGCGGAAGGACCGCATGAGGTCTTTCTTTTTTGAGATACTGTCGGAGAAATAAATGACAATGGCCATCTTGGCTATCTCCGAGGGTTGGAAATTGAAGAGCTCACCCACGCCGATCCAGCGTGTAGCGCCTTTGACGGTGACGGCGATGGGGTTTCCAGGGATGACCACCAAAACCAGCAAAAAGATGGACACATAGAGTAGGGACTTCGCCACGCCCCGAAAACGCTTATAGTTGATCTTGCCGATAAAGAACATGGCCGCCACACCCATAATGGCAAAGACACCCTGCCGGATGAAGTAGTAGGTGGGGTCGTTGGCCTTGGTGTAATAATAGGCGGAGGGGAAACTGGCGGACAGCAGCATCACAAGGCCAATGGCCATCAAAAGCAGCACCAGAAGGCAGAAGGGCAGGTCGATGGGCCCTTTGGCCAGTTCCTTCCCCTCTTCCTCCAGGGCCTGCTGGCGGAGGCGGAACTCCTGGCGGCGCTGGGCCTCCTCCCGGCTCAGGGGCCGGCGGCGGGGCCGTTTTACCGGCGGGCGTTCCGGTATGGGAAAGGGAATCACCACGCTCTGCCGGGGCCGTCCCCCGCGGCACTGTTGGGAGGGAACGGGCTTTCGCCGTTGCTGGGCGGGGGGCCTCCGCTGAGGTTCCCGCCGTGCCGCTGAACTGCCGCGTGCCGCCATATATTCCCTCCTTTCAGCCCGTTTCTAGAAAAACAGGCCCCCAAAATCTTCACCTGTTACGCGGCCCAGCGGGCCGCAAAATCCCCCGGCGGCAACGCCGGGTTCCATTTTCGGATCAATAGCGGCCCTGGATGCCAAACCACGCCAGGAGACAACACACTGCCGTCACACTGGAAAACACGGTTACCAGCTTCGCCTCACTCCACCCGGAGAGCTCCAGGTGGTGGTGCAACGGCGCCATCTTGAAAAAACGCTTGCCATGGGTGGCCTTGAAATAGGCCACCTGGATGATGTCGGACAGGGTCTCCAGAATGTAGATGATGCCCACCAGAATCAAAACCAAGGGCATATCCATGGCGAAGGCCAGGGCCGCCACCGCGCCCCCCATAAAGAGGCTGCCGGTGTCCCCCATGAAAACCTTAGCCGGATGGTGGTTGTAGCAGAAGAAGGCCGCCAGCCCCCCCGCCAGGGCGGCGGGAAACAGCGCCAGAGGCATAAGGCCCCACCTGGCCGCTGCGGCGGTGAAGAAGATCATCACCACAAAGGTGACGCTGGAGGACTGGCCGTCGATGCCGTCGGTGAGATTCACCGCGTTGACGCAGCCCACAATGACAAAAGCCGCGAACGCCAGGTAGAGAATCCAGTTGATCTCCACGGTAATATTCAAAAAAGGAACATACAGCGCATTGGTCAGCAGGCCCTCATAACGCATCAAGGTGAGAAACAGCACCGCAGCCGCCAGTTGAAGGATGAACTTCTGCTTGGCCGTCAGGCCCTCGTTCTGGTGCTGGCGAACCTTGCGGTAATCGTCTACAAAGCCGATCAGGCCGAAAATCAGGGCGAAGAGGTACACGTAGAGATGGGCGAACTCCCCTCTTAACATATTCTCCCAGCCCATAAGAAAGGCCACCACTCCGGAGCCAACGATAAACATAATGCCCCCCATGGTAGGCGTGCCCGCCTTCTTGGCGTGCCAGGAGGGTCCCTCCTTCCGGATCTCCTGTCCGGCGTGGAGCTTTCGAAGCTCCGCGATAACGAATTTCCCCAGGACCAGGGTCAAAAGAAAGCTCACACCTATGGCCATCATCAGCATAACATTCATAGTTTTCCCTCTTCTCCGTCCCGCTTCCTCCGGACGGTCTTTTCACTCTCTCAAATAATCCGCGACAATCTCCCGCTCATCCATGTGGCGCTTTTCATGGCCCACCTCCTGGTATGTCTCGTGGCCCTTGCCGCAAAGGACGATCACATCCCCCGGTTCCGCGTGGTCCATAGCCCAGTGAATGGCCTCCACCCGGTCCTCTATGACCTTATAGGGCGTCCCGGCCCCCTCCAGCCCCGGCAGGATATCTTGGATGATGTCCAGGGGACGCTCCGTCCGGGGATTGTCGGTAGTAACGACCACGTAGTCCGCGTTTTCCGCGGCGGCCCGGCCCATTCTGGGCCGCTTGGTCCGGTCCCGGTCCCCGCCGCAGCCAAAGAGGGCCACGGTCCGGCCCTTGGCAAAGCCCTTCACAGTGGTCAGGACGTTTTCCAGACTGTCGGGGCTGTGAGCGTAGTCGATGAGGACGGTGTAGTCCTTTCCCGGCGTGGACACCACCTCCACCCGGCCCTTCACGTGGGGCACCCGGGCCAAAACGGCGGCGCTCTCCTCCAGGGGTATCCCCAGGGCCAGAGCCGCTCCCAACACATCCAAGGCATTGTCCACCATGAAGCGCCCGGGGATATTCACCCGGACCAAAACCCGGTCCGCCCCGTGGACCGCCGTAAAGGACACGTGGTCCGCCGCCAAAACGATATCCTCCCCCCGAAGATCCGCCTCCCCGGCGCCGGAGTAGGAAATCACACGGCAACTCGCCTCCCGCAGCAGCCGGGGCGTCCAAGGGTCCGCCCCATTGACCACGCCGGTGCGGCAATTTTGAAACAGTCTGGCCTTGGCGTCGCAATAGGCCTCCATGGTCTTGTGAAAGTCCAGGTGGTCCTGGGTCAGGTTGGTAAAGACGCCCACATCATAGAAAACACCGTACACCCGGTCCAGAAACAAGGCGTGGGAGGAGACCTCCATCACCACATGGGTGCAGCCCGCGTCCCGCATCCGGGCGAAGAGTCTCTGGAGCTCAAAGGACTCCGGAGTGGTTCGCTCCGTGGGCAGGACCTCCTGCCCAATCATATTCTGATTCGTGCCGATTAAGCCCACCTTTTCACCCCGGGCCTCCAAAACGGCTTTGAGTAGATAGGTGGCCGTGGTTTTCCCGTTGGTGCCGGTGACACCGGTCATGGTCATGGCCCGGGCCGGATGGCCGAAGAAGTTGGTCCCCACCACCGCCAGAGCCCTACGGGAGTCCGCCACCTGAACATAGGGGGTCTCCGGCGGAACCTGACAAAGCGCCACGGCGGCCCCGGCGGCCATGGCCTGGGGAATGAATTTGTGGCCGTCCACCGTGTAGCCGCTGAGGGCCACAAACAGGTCCCCAGGGCCCACCTGCCGGGAGTCGTAGGCCACATTGGGAATCTCCATCTCTAAATTCACGTTGGTAGAGAGGATTTCCAGCCCCTCCAGCAATTCCTTCAGTTTCATACTTGGTAAACCTCCATCCAGTGAAATACGTCCTGGATGATTATAGACCGAATAAAACGCATTGTATACGGCGTATCCTGCCGAAAACCTGGCAAAATCTGCTCTCAGTCCCGGACAGAGCTGTCGCCAAAGCGAACCGTGACCACGCTGCCCGGGGCCAACTCGGTTCCCTCTCCCCGATCCTGGGAAATGGCCCGAACGTTACCGGAGTCTGTGCTGGTAGTACCTGCCACCCGCATAATGAGGCCCGCGTTGGTCAAGGCCTGATTCGCTTCAGCGGCGGTCATCCCCACCACGTTGGGCACCGTCCGGTGGGCGCTGTTCTTCTCCTCTCCCAGGTACAAAACGATGGAAGCGTTATTCGGCACAATGGCGCCACCCTCAGGAGTTTGGGCGGTGACCTCCGCGCCGTTGCCCACGGTGCGGAAGGCAAATCCCGCGTTTTCCAGCCGCCCCTTGGCAGTCTCCAGGCTCTGACCCACCACGTTGGGCACGGCGGCGTCGGCTCCCGCCAGCTGAGCGGCGGTATAGTCCGGCTCCACGCCCAGAACAGGCAGGATCTCGCTCATAATCTGGCTGGCCGTGGGGGCCACCATGTTGCCGCCGGAGGGAAACGTCCCCGTGGTGCGGCTGGGGGTGTCCATGGTGATGAGCATGATATATTGGGGATCGTCCGCCGGGGCGAAGCACATGAAGGATACCACAATATCGCCCTTGGGATTGCTGGGAGTTTTGGTGCCGGTTTTATCGGCAGTGCCGGTTTTTCCGCCGATGCGGTAGCCCGCCACCTGGCCGTTTCGGCCGGTACCCGAGGCCACCACATACTCCAGGCACTCCCGAACTTTGGCGGAGGTCTCCTCACTGACAACCTGCCGGACGCACTTGGTCTCGTGCTGGCGGAGGATGTTTCCCTCTCCGTCCAGCACCTGTTCCACTACATAGGGCTCGTAGAGATAGCCTCCGTTGATACAGGCCGCCTGGGCCCGGATCAGCTCCAGGGGGGTGACGTTGAAGGTCTGGCCGAAGGAGTAGGAGGACAGGGAGACAATGTTGGAATTGAAGTCCTTCTCCTCCGCAAAGATTCCCCGGGCCTCACCGATCATATCCACGCCGGTCTTTTCCATCAAGCCGAAGGATTTGAGGTATTCGTAAAACTTGCTGGTGCCCAGAGTCTGGCCAATTTTGATGAAGGCCGGGTTGCAGGAGTTTCCCACCGCCTCTTTCAAAATCTGGTGGCCGTGGCCGGTCTGCCGGGAGCAGTAGAAGGGCTTATCCCAGCCCTTGACCATAACGGAGCCGGAGCACTCATAGGTGGAATTCATATTGATGACCCCCTCCTCCAGCGCCGCCGCCAGGGTGATGGGCTTGAAGGTGGAGCCGGGTTCATAGGTGGAGTCAATGCACTTGTTCCGCCATTGGCTGTGGAGGGTGTCGGTTTTGAGCTTTGTGACGGCCTCCTCGTACTTCTCCTGGGACTCGTAGCTCTCCCGCTTTTCCTCCATCTCTGTCAACTGCTTTTCCAGTCTGCTTTTCAGTTTCTCATCATAGAGAACGCCGGACTGGTTGGAGTCGTAATTGGGATAGGAGGCCATGCCCAAGAGGGCTCCGGAGTTTACGTCCATGACGATACCCGTGCCGCCGTTGGCGGCGTCAAATTTGCTGAGCATGGACTCGATGCCCTTTTCCAGGGCGATTTGGACGTTGATATCCAAGGTCAGCACCAGGTCGCTGCCGTTCTCCGCGTCAAAGTACTGTTCGTATTGGAACAGTAAGGGCTGGCCCCGGTTGTTTTTGGCGGAAATGGTCATACCCGCCGTGCCGGAGAGATCGCCGTCGTATTTGGACTCCAGGCCCACGCCGCCTTTGTTTTCCGCGTTCACAAAGCCCAAAACGTTGGCCGCCATGGCGTTGTAAGGGTAGTACCGCTTAGAGTCCGGCTCCAGGAAAATGCCGGTGATGGAGCGCTGTTCCTGCTCGGGGATCTCGTTGCCCTCCGGGTCGATCTCTCCGTTTAGGAACCTGCGAACCTCGTCGGCCATCTCCTTTTCCGTCTTCCGGCGCAGGACGATGTGCTGGTAATTCGTTTTCTCCATTTCCTTCTCAATTTTTTCCTGGTCCATTTCCAGGATGCGGGCAAGACCCCGGGCAATGTAGCTTTGATCCCGGATAGGCCGCCGGGTATAGGTCTCCCCCTTTTCCAGGGCCCTGACCGCCGCCTCATCCTGTTCCTTCTCCTGGTTCCGGACAAACTGGTCGATTTGCAGAGCGTCGATAAACACGGTTTCCGCCGTGGTAGAGCTGGCCAGGATGTTGTGGTTTTTGTCGTAGATGGTCCCTCGGGAGGCGGTGATCTTGGTTTCCCGTGTCTGCTGGTTCACAGCCCGGGCGGTCATCTCGTCATACTGGTTGATCTGAAGGTCATAGAGCCTCCAGAACAGCAGCAAAAACGTGGCTACGCCCAAAACCAGCATCATCAGCAGCGTCCGCCCGCGGATGATCTGATTGGCCCGGCGGGCGGATTCGCTCTTGCGGTGAAGGGCGGGAATTTTGGGGGAACGGTTCGCCATGGATCTGCCTCCTAAATCAGGAATCCGTAAAATTATGAAGGGAGGGAGCAAGAAGACCGGACTTCCCGCTCCCCGCTGAACACGGACCAAAGGATTTGTCAGCTCATTATAGTGCGGCGGTCAGTCAAAATATTCCACCACCGCGTAAACGCCGCCATGGAGGGAAGAGAGAATGCGGCTCAGCAGTCCCGGCTCCTTTTGCTGGTAGGCCACGGCGGAATCCCCCGCCGACAGATCCAACCGGCTCATCTGAGTGTTGCTGGGCTTGGTCATGCCGGAGGCCTCCGCCGCCTCCTTTACCGAGGCCATGTCGAACATCCGCTGATACTGGGCCGTCAGGCTCACGTTCTCCGACTCCAGCTCCTCCAGCTGGTTTTGCAGTTCCACAGTCTCCGCCGACAGCAACGTCAGCTCCACATAATTCATCAGCACCAGCACAGCCAGTCCCATAATGGCCATCACGCTCAAAACCGCCAGAGGCGAGACGTACTGCCGGGCCCGAACCAAAACATGGGGCTTCTCATGGACTTTCGCCTTTTCCCGCGCCCGGGAGGCCTCCCCCGCGTGGCGCAGTTCCCGTTCCCGGACCGCGTAGTCCAGATCGTAAGCCAGACTTCCATTCACCGGCTGTCTTCCGCGATACCGCATATTCCGCGCCGCTGCCGCCATGGAGCCGCCCCCTTTCAGCCATTTTCAAATTCAGATTCCGATATCAAACCCGTCCAGTTTTTCCGCCCCTCGAAGCCGTGCGCTTCTGGCGCGGGGATTTTCCTCCACCTCCGCCGCCGTGGGCGTCACCGGCTTGTCCAACCGCACCAGCGGCTTTTTTCCGCATACGCACACCGGAAACCCCGGCGGGCAGGTACAGCCCCGAGCCAGCTCCCGAAGAGTCCTTTTGACAATCCGGTCTTCCAGCGAGTGAAAGGTTATAACCTCCAATCGCCCGCCGGGGCGAAGCTTGTCCACCGCCGCTTGCAACATGGGAGGCAGGGCGTCCAGCTCCCCGTTCACGGCGATGCGCACCGCCTGAAAACTCCGCTTGGCGGGGTGCTGCTTTTCCCGCAGGGCCGCCGGGGGCATGGCGGACTTGATCACGTCCACCAGCTCCAGCGTGGTCTCAATGGGGCTTTGTTCCCGCCGCCTGACAATGGCCCGGGCAATGGCCGAAGCGTAGCGCTCCTCACCGAAATCATATAAAATACGCCGGAGCTCCTCATAGCTCCAGGCGTTGACCACCTCCCGCGCCGTCAGGGACGCGGACTGGTCCATCCGCATATCCAGCGGAGCGTCTTGCATATAGGAAAAGCCCCGAGACGGGTCGTCCAGCTGAGGGGAGGATACCCCCAGATCAAAGAGCATTCCATCCACGCCCTCCTCCTCCGCCAACACCGCGCCCAGCTCGGAGAAGTTGCTATGGACCAGGGTCACCCGGTCCATCCAAGGCGCCAGACGCTCCCGCGCCGCCTCAATGGCGGCCAGATCCCGGTCGATGCAGATGAGACGGCCCGTAGTCAGCCGTTTCGCGATTTCCCGGGAATGACCCGCCCGGCCCAAGGTGCCGTCCACGTAAGTCCCTCCCGGGCGGATTTGCAACGCTTGGATGCTCTCGTCCAAGAGAACGGTCTTGTGTTTATACTCCATATTACCCCCGGTTCCGGCGGGCGCGGGCCAAGGCGTCCATAGCCGCCGCCATATCCTCCTCCTCCAGCATCCGCTGCTCCCGCTCCGTCCAGGTCTCCTCGTCCCAGATTTCTGCAAAGGTGTTCAAACCCACAATGGTACAGGCTTTTTTCAGTCCCGCGTACTTGCGCAAAGTGGCGGGGATCAGCACCCGGCCCTGTCCGTCCGGCTCGCATTGGACAGCGTTTGCGTAAAGCAGGGTCAGGGCTCTGGCCTCCGTATAGGGCAGCTCGTCCATCTCGTCGGACATCTGCTCCCACTTGGCCTGGGGATAGATGGTCAGGCAATGCTCGGCGCCGATTGTGATGAAAAAGGTGTCGCCCAGCGCCTCCCGCATTGTGGAGGGAATCACCAGACGGCCCTTGGCGTCAATGCTGTTATTTGATTTACCCAACAGTCTTGCCATGGAGCCGCCCCCTTTCCCCCTTTTCTGGGATGGAATGGGGGAACGCTCCACTTTGTTGCCTTAAATCCCCACTTCTCCCCACCTGTGCTACCTAGTATACGAAAATAACGACCGAAAAGCAAGGATTTTTTTTCGACAGAAAACGGACCCTTTTCTCAAGAATCCTCGCTTTTCCGCCAAAATGCTAAAAAATAAAACGTTCGTTCTACTTTTTTCGCTTTGATTTCCGGGCAAAAAAAGCACCCGCGGCCGCAATATTTTGCGACTACGGGTGTACTTTCTCCAGCTTTTTCTCCACATTTGTCTGCGGTTGCGTTTATTTCAAAAAAACTTCCGTCAATTTATACAAAATTTTGTTAGTTGTATGTAACTCAGCCGCCGTCCTCGCCGTTTTTTTGTTCCAGTTTTTTCCTTTGTTCCTGCATCTTGGCGGCGGAGGTGGTGCGGAACCGGACGCGGGATTGCTTCACCTCATCCAGGGCGGCCTGGACCGCTTCCTCCGTCCGGGCCAGGGCGTCCTCGGCGTAACTGTTGGCCACCTGATAGAGCTGGCGGGAGCGCTCCTCGGCCCGGGTGACAATCTGCCGTGCCTTCTCCCTGGCCGCGTACATGACCTCGCTTTCAGAGATTTTGGTCTTGGCCTCCAGCTCCGCCTGACGCATCATGCGCTCCACGTCCCGCTTGGTCTCCTCCACAAACTTCTCACGGGCGTTCAGCAAATCCTGGGCCCGCTTGATCTCCACCGGCAACTGGGCCCGAAGCTCGTCCAGCAAATCCAGCAGCTCGTCCCGGTCCACAATGCTCATGCTGGGCTTCAAGGCGGGAGCCTTGGCGTCCTCGATCCGCTCATAGATCATGTCAATCAGGCGGTTGATGTCATTGGCCATGGTGTGTTCCTCCCTCTTTTTCCATCAGTTCCTCCACCAACGGAATGACCCGAGCAGGTAGGTATCGCTCCAGAGGCTGGCGGTAGCGGATCATCTCCCGGGCCATGGAGGAACTGAAATGCTGGTACGGGGCGCTGGCGGGCAGCAGCAAGGTCTCCAGCCCCGGGCAGATCTCCCGGTTGATCTGGGCCATTTGATACTCGATGTCGAAGTCCGTCAGACTCCGAACCCCGCGGACGATGGCGCAGGCCCCGTGGGCCTTGGCAAAGTCGGCCAGCAGTCCCGGCCACAGTTCCGCCTCCACATTGGAAAGGTCCTCCACGGCGGTTCGAACCAGCCGGAGCTTTTCCTCCGGAGTAAACATCTGGTTTCGCTTTTCCGAATTGGGACTGACGCAGACCCAGATTTGATCAAAGCATCCGGCGGCCCGCCGGATCACGTCCAAGTGGCCCAGGGTGATGGGATCGAAGCTGCCGGAGCAGATGGCTGTTCTCATGGATGGTTTCCTCGTTCTATATCGTTTCCCTCCCGGCAAAAGAGGGTGAGGGCAATCTTGCCGTAACGGTAGGTCTTTCGCAAACGGCACCCTGCCGGGACCGGCAAACGGCGGTCTGACGGATGTTCCGCTACGATTATACCATAAGGAGCCAGAATGTCAAATCCCGGCGGAACCAGTCTCCCCAAAGCCTGCTCCAGCAGGCCGGAGGCATAAGGCGGGTCCAGAAACACCAGGTCAAAGGTCTCCTTCGTCCCGGCCAAAAAGGCCATGGAATCCCCGCCGACCACCCGGGCCCGGTCCTGGAGCCCCGTCAGAGCCAGGTTCTTTTTCACCAGCTCAACGGCGTCCTTCCGCCGGTCCACAAAGACGGCGGATTCCGCTCCCCGGCTCAGGCATTCAATGCCCATTTGCCCGGTGCCGGCGAAAAGGTCCAACACCCGGCGGCCTTCAATATCGAATTGCAGGGCGCTGAAAAGGCCCTCTTTCACCCGGTCCGTGGTGGGGCGGGTCTCCAGCCCCTCCAGCTCCAGCAGGCGGCGGCCCCCGGCGGAGCCTGTGATCACACGCATGGCGTTTCCTCCTGAAAGGCGGCGGTTTGTCCGGGCTTTATTTTACGGCAAAGTTTCCCGGTTTTCAATAGCATTTCCAACAAAAAAGGAAATTCCCTTGGAAATGCAAAAACCGCCCGCCCAAAAAAGCTGGGCGGGCGGCGGTCAAGTCCCCGTTTTTCCTCCGGAAAGACGGATCACCGGACTGTCCTCCAGGCCTGATAAGTCATGAGTGGCCAGTATCACCGGCTTTCCCACCCCCGCTGCCCGGATCAACTTCAGACACCGGGTCCGGTTCTCCCCGTCCAGCCCCGTGAAGGGCTCGTCCAGGGCCAGGGCCTCCGACTGCGCCAGTAGCGCCCGGGCCAGGGCCAGCCTCCGTTTCATCCCCCCGGACCAGGACCGGAGGGGCCTTGGGTCCGAAAGATCCAACCTCAGCTGCTCCAACAGTCCGGCGGCTTCCTTTGGAAGTTCCCCCAGAGCAAAGCGGAGGTTCTCTGCGGCAGACAGCCCCTCCAGCAGCCGGTCCTCCTGAAAGACAGCGGCCCAGAGGCGCTCCGCTCCTTGAACCGTCCCGGCGTCCGGGCGCTCCAGTCCCAGAAGGAGACGAAGCAAGGTGGTTTTCCCCGTCCCGGAGGGGGCGGTGACGCAGGTGATTCCCTCCGGAAAAACAGCGGTCAAATTGGCCAGCACCGGCTTGCCACGGTAAGATTTGCAAAGTCCTTCCACTTGAATTTCCATCACCGGCCCACCTTTCCCGCAAGCGCGTTCACCGCCGACAGAAACAATCTCTCAAACGCCGCCGCCAAAAACAAAATCACGGCGGTCCAGGCGAAGAGATCCGGGGTCTGAAGATACACCTTGGCGGTGTAAAGGCGCTCGCCAATGGTCCCCGCCGGAAGGCCGATCACCTCCGCCGCCACCCCCGCCTTCCAACATAGACCCAGGGCCAGAGAGGAGGCGGAGCGGAAATAGGGCAAAACCTGAGGCAGGTAAATCCCCCAAATCCGCCGCCGCCGGGGAATCCGGTAGACCCGGGCCAGCTCCAAGAGCTTTTTGTCCGTCCGCCGGAGACCCTCCAGCACGTTGAGGTACACCGGAGGGAACACCATCAGCGCGGAGATAAAAAGAGATAGGGACCGGGCGTCCAGCCACACCAGAGCCAAGATGATAAAGGAGGCCACAGGCGTGGCCTTCACCACCGTCACCGGCGGAGCCAGCAGATCTTGCAGCCAAGGCCGCCCCGCCGCCAAAGCCGCCAGCAGCGTCGCCAGAACGCAAGAGAGCAGAAATCCCCCGAAAATCCGCAAAGACGAGTTTCCCACCGCCTGCCAGAAGGCGGTGCTGGGCAGCAGCTCCAAAAGGCGCAGCGCCGCCTGAACCGGGGAGGCCAGCAGCAGTCCCCCATGGGGAACCGCCGCCGCCAGGGCCATGCTTCCCCCCTGCCAAAACAAAAGCCAGAGCCCCGCCGCCCAGAGCTTAGGGTTCGGCGACATAGAAAAAGTCATCTCCCGGGAGTCCACCGCCCACAGACTCCGGGGCCGCCTCTGCCAGCACCTGGAGATAGCCGGAGAGTTTTTCATACATCTCCTGCCCGGTGAGGCAGACGATGTTGCATTGGGGTAAGGCCTTTTCCGCCATGGCGGGGCTTTCGATAATGCCGTTTTGGGCCACCAGCTTCGCCGCCTCTGCGGTGTTTTCATTCACCCACTCCACAGATCTGCCGTATTCTGTCAAGAACCTCTCCACCAGCTCCGGGTGCTCCTCCACCAGCTCCCGCCGGGCCACCGCCACACCGGTAATCATGGCGGAGCCGTTTTCCAAAGCATCCCACTCTGCCGTCAGGTCCAGGGCCACCCGGAGGTTTTCCAGCTTCCCCTGGGCCACGGTGACAAAGGGCTGGGGCAGCAGGGCGATGTCCGCCGTTCCCGCCGCCAGGGCGGCGACGCACTCGGCGTGTTCCGATTTCCAGTCGACAGTCACATCCCGGTCCGGGTCCAGGCCGTTTTGCTCCAGAAGATACCGGAGGCCAAACTCCGGGGTAGACCCCTTCCCGGCGGCAACAATGGTTTTGCCCTTCAGGTCCGCCATGGATCGGACAGTCTCCCCGGCGTTTTCCACAATGTAGAGCACGCCCAGAGTGTTGACGGCCAGGGTGACAACCTGTCCATCCGTTTTGTGATAGAGGACCGCCGCCAGGTTGGCGGGGACGCAGATGATATCCAGCTCCCCCTTGATGAGCCTGGGGGTCAGCTCGTCGGCGGAACCTGCCAGCTGGAAATACCACGGGTCTATAGACTCCAGCTCCTGCTTCCACTCCATCATCCTCACCATTCCCATAGCGGTAGGGCCTTTCAGCGCCCCAATCAGAAGGGAGAATTCCTTGTGCATCTCATCCACGGAGATATCCAGGGGAGCCTGGGCCGTCTGGCCCTGGGCCTCCTCCGGGGCGGAACCGCCCCCTGTCTCCCAGGGGCCGCCGCCGGTTACGCCGCAGGCGGAAAGGGCCAGCAGCAGGGCCAAGGCAAGGGCCAGGGTCTTCAAGGCTTTCATCCGTTGTTTCCTCCTATGATGTGTTCTTTTTTGCAAGGCTCAGGCGTTCTCGGGGGCATAGACGGTCTTTGCCGTCACACCGGGCAGCCGGCCGATTTTCCCGGACAGGGCCGAAATCACGTCCGCCGGAGCGTCCAGGGCCACGCTGATCAAGCGCATCCCCCGCTCCCGGCGGGGAATGCCCATCCGGCCAATGACAGCGTCCTCGTACTGGTGCAACAGGGCGTTCAGCGCCGCCACGGAGTCCGCCTCCCGGACGATCACCGCCAGGACGGCGACGCGGGTCTCCATATAGCTTCCCTCCTTCGCGGAAAAATAAAAGCCCCTCCGCCGGTTTGGCAGAGGGGACCATACCAAGGCCCGGGGACCCCCCGCGCCCAATGTCTCTCCTCTTACGGCTCGGAACCACCTTGCCGTCAGACCGACAGTTATGAAATCCAAGTCCTCCGGTCAGAGACACTTTCCGGGGACGGGCTTATTGGAGACGATGATAGCATGGAAAGGGCTGGATGTCAAGGCGGACCTTTCCCGGGGCGGACCCCACTGCGCACTTTTCAAAAGGCGGAAACCCGTAGGGGCGGATCTGTGTCCGCCCTTCTGTCAAAAGCGCCGGGGCCCCGGGAAAAGGGTCTCCATGTCCAGCATCCCAGGGCATTTTATTCCTTGTCCAGATAGTCCAGAATCTCCACCACTTCGCCTCCCCGATAATAGACCCGGGGCACCCGGCGGGCCACGGCGCAAAGAAGCTCATAGGAGATGGTCCCCGCCAGGGAAGCCGCCCGGGCAAAGCTGTCCGCTGGAGCGGGGCCCCAGAGCGTGACCTCCTCCCCGGCGGCGCACTCCGGAACGGCGGAGGCGTCCAGCACAATCTGGTCCATGCTCACCCGGCCGATCACCGGGGCGGGATAGCCGTGAATGGAGGCCGTGCCCAGGTTGGAAAGGCTGCGGGGATAACCGTCGGCGTAGCCACAGCAAACCGTGGCCGCCCGCAAAGGCCGGTCTGCCGTGTAGAACCGTCCATAGCCCACAAAGTCCCCGGGGGACAGCTCCTTCACCTGGCTGATTATGGTTTTCAGCGACATGACCGGCCGGAGGCCGGGGAAGGTCACCTCCGCGCTGGGGTCCTGGCCGTAGAGAATCACTCCGGCCCGGACCATGTCGCCGCTCCACTCCGGATGAGCCGTCAACCCAGCGGAGTTGGAGCAGTGAACCGTCTCCAAAGGCCCCGCCTCCGCCAAGCGCGTCAATACCCGGCAAAAGAGGGCGTACTGTTCCCGGGTATAGCGGCGGTCCTCCTCCGAAAGAGAATCCGCCACGGAGAAATGCTGAAACGCGCCGGTGATGGAAAGGCCCTTTAACCTCCGGCACTCCAGAAGGCCGGACACCGCCCCCTCAAAATCCCGGCAGGCTCCAAAGCCGATGCGGCCCATGCCGGTGTCGATTTTCAGATGGCCCTCCACCGTGACGTTGGCGGCCTCCGCCGCCTGAGACAGGGCCCGGGCGTATTCCAGGCTGTAAACCGCCTGGGTAATCCCCTCACCCGCCAGCGTCCTGGCACACTCCGGACGGGTCATGCCCAGAATCAAAATGGGCTGTTCCACGCCGCTGCGGCGCAGATGCCGCGCCTCGGCCAGGGAACTGACGGCAAACCACGCCGCCCCCGCCTCCGCCAGGGTCCTGGCCACCATGCGGTCCCCGTGGCCATAGGCGTCGGCTTTCACCACGGCGCAAACCGCCGCGGACCCCGCTTTTTTCTGAATCAGGCGGAAATTGTGGGCCAGGGCGTCCAGATCAATTTCCGCCCAGCAGTGGGCGTCGAAGGCTGCTGTCATAATAGAGGTTCCCTCCTGTCTTGTTTCAATGCCGTACAAGGGATATCATACGCCGGTTCCGCCGGGGACGCAACGGCATTTTCTGCTCAATAACAGGCGTTTTGTGCAGGACCGGACCGCCGCTTTTCCATCTGATAGTTTCTCAGAACCACTCCCCGCCGCACTACCTGCTGTTCCCGGACGAGCCGGTATCCCCGCCCTTCGAAAAACGGCCGGGCGGTAATGGAGGCATGGGTGACGATTCGCTCCGCCGCCACGGCGTCTTCCAACGCGCCGCAAAGAGCGGAGGCAACCCCCCGCCGCTGGAAGTCCTTATGGACATACAGCCGGTCCAGATAGCCGGAAGGGGCCATGTCCCCAAAGCCCACAATGCGCTCCCCCTCCACCGCCACCAGGGCGGTGTGCTCCGAGAGCGTCCGGCGCCACTGCTCAAGATCCGGAACCCCGTCCGCCCAGGCGTCCAACTGCTCCGGCGTATAGTCCCCGGCGTTCACCGTATGCACCGTGTCATAAAATAATTCCACCATCTCCCGGAGATCCTCCGGACGGTATGCCCGGAGAATCACACGCCCTCCGGCCGGATGCCCTTCTCCTCGAAGGCCTCCAGCAGCCGGTCCATGCGGCCGGGGATGGCAATGGGCTCCCCACAGGCGGCAATGGCGTTGGCCACGTCTTTCAGGCCGTTCCCCGTCACCACGGAGACCACCGTGTCACATTTGCCGATCTTCCCCGCCTCGCAGAGCTTCTTCACCCCCGCCGTGCCGGTGACGCCGGCAGGCTCGCCGAAGACGCCGCAAGTTCGGCCCAGCAACTGTTGGGCCTCCATAATCTCCCGGTCTGTGACATTCACAATCAAGCCCTGGGACTCCCGAATGGCCATAAGGGCCTTGTCCGCGTTCCGGGGCACGCCCACGGCAATGGAGTCCGCCAGGGTGTTCTCCTCCATAGGCTCCCAAGGCGCGCCGGTTTCTATGGCGCGGTTCAGCGGGCAGCAGCCCGCCGCCTGGGCGGAGATGAGCCGGGGCAGACGGTCGATGAAACCGATGGCGTACAGGTCTTTCAGGCCCTTCCAGAGTCCCGCTATGGTGCAGCCGTCTCCCACGGAGATGGCGATGTAGTCCGGAACCTCCCAGTTTCGCTGTTCCATGATTTCCAGGGCCACGGTCTTTTTGCCCTCGGAGAGATAGGGGTTGATGGCGGCGTTGCGGTTGTACCAGCCCCATTTGCCGATGGCGGCCTTACTCAGCTCGAAGGTCTCCTCATAGTTCCCTTGAACAGAGATCACCGTGGCCCCGAAGGTCATCAGCTGGGCCACCTTCCCCTTGGGGGCCCGGGAGGGGACGAAGATGTACGTGGAAAGCCCCGCCGCCGCCGCGTTGCCTGCAAGAGAAGAGGCGGCGTTTCCCGTGGAGGAGCAGGCAATCACCTTGGCTCCGGCCTCCCGGGCCTTGGCCACCGCCATAGCGCTGGCCCGGTCCTTCAAGGAGGCGGTGGGGTTCTGGCCGTCGTCCTTTACAAAGAGGCGGCCCAGGCCCAGGGTTTCCGCCAGCCGGGGCTCCTCGTAGAGGGGGGACCAGCCCACTCGGAGGGGCGTGGGGGCGGTGTCCTCCTGGATGGGCAGCAGCTCCCGGTAACGCCACATGGACCGCTCCGGCCGGTTCGCCAAGACCTCCTTGGTCAGACGGGATTTGATGTACTCGTAGTCATAGGTGATATCCAAAATGCCGCCGCATTCGCAGGTGGTCAGGTCCGGCACGGCCGCGTAGGTTTTGCCGCAGCGGACGCATTTTCCGTATTTTATATGTTTCATGGTCCCGCTCCTCTCTCAAATGATGGTTCCATCATAACAAACAGGCCGGCCTTTGTCAAAGGGAGAAACCGCCGCCAGCCTTGCAAGGCCGGGTTGAATTGGCCGGGGAACGGTGTTATAATCAGTGGAACCCGTAGTTTGTAGGAGGTAAACGGTCATGAGAGAGAGGATAGCCTATTGCGGCCTGGACTGTGAGAAATGCGACGCCTACCTTGCAACCATTCACGACGACCAGGCGCTCCGTGAGAAAACCGCAAAATTGTGGGCCGAGTTAAACAACGCCCCCATTCTGCCTGAACATATCAACTGCCGGGGCTGCCGTGCCGAGGGAATAAAAACCGTGTTTTGCCAGCAGCTCTGCCGGATTCGTCCATGCGCTTTAAAAAAGGGCGTAACAACTTGCGGCGGCTGTCCGGACTTGGAAGAATGCCAAATCCTTGGAGCGATTACCTCAGATCACCCCGACGCTCTAAAAAATCTAAGAAGATACGCCACATGATTTCACAGCCCCTCGTTTGCCGGGAAGAGGACCACAAAACAGCTCTCACGTTTTACCCTTTGGAAGGTCCTCCGGCATTCCGGCTTTCGGCGGTGGAATTTGAAAAAGAGGGGAGGCTGAAAAACCTCCCCCTAGCTTGTTAAAAGGTGCTATTTTAAATAGAACGGAAAGGAAAAGAGCTACGAGAGAAACCCACCAGGGGTTTCTCTCGTTTTGAATCAGAAGGTTTTGAGACCTTTTGCAAGGTCTCAAAACCTTGCTCCGGCTGGCGAAAATCCTTTTTCGACAGCCGGAGGGGAGGCTGAACAGCCTCCCCTTTTTTGCCGTCCGTTTTCAAATACGGGAACGGATCTCCGCCCCCATGGCCTTGCAGCCCAGGAGTTTTCCCCCCTCATCCAAGATATCGCCACAGCGGAAGCCCGCTTTTAGCGTTTGGTCCACAGCGGACTCCACCGCATCGGCCTCCGCAGCCATATCAAAGCTATAGCGCAGCAACATGGCCGCCGCCAGGATAGTGCCAATGGGGTTGGCTTTGTCCTGTCCGGCGATGTCCGGAGCGGAGCCGTGGATGGGCTCGTAGAGGCCCCGGGTTCCCTCCCCCATGCTGGAAGAGGGAATCATGCCGATGGAGCCGGTAATCTGGCTGGCCTCGTCGGAGAGGATGTCCCCGAAGAGGTTCTCCGTCACAATCACATCAAACTGGCTGGGGTCCCGGACAATCTGCATGGCGGCATTGTCCACGTACATATGGAGAAGCTCCACGTCCGGATACTCCTTCCCCACCTCTTCCACCGTCTTTCGCCACAGCCGGGAGGTGTCCAGCACGTTGGCCTTGTCGATGGAGGTCACCCGTCCCCGGCGCTTCCGGGCCATGTCAAAGGCCACATGGGCCACCCGGCGGACCTCGTGCTCACTGTAGGCGCACACGTCCACAGCCTTAAGTTCGCCGTCCACCTCGGAGGTGGTGTGCTCGCCAAAATACATACCTCCGATCAGCTCCCGGACCACCACAAAGTCGATGCCCCTGGCGGCGATGTCCGCCCGGAGAGGACAGGCGGCCGAGAGATCGGAGAACATCCGGGCAGGCCGGATATTGGTGTAAAGCCCCATAGAGGACCGGAGCTTCAAAAGGCCCCGCTCCGGCCGGTTGGCGGAGGGCTGGGCGTCCCATTTGGGCCCTCCCACGGCCCCCAGCAGCACACTGTCACAGGCAAGGCAGGTCTCCAAACTGGAATCCGGCAGGGGCACGCCAAATTCGTCAATGGCGCAGCCGCCCATGGGGGCTTCTTTGTAGGTGAAGGTATGGCCGAACTTCTCCGCCACGGCGTCCAGCACGCCCATGGCCTCCCTCACAATTTCGGGGCCGATGCCGTCGCCCCGGATAACGGCAATGGTTTTGTTCATACGCCCGCCGCCTTTCCGGCCTTCAAAGAGGCCATGAGTCCGCCCTTTTCGATCATGTCCTTGATAAACGGCGGGAAGGGCTCCGCCTGATAGGTCTCGTTTTTCGTGAGGTTGGTGATCACGCCGGTATCGAAGTCCACCGCCACCTGGTCCCCGTCGGAGATGCCGGAGCTTGCCCCGGGGCACTCCAAAATGGCAAGGCCGATGTTGATGGCGTTGCGGTAGAAAATCCGGGCAAAGGTGGCCGCGATGACGCAGCTGACTCCGCTGGCTTTGATGGCGATGGGGGCGTGCTCCCGGGAGGAGCCGCAGCCGAAGTTCACGCCCGCCACCATCACATCGCCGGGTTTCACCGTCTGGACGAAGTTCCGGTCAATGTCCTCCATGCAGTGAGCGGCCAGCTCCTTATGGTCCGGGGTATTCAAATAGCGGGCGGGGATGATGACGTCCGTGTCCACGTGATCCCCATATTTATGGACGGTTCCCTGTACGTTCATATTCAAACCTCTTTCTTATGCTTCTTAAAGAATAACAACGAAGCGCTCTTTTCCATCCGTCACGCCGCCGGTTTAACGGCTTTGCACCGGAGCCGGACATAATCCGCATACCAAGTTCCGTCACGGTACAAAACCTCCCGCAACTCCTCCACGGTCAAGCGGATGATTTCCTCGCAAAGATCCGGAGGGACACCCTCAAAGGGCGCTTTTACAAACATCCGAATCCACTCATAAAGGCCGTCTTCGCCTTTCAGCCTGGTGGGCCTGTCCACCAGCAGCGCGGTTTTCACGAGAAATCCGCCCCGCTCCAGAAAAGTGGCGTACTCCCCCACCGTCGGGAAATAAAAAGGCATTTGATACGTCAGCTCTCGCCTTGCGAAGGCCCTGCCCAGCGCGCCGTGGATCAAAGCGTTGTTTCCGTATCCGCCAAACTCAAAAACAAACTGCCCTTGCGGTTTCAGCGTGTCGTAAACCCGGGCAATCATGTCCGCCTGCTTCTCCCGGTCAATCCAATGAAACACCGCGTTGGAAAACACAACGTCATACTGCCTGTCCATCCGGAGGTTCACGGCGTCCGCCTGGGTAAAGCGCAGCTCCGGGTAACGGGCCCGGGCCACCTGGAGCAGCTCGCCGGACGCGTCGGCGCCCTCCGCATCATAGCCCCGCTGGGAAAGCTCCTTTGTCAGCGCGCCGTTGCCACAGCCAAGGTCCAGCGCCGACAGCTTCTCTCCTTCAATCAGGTCCAAAAGAGAGCTGCCGTACTGGTGGACAAAGGCAAAATCATGGGTGTATTTTTCCGCGTCCCAATGGATGTTCATACCCGCTCACAGCTCATCCGGGTGGGCGATGTGCCCCATGACGCCGGAGGCGGCGGCCACGGCGGGAGAGGCCAGATACACCTCGCTGTCCACGTGGCCCATGCGGCCCACAAAGTTGCGGTTCGTGGTGGAGACGCAGCGCTCCCCGGCAGCAAGAATCCCCATGTATCCGCCAAGGCAAGGGCCACAGGTGGGTGTGGAGACAATGCAGCCCGCGTCCAGGAAGATGTCGGTCAGCCCGCGGTGCATAGCTTCCCGGTAAATGTGCATGGTGGCGGGGATGACGATGCCCCGGACGTCCCGGGCCAGGTGCCGGCCCTTCAAAATGGCGGCGGCGGCCTCCAGGTCGGGAAGTTGGCCGTTGGTGCAGGAGCCAATGACAATCTGATCGATTTGAATGTCCTTCCCCTCCCGGGCGCTGTGAGCATTTTCAGGGAGGTGGGGATAGGCTACAGTGCAGTCCACCTGACTCAAATCAATGTCCACGGTCCGCTCATACTCCGCGTCGGCGTCCGCCTCATAGGCGGTCCAGGGGCGGTTCACCCGGCCCTCCACATAGACCCTGGTGACATCGTCCACGGGGAATATGCCGTTTTTCGCCCCGGCCTCAATGGCCATGTTAGAGATGGTCAGCCGGTCATAAATCGAAAGTTCTCCGACGCCGGGACCGGTGAACTCCAGGGACTGATACCGGGCTCCGTCCACGCCGATCATGCCGATGAGGGTCAAAATCACGTCCTTGCCGGAGACAAAGGGCCGGAGCTTCCCGGTGAGATTCACCCGGATGGCGGAGGGCACCTTGAACCAGGTCTCCCCCGCCGCCATGGCGGCGCCCATGTCCGTGGACCCCACGCCGGTGGAGAAGGCCCCCAAAGCCCCGTAGGTGCAGGTGTGGGAGTCCGCGCCGATGACGGCCTCGCCGGGGGCCACCAGGCCCTTTTCCGGCAGCAGGGCGTGCTCGATGCCCATTTCCCCCACGTCGAAGTAGTTGTCGATGTCAAACCGCCGGGCAAAGGTCCGGCACTGTTTGCACTGGGCGGCGGCCTTGATGTCCTTGTTGGGGGCAAAGTGGTCCATTACCAGGGCGATTTTGCTCTTGTCAAAGACCTTGTCAAAGCCCGCCGCCTCAAATTCGTTCACCGCCACGGGGGTGGTGATGTCGTTGCCCAGCACCAGGTCCAGCTTCGCTTGAATGAGCTGCCCCGCCCGGACGGAAGGAAGCCCCGCGTGCTTCGCCAGGATTTTTTGCGTTTGCGTCATTCCCATTTGTTGTCACGCTCCTTATGAATTCATGAATATCCGCCGGAGAAGTCCGCTTTTAGGCCTCGTTTGATAACTGGCGGAATGCCCAACGGCGAGAGATTTTTTCGCCAATCTTTGACATTTTCAAACAAGGCTTAGGACCGCTTGGCCCGGTTGATGGCGGACAGGATGGCCCGGAGAGGCGCCAGGTTGATGTTATGGCTGAGGCCCACGCCCCAGTACTGCTTGCCGGTACGCCTGTCCTGGAGGAGGATATAGGCCACGCCCTGGGAGTCGGAGCCGTCGGTAATGGCATGGGAAGTGTAGTCCAGGAAGGTGAAGCGGTCGATTTTCTCCCCTTGAATGGCGTTGAAAAAGGCGTCGATAGGGCCGTTGCCCTCGCCGGAGACCTCGAACACCGTGTCCGTGTGCCGGAGGGTCCCCTGGAAGGCCACGTGGGAGTGGCCCTCGCTGTCCACGGTCTCCCGGAAGGCGTGCTTGATGAGCTGATAGGGCTGCTTCACGTCCACGTACTCCTGGTGGAACAGCTCGTTGATTCGCTCCGGGGCGACCTCCTTGCCCACCTTGTCCGTCTCCACCTGGACGATGTGGCCAAACTCCGGCTGCATGGACTTGGGCAGGTCGAAGCCGAAGTCGTGCTCCATGATATAGGCCGCGCCGCCCTTGCCGGACTGGGAGTTGATGCGGATGATGGGTTCGTACTCCCGGCCCACGTCGGCGGGGTCAATGGGGAGATAGGGGATTTCCCAATACTCCGTGCCGGAAGTTTTCATATACTGGACGCCCTTGTTGATGGCGTCTTGATGGCTGCCGGAGAAGGCCGTGAAGACCAGCTTGCCCACATAGGGCTGGCGGTCCCCCACGGGCATCTTGGTGCACCGCTCGAACATCTCCTTGATTTTGTTGATGTTGGAGAAGTTCAGCTCCGGGTCCACGCCCTGGGTGTACATATTCATGGCCAGGGTCACCATGTCCACGTTTCCGGTGCGCTCCCCGTTGCCAAAGAGGGTGGCCTCCACCCGGTCGGCTCCGGCCAGCAGGCCCATCTCCGTGGTGGCTACGCCGCAGCCCCGGTCATTGTGGGGATGGAGGGAGATGATGGCCCGGTCCCGGCCGGGGAGCTTGCGGATGAAGTACTCCAGCATATCGGCGAACTGGTTGGGCATACAGTTTTCTACCGTGGTGGGAAGGTTCAAGATGACCTTCTTTTCCGGCGTGGCGTGGAGGTGCTCCAGCACCGCTTGACAGATTTCCACGGCGTAGTCCATCTCCGTGCCCATAAAGGACTCGGGGGAGTACTCGAAGCGGAGGTTCATGCCCCCGGCGATCATGGGTTGGGACATCTCATAGATGAGGTCGGCGGCATCGGTGGCAATTTTGGTAATGTCGTCGCAGTCCATGTGGAAGACCACCTTGCGCTGGAGGGTGGAGGTGGAGTTGTAGAAATGGAGAATCACATTTTTGGCGCCCCGGATGGCCTCAAAGGTCTTTTTAATGAGGTGTTCCCGGGCCTGGACCAGCACCTGGATGGTCACGTCATCGGGGATGTGACCCCCCTCGATGAGCTCCCGGCAGATTTCGTATTCCGTCTCGCTGGCGGAGGGGAAACCAATTTCAATCTCTTTCACGCCGATGTCCACCAGCGTGTGGAAATACTCCAGCTTCTCCGCCAGGTTCATGGGGTCAATCAGCGCCTGGTTTCCGTCCCGCAGGTCCACAGAGCACCAAACAGGGGCCTTGGTAATCTTCCGGTCCGGCCAGGTGCGGCCCCGAATGGGCTGGGGCTGGAAGGGAATGTACTTTTCAAATCCGGGTTTCATAGCGGTGTCCTCCTTGCAGAATATGGTGTCGGATAGGTCAGGGGACAAGAAAACGCCCCTGACTCCTTCGAGTCAGGGGCGTGTCAATCAACACGCGGTACCACCCTGGTTTAGCCGCCGGTTGCCCAACGGCCCTCACAGCCTCAAACAAGGCTCCGGCCAATAACGAGGCCAGCCGTCTCCGCCTAAACCGGGGGTCTCAGCGGAGCCGCTCGAGGGCCAGTGACGTCCTTCCCCTTCGCGCCGCCTCGCAGCAACCGGCGGCTCTCTGAAGCATACGGAAAAGAACTTTCTCCCTGTCATCGCGTTTCATGTTTTGCTGTTGGGCTATAAGATACAGGATTTTTCCCGCTTTGTCAATAGAAATTTTCGCTCTCTTCCTCCAGGATTCCGCCGGATAACTTCGTCGTTTTCGCCAAAAGCGCCGGCACAAGCGGGATACAGGCCCATTTTTGGGGGAAAATCCTCCGGTTTTTCCCCAGGGTTTCGGGGCAGATTAGAAGAAACAGAGATTTTGGAATTTCTCTTGACAAGTTTCCTCTAAATCTGTATAATAACGATGTTGAAGCCATGTAGTATGGCCCTTAAAGTATCCTGGAATTAGCCGGATACCTCGGAGGGAGGGAAAATATAGATGTCTGAGATCCATGTGAAGGAAAATGAATCCATCGACAGCGCGCTGAAGCGTTTCAAGCGCAGCTGCGCCAAGGCTGGTGTTCTGGCCGAGGTCCGGAAGCGGGAGCATTATGAGAGTCCCAGCGTGAAGCGGCGCAAAAAGTCTGAGGCCGCTCGCAAGAACAAGAAGCGTTTCTATTAATTCAGGGTCTTGAAAGAGCCGCCGTTTTCAAAAGTCTGGCGGTCCTAAGGCAGCGCGAAAACTGAAAATTCAGTGTTTTCAAGAGACGGCGTGGCTTCAGTCATGCCGTTTCTGAATTGGTTTCGCTTTTCAAACTTTTAATCTAAAAACGAAACCAATTGTATTTAGAAAGCCTTGCGGTGCAGGCGTTTCCGCTTTTTCATGGTTGGAGCGAGATTTTCAAAAACACGCCAAATGCAAAACTAAAACTTTTGCGCCGGTCCGGTATTTAGAGCCTATCCCGAAATTAGCGATGAATGCGAATGAGTTTACGCCAGACAATAACAGCGCAGGCAAACTGAAGCAGAGCCATATAGTTGACAGCTTTCTTCTCATAGCGAACCAGAAGTTTGCGGAAGCGATTGAAAAAAGAGTGAGTCACCTCAACGACCCAGCTGTGTGCGCAAAAGTCCGGGTTGCGCTCCAACTCCCTCTTCTCCTCACCCCGGGGCCGAATATGCGGAATATATTTGCGCTGTTCAACTGC
>CAJUCO010000030.1 GCA_910585245.1 uncultured Oscillibacter sp.
TCAAAATTTCTCATTTCCACACACTGATCAAACGCTTATGAATACAGATTCTTAAAACTGACATTATTTATTTTTCTTTAAGCACTACTAGAATTATGCAATAGATCGTGATATAATACTTCTGCATTAAAATGTGATTGTGGAGGTATTAACCTAATGAGAGAGCCAAAATTAAGAACTGTCAATAAGGCTGTGGCTCCGTTCAATTTGAACTGTTTCCCAACAAAATTCATTGATACATTAGCCAGAGAAATCGTATATATGTTGGCAACAAAATCCTCTATGTCGCTAGAGGGGAATGAGTGGGAACAGATTTTTGCATTATGTGTTGGAGCCGAATGGAAACCGTCAAACGTTGGACTTGATGATGTTGTATTAGATAATTGCTGTTGGGGAGCAAAAACGGTATTTGCATCAAAGAATATTGAGAAACAGAGAACTGTGCGACTTATTTCTGGTAGAAATTCGCCTACCTATAGTTATGGTGTAGACCGATTAATAAGTGAAAATCCGGACGAAATAGGAAAACTTGTTCTTGACATATGGAATGAAAGGGTTTCTGCTGTACGGCAAGTATTTAAATTTGTTCGGACAGTAGTTTTAGTCAAGTCCAAAGATTATAGCGATTACTTGGTTTTTGAATTTGATACAGTGAGATATGACCCTGAATTGTATTTTTTTAAATGGAATTCTCGAATGAACCTAGAAGGGTACGAAAAAACGACAAAAAGACATAAGTTTACTTGGCAACCTAGCGGAAGCCAGTTTACAATTATTGAAGATATTCCGGATAAACGCTTGCATATTTCTGTTAAAAAGCCGGAAAAGGTAAATAAAAACATGATTTTAAAAGCTGTGGACTTTGATAGTACATGGTATCGTGTAGTTTCCGAACATATAAAAGTTTAGTTAGACGTTGAAAAAGCATGGCTGATATTTTTGATAAAAAGAAACGTTCTGAAATAATGGGAAAAGTTCGATCCAACAATAATAAATCTACCGAATTAAAACTGATTCAGGTGTTTGGGGAATACAACATTATCGGTTGGAAGAGGAACTATCCAGTAAAAGGTCACCCTGATTTTGTTTTTATTAAAAAGAAAATTGCTATTTTTGTTGACGGTTGCTTTTGGCACGGACATGACTGTCGTAATACCAAGCCTGCGGATAATGCTCAATATTGGGAAAATAAACGGGCACGAAATATAAAACACGATACAGAAGTAACTCAGATGTTTGAGCAACGTGGTTGGCGAGTAATACGTATTTGGGAATGTGAACTAAAAAAGGCGAATAGAGAAAAACTGCTAGAAAAATTGAAAATTATTGAATCTAGGATTTCTAAAGAAACCTAAATGATAGCTGCTTGATGTGATACTATTTTGATACCAAGAAAAATAGAAGCTAAAAATAACAGGTGAAATATTAACAAATTTGCGAACGTTTTACCTATGAAAGCATAGAAAATACAGCCCCATATAATAGGATTTGTCGAATACGAATGACAGGAGGTATTCCCATGCTTCACACCCTCTCCAACACCTCCCTCACCGCCGCCGTCCAGACCCACGGCGGCGAGCTGGTCTCCCTCCGGGACCGCTCCGGAACCGAATATCTCTGGCAAGGCGACCCCGCCTTCTGGTCCGGGCAAAATCCCATACTCTTCCCCATTGTCGGCAGTCTCAAAGACGGCAAGACGGACATCGGCGGCGAGACCTTTGAAATGGGCCGCCATGGTTTTGCGCGGCAAAGCGAATTCACCCCCGTGGACCAGAGCCAGGACCACGCCGTCCTGGAGCTTCGGGAGAGCCCGGAGACCCTGGCCCAGTTCCCCTTCCCCTTTGTCCTCCGGGTCCGGCACCAGCTTCTCACAAACGGCTTTTCCACCACCTTCACTGTAGAAAACCCCGGACAGCAGCCTCTGCCTTTTTGCATCGGGGCCCACACCGCCATCCGCTGTCCCCTCTTCCCCGGCGAGCGTTTCGAGGACTACGCCCTCACCTTTCACGATTGCGAGGACGCGGACACCCTCCTTCTCACCCCCCAGGGCCTCCTTCGGGACGGCGCGAAAGAGCCCATGCTCTCCGGCGGAACGGTAACCCTGGACTACGCCGCCTTCCAGCGCCTGGACACCCTCATCTTCCAGAATCTTCGCTCTCAAAGCGTCTCCTTGCGGCACAAGGCCACGGGCCATGGCGTCCTCCTGGACTTTCATGACTTCCCCATGCTTGCCTTCTGGACCAAACCCGGCGCGCCTTTTTTGTGCATGGAACCCTGGCACGGCTGCGCCGCCTACGAGAGCGAATCCGGCCGCTTCCAGGACAAGCCCCACGTGATGGTCCTGGCCCCCGGCGGGCGCCAAGAGCTGACGTACAGCTTCTCGCTCTTAAAAGGCCCCGCGTAAAAAACCGCGCGACACAACAAAGCGGCCCCCGCTTATGCCGGGGCCGCTTTTTCACCTCCCTCTTGGCCGAATCTCCAAATAGTAGTGTTCCTGTTCCAGATCCAGCTCCACCGAGGAGATGCCGCCCTCCAGGTCAAAGCCGTAATTTTGTCCGGTGATCTCCACGCCTTCCGCATTCACCAGCGTGGCCCTTTGCCGGGTGAAGATCAGACTGGACCCCAACCGGGTTGTCAAGTCATATCCTTGGAGCCCCACCTGTTCCGAGCCGGAACAGCCGAAGTCATAGCTGGGTGCTTTCCAGAAGGCACACTCCACCTTCACGCTTCCTCCGGCGGGCACCGTCACCGGGAAACGGAAGTATAGAACCCGGTCATGGCTCAGGGTTTCGCCAAGTATATCGTCCAGCCGCCCGTCGCTATAGCGGTCCACAGGCGCGCCGGAGAGGAGGCCATATTGGACCAGCAACTCCGCCACCGCCCCCCGGTACATCGGGAAAGTAACGGGCCCCTCTTCGAAGACCCAATCTTCCCCGTGCCACGCAAGGAAGTCCCGGCAAACCAGCTCCAGCGCCTCTTCCAAGGTGGTCTCCCTCCGGGTGACGGAGCAGGACACCCCGCCGATCTCCTCTCCCTCCTCACAGCCGCCGTCCTGGTAGCCCTGGAGCGTATAGTTTTCAAGGTCCTCTCCCAACACAATCAGCAGTTTCACCTTTGCTTCGTTTCGCATTCCGTTGGGGACAAAATAGCTGTACCGCCGGAAGCTCCCGTCCGACTCCATACCGTTGAAGCCGTAGGTAAACACGGTGGTCCTCTCCGGACTTATGTCAAAGGAAACCGCCTGGGTCGCCGCCTGCCAAGCCTCGTGGGGGGCTTCAAAATCCGAGAACTCATACACGATCGCCGGCACATCCAACGCCGGATAGGCCCCCAGGGCCTGCTCCAGATACGCCCCGCTCTCCAGCAGGGCCTTGTACTCCGTCCAGCTGTTCAAGGTCTCCAGGTTCATAGTGTCCGGCGTCTCCGCCCCAAAGGTGGACTGGAAGCCCCCGGAGTAAGGTCCGGCAAACAAAGTAGGCTCTAGGGACTCTCCATCCACCGCCACGGCAGGCAGGCGTTCCCTCAGCTCCGAAAAGCTCCCGGCAAAGGGATACAGGGCCGTCACCGTGACATCCTTCTCCGTCTCATTGCGCAAAATGTAGAGGTCCGTCACCTCCGCCCCCCACTGCCGGGGCTCCCCGTCGGAATAGGCCCCCAAGGCAAAGTCCCAAAATACCTCCCGCTCCGCCGTCAGCCCCGCCGGGTCTTCCACAGCTGTCAGAGGCAGCACCGGCCCTGCGTAGGACAAGAAGGCAGTTCCCTCCTCCACGCCGCCATATCCGTTTCCCGGCGCCACGCCGTCTCCTCCGCTGCCGCCGGACGTCGCGCCGGACATTCCGTACCCCCGGAAGCCGCCGCTCACCAGCCAGCCAAAGCCCAACCCGGCCACCAACCCGAGGCAGGCCGCCAGGGCCCCCCAGCGTTTCCATGCCGTCCGTCTCCGCCGGACCTCTAAAGCCTCCTCCACCAATGCCGCGTCCGCAAGGCCCAGAACCCGGAACAGCCGCTCCGCCCTCATATGGCGATCCCCTCCCTTTCCAAAAATGTTCTCAGGGCCTTTCGGCTTCGAAAGAGGGAGGATTTCACCTTCCCCTCCCCACAGCCCAGGGCCCGGGCCACCTCCGCCACGCTCTCCCCGTACCAGTACCGCCGGAGAAACATGGTCCGCCCCTCCCGGGAGAGGTCCCGAAGAAAGCCGTTTAAAAGCTCCGCCAGCTCCCCGTCCTCCACCGTCCGCTCCGTCCCGCCAGGGGCCGGGAGGCACTCCTCCAGCTCGCCCAGCAGCACCTCCGCGCCGCCGCCCCGCTTTTCCGCACGGCGGCCCTTCCAGCGGTCCAGAGACAAATTCCGCGTGATCTGCCCCAGCCAGGTCCGAAAGGACCCCGGCCGGGTGGGGGGAATGGCCTCCCAGGCCCGGAGATAGGTGTCGTTGACGCACTCCTCCGCGTCCTCCCGGCTGTGGAGCAGGTTCCAGGCGATGCTGTGCAGGAGCCTTCCGTATTTCCCCTCGGTCTCCCCAATGGCCCTCTGGTCCCGGTTCCAGTACAACTCGATGATCTGCCCGTCCTCCAAGCGCTCCGCCTCCTCTCCTGTCAGTTTGTCCATAAAGACGAGAAAACCCGCCCCCAGGTTTCGCGGCCTTCCCAAAAAATTTCAAGCCCCCCTCCCAAACAGGAGGGGGCGCCATTTTACCTCAGCTTTCCAGCTTTCTCACAGGCGGCCATTACCGCGTCCATCACCGCCCCCCGGAAACCCGCTTCCTCCAGCTTCCGCACACCCTGAATGGTGGACCCGCCGGGGGAGCACACCGCGTCTTTCAGCTCCCCGGGGTGCTTTCCGCTTTCCAGAATCAACCGGGCGGACCCCAGCACCATCTGGGCGGCGAACTCCAGAGCCTGGGCCCGGGGCAGCCCACAGGCCACGCCCCCGTCCGCCAGAGCCTCCACAAAAAGGTCCACAAAGGCCGGACCGCAGCCCGCCACGGCGGACCCCGCGTCCATCTGCTTTTCCGGAATAGGGGAAAACCGCCCCGCTCCGGCCATGGACTCCAGAAAGACCCGCTCCTCCTCCTCCGTCATACCGGGGCCGGGGGTATAGAGTACCATCCCCTCCCCGATGGAGCAGGGGGTGTTGGGCATGATGCGGAGGACGGGGTAATCCCCTCCCGCCATGTCCTGAATGCCGCTGATGGTCAGCCCCGCCGCCATGGAGACCAGGATGAAGCGGTCCTGCCGCGCCGCCAGAACCGGGGCGATCTCCGCCAGCAAATCACCCATCATCTGGGGTTTGATCCCCAGGAAGATATAGTCCGCGCTTCCCGCAATGGTCCGGTTATTGGACAGCGACGCCCCCAGCTCCTTCGCCAGGGCCTCCGCCTTGGCCTCCGTCCGGTTTGCCAGGAGCAGCTGCCCTCCCTCCAGCCGCCTCCGGGCCGCCCGGGCCAGGGCCCCGCCCATATTCCCCACGCCGATGAATCCGAATCGCATAGCCTTCCTCTCCTTTACCGCACCTGTCCCTCGCCGTAAATCACATACTTGCAGCTGGTCAGCTCCTCCAGTCCCATGGGCCCCCGGGCGTGCATCTTCTGGGTGGAGATGCCGATTTCCGCCCCCAGGCCGAACTCCCCGCCGTCGGTAAACCGGGTGGAGGCGTTGACGTACACCGCCGCCGCGTCCACCGCATCCAGGAAATGCTGGGCCTTGAAATAGTTGGTGGTGATAATCGCCTCCGAGTGCCCCGTGCCGTGGGCATTGATGAATTGGACGGCCTCCTCCATGTCTTTCACCGTCCTCACGGCCAGGATGTAATCGTCATACTCCGCGTCCCAGTCGCTGTCCGCCGCCGGGACGGCCCGGTCTCCCAAAATCCCCAGGGCCCTTTCGTCACACCGGAGTTCCACCTTGTTTTTGTCCAGCAGGGGCACGGCCTTTTTCAAAAACGCCTCCGCAATGTCTTCCTGAACCAGCAGGCACTCCACGGCGTTGCACACCGAGGGGCGGGAGCACTTGGCGTTGTAGAGAATCTCCGCCCCCATGTCCAGGTCCGCCTCGCTGTCCACATAGATGTGGCACACCCCTTCCCCCGTGCGGATTACGGGGACGCTGGCCTCCCTCGCCACGGCCCGGATGAGCCCCGCGCCGCCCCGGGGGATCAGCACGTCCACGTATCCGTCCAGGTGCATCAGCTCGTTGGCCGTCTCGTGGCTGGTGTCTTGAACCAGGGACACGCAGTCCTCCGGCAGTCCCGCGAAGGCCAGGGCCTTCCGCATCAGCTCCGCCGCCTTCCGGTTGGAGCGGATGGCCTCCTTCCCGCCCCGGAGGATGCAGACGTTACCGGACTTGAGACACAAGGCGGCGGCGTCCACGGTGACGTTGGGCCGGGCCTCGAAAATGATGGCCACGACTCCCAGGGGCACCCGCCGCCGCCCGATGATGAGCCCGTTGGGCCGGGTCTCCATTTTATCCACGTTTCCAATAGGGTCCGGCAGGGCGGCGACCTGCCGGACCGCCTCCACGATGCCGGAAATCCGCTCCTCCGTGAGAGTCAGCCGGTCCAACATGGCCGAGCGCATCCCCGCCTCCTTCGCGGCGGCCACATCTTCCGCATTGGCCTCCAGCCACTCCGCTGAACGCGCCGTCAAAATTTCCGCGATGGCCTCCAAGGCGGCGTTCTTCCTCGCCGTCCCGGCGGTGGCCAAGGTGTAGGATGCGGCCTTGGCCGCCTGGGCCTGTTTTTGAAGCGCCGTCATGATAGACCTGCCTTTCTTGCGGCGATGAACCGCGTCCCCACGTCTGCTCCCTCCACAATGCCGTACAGCTCCTCCGGCCTCTGGCCGTTGGTAATCACCATATCGCACCCGGCCTCCATGGCGATTCTCGCGGCAGAGAGCTTTGTCGCCATGCCGCCGGTGCCCCGCCAGGTGCCCGCGCCCCCGGCCATTTCCAGAATCTCCGGCGTCAGCTCCATGACGCGGTGAAGCAGTTTCGCCTCCGGGTTCCGCTTGGGGTCCTGGTCATAGAGCCCGTCAATGTCGCTGAGGAGCACCAGTAATTCCGCCCCGCAGAGCTCCGCCACAATGGCGGAGAGGGTGTCGTTGTCCCCCAGCACCTTGTGGTGGCCCGTCTCGATCTCGGCGGAGGAGACGGAGTCATTTTCGTTCACCACCGGGATAATGCCCAGCTCCAGGAGGTTTCCGAAGGTGTTTTTCAGGTGCTCCGCCCGCATTGGGTCCTCCACGTCCTCCCCGGTGAGGAGAATCTGGGCCACGGTGCAGTTATATTCGGAAAAGAGCTTGTCGTAAATGTGCATCATCCGGCACTGGCCCACGGCGGCGGCGGCCTGCTTCATCCCAAGAGCCCGGGGCCGCTCGTCCAGGCCCATCCGGGCCGTGCCCACGGCGATGGCTCCGGAGGTCACCAAAATCACCTCGTGTCCTCCGCCGCTGAGGTCCGCCAGCACCCGGACCAGGCGCTCCATGCTTCGAAGGTTCAAACTTCCGGAGCTGTGGGTCAGGGTGGAGGTTCCCACTTTGACCACGATACGTTGTTTTTGTTCCTTCACAATTTCCTCCCGCCCCACGGGCATGATGTTGTGTTCAGTATAGCACGGCGGGGCGGAAAAGAAAAGCGGCGTCCCGGAGAAAATGAAAAAACCGGCGGTCCCCATTCGGCAAGCAGGCCTTCTTTACAGCCTGAATCGGGAAAAGCCCACCGGGACTTCCCTTGCAGTTCGTTTCCCCCTTTTCCGGCGGCGCTTTTTCGACAAGCTGAAGAAGAGACCGGAGCCACGCTCCGGTCTCTCAGGCTGTCGAAAAAGAATTTTCGCCAGCCTGAGCAAGTTTTTCAGACCTTTTAAAAGGTCTGAAAACTTCTGATTGAAAACGAGAGAAACCCCTGATGGGTTTCTCTCGTAGCTCTTTTCCTTTCCGTCCCGTTTTAGACGGCATTTTTTCGACAGACCGAAGAAAAGACCGGAGCCACGCTCCGGTCTCTTCTCTACTCTACTTATGAAAAGCGGGGTGTTTGTTACGCGGCAGGGATCACCAGGACCTGACCGACCCGCAGGTCGTTGGGGTCCTTGATGGAATCCTTGTTGGCGTTGTAGATCACCTGCCACTGGCGACCGGTGCCGTAGGCCTCCTGGGCAATGCTCCACAGGCAGTCTCCGGACTTAACCACATAGCCGCCCTCGGCCACGGTGGGGGCGGGAACGGGCTCGGGGACAGGCTCCGGAGCGGGCTCCGGCGTAGGCTCGGGAACCGGCTCAGCAACGGGCTCCTCCACAGGAGCAGGCTCGGCAACAGGCTCCTCGGCGGGGGCTGGGGTCTCGGGAGCGGCGGTACCGATGCTGATGCGGCCCGCGGGCTCGCCGTAGGCTTCCTCGGTGACCACGCCCTTGAGCTCTTCTTTGATGTAGTCCATCAGAACCTCGTCCATGGGCAGGCCCAGATCGTAGTTCACGGAGGCGGAGGCAAAGGCATAGTAGGTGTCTCCTCCGGCGGCCATGAAGTCGTTGGTGGCAATGGCGTAGGTGGCTTTTTCGTCAAAGTCTTTGCCGCCCACGGAAACGATGGTTACCCGCTCGATGGAGGCGGGCTTGTGGTAGGTAGAGCCGGGATACAGGTCCCCGGCCTTGAACTCGTTGCCGGTCTCCACGACAAACTCAATGCCGCTGACCTGGGGGAAGCCGCCGATGGCGGTGGGAGTACAGTGGGTGGAGGCTTCCAGGGCCTCCAGCAGCTCCGCGCCGGTGACCTTGACGATGCTCAGGGTGTTGCCAAAGGGCAGGACCGTGTTCACGTCTTTTTTCGTGATGTCTCCGGCGGCAATGGGGGCCCGGATGCCGCCGCCGTTGGTGACGGCCGCGTCCACTTCCTCACCGTTTTTCTTGGCGCCCCAGACCAGGGCGTCGGTGATCAGGTCGCCCAGGTTGGTCTCTTCCGTGCGGTTGCCGGGGTCCTTTTCTCCGTTCAGCAGGACCTCGGTCTTGGCGAAGGCGGCGCCGTAGTCATCGTCAATCTGTTTTTGGATGGCGGCGGCCCGGGCGGCAATGTCCGCGTCCTCCTCCAGTTCCTCGGTGGAGACGTTCTCCAGGGTGATTTCACCCTCGGGGTCAATGGTCACCACGCCCACGTTGGCCAGCTTGGTGCCGGTGGAGGTGATGGGCTTGTCTCCGGCAACGGCCTGAACCTCCTCCAGGGTGGAGTGGGAGTGTCCGTCGATGAAGACGTCAATGCCCTCTACGGCTTCCATCAGATCTACAGAGCGGTTGCCCTTGGACTCGTCGTCAATGCCCAGGTGTCCCAGGCACACGATGTAGTCGCAGCCCTCGGCCTCCAGGGCCTTGATCTCGGCCTCGGCAATGGCGAACATCTCCTTGCCGGCGGGGAAGGTCACGCCCTGAATTTTGGCGGGGTGAGCTTTGGTGGCGGTTTCGGGGGTGCTCAGACCGAAGACGCCGATTTTCTCGCCGCTCTCAGCGGTAAAGACGGTGTGGGCGTTTTCGGTTTTCCCGTTCACCAGGACGTTGGCGGCCACCACGGGGAATTTGGCGTCCTTGGTGATTTCCTTGAAGTTTTCATAGCCATAGTCAAATTCGTGGTTTCCGATGGTGGCGGCGTCATAGCCCGCCAGATTCATCAGCTCGACGGCGGTTTTGCCCTGGCTGACGCTGACGGTGGGATCGCCCTGGATGTAGTCGCCCGCGTCCAGCAGCAGGGTGTAGGCGCCCTTGGCCTCATAGGCGGCTTTCAGCGCAGCCACCTTGGCATACCCGGCAATGCCTCCGTGGACGTCGTTGGTGTGGAGAATGACGATGGAGCCTTCCAGTCCGGCGTCTTCCTCCGCAGCGCTGGCGGCGACACTCAGGGAAACCATCATCGCAAGAGCCAGCAGCAGGGACAGGAATTTCTTAGTCTGCATTCTGTTACCTCCTCTTCTTTCAAGGCGGACAGCCGTCCGCTCTTCCTGATGCCATTATAGCACAGATTTCCCAAATAGAAAGCGCAAAGTTCTCCCCGGAGGAAAATTTTTTTGCCACGCCGTCCCAAGCTGTGGTATACTGTCCTCACCGACTACTACCGACTACTATGGAAGGGAGAAACGGCATTATGCGCACATTGTTCAAAGGCGGCAACGTGGTCTCTGGCAAAGGCGTCCGCCGGGCGGATTTGCTGGTGGATGGGGAGAAGGTGGTTTCCCTGGGCCGGGGGCTCAAAGTCGAGACCGACCGGACCATTGACGTCACCGGCTGCGTCCTCTTCCCCGGCTTCATCGACGCTCACACCCACTTCGACCTGGAGGTGGCCGGCACCGTCACCGCCGACGGTTTCTCCTCCGGCAGCCGGGCGGCTCTCCGGGGAGGCGCCACCACCGTCATCGACTTTGCCTGCCCCAACAAGGGAGAATCCCTGGCCTCCGGCCTTGCCCGCTGGCGGGAGAAGGCCGTGGGAAAGACCTTTTGCGACTACGGCTTCCACATGACCATAGACGACTGGAACGAGAGTGTACGGGCGGAGCTGCCTGAAATGTTCGCCCAGGGCATCTCCTCGTTCAAAATGTACATGACCTATCCCGCCATGCTCCTGGGGGACCGGGAGCTCTACTGGGCCTTGAAGGAATTGAAGTCCCTGGGGGGCGTCTGCGGCGTCCACTGCGAAAACGCCGGGGTTATCGACGGCCTTGTGGCGGAAAAAAAGGCGGCCGGGGAGCTCTCCCCCGCCAGCCATCCCCAGACCCGCCCGCCTCACCTGGAGGCGGAGGCCGTCTCCCGTCTCCTTCGCGTCGCCCAGACGGCCCAGGCCCCGGTGATCATCGTCCACCTCACCAACGGCGAGGCCCTGGCGGAGGTTGCCCGGGCCCGGAAGCGGGGGCAGACCGTCTATGTGGAAACCTGTCCCCAGTACCTGACCCTGGATGAGAGTCTATATTACCAGGAAAACTTCTCCGACGCCGCCCGGTACGTCTGTGCCCCGCCTCTGCGGGAGAAGAAAGAGCAGGAGATTCTTTGGAAGGCCCTGCGCCGGGGGGAGATTCAGACCGTGTCCACGGACCATTGCGCCTTCACCCTGGAGCAAAAGGGCCTGGGGCTCACGGACTTTACGCGAATTCCCGGCGGTCTCCCCGGCGTGGAGACCCGGGGGGAGTTGATGTGGTCTTGCGGCGTGGCCCGGAGAAAGATCAGCGTGGCCCAGATGTGCCGTGTTCTCAGCGAAAACCCGGCCAAGCTCTACGGCCTCTTTCCCCGAAAGGGAACCCTCCAGCCGGGGGCGGACGCGGACATCGTGGTCTATGACCCCAGCGGCGGCCACGTCATCCGGGCGGAGGACTGCGCGTCCGCCGCCGGGTACAGCCCCTACGAGGGCTTCGCAACAGACGGCGGCATCCGGCAGGTGTGGCTTCGGGGCAGGCTGGCGGTGGAGAGCGGAAACGTGCTCTTCTCCACGCCGGAGGGGAAATATATGGCCCGGGGAAAATGTATGCTGTAAGTGTCCGTCGGGAAATGAACCATAGAGAGACGGGCCGCCGAGGATGGACACAGGGCGGTCCCCTGTCAGGAGACAAACCGGAGAGACGGCCCCCCGAGCCGCCCGTCTCTCCGGAACCTCCGCATTATTAAAACACATAAAACCCGGCAGGCCATTTGAGGCCCGCCGGGTTTTATCGTTTTTCAGGAAAGGGGCTTCCGGCTGAAGGTCACCGTCAAAGCGTACACATACTCATAGCCGAATTTCTCATACTCCTCCGGCTGGAAGAAATACTCCGGGGTATAGGAAACCACCTCGTTTTTCGCCGTGTGAATCTGGACGGCAAGGGGAATCTCCTTCTCATAGACAACCTCCGTCCGTTCGGAGAGGAAGCTGGTGGTCCGGCCCATGCCCTCCCCCAGCGCCTTCTCCTCCGGGGAGCCATAGGACACGGCGGTGAAATCCTCTCCAAACCGGAGCGCCTCCCGGTACTCTCCCCGGAGATCCTCAAACCCAAAGGCCATCCGCCCTTCCTTCGCGCCGTCCTTCAGCGCCATTCCCCCGCCGCCGGTCAGCAGCTCCCACTTGCCCTCCTCCAGCACATAGGTGTTCACGCTGACGGTCTTCGCCGTGCCGTCCAGTACCACGTCAAAAAGATGCTGGTCCGTGTCCGCCCCCAGCAGCTTGGCAATGGCCTCCTCCTCCTCGTTCAGCTCTGCGGGCTGAATGTACATGGCCGGGGCCGCCCCGGCGGAGCACCCCGCCAGCAGAGCCAGCAGAACCAAAAGCGCAAATACTTTCTTCATGGGACGTTTCCTTTCCGCAACTCCGCGTCGCCGTCGCTCCAGCCCGGTTCACCGCCAGACAACCAGAGCGAGCCAAAGTTCTTTTTGCCTACTTTTTCTTACAAGAAAAAGTAGGTCAGCCCCAGGTTACGTCGATGACGGTTCCGTTTTGAAACTCCACGGTTTCGCTCTTCATGATATAGTCCGTCTTCCCGATCCGGACCTCCTGCTCTCCCACCTTGGTGGTCATGACCTCCTCCTTGGGTACCGTGGCGGTGCAGGTGAAGTAGAGGTTCACATGGTCCGGGTCCTCATGCCACTGCCCGTCGGGCCCCAGCTCCAGCCAGGGGGTGGCCTCCACAGACTCAATGCGCCCGTTCAGCCGGGCGCCGGAGGCCATCAGCGGGGAGGGCAGGTTCTCCTTGGAATTCTCGTACAGCTCCGCCGCCACATTCTGCACCCGAACCACGTAGGTGATCTCCATGGTGGGCACCTCAATGGCGCCGCCCCGGTTCAAAATCCGGACGGCGGCATAAAGCGCCACGGCCAGAATCAGGGCCACGGCGATGATGTCTATAATGTTAAACTTGCCAATGCGAAACGCTTTCTTTTGTTCCATGCCAGACCTCCGTAACGGACCCCGGGCCCGCCTTCTTTCAGATTGATGGAGCCTTTGGTAGACAAGGCCCGGAAAATATTATATAATACGTTTCACAAAATCACAAGGGGATTTTTATCATGAAAGTCATTCATCTCATCAGCGGCGGGGACTCCGGCGGGGCCAAGACCCACGTGCTGAGCCTCCTCCAGCACCTTAACGAGACCATCACCGCCCAGCTGGTCTGCTTCCGGGACGGCCCCTTTGCCGGCGAGGCCCGGTCCCTGGGCATTCCCACCATGATCTGCGGGGGCAACCACATCTTCAAAATCCGCCGCCAGCTTGCGGAGTATATCCGCCAAGAGGGCTTCCAGCTCATCCATTGCCACGGCTCCCGGGCCAATATGATCGGGGCCCTCCTCCGGGGTGTCACGGGCTTGCCGGTGGTCACCACCATCCACAGTGATTATAAAATTGACTATATGGGCCGTCCCCTGGCCCGGTGCACCTTCGGGGTCATCAACACCTGGGCCCTGCGGCGGCTGGACTACCGCGTGGGCGTGTCCGACGCCATGGTGGACCTGCTGATCTCCCGGGGCTTCCCGGCGGACCGCTTCTACGCCATTTATAACGGCATCGACTTCACCCCCGCCCCGGACCAGGGGGACCGGCTCCCCTACCTCCGCTCCCTGGGGGCGGACGTGGACGGGACTTGCGTGGTGGTGGGCATCGCCGCCCGACTGAACCCGGTGAAAGACATGACCACCCTCATCCGAGGTTTCGCCGAAGCGTATAAAGTTTGCAACAAGCTACGTTTAGTAATCGCCGGAGACGGCGAGGAGCGGGAGAAGCTGGGGGATTTGGCCCGGGAACTGGGGGTGGAGCGGCAGGTCACCTTCGCCGGGTGGATCAGCGGCGGCATGGACCGCTTCTACAGCGCCCTGGACATCAACGTCCTCACCAGCCTGTCCGAGACCTTTTCCTACGCCCTGACGGAAGGGGCCCGGTTCCACCTGGCCACCATCTCCACCGCCGTGGGGGGCATCCCCTACCTCATTGACGACGGGGTCAACGGCTTCCTCTTCCAGCCCCGGGACTTTCTGACTCTGGGCAAGCGCCTGGCGGCCCTGGGAACCGACGGGGCTTTGCGGAGGGAGATGGGGGAGAAGCTCTTTGAAAAGGCCTCCGCCCAGTTCTCCATTGAAAAGACCGTGGACACCCAGCTCCATATTTACGGGGAAATCCTCCGCCGCCACGCCCGGCCCCGGCAAGAGCGGGACGGCGCGGTAATCTGCGGGGCCTATGGCCGGGGCAACGCCGGGGACGACGCCATTTTGGAGGCCATCCTGGGAGAGATGCGGTCCGTCGACCCGGATATGCCCGTGACGGTCATCTCCAAGAATCCCAAGGCCACCCGCCTTTCCTACCGGGTCCGGGCCGTCAGCCGGATGGACCTTCCCGGCTGGCTGGGGGCCATGAAACAGGCAAGGCTTTATATCAACGGCGGCGGCAGCCTCATCCAGGACGTGACCTCCCGCCGCTCTCTCTGGTTCTACCTCATGAATATCCGGGCCGCCAAGTGGACAGGCTGCAAAGTCCAGATGTACGGCTGCGGCATCGGCCCCGTCACCCGGTTCAAGCACCGGAAGCTGGCAGCCAAGGTGCTGAACCGGAACGTGGACGTCATCACCCTCCGGGAGCCGGACTCCCTGGAGGAACTGAAGTCCATGGGGGCGGACAGGCCGGAAATCAAACTGACGGCGGACCCGGCTCTGACCCTCGCTCCGGCGGCGGAGGAAAAGACGGACAGCGTGCTCCTCCGGGCGGGCATCCCTCCCCGTGGGAAGTACCTCTGCTTCGCCCTCCGGCCCTGGCCGGGTTTCCAGGAGAAAGCCCCCCTCTTTGGGGCCGCCGCCCGGTACGCCTGGGAGCGGTACGGCCTCACCCCTGTCTTTACGGCGGTGGAAAAGGGCCAGGACCCCGCCGCCGCCCGGGAGGCGGCAAAGCACCTGGGAAATACGCCCCATTACTTCCTGGACGACGCCGGAACCGCCGGGACCATCATCGGGGCCTTGTCCCGGATGGAGGCGGTGGTTTCCATGCGGCTCCACGCCCTGATTTTCGCCGCCGGACAGGGCATCCCTCTGGCGGGGGTGGTGTACGACCCCAAGGTCTCCTCCTTCCTCCGGTATATCGGGCAGGAGAACTTCACGGACCTGGCGGACCTGACCCTGGAAAGCCTGAACGCCATGATTGACCGGGCCGCCGCCCAGGCCGGGGATAAAGCGGCCCAAGCGGAGGCGGTGCGGAAGCTCCAAGAGCTGGAGCGTGGAAACGTGGACATCGCCCGCCGCCTGCTGGAGGGGTAACTCAGGAGGAGCAGAGGGCCCGCTGGGTACTGATAGTGGCCAGGGTGTCCCCCAGCTGGACCAGGATAGCCGCCGTCAGGTCCAGCTCCTCGTCGCTGAGCTGCCTCGCGATGGCCACCGCCAGGGAGTTCACCATGGTGGTGAGGGCCAGGGGGTCGCAGTTTGGATTTGTCATATAATCACCCACAACAGTCTATGAACGACAGGGCCGGACCGTTCCGGCGGAAGGAGGATGTTATGGAGTTGAATACCCTATGCACCATTGGGGATGTGATCCGCCTTCGCAGGGACCTCTATCTGCATCAGGACAAGGACGCCCTCTTTCGTTCCCTGGACTGGTTCATTTACACAAGGGGCGCCGAGCCGGAATACCGCATGGACACCCCCTGCATCATCGCGGACCCGCCGGACTATGACGGCGAGAGGGAGCTGGAGCTTTTCCCCGCCTTTTGCGACGAACACCGGATGTACAGCGAGCTGATGCCGGAGATGCTGGACGACGTTCTCATTAGCGCCTTGGATCAAAAGCGGGACGCGTCGGAGGAGGAGCTGATCTATGCGCTGAACTATTACGCGGAGATAGACGCTTTTTTCCAGTTCTGAGAAGCGGCGCACGTCTTGCCTTTTCCCGCCGCTTCCTGTACAATCAGCCTAGCGCTGTACACACTGAAATTTTACATATCTGGAGGAATTCACTATGACCTATCAGGAAGTTTTGCAAAACGCCCGCACCTGCATGGGCCCTCACTGCAAGTCCTGCCCCACCTGCAACGGCCTGGGTTGCAAAAACACCATGCCCGGTCCCGGGGCCAAGGGCATCGGCACCGGCTTTATCCGCAATTACCAAAAGTGGCAGGAGCTCTGCGTCAACATGGATACCATCTGCGAAAATAAGCCTGCGGACACCTCTCTCACCCTCTTCGGGCAGAAGTTGGCCCTCCCCGTCTTCGCCGCCCCTGTGGGAGCCATGCAGCTCCACTATGGGGACAAGTACGACGACCTTGCCTATAACGACATCTTAGTGGCCGCCTGCGCCCAGGCGGGCATTGCCGCCTTCACCGGGGACGGAACCAACCCCGCCGTCATGGAGGCCGCCGCGGAGGCCCTGAAAAAGCAAAACGGCCGGGGCGTCCCCACCGTCAAGCCCTGGAATATCGAGACCATCCGGGAAAAGCTGGCCTTGGTGAAGGCGGCAAATCCCTTTGCCATCGCCATGGACATCGACGCGGCGGGCCTGCCGTTCCTGCAAAACCTCCAGCCCCCGGCGGGCAGCAAGACGGTGGAGGAACTGCGGGAAGTCGTCAAACAAATGGAGGGAACCCCTTTCATCCTCAAGGGCATCATGACCGTCCGCGGGGCGGAGAAGGCCCTGGAGGCGGGGGCCAGCGGCATTGTGGTCTCTAACCACGGGGGCCGGGTGCTGGACCAGTGCCCCTCCACCGCCGAGGTTCTCCCCGGCATTGTGGACGCCGTGGGGGGGAAGATGAAGATTTTGGTGGACGGAGGCATCCGCTCCGGTCTGGACGTGTTCAAGGCCTTGGCCCTGGGGGCGGACGCGGTGCTCATCGGCCGTCCCTTCGTGAACATGGTCTACGGCGGCGGAGCCGAGGGTGTGCAGGTCTATGTGGACAAACTGAAGGCGGAGCTGTCCGACGCCATGGCCATGTGCGGGGCCCACGCCCTGGCGGAGATCCGGCGGGACATGATTTTTGGATATTGATCGCGCCTATAAAAGGGCGGCGTCCATCTGGACGCCGCCCTTTTTTCTTTCGCATTTCCAATTTCTAGCCCCGGCTCTCCAGGGTGTCCAGCTCCCGCAGGGCCCGGAGCTGGATGGGTATCGCGCAAAGAAGCGTCAGCAGGTCCGACACCGCCTGGGTCATCTCCACACCCAGAAGTCCCACGGCCCTGGAGAGAAGGTACACCAGGGGGATGAAGAAGATCCCCTGCCGGGACATGGCCAGGAAGGTGGCTCCTGCGGTTTTGCCGATGGTCTGGAGCATCATGTTACTCATGACAATCCACCCGGAAAGACACAGCGTCACGCACTGAAAACGCAGGGCAGAGGCGCCGATGAGGACGACCTCCGGGTCGTCCCGAAACAAAGTGATCAGCTCCGGGGCGAAGAGGAAGCCCAAGCTGCTCATCGCCAGAAGGAACAGCGTGGAGGCCTTCACGCAAAACCAAAAGCCCTCCTTCACCCGGTGGTAGAGCTTCGCGCCGTAGTTAAAGCCGCAGACAGGCTGGAATCCCTGGCCGAACCCAATCATGGCGGAGCCGCCAAACATCATGATGCGCTGAACCACCCCCATGGCGGCGATGGCCGCGTCCCCATAGGGACCTGCGGCCCGGTTGAGGCAGATGGTGGCCACGCTGGCAAGGCCCTGCCGCGCCAGAGAGGGCAATCCTCCCCGGACAATTTGAACGTAATAGGGCAGCTTGAACTGGACCCGGGAGATGTGAAGGTGGAGGTTGCCCCCCTTGGCACACCCCGCCAGGAGAAGGCAAAAGCTGACAAACTGGCTGACAATGGTGGCCCAGGCCGCCCCGGCCACACCCAGACGAAATGTGAAGATCAAAAGCGGGTCCAGGACGATGTTCAGCACCGCGCCGCTGGCGATGCCCACCATGGCGTAAGACGCGGAGCCCTGGTAGCGCAGCTGGTTATTTAAAACCAGGGAACTGGTCATCCAGGGGGCCCCCAGGAGGATCACCTGGAGATAGGCCTTGGTATAGGGCAGGATGGTGGCGGTGGAGCCAAGAAGCATGGCCAGCGGTTCCAGGAAGATCTGGCCCACAAGACAGATCAGCGTCCCCGCCGCCAGGGCTGCGAAAAAGCCGGTGGCGGCCATGTTGCCGGCTTCCTCGTAATGCTGTTTTCCCAGCTCCCGGGAGATAAAGTTCCCGCTGCCATGGCCGAAGAAAAAGCCCACGGCCTGAATAATGGCCATCAGGGAGAAGACCACCCCCACCGCGCCGGTGGCGCTGTTGCTTTTCAGCATACCCACGAAGAACGTGTCGGCCATGTTGTAAAAAGAGGTGACCAGCATACTGATGATGCAGGGCAAAGCCAGCTGGCAAATCAGATGGCTGACGGGGGTTTCCGTCATCTGGTGGAATTTTTGTTCCTGCTTCTCGTCCATGTGCCCGTCCATACGCGCGCCGCCTTTCTCTTTCTTTCCGTCATTTTCTTATACAGTATAGCACGGCTCGTCCCGGAACGGAAGCAGGATTTTAAAATTTGAAAAAGGAGACCGGGGACAGCCCCGCCGCATAGAATGAAGCAGGTACCCGAAAGACCGGGTACAATTTCCAGGAAACGAGGGATTCCTTTGCGTATCAATGAGGCCTATGAGCACGCGGCCATTCTCCCCTGTCCGGGAGAGGACGGCGTATGCAATAAGATCGTTACACAATGCGTTGACATCACCGCTCCGGTAACCTTGGTCCCCACCGCCTCCCTGGGCACCGTGACGGTGGCCTGCCAGGGCGTGCCGGTGGTCAACTGCGTCACCGACCCCTGCGGGACCTCCAGCACCATCACCGTATCCCAGCGGGTCTGCGTCACCATCCCCGTGCGTTATGACGTCAGCATGAACACCGGCGACCCCACCATCTCCTGCGCGGACGGTGGCTCCTGCGGCCCCTGCTCCCCCTGCGGCTGCAAGGGTTAAACCGTTGCAAAAGAGCTCAGCCGGAAAAACGGCTGAGCTCAGGCTGCCGAAAAAGGATTTTCGCCAGCCTGAGCAAGTTTTCAAAACGTTTAAAAACGTTTTGAAAACTTATGATTGAAAACGAGAGGAACCCTTCCTGGGTTCCTCTCGTAGCTCTCTTCCTTCCCGCCGGGGAAAGTTTTTACGGTTTTTCGACATTCTGAGAGCTCAGCCGGAAAAACGGCTGAGCTCCTCTTTTTTACTGCTCCGCCAGGAGCTTCAGTCCCTCCAGATAGCCCTGGACGCCATGGCCCCGGATGCTGCCCACACAGGCTTCCCGGATGTAGGACACGTGGCGGAACGCCTCCCGCTTCTCCGGGTCGGAGATGTGCACCTCTACTGTGGGGATACCCACGGACTTCACCGCGTCCAGCAACGCGATGCTGGTGTGAGTATAGGCCCCGGGGTTGATGAGGATGCCGTCCACCTTGTCAAAGTAAGCCTGCTGGATGGCGTCCACCAGGTCCCCTTCGTGGTTGGACTGGAAGAAGGAAACCTCCACCCCCAGGCGCTGTGCCTCTGCGGTGATGAGATTCTCCAAATCCACGTAGTCCGTGTTGCCGTAGATCTCCGGCTGTCGGATGCCAAGAAGGTTCATGTTGGGTCCGTTGATCACCAAGATCCGCTTTTTCTCACTGCCCATAAAATTCCTCCAAATTCTCCCGGCGGTTTCCTCCGGGCAATTGTCGTTTTCTATCTGCCTGTCTGCAGCCGCGCCGTACAGCGGCCCCCGAAGGCGCTCCATCTCCTCCAGCTTCCCCGCCTGAGACAGGGGGCGGCCCGTGGTAGGCAGGTCCTCCGGCTTCCGCCGGAGTTGGCACACCCACCCGGTCCGGCGCATGGCGGCCCGGTTTTCGGACCAGAGGACGGCCCCGCCGCCGGTGGCGATAATCTGTCCGCTGCGGGAACAGGCCTCTTTTAAAACCTCATGCTCCAGGGCCCGGAAGGCCCCCTCCCCCTCCTGGGCGAAGATGTCCGGGATGGACTTCCCGGCCTTTTTGACAATCTCCTCATCCAGATCCACAAAAGGTTTTCCGGAGAGTTTTGCCAGCTCCTGGCCCACGGTGGTTTTGCCGCTGCCGGGCATCCCGATCAGGACCATATTGGTCCGCTCCCGCCAGAGCCGGACTGTAATCCGCTCCGTTTCCCCATCCGGAATGGGGCGGTCAAAGAACAGCTCCTCCGCCCGCTTGGCCTGGTGAACCAGCATGGGAAGGCCTCCGGTACACCGGATGCTCCGCGGGGCCGGTTCGCCCCCTGGGCTTGGATTCCTGCGGTTCAAATCCTCCGCCTGTAAAAGTAGATTCGTCCGCCCGGGGTTGTAGATCACGTCCGCCACAGCCGTCACAGAGGGGAGGAGCCGCAAATCCACCGGCCGGCCCTCCAGCTTGGGCCACATCCCCACAGGGGTGGTGTTGACAAGGACCTCCGCGTCTCCATGGCGGTCCGGGAGCTGTTCATAGCCGTCCGGCCCGGAGCGGGAGACCACCGCGATCTCCCGGGCCCCCTCCTGCCGTGCGGCGGCCTGAGCGGTGAGGGAGGCCCCTCCGCTGCCTAAAATGACCACCTTTTTCCCCTTCAGGGAAATCCCCGCCCGCCGGAGCATATAGAGAAATCCGTCAATATCCGTGTTATAGCCGTAGAGCTTCCCCTCCCGGCGGACCAGCGTATTTACACTGCCAATCGCCTCCGCCGCCGGGTCCAGGACGTCGCAAAATTTCATCACATCCCGTTTGTAGGGTATCGTCACATTCAGCCCGCCGATGTCCTCCCGCCGGAGGAACTCTTCCAACTCCTCCGGCTCCAGCTCTATGAGACGGTAACCCTCGCAGCCCAGGGCCTTGTGAATGGGAACGGACCAGCTGTGCCCCAGGGTCCGGCCAAGTAAGCCGTAGATCTTCTCCATGGTTTACACTTCCGCGTAGTTCCCCAGGAAGTGGAACCGGGCGCAGCTGCGCTCCATCTCCTCCAGACAGGCCCGGATGCCGGCGTCCCGCAGGTCCGCCTCCAGTTCGATGAAGAAGATAAACTCGAAATCGCTTCCGGACACCGGACAGGACTCCAGCTTGGTCATATTGATATCCAGCGCCGCCAGCTTGGACAAGATCTCATACAGCGCTCCAGGCCGGTTTTCAAAGGCGAGAATCAGGCTCACCCGGTTCGCCCCGGCATAGATAACCGGGTCCTTGGCGACGCAGATGAAGCGGGTGTAGTTGTTGTCGCTGTTTTGAATTTGGCCGTTGACGCACTCCAGGCCGTACAGCGCCCCGCAGGGGTGGGAGGAAATGGCCGCGGCGTGGCGGTTTTGGGACTCGGATACCTGCTTGGCGGCGGCGGCGGTGTTGTCGCAGGGAATCACCTTGATCCCCTTGAGACCGTCCAAGAAGCGGCTGCACTGGCCGATGGCCTGGGGGTGGGAGTAGATCTCCGTAATCTCCTCCGGCTTCACCCCGGGAAGGGCCAAGAGCTCGTGGCGGATACACAGGCGGGTGGAACGGACAATGGTGAGGCTGTGCTCTTGCAAAAGCTCGTAGACCGCCCGGACAGAGCCGTTGGAGCTGTTTTCAATGGGCAGCACGCCAAACTTGCAAAAGCCCGCCTCCACGGCGGACACCACCGCGTCGAAGGTCTTGACATACATGATGTTGCCCCTGGGGAACAGGCGGTCGCAGGCCACCTGGGAATTGGCCCCCTCCACGCCCTGGCAGGCCACCAGTCCCGTCTGGGGGAAGAGCCGGTCCCGGTTTTCAAGGCAAGCCCGGACCTGGGCCCCCACTTTGGTGGGGGCGTCGATGAGCTCCGCCTGCCGGGACCGGGCCAGCTCGAAGAGGGTGGAGAAGAGGTGGTAGGCATAGCGCTCCCGGCTGCCGGCGGCCTCCGTCACCTTGGCCAAGACCGCCCGTTCCCGCTCCTTGTTCAAAATGGGCAGGTGATGTTCGTTCTTATAGGCCCCCACCTCACCGGCCAGGTCCATGCGCTCCAAAAAGAGCTTTAGCAGTTGCTCGTCGACGGCGTCAATCTTGGCTCGAATGTCAGAAAGTTCCATGGTTTCCCTCCAAAAGTAGATCTAAAAGCACGGTGGCGGTCACCGCCTCCACCACCGGGACGGCCCGGTGGGCCACGCAGGGGTCGTGCCGCCCGTGAACGGTCAGCTCTGTCTCTTCCATTCGGGAGAGGCAGACGGTTCTTTGCGCCTGTCCAATGGACGGCGTGGGTTTCACCGCCACCCGGAGCGTCAGGGGCATCCCCGTGGTGATACCCCCCAGGATGCCTCCGGCGTGGTTCGTCCGGACCCGGACCGCGCCGTCCTCCACAAAGAATTCGTCGTTGTTTTTGGACCCCCGCCAGGCGGCGGCGGCAAAGCCCGCGCCAAATTCCACCCCTTTCACCGCCGGGATGCCGAAGAGGGCCCCGGCCAGACGGCTCTCTATCCCCTCAAACATGGGGTCCCCCAGTCCGGCGGGGAGGCCGGTGGCGGCGCACTCAACAACGCCCCCCACGCTGTCCAGCGTCTGCTTGGCGGCGAGAATCGCCTCTTGCATCCGCTCCCCGGCCCCGGCATCCAGAACGGGGAAGGGCTTGGCGGCAAGGTCTTCAAACAGCTCCGCCGTGGGATACAGGGGGAAAGGCCGGTCCAAAATCCCCGCCACGGAGGCCAGATGGGCCCCCACGAAGACTCCCCGGCGGGCCAAAATCTGCTTGGCAATTCCCCCGGCCACGCAGAGAGGCGCCGTCAGCCGTCCGGAAAAGTGACCGCCGCCCCGCATATCGGCGTGGCCGCCCCATTTGGCCCAGGCGGTGTAGTCCGCGTGGCCGGGGCGAGGCTTGCCGGAAAGCTCGCCGTAGTCCTTCGAGTGCTGGTCCGCGTTTTGAATCACGGCGCACAGCGGCGCACCGCAGGTTTTCCCGCCCTCCAGGCCGGAGAGGAATTCCGGGATATCCGTCTCCTTCCGGGGGGTGGAGAGGCCGTTCTTTCCCGGCCTCCGGCGGTCCAAAAACCGCTGGAGGGCCTCCAGGTCGATTTCCTCCCCCGCGGGCAACCCGTCCACCACCACGCCGATGGCCTTTCCGTGGGACTGGCCAAAGACGCTGAGGCGCAAAATCTTTCCAAACTCAGAGGACATGAACCGCACCTCCCAGGTTCTCGTAATCCCGCCAGAAATTGGGGTAGGACTTCTTCACCGCCTCCGCCCCCCGGATGACGGCGGGTCCCTGGCACCGGGTGGCGGCGATGGCGGCGGCCATGACAATCCGGTGGTCATTGGCCCCGTCCACCACGCCGCCGGGGAGGGTGGAGACGCCGTAGACCGTCAATCCGTCCTCCTCCTCGCTGACCGCGCCCCCCAGAGCCTTGAGCATCCGGGCCACCGTGGCCAGCCGGTCGCTCTCCTTGAGCCGGAGGCGGGCGGCGTGGGTAAAATGGGTGGTCCCCCGGCGGACGGCGGCCATGACGGCCAGAGGGGGCAGAAGGTCCGGGCAGTCGGAGAGGTTGATTTTCACCTCTCCCGCAAGGGCCAGCTTTTTGGCGTGGCTCACCACCGCCGCGTCCCCCTGGGAGGACTGGCCCTTGAGGCCCCGGAGCCGGAGATTACTCCCCAGGGAGATGGCCGCGTACCAGAAGGCCGCCTGGGACCAGTCCGCCTCCACAGTCTCCTCGAAGGGGCTGTAAATGCCCGGTTCGATGCCAAAGCCGTTGAGGGCCGGGGACCAGCGGACGTGGATGCCGCACCGGGCCAACACGCCCATGGTCATGGAGGTATAGGAGGCGGATTCCAGCTTTGTGGTGCTGATGACCACGCTGGGCCCCTCCAGCAGGGGCAGGGCCATGAGGAGGCCGGTGAAAAACTGGCTGGACACGTCCCCCCGGAGACGGTACTCCCCGGGGGACAGGCTCCCCCGGACGGTGAGGACGCCGTCCTCCAGGGCGTAGGAAATTCCCCGCCGGTCAAAGAGGTCGAAATAGGGCTGCTGGGGCCGCTCCATCAGCCGCCCCCGGCCGGTGAACACGCCCCCTTGGTCCACCGCCAGGGCAATGGGAATCAGAAAGCGCAGGGTGGACCCGGATTCCCCGCAGTCGAATTGGGGCAGGTCCCCGAAGGGGCGGCGCTCCCCGCCGATCCCGGCAATGCGAAGGCCCCTCTCCGTGGTCTCCCAGGAGGCCCCCAGGGCCTCCATGCAGCGGAGGGTGGCCTCAATATCCTCGGAGAAGGCCACGTTTTTGACCACGCTGGTCCCCGCCGCCAGGGCGGCGGCGAGAATCCAGCGGTGGCTTAGGGACTTGCTGGGAGGCGGCGTGATGACGCCGGAGAGGCGGCGGGGGGTGATTTTAACGTCCATGCCTTCCTCCTTACGACCGTCCGTAGATGGCGGCCAGATTTTCCAGCACCGCGTCCTTTTTCCCCGTCACCGCCACGGCCTCCCCTATGCGCTTGAGGAAAATCATCGTCAGCTCATCCCCGGCGCTTTTTTTGTCCAGGCCCACGGCCTCCACTACAGCGTTCCACGCCCGGCTGTCCAGCCCGCCGCCCAGGCGGGCAATGTGGGTGGGCAGGTGAAAGGCCTCCAGCAGTTCCTTTAGCTCCTGCATCCCGCCGTCGTCCCCGCCGCTGACTCCCAGGCCGAAGCCAATCTGAGCCGCGTCCCACATTCCGGCCGCCACGGCCTCTCCATGGGTCCAGGTCTCGTAGTTCCCCAGCCGCTCGAAGGCGTGGCCGATGGTGTGCCCAAAGTTCAAAATCATGCGGCGGCCTGTGTCCCGCTCGTCCTCTTCCACAACGTTCCGTTTAATATTGCAGCAAGTATACAGTACGGACTCAACCGTTTCCATAATGGCCACCCGGCTGGCGTGAGCGGTGAGGAAGTCGAAAAAGGCCCGGTCCGCAATGCAGCCGTACTTAATGACCTCCGCCATACCGCTGGAGAAGTCCCGGTCCGAGAGGGTATTCAGGACCTCCGGGTCCATCAGCACCAAGCTGGGCTGCCAGAAAACCCCGGCCAGATTTTTCCCGGCTTTTAGATCGATGGCGGTCTTGCCCCCCACGGAGGAGTCCACCTGAGCCAGGAGGGTGGTGGGGATCTGCACATAGTTCACGCCCCGGAGAATCGTGGCGGCGGCAAAGCCCGCCAAGTCTCCCACCATGCCGCCGCCCAGGGCGGCCACCGCGTCCGTCCGGGTAAGGCCAAACGCCATAAACGCCTCCCACAGGTCCGACAGGCTCTTTGGGTTTTTGGAGGCCTCCCCGGCGGGCACGACGCAGGCAAGGGTCTGAAAGCCCGCCTGTTTCAATCCCGCTTCCACACGCTCCAAGTAGAGCGGGGAGACGGCGCTGTCCGTGACCACGGCCATTTTTTTCGCCTTGGGCAAAGCGGCGCGGCACCGGGTCCCCGCCTGTTCCAGCAGCCCGCCGCCAATCAAAATGTCATAGGGCCGTCCGGTGTTCACATGAATGGTTTTCATCAGTTCCCTCCCGCCGTGGCCTTCCGCTCCCGGCCCTCTTTCAAAAGGGCCCGGACCCGCTCCGCGTCGCCGGATTTCAGCGCCTGGGAATAGGCGGTGAGGTTCTCAATCAAGATATCCAGCTCCTTCACCAGATAGTCCGCGTCGTCCAAAAACAGTTCCGTCCACATATCCTCGTCCAACCGGGCCACCCGGGTCATGTCCTGAAAGCTCCCGGCGGAAAAGCCCCGGCGGCGCTGGGCCTCCGGCGACTTCACATAGGCGCTGGAGGTGATGTGGGCCAGCTGGGAGGTGAAGGCAATGATGCGGTCATGCTCCTCCGGGTCGGAGAAGGTCAGCCCCGCAAAGCCCACGTCCAGGAAAAAGGCTTTCAGCGTCTCCAAAAGCCGCATATCCGTTCGCTCATCCGGCGTGAGAATCATGGAGGCCCCCTCATACAGGTCCTCACTGGAGGCGGTGAATCCTCCCCGCTCCTTTCCCGCCATGGGGTGCCCGCCGATGTAGGCAAAGCCGTATTCCTCCGCCACCGGGGCCAGGGCCTCCACCACCACCCGCTTCACGCCGCAAAGGTCCACCACAATGGCGGACGCCGCGATGCTCTTTGCGTGGTCCTTCACCCACCGCACCGCCGCGCCGGGGCAGATGGCGATTAAAATCAGATCGCACCGGGGAAGGGTCTCCTCCGTCAAGGGGGCGTCAATGGCCCCGCTCATCCGGGCCAGAGTCATGGTCTCCTGGTCCAGGTCCGCGCCGTAGACGGTGTGAGCCGTCCGGGCCTTGACGCTTTTCGCCATGGACCCGCCAATCAGGCCCAGACCCACAATGCCGACATTCATAGCCCGCCCTCCTCACTCGTTGTCCATGTCCTTCATAAAAGCGTGGAGCTTCAACAGCTTCTTCGCCAAGGGATCAAATACCTCCGGCTTCAGGGACTGGGGCCCGTCGCAAAGAGCGTGGGCCGGATCGTTGTGGACCTCAATCTGAAGGCCGTCGGTCCCCGCCGCCACGGCGGCCCGGGCCATAGGCTCCACCAGCCAGTATTTGCCCGTGGCGTGGCTGGGGTCGACGATGATGGGCAAATGGGTCAGCGCCCGCATCACCGGGATGGCGGAGAGGTCCAGAGTGTTCCGGGTGTAGCTCTCAAAGGTGCGAATGCCCCGCTCGCAGAGAATCACATGGTCGTTTCCGCTGGCCATGACGTACTCCGCGCTCATAAGCCACTCCTCGAAGGTGGCGGACATCCCCCGCTTGATCATGACGGGTTTGTCCTGATGGCCCACAGCCTTCAAAAGGTCGAAGTTCTGCATATTCCGGGCCCCGATCTGAATGACGTCCACGTCTTTAAAGAGGGGCAGCTGGGTCACGTCCATCAGCTCCGTCACAATGGGAAGCCCCGTCTCCTGCCGGGCCACCTTTAAGTACTCCAGACCCGTGGCCCCCAGGCCCTGGAAGGCATAGGGAGAGGTCCGGGGCTTGAAGGCCCCGCCCCGGAGCATGGTGGCCCCGCTGGCCTTCACCGCCTTGGCAATGGCCACCACCTGCTCCTCGCTCTCCACGGAGCAGGGCCCTGCCATAATGGTCAACGTGCCCCCGCCGATCTGGGTGTTTCCCACGGGGATGACGGTGTCCTCCGGATGGAACTTCCGGTTGGCGTTTTTATAGGGCTCCTGAACCCGTTTCACATCCTGGACGATGTCCAGCGCCGCAATGAGGTCGATGTCCAGCTTGGAGGTGTCCCCCACCAGTCCTAAGATGGTGTTGGCCTCGCCGATGCTGGTGTGGATGGTGACGCCCTTCTCCTGGAGCCAGGTGATAAGGCTTTCCAGTTGGTCCCGGTTAGGGTCGTGCTTCAAAATAACGATCATGGTAGATTCCTCCTCGTAAATGTTTGCCGGCAGACACGCAAAAAACCCGCAGCCGGTTTGGCTGCGGGTTGCCTCCTGCTATCGGCCTGAAAAGGACCGGAAGCTCACACACGCTCGTTCTCAGCCAAACCACGAAAAGCCTTACCAAAACCGGTAAAGCTAAAGTAGAAATAGCCGTATTCAGCAGTGCGGGCAATGGCGGTCATAACGCGGTCCCCTTTGGCTCTTTAGATGTTTAAAGCATAACACAACGCTTGGGAAATGAAAACTGTGAGTTCTTACAAATGCAAGCGTCTTTCAGACGGTCAATTGTGGTTTTCGCACAGCCACCGGGCAATCTCGAAAGGACGGGACACTAAAGTTTCCCCGCCGGTGTCCAGGAAGGTTATGCGGTGGGCAGGCACCCGGCCATCAACAGCCCCGTAGCTTTAAGAATATAGTTGGCGTCCCGGACCATACTGGCACGGGTGGCCATGTACTGCTCATGGAGCTCCTCCAGAGCCGCGATCAGATCCCGGCGGGCCTGCTGGCGGCGAAGGTGCTGGTGGGCCAGATACCCCCGCATGAACCGGCGGAAGTCCGTCTCATAGCAGTGGTGGTCCAACATGGTGTTGGGGTAGTTCTCGTTGTGGGGGTATGTATAGGCGTCGGCCAAATAGTGGGTCAGCTTCCCCAGGGTATAGTACTGCCACATGGTCCACCGCCTGCGGCGCTGGAGCTTTTGGATTTTTGCGTTGATATAGGCGCGGGAGTTGGCGTAGTTATGGCCCTTGAGCTTGTTGTAATGCAAGGACCCCTTCAGATAACTCAGGGGATTCACGTCCGGCTGAAACGAGCCGAAGAGGAACGCCAGCTCAAAACGTCTGGCGGAGAACCCCGCCTCGCTGCGCAGCAGCGTGCGGGCCAGCAGGGTGTGGGTACGTTTCTGCAAGGTTAGCTCCTCCTAACCACAAGAATGGTTGTAGTATAGCATATTCCCAGGCAGGATGCAAGGGGAAGAAGGGAAAAATATCGCTTGCAAAATTGTAAGATTTGTCAAAAACCTCCTTGGCGGACTTCCGGACCTTTTTCGGGAGAGGTTTCTCTCCCACCGTTTGGAACAGGAAAACGCCTCTTCGCCTGTTTCCGCTCCGCTTTATGGCACGGCCCGCCAGGGGAAACGCCCCGTTTCCCGCCGTCTGTCCTCCCTCTGCTGCCGACGGTCCGCCGCCTCTGGACGGCGGCTTCTTCTTCGGGTATACTGAACGCGGAAGGGAGGCGGACGCTTTGAAAATTGACGTGACCCTGGACCCGGCCCTGGAGGAGCTGCTGGTAAAGGTGCTCTCCCCAGGGGAGACGGAGGAGCTCCAAGCCCTACTGCGGCGGCTGGAGGAGCCCCAACGGCTGACGGGCTTCCGGGAGGGGGCCGCCGTGCCCCTGGAAGCGGCGGAGGTCCTGCGCTTTTACGGCGAGGACAAGGAGGTCCGGGCCCAGGCCCTGGGCGGGGCGGTTTACACCGTCCGCCTCCGGCTCTATGAATTGGAGGAGCGGCTGGACCGGGGGACTTTCGTCCGGGTGTCCCACTCGGAAATCGTCAACTGGAAGCGGGTGACGGCCCTGGACCTGAGCCTGTCCGGCACCATCCGGGTGACCTTGGAGGGGGACGTGGTCACCTACGTCTCCCGGCGGTACGTGAAAAAAATCAAGGAGGTGCTGGGGATATGAGTAAATCCGAAGTCCGGCGGGAACTTCTCCGGCTGGCCAGGTTGGGTTTCCCCTGGGGAATCGCCCTGGTGTACCTGGTGTTTGTGCTGGGAAACGCCTTCACCATCCCCAAACCGGCGGGTGGGACCCTGCTGGTAGTGTCCGAAACCATGGCGGAGGCCTATGGAAGCCCGGTGACGGCGGCTCTGGCCCAGTTTTTCTGGTCCGGCCTTTTGGGGGCGGCGCTGAGCACCATGGAGGTTCCCTTCCTCCTGGAGCGGCGGACCCTCCTCTGGTCCGGAGCCCATTTCCTGGGGACGGCGGCGGTGTTCTCCCTGGCGGGGTGGCGGTGCCGGTGGTTTCCCATCCGGGAGAGCTGGCTGTGCCTGCTGGGACTGCTGCTCCTTTTGTACGTGCTGAAATGGTCCGTCCGGTTTCTGGCGTGGCAGTCCGACGTGCGGGCCATTCGGAAATCCTCCGGCCTGGAGGGGGCGGACCCGCCCTGGAAAACCCTGGCCCCGTACCTTCTTCTGGCGGCGGCGGTGGAGCTGCTGCTCCCCCCGGGTCTGCGGCTGGTGGACGCCCGGGACTTCCCGGTGCTGACGGGAATTTTCTACCCCTTCCTGGTCCTGCCCCTGTTCTGCTTTTTCAGCGCCTGTCCCCTGGGGACCCGGCTTCGCCGCTGGTGGCTTCTCTACCCGTTGGCCTGCGGGGCGCTGCCCCTGCCCTGTGTGTTTTGGCTGTACAACTACACGGCCCTGTTTCAATCCTGGACGGCGGGAATCGCCGCCCTGGCGGGGGGGCTGCTGGGCGTGGCTTTGCGGCGGCTGAAAAAACGGGAATGACCCCTGGAACCAAACCGCCTCCTTGTATTATAGGGTAGTAGTTATTAGAGCCCCTCTCCAAGGTGTAAGGGATGCTGTGGACCGGTTACCGCCTTCTACCACGAAGATGGTTCGGAAAAGGTTCCAACCACAGCCCTT
>CAJUCO010000031.1 GCA_910585245.1 uncultured Oscillibacter sp.
ACTAGCCCGTTTTCTGTATCAGCACAGATTTTTCAACTTCCCTTTCCCCTCCCATTCTTTTTTCTGGAACCCCCTATTTTCACATCTTCAAACCCTCGAAATTTAAAAATCATCCATCAGTAATATTAAAAAAATAAATTAACCGAAAATTTGGTAATCACCCTTGATTGCATTAACCGAAATATATTCCTTGTCATTTTTTTAATTTATAACCAGCCTTTCAACTGTATTATAAAATTCACTTTTTCAAAATAAACATAAAAATAAGCCAGATGTTTTCACATCTGGCCCATCTGAACTCTCTTATTTGCAACGTTGCTTCGGTTTAATATAACCATACCTAATGGCAAGCGCTCTTGCGATTATCTCTAGCATTTTATCATCAAAAGCATACTGCATATCAGATGGCAACCTTAATCCCCCCAAATAAAATCCGTTTGGTGACCGGAAGTGGTATTCGTTATGTATCTCCTTACTCTGGTCCTGATATAAATTCTGACAAATATCAAAACCATATTTATTTATATATGACATAAATTTTCCCCCTTCAAATAAACTTACTTGATCTCAGATATACGCTTATTGAAAAGAGAGTGGAAATGCTGAATCGTCAAAAAAGGCTGTCAGATATCAAACCTGACAGCCTTTTTCTGTGTATTGATGCGTTACTGCTTGACCCAGTTGACCTTGGGGAATTCCTCAATCAGTTCATCAAAGCCAGAACCTCTATAATAAATCGTTCCAACGCCATTATCAACACTACCTTGATCGTCTCGCTCTCTCATACTATATGCAATGTACTTTGCACCTTCTGGAGCATCTCCTTCAAATGTTGCAGTTTCAAAACAACAAGAACCAAAAGCAGTTTCACCTATGTAAGTCACTGAGTCCGGGATAATCACTTCTTTAAGGTGATTAGAACCGATGTTACACACGAATGCCTTTATTCCAATTTTCTCCAGCGTGTTTGGTAATGTCACTTTAGAGATTGCAGAACAGTCATAAAATGCACAATTACCTATTGATGTAACTCCTTTGTCTATAATCACCCAATTTATTTGTGTGTATATTTTGGTATCTTCATCTGCCCGCCAAGGGGCTACATTGTCATACATAGGGCTACTGTAATCATTCATTTCCCCGGTGCCTTTGATGACAAGCACATTATCTTGATAATACCATGTAAGGTCTGCTCCACAAACTCCTTTGGCATCCGCTGTCTCCGCCGTGATTGTTTTTAGGAAATCATCTGTTACACTGTTTCCAGAAGATGGTGCGCTTTCTGCTGGTGCTGGTGAGGTGGTGACACTCCCACTCCCACCTTGCTGGTTCTCCTTTGGCTCCTGTGTCTGACTACCGCAAGCAACTAAACCAAGCGCAAGAACCACGCTTAATCCCAGTGCTGCAAATTTGCTGTTTTTCATGTTCCCTTCCTCCAAACTTTATTCTTAACAGGTTCCACATGAACCGCCCTGACTGGCGGTCAGGGACAGTTCATGCTTTCCCTGCCAAGAACAACAAAAGCAATGCGACGAGTTTGTATAAACCCATCACATTGCCTGACGTTTCATCAGAACAAACACAGCTATTTTTCCTGCCCTATTGCTAAATCTGACTTGGACAGGTATAATAATGCTGGGTGTAGAGTAACTCTACTGTGCTGGGTAGCTATGATACCCGTACAGCCTGGGGACGGGCCGTAATCCCGTCCCCAGGTGCCTGCTATTCGTTATCCTTGTACCTATCATTCTACCGCAGGGGCTATCTTTCGTCAAAACCTGATTCAAAAGGACACCGCCTGATTTGGCCGGTGTCCTTTCTTCTATGAGTTTGCTTTTAATATATTGATTTATTTTTATAAAGTAACTACAATCAACCACAAAAGATTAAAAAATTGTACTATTAGTCTCTTATTACAACCGTTTGTCCTATGTATATACATCTTTGGCCAAGGGTTAAGCACCCAGTAAAGTCTATCTCCCGGATACCGTGTTGGCCTCGTTGTAAAACTGCTTGTGATTTTGGTGCATATGATTTACGCAAAAGACTTTGCTTTCTTTCCGCCTCAATGTACCACCACTATCCAGAAGTATTTTTCTTGCTCCCAATGTCTCCCCAATTAACAGACGCAAAAGCGGCATAGAAAAATTTTCACTTTTGAAAATCATGCTATTTTGGCCCCAATGCTTACCCTAAAATTCAGCTATGCACACCATCGAAAAAGGCCAATGCACAGCCCAATTTTTTGACTGCCGGGACCAACTTTTCCCCTTCCGCTTTTTCATCACAGAGGATTCTCAAAGATTAAAAATGTTGGGAACGGTACTGCTCCCAACATTTTACGCCCCTGTATATCAAAGGTCAATAAAAGGATCCTCCTCCTCATATTCCCTCGCTTTCCGATACCACGTTGAGCGTGAAAGCCCTAACTGTTTAGCCGCTTTTGTCGCTGATAACTTCCCCTCTTTCACAGCGAGATAAACAGCCTCAAATGTATCAACTGCCTTTTTAGGCCGGCCTTTCATCCTCCCCTCTGCTTTTGCAATCGCTATCCCTTCGGCCTGACGCTCTAATATATTTTCCCGTTCCAGTTCAGCCAGTGCACCAAAGACCGCCAACATGAATTTCCCCGCTGGTGTGCTGGTATCAATAGATTCCTTTTTGCTGATAAACTGCACACCTTTTGCGTCCAGTGTTGCAGTTAGGTCGAGCAAGTCACGGGTATTCCTCGCAAAGCGTGAAATACTCTCCACGGTCAGGCTGTCACCCTCCCGCACAAAATCTATCATTCTATGCAATTCGGGCCTTTCCTGTGACTTGCCGCTCATTTTATCAGTATAAACCCTTTCCACCTCCAATGACTCCATAAGTAAATCCTGTCTCGCTGTGTTTTGCTCCTTGGTGCTAATGCGTACATAACCAACTTTCATTTTCTTTTGCTCCTCTCAACTAGATTTATAAATGAACCTGAACACCAAAACCGTCCCGAAAGAGTTGCGCCCGAAAAGCTATACCTTTCAGAGCGTCCCGGCCTTTCCCCCTCTTCCCCCTCTGGACGTGTCCCGAAAACTTATTTTCTGTTTTCAGCGCGCCCCTTTGGTGCGTTTCATTTATATTTCATCCTTCATTTTAGAGCAATAAAGCACGTCCTAAAAAAGTTGCAACATTTGAAACAAATGCATAAAAAAGAAGCCGTGCCCGGGATTACTCCTAAACACGGCCTTTTATGTATCATCTAATGTTCAAAATTAAATCCCCACTATTGTCAACATCCACCACCAAATCACCGCAATATGTACGGTGTTGGTCGTGGTTAGCGGGTGTTACCGCTTTCAACAGTTGAGGTCTGTTATCAAATTTACTGCCCTCATGATGGGCATATAAGCCCGCTGTCATATTCGGGCATAACTCCCGGTGCAGATAAACTGTCTTTCCCTCTCGACAGGTTTTAACGTATTTATTTGTTCCACTCCAATACTCCCCCTTGATCTTGTGATAATCTTTTTCACTTATCACAGTGAAAAAAGTGTCCTCTTCCTCGGTGTACTGCATGAATACAACACCGGGAAAATTCCCGCTTGTATATGCCGGATTCTTCCCGGCATTGTGAATCTTCGTCATGTACTTCATAATCACCTGCAAAGAAATTACTAACCGCTCAAATTTTAATTCCTGCTTCATCTTTAGTGCCTCCCAATTATTATTACGACCCAAATTTAAGCAAAAATCTTAAATTTAAATCTACTTCCCTTTTCTAACACAGCCTATTGGTAGGCGCTAACACTGACACCCCAACAGTATCCAGCTTTTTAACCTTGCTGACAAAAAAGATGGTACTGCCCGGGATTCCTCCCAGGCAGTACCATCTTTCACTTTTTAGGCCCATCGTAGAAGCGGTAGAATTACGGTACGGCTCCCCTAAACCTCTACCGGGCTTTCTCCGTCAGACCCGAAAGCCCTTACGGCTCTAGCGTCCTGCGCCTGCCGTTCCTCAATGGCTTCCTTCAAAATCATGTCCTTGACCTTCATAAGCCGGATAGTGGTTGCCCGGTCGTTTTCATCCAACTTCATGTTGATATACCGGATCGCCTCTTGCGTGTCGGGAATCATCACATACTCCAGGGCGTTGACCCGCCGCCGGGTCTTTTCAATCTCCTCCGCCATCAGCTGGGCGGACTTCTCGATCTCCGCCAGCTTCAAGAGCTTGCGGAACACCTTCCCCAACGCGTCCACAGCCGTGTCCAGCTCGCCGGACGTGGCCGCGAAGCCATAGGGATAGATGTCGGAGTCCGACCGGGTCTGGGTCTGGAAATCGTACACCGGCACGTTGACAGACATGATGTTCTGAGTGGTCTGGGTCAGCACCACGCTCTGCTTCGGATAGAGCAGGGCCTGCTCCAGGGCCTCGGAGCTCATGAGGGCGGAGGCCACCGTGAAGGCCCCGTGGACCTTCATCAGCTCCTCCTCCACCTCCGCCCGGAGGGCCCGGACCTCCCGGACCGTCTCCAGAAACTGCTTCATCAGCTCATCCCGCTTGTCCTTGAGCAGCTTGTGGCCCCGCTGGGCGGTGCGCAGCTTGCCCTTCAGACGGGTGAGCTCCATTCGGGTGGGGCTTACCGTGATATTCGCCATGGCTCACCCCTCCTTACTGCTCGTCTTTTTTCGGCCAATACCTCTCGATCAGCTCCGGCTTGATACGCTTCAGCTCCGCCTTGGGCAGGATGCTGAGAAGCTCCCAGCCCAGGTCCAGGGTCTCGAAAATGGAGCGGTTCTCCTCATAGCCCTGGTTCACGTAGCGCCGCTCAAACTCATCGGCAAACTTGGCGTACAGCAAATCCGTGGGGGTCAGGGCCGCCTCGCCCAGAATAGACATCAATTCCTTGTTGTCCTTGCCGGTAGAGTAGGCCGCAAAGAGCTGGTTCATGGTGTCGGCGTGGTCCTCCCGGGTTTTGCCCTTGCCCACACCCTTGTCCTTCAAGCGGCTCAGGGAGGGCAGCACGTCCACCGGAGGGTGGATGCCCTGGCGGTACAGGGACCGGGCCAGGATGATCTGCCCCTCGGTGATATAGCCCGTCAGGTCGGGGATGGGGTGGGTCTTGTCGTCTTCGGGCATGGTCAGAATAGGGATCAGGGTAATGGAGCCCTTCTTCCCCAGCTGCCGGCCGGCCCGCTCGTACAGCGTGGCCAGGTTCGTATACAGGTAGCCGGGGAAGCCGCGGCGGCCCGGAACCTCTTTCTTGGCGGCGGAGACTTCCCGGAGGGCCTCGGCGTAGTTGGTGATGTCGGTCATAATGACCAGCACGTGCATATCCTTCTCAAAGGCCAGATACTCCGCGGCGGTCAGGGCCATACGGGGAGTGGCGATACGTTCCACCGCCGGGTCGTTGGCCAGGTTGGAGAACAGCACGGTACGGTCAATGGCCCCGGTGCGCTTGAACTCGTTGACGAAGAACTCCGACTCCTCGAAGGTGATGCCGATGGCGGCAAAGACCACGGCGAAGTTGGCGCTCTCATCTCCCAGCACCTTGGCCTGCCGGGCGATCTGGGCCGCCAGGTTGGCGTGGGGCAGGCCGGAGCCGGAGAAGATGGGCAGCTTCTGTCCACGGACCAAGGTGTTCAGGCCGTCGATGGTAGATACGCCGGTCTGAATGAACTCGTTGGGGTAGTCCCGGGCGGCGGGGTTCATGGGCAGGCCGTCAATGTCCCGGTACTCCTCCGCCAGGATGTCGGGGCCGCCGTCAATGGGGTGGCCCATGCCGTTAAAGACCCGGCCCAGCATATCGCCGGACACGCCCAGCTGGAGGGGATGTCCCAGGAAGCGGACCTTGGCGTCGGCCATGTTGATGCCCGCTGCAGACTCGAAGAGCTGGACCACGGCGGTGTCGCCGTTGACCTCCAGCACCTGGCCCCGGCGGGTGGACCCATCGTGAAGCTCCACTTCCACCAGTTCGTTGTAGGTGACGTTCTCCACCATCCGGACCATCATCAGGGGGCTTACAATTTCCTCTACGGTTTTGTATTCACGAATCATCAGATGTCACCTCCCTGGGCGGCGATTTCAGCGATCTGGGTTTCCATCTCGGCCCCAATGCCCTCGTAGACCTGAACGTACTCCTCGGCAGGGACGCTCTTGGCCCGGCCGATCTTCTCCCGGACGGGGATATCGAAGAGCTTCATCACGTCCGCTCCCTTGGCGATGGCGTCCCGGCACAGCGCCTCGTAGCGGAGGATCAGGGCCAAGAGTTTGCCCTGGCGGTCATAGCTGGAATAGCCGTCGATGTCGGTAAAGGCGTTTTGCTGGAGGAAGTCCTCCCGGACCATCCGGGCCACTTCCAACGTCAGCTGGTCGGCGGGGGACAGGGCGTCCTTACCGACGAGCTGAACGATTTCGTTTAGGCTGGCCTCCTGCTGGAGGATGCTCATGGCCTGACCACGGTCCTTCATGAAGTCCGCGCCAAAGTTCTCGTCGAACCAGGGCTTCAGGGTATCCAGGTACAACGAGTAAGAGTTCAACCAGTTGATGGCGGGGAAGTGCCGCTTGTAGGCAAGGGAGGCGTCCAGAGCCCAGAAGACCTTGACGATGCGCATGGTGGCCTGGGAGACGGGCTCACTGAGGTCGCCGCCCGGAGGGGAGACCGCGCCCACGGCGGTCAGGGAGCCCCGGCGCTGATCGGAGCCGATGCACTCCACACTGCCGGCCCGCTCGTAGAACTGGGCCAGACGGGAGCTCAGATACGCGGGGTAGCCCTCTTCACCGGGCATCTCCTCCAGACGGCCGGACATCTCGCGGAGAGCCTCGGCCCAGCGGGAGGTGGAGTCGGCGATGACGGCCACGTCATAGCCCATGTCCCGGAAGTACTCCGCGATGGTGATGCCGGTGTAGACGGACGCCTCACGGGCCGCCACGGGCATATCGGAGGTGTTGGCAATCAGCACCGTCCGCTTCATCAACGACTCGCCGGTGCGGGGGTCCTTCAGCTCGGGGAATTCCCGGAGAACGTCGGTCATCTCGTTGCCCCGCTCGCCGCAGCCGATGTAGACCACGATGTCCACGTCGGACCACTTGGCCAGCTGGTGCTGAACCACGGTTTTGCCGGAGCCGAAGGGGCCGGGAACGGCGGCGGTGCCGCCCTTGGCGATGGGGAACATGGTGTCAATGATTCGCTGGCCAGAGCACAGAGGACGCTCGGGGGAGTATTTCTTCTCATAGGGACGGCCGATACGGACGGGCCACTTCTGCACCATGGTCAGGGGTACGTCCTTGCCGTCCTCGGTGGTGAGGGTGGCCACGGTTTCCGTGACCTTATAGCTGCCGCTCTTGACCGATTTGATGGTGCCTTTCAAATTGGGGGGCACCATGATCTTGTGAAGCACCACGGGAGTCTCCGGAACGGTGCCGATGACATCGCCGCCAATCACCTTGTCCCCGGCTTTCACCGTGGCGGTGAAGTCCCACTTTTTCTCGTGGTCCAGGGCGGAGACCTCCACGCCTCTTGTGATGTTGGCCCCCACTTTTTCCACGATCTTCTCCAGGGGACGCTGGATACCGTCATAAATGCCCTCGATCATGCCGGGGCCCAGCTCCACGCTCATGGGCGCGCCGGTGGTCTCCACCACTGCGCCGGGGCCCAGGCCGGAGGTTTCCTCATAGACCTGGATGGAGGCGGCGTCGCCCTTCATAGTCAGAATTTCGCCGATCAGTCGCTGGGGGCCGACGCGGACCACGTCGGACATATTGGCGTTGGACAGCCCCGTGGCGACCACCAGCGGCCCGGAAACTTTAACAACTTTGCCGCTCAAATTCTAAAACCTTCTTTCAGGATAGATTTGCGGAAGTCCCCCCTTCCCGTAACCGCACGTCCGGAAAGGGGTCCAGGGGAAAACTCCGTTTTCCCTTGGCCTCCCCGCCAAAGCGGGGAAATGAATGAAAATCATGTTCCTGACGGCACGCGCGTCAGAAGCATCCCCGACTCCAGCCGCCTGGGGCGGCGGCGCCAGTCCGCAAAATGGCGAGGGGGAATCGGAAGGGGGGACGAAGTCCCCTCTTTAAGGGCTACAGGATATCGGCCCCCACCGCGCGCTCAATCGCCCGCTGGATGTTATTCTTGCCGATGCCAAGGGAGCCCTGCCGTCCGGGGATGAGGATGATGGCGGGCCGGATCTCGTCCTTATAGCGGGAGATCACGTCCTCCAGGTCCTTTGCCAGCTGCTCCGTGAGGTAAATCACGGCGCAGTTTCCCTTGGCCAGCTCCTTGATTTTCTCTCTGGCCGCCGCCGCGTCCGCCACGGGGTAGGTGTCCAGCCCCAGAGCCCGGAAGCCCATGACGGACTCCCAATCGCCAATGGCGGCGATTTGATAGGTCATTGCCATATTGTCACCTCACCGCCTTACACATAGCCATTGCGCAGCCGGGAACGGATCACGTCGGCGGGCAATCCCGCCCCGCGTCCCATCAGAAGAATCCGGATATTGGTGTACTCCGTCTCCCGGGCCGCCAGATACCCCAGCAGCGGAGCCTCGCCGAAGGGCACAAACTGGGCCCCGGCCAAATACTCCCCCACCGCGTCGTCACAGAGTTTTTCAAAGGCCGTCAGGGGTCCGCCCCGAAGGGCCTCCGCCCCGGCCTCCGCCGCTGCCTGAAGGGCCGTGGGGCCATAGAGTTCTTGCAGGGCGCCGGAGTTCCCGGCGGCGGCCACGGCGTCCGCGCCGATACCGCCCCCCTCCAGCAAAACGGTTTTCAAAAAGTCCCCGCTTTTGCCCATTCGCAAGGTACGCACCAGACTGCGGAGGTTGGCCGCGTCGATCTGGATTTTCACATAGCCCGCCAAAAAGGCGCTGCCGGTCTTTTCCGCCACGGCCGCCATCTCCTGGTAGCTCCAACGGTCCAGCACAATGTCGCTAAGCTGGGGGTCCCGGGTGGTGTCCAGCACCTCCCTGGCTTCCGCCGCCGCCGCCGCGAGACTCTCCGGCAGCTCTTCCAGCCGCCCGGTGAGAAGAGCCTCTTTCAAAGCCGCCGCCGGAACCCGGCCCATATCCATCAGCATGGAATCGGGGCTTACGTTCATGGCCTGGGCTTTCAGCACGGCCTTGATGTTATGGTAGTCGTATTTCAGTTTGAAAATGTCGATATACCTGGGGTCCGGCGCGCCGTCCAAAACGTCGGAGAGGGTGGCCTCCCGGGCTGAGGAAAGGGCGGCGTCCATGGCCTCGGGATTCCGGGCGTCCAGCTCGGGATACCCGCACTCCTGGAGGATCTTGGCCGCCTCCTCGTCTGTGCGGGCCTCCAGGACCTGTTCCATCCGTTCCCTCGTCAGGAGCCCGGTCTCCATGGCCTTGATGCGGGCCGAGATCGCCAGGTAATCGGTGTCTTTGATTTTGTTCGCCAAGACACTTCCTCCTTGTCATAGTCGACACACTTGAAAAAATTCAAGATTTTTTCAAGCCTGCGGCTTGCTGGTTGAAAATCCGCTTCGCGAATTTTCAAGTGCGTCAGCTATTATGAGAACAGCTTCTTCACCACTTCTCCCGCGGTCTCCGCCTTTTGCAGGCGCACCAGGGTGTCGAACGCGCAGTTGACCTCCACGCTGCCGGAGCGGAGGATGAAGCCGCCGGGAATGGCGCGGGTCTCTCCGGAGAGGGTCAGCTTCTTCCCCCCGTCCTTGTTGGCCTTTTCCACAGCGGCCTTGCCCACCTTGCGGCGGTCAGCCTCGGAGAAGATGACCTCCTCCTTTCCGGTGGAGGACGCCCGGATCAGCAACTCCGCCAGCACGGCGGTATACTTCTCCCCCGGCAAAGAGCAGAGCTTTCGAAGGGCCAGATCATAGGCCTTCTCCACCATCTCCTGTCTGGCGGCCAGAGCGGTTTTCCTGGCCTCCATCTGGGCGGTGCCGGCAAGGCGCTCTTCCCGCTCCGCGGCGGCCTTTTTGTTTTTCGCGTCCAGGTCCGCCGCCTCCGCGTCCGCCTGAGCCTGATACCGGGCGGCGATTTTCTCCGCCTCCGCCCGGGCCTCGCCCAGGACGCGGTCAATCTCCGCCTGGGCGTCGGCGCTGATGCGCTGGGTGATTTTTTCAATTCCGTTCATGGTTCAATCCCCTTTCCGCGGGGCGCTTAAGAAATGTTGATGATCATCAGCATGGAAGCCAACAGGGAGAGAATGGCGTAGAACTCCACGGTGATGCAGAGCACCATGCCCTTGGACCAGTCGTCGGGCTTCTTGGCCAGGATGTTGATGGAGCCCGCGGCCACGCGGCCCTGAGCGATGGCGGAGAACAGGCCGCCAAGAGCCATGGGCAGGCAGGCGCAGAAGTACTGGAGGCCCTGGGCCACGGTCATGCCGCTGGCGTCGCCGCCCAGCAGGCCCATGGAGAAGATGGCGAAGAACCACACCACCAGGCCGTACAGGCCCTGGGTGCCGGGGATCACCTGGAGAATCATGACCTTACCGAACTTGCTGGGGTCCTGGCACAAAAGCCCCGTGCCCGCCTCACCGGCGATGCCGGTGCCCTTGGCGGAACCGATGCCGGGGAGCACCGCCGCAAGACCCGCGCCCAGAAGGGCCAGGGCCAGACCGCCGAAGGCGCCCAGGAAGGAGCCCGCCGCCGCGTTTTGCTCAATTGCCTGAATAATGCTCGTATCCATAGTGTTGTTCCTCCTAAAATTTGTTTACTTCGTGATGTCCACGTATTTGGTCTCCATAGCCAGGGGCCGGAAGGGCTTGCCGCCGTCCTCATAGAACTTTCCGAAATACTCCAGACACTGGAGACGGAGATCGTGGACATAGCAGCCCAACAGGTTCAGCGCAAAGTTCAGCGCGTTGCCCGCCAGGGAGATCACCAGGAAAATGAGAATGTTGCCGGGAATCGCCCCCAGGGTGTTGAACACCTGGGCGATGACGCTGCCCGCCAGCATCAGGGCCATGAGACGGGCATAGGACAAAATGTCGCCGAAATAGCCCGTGACATGGTTGTAGAGAGAGCCGAAGATGCCCATGATCTTGCCAAAGCCCTGGCCGGTGACCAGGGGGCCCAGGACGATCAGGGCCAGGCCCGCATAGAGAACCAGATTTGTGACGCCCGCAGCCATCAGCCCCACGCCCACGAAGACAATCCACCACGTGACTTCTTCGAAAACGGCGTCCAGCACCTGTCCGGCCTTAAGCTTGCGGACAAAGCTGACGGCCATGCCGGTAATGATCTGCACCAATCCCAGGGCCATGGCCCCCACGAGGATCATCAAAGTGTCGTTCAGCGGGGTGAAGAGGGCCGGCAGGGCAAAATCGCCGCCGGTGGTAAGCTTCACCACCTGGGTCAAAAAGTCCCCGAAGAAACCGCCGGTAATCGCGCCCATGAGAAACGTGGACACGCCGCAAAGCTGCATCAGGCCCATCATATGTCCCATGGTGCCCTTGGGCCGGAACTTTTTCGAAATGACGGTTCCCGCCAGGAACATCAAAATGCCGTAGCCCATATCCGCCATCATGATGCCGTAGAACAGGATGAAAAACGGCGCCATAAGGGGGTTGGGGTCCACATTGTCATAGGCGGGAAGGGAGTACATCTCCGTCACCATGTTCAAGGGCCTTGTCAGCCAGTTGTTCTTCAGGCGCACAGGGACGTCGGGGATGTCCTCTTTGGCGGGGTCGGCGGCCTCCCAGGCACAGCCGTTTTTGTCCAAAAGGGCCTGGACCTCGCCCATGTTCTCCGCCGGGGCCCAGCCCTCGAAGAAGACAATGGTCCCGTCCGTGAGAAGGCGCTCGGTGTTCAGATCCTCCGCCGCCTCGGCGCTGAGCCGGTCGGCGTAAAGCCGCAATCTGTCCCGCTCCGGGGCCAGGGCGGCAATGGCGGCCTCGGCCTCCTGCCGCTGCGTTTGGTTCTCCGCCAGAGCCCGGTCCAGAGACTCCACGTTCTTTGCCGCCGTACCCGTCAGGCCCTGGAATGCAGTGACACTGAACCCGTGGGGCCGCAGAATCTCCAGGGCCTTTTCCTCCTCCGCCCGGTGGGCCACCAGGAGGCAATAGCGTTGCTGCTTGTCCGCGCTGGCCTCATAGAGTTCCGCCAGCTCCTCCGCCAACTCGTTGCGGATGGCGGCCACGTCCGCCGCCCCGGGGAACACGCCCATGCGGAACACCGTGTGTTCGGTGCCCCCCAGCTCCAGCGGAAGATTCAGGGAAACCCAGGGCTCCAGCCCCGCCTTCCGGCTGAGAAGGCGGTTCTCCTCCCCCTGGAGGCGGGAGAGCTCCTGCAAATGCCCGTTGATCTCCCGGCTGACGGACCGGGCTTTTTCCAGAGACTCGCTGCTGAGGAACTCCGCCTCGGACACCGGACGGCGCTGAATGAAAAGGCCGTCCTTGGTCCCGCCGTAGCGCTTCAACGCGTCCAGGGCGGCGCTGGCCTCCCCCTGCTCATTCTTAGTCTCCGCCAGGGTGGAGGTATCCCGCCGCAGCAGCGCCGCCCAGGCGGGGTCCGAAAGCCTTCCGGCGGGCTCGCTGATCTCCACACAGCCCAGACGCAAAAGCTCCCGCAAAAGGGCGTCCCGGCTGCCGGCCATGGCCATGACGCGGAGCTTCTTCATTTTTACAATGGCCATTTCAGTTGCTCACAACCCTTCCGACAATAAACTCCGCGGCGGCCTCCAGCCGCTTTCCGGCCGCCTCCCGCAGTTTGGCGGCGTCTGCCTCTGCAGCCTGGGCGGTTTTCGCGGCCTTGGCCGCCGCCCGTTCCTCCGCCTGACGCAAAAGCTCCCGTCCGGCCTCCGCTCCGGCGCTTCGCTGTTTTTGCAAGAGCGCCTGACCTTCCTTTTCCGCGTCGGCGACGATCTGCTTCGCCTCCGTCTCTGCGGCGGCGAGGCGCTCCCGGGCCTGGGTTTCCACCTGCGTTACCTTTTCAATCGCTTCCAGGGACATTCGTTCTCACCTTCTCTCCATGTGCCGTGCGCCCCGGCCTGGAACCCGCCCAGGCGCATGGTCATTCTGATTATACAGTATAGGCGAAGTCGCCAGGATTTGCAAGGGAATTTTTGCCGGGCCCAAAAAGAACGGCGGCCCTCCCTTTTGGGGAAGGCCGCCTGGAAACCGGAATCTGTACGCCTTGCGAATTACATCTGGGCCAGCCACTCCAGGGCTTCTGCCCTGGAGGCGGCAAAGAAAACGTGTTTGCCCTTGTTGGACTCATAGAGGAAGTCCCGAAGGGGCTTGCTGGTATAGTGGGAATAGTCGCCGTAAATGGCGGCTTTCACACGGTAATTGACAAATTTCTGGAGAATCTCTCCGGCCACGCCGGTGCTGAGGATGAAGAAGTCCTCCCCCAACACCCGCTTGTCCAGCGCAATTCGAGACCCGCCGGACTCATAGTTTACCGTCATGGCCAGGTCCAGGGCGGATTGCGGGGTGGCAACCTCCGCCGTATCGCCGGAGACGACCGCGACGTCTGTTCCGTTTACATTTACATATTCGATGTTCATAAAAGTGCCTCCTTCAGTCAAAATCGCGGTACAAATCCCAGCTGAGGGGAAAGTGTACCACAGGGCAACGCTCTTGTCAACCCCCCGGGATTCGCCTCTTTCCAGGACAGGGCCGCCCCTTGCAACGAAGCCACGAAAACCCGAAAACCGCCGGACGGGTTTTTCACATAGCGCTCTTTCCCTCCGCTTCCTTCCCCGCGGCACTTTTTTGACAAGCCGCCTCTCCGGCCTTTTCTTTTTCCTCCGGCTGTGGTATACTGCTTTTTAAATTCCACTGTGAGGAGGGGACGCCATGCGGGCCGAAGAACGGCGGCAGGCCATTTTGGAGCACTTGCGGCAATCCAGCCGCCCGGTCAGCGCCGGACATCTGGCGGAGCGTTTTTCCGTCAGCCGCCAGGTGGTGGTGGGGGACGTGGCCCTGCTTCGGGCCGCCGGGGCGGACATCTCCGCCACCCCCCGGGGATACGTAATTTTAAAGGCCAATCAGGGTCTTCTCCGGCAGGTGGCCTGCCGGCACGACAGGGCGGGGATGGAGGCGGAGCTTTGCGCCGTGGTAGACCAGGGCTGTACCGTGCTGGACGTCATTGTGGACCACCCCATCTACGGCCAGCTCACCGGGCCTCTCCAGCTCTCCAGCCGTTATGACGTGGGCCAGTTCCTGGCCCGCTGCGTGGAAGCCCGCCCCCTTTCGGACCTCACCGGAGGCATTCACCTCCACACCCTCTCCTGTCCGGACGAAGCCGCTTTCCGGCGGGCGCGGGAGGAGCTCCGGACCCTGGGCGTTTTATTGGAGGATTGAGCCATGAAGCAAACCAACGGACTTCGAGACATGACGGCGGGCAGTCCCGCCGGACATATTCTTTATTTTGCCCTGCCCCTTTTGGTGGGAAGCCTTCTTCAGCAGCTTTACAACATGGTGGACAGTTGGGTGGTGGGGCGCTACGTGGGGGACGGGGCCCTGGCCGCCGTAGGGGTGGGCTTTCCGGTTCTCACCATGTTCTCCTCCCTTTTCATCGGCCTTTCCAGCGGCGGCACCGTGGTCATCGCCCAGTTCTTTGGCGCGGGGAAGCTGGACCGGGTCCGGGACGCGGTGGACACCGTCTACGCCGCCTTTCTCGCCTCCATCCTCCCTCTGACGGTTCTGGCCCTGCTGGCGGTGGGGCCCATTCTCCGCCTGCTCCAGGTGGAGGAGGCCGCCTATGGCGAGGCCTACCTCTATTTAATGGTGGTGGTGGCCGGTCTGATTGGCAGCGTGGGCTACAACCTCAATGCGGGCATCCTGGGGGGCCTGGGAAACAGCCGGAGTACCCTTTTGTTTCTGGCGGTGGCCTCGGTGATGAACATTTTCCTGGACCTGGTTCTGGTGCTGGCCTTTGGCCTGGGGGTGTTGGGCGTGGCTTTGGGAACCATCGTCGCCCAGGCCTTTTCCTGGCTTTTCGGTGTGGTTTACATCAACCGCCGCTATCCGGAAATCTCTCTTCGCCTTTTGCCCCGAAAATTCGACCGGACCCTCTTCAGCCAGATTATGGGCATCGGCCTCCCGGCGGGGGTGCAGATGTCCTTGGTCGCCCTGGGGGCTATGGTGGTGATGGGAAAAATCAATACCTATGGCAAGGAGTTTACCGCCGGGTACAACGTGGGCTTCCGGCTGGACCAGCTGGCCTTCTTGCCCATTCAGAGCCTTTCCAGCGCCGTGATCTCCTTTGTGGGGCAAAACATCGGCGCCAAGAGATGGGACCGGGCCCGGCAGGGCATTCGAGTGACGGTGACTCTGGCCGCCGCCTGGGCCATATTGATGACGGTAGCTCTCCTGCCCTTCCGGGAGCCGCTGGTGGCCTTCTTCTCCCCCACTCCGGCGGTGATTCACGCCGGGGCCGTCTACCTAGAGGGCATCATGCCCTTCTACTTCATGTTCGCCATCATGTTTTGCCTGAACAACGCCATGAGGGGAGCGGGGGACAGCGTGTTCCCCATGGTGGACGTGATCTTGTCGCTGATCCTGGTCCGGGTTCCGGCAGTCTATTGGCTGGCGGACCACTACGGACCGGATTATATGTATTACGGCATGGCCGTGGGCTGGACGGTGGGACTGGCCCTGTCTCTGGGGTGGTACTTCTCGGGACGGTGGAAGCGCCACGGGAGTCTGGCGGACAGGAGCGGGGAGCGCAGCTAGGAAGCCTGTGCCGCTTTAAAAAATGCGCCATCGGGCACTCCCCCTTTTGAAATCTCCCGCTTGTAATTTCTAAGCAGGTTCGGTATAATAAACCATTGCATTCCCGTCAATCCCGGCGTCCCTTCCATTCGGGGCCGCCGTTTTAAAGGAGAACAACCATGGACCAGAAAAAATTCTATATCACCACACCCATTTACTACCCCTCGGACAAGCTCCACATCGGCCACACCTACTGCACGGTGGCAACCGACGTGCTGGCCCGTTACCACCGCCTTTTGGGAGAGGACGTGATGTTCCTCACCGGAACCGACGAGCACGGCCAGAAAATCGAGGACAAGGCCAAAGAGGCCGGGGTCACGCCCAAGGAGTTTGTGGACCGCATTGTGGAAGGCCCCAGAGGGGTTGTGGACCTCTGGAAGCTGATGAACATTTCCAACGACCGGTTCATTCGCACCACCGACGGTTATCATGTCCAGTCCGTGCAGCGGATCTTCAAGAAACTGCACGAAAACGGCGATATCTATAAAGGCACATACAAGGGCAAATACTGCAAGCCCTGCGAGTCCTTCTGGACCGAGAGCCAGCTGGTGGACGGCAAGTGCCCTGACTGTGGCCGGGAGGTTCAGGCCGCGGAGGAGGAGGCCTATTTCTTCCGCCTGAGCAAGTACGCAGGCCGCATCCGGGACCTGCTGGAAAACACGGACTTTCTGGAGCCCCGCTCCCGGGTCCACGAGATGGTCCGGAACTTCATCGACCCGGGTCTCGAGGACCTTTGCGTCTCCCGAACCAGCTTCTCTTGGGGCGTGCCTGTGGACTTCGACCCGGGCCACGTGGTCTACGTTTGGGTGGACGCCCTCTCCAACTATATCACGGCCCTTGGCTATGAGAACGACCGCTACCACGACTATGAACAGGGCTGGTGGCCCGGCGTGAACATCGTGGGCAAGGAGATCGTCCGCTTCCACTCCATCATCTGGCCCGCCATGCTCATGAGCCTGGGGGAGCCGGTGCCGAAAAAGTGCTTTGGCCACGGGTGGCTGCTTCTGGACGGCGGCAAGATGTCCAAATCCAAGGGCAACGTGGTGGACCCCTATATCCTGGCGGAGCAGTTCGGCGTGGACGCCCTGCGCTTCTTCCTCATGCGCACCTTCCCCTTCGGCTCCGACGGCAACTTCTCCAACGAGCTGTTGATTCAAACCATCAACACGGACCTTGCCAACGACCTGGGGAACCTGGTCTCCCGCACCACCGCCATGGCCGGAAAATACTTCGGCAACGCCCTTCCCGCAGGCTGCGGAACCTGGAAGGAGCCCCTTTCCTTTGACAAGGAGCTCCAGGAGCTGGCCGGGGGGCTCCGGGACCGCTACGCAGCCGAGATGGATCATTTCGCCCCCCACAAGGCTCTGGAGGAAATTTTCAAGGTCATTCAGCGGGCCAACAAGTATATCGACGAAAACACGCCCTGGGCCCTGGCCAAGGACATGGAGCAAAACGGCCCCCGCCTTGCCCACGTGCTCTACAATCTGCTGGAGGCCGCCCGGATCTGCGGCATTTTGCTGACTCCCTTCATGCCGGAATCCACGGAGAAGCTCTTTGCCCAAATCGGCGCGGGGGAGGAAGCCCGGACCTGGGACTCCGCCGCCCGCTGGGGCGCCCTGCCGGAAACCGCCGCCGTTTTAAAGGGGGAGAACCTCTTCCCCCGGGTGGACATGGACAAGGCCATGGAAGAACTGGAAGCCGCCGTGGAGGCCGCCCGTCAGGCGGAGTCCGGTGTGGAGCTGGAGCCCCAGCTCACGGAGAAGGTGGACTTCGACACCTTCTGCAAGTCCGACTTTCGGGTGGTGAAGGTGAAGGCCTGCGAGGCGGTGAAAAAGAGTGAAAAGCTCCTCAAGTTCATTTTGGACGACGGCACCGGCGTGGACCGGCAGATCCTCTCCGGCATTCACAAGTGGTACGAGCCGGAGGATCTGGTGGGCAAGACCCTGGTGGCCATTGTAAACCTGCCTCCCCGGAAGATGATGGGCCACGAGAGCAACGGGATGCTCATCTCCGCCGTTCACAAGGAAAAGGGGGAGGAGGCCCTGCACCTTCTCATGGTAGACGACGCCATTCCCGCCGGGGCGAAACTCTGCTAAGGCCGGTTGCCCTTTCGAAAAAAGAGCCTTTCCCGCTCCACCGGTCATTTGGGCCGGAGGGGCGGCAGGTATCCCCTCTGGTATAATTCTCTAAATACAGGAAATACTGCCTCCATACTTCAAAAGTAGGGAGGCAGTATTTTCATGTCCAAAACCTTAAAAGAGAGCGAGACCCTGAAAAATCTCATGCGGGCCTTCGCCGGTGAGAGTCAGGCCCGAAACCGCTACACCTTTGCCGCCGGCCTTTGCAAGACGCAACAGCTCCACGTCCTGGAGGCTATCTTCACCTTCACCGCCAATCAGGAGAAAGAGCACGCGGAAATCTTCTACAACCACATGAAAGAGGTGGCGGGAGAAACCGTCCACATCGACGGCGGCTATCCTGTGGACCTGACCAACGACGTGGCCCAGCTCCTTCGTATGGCCCAGCACAACGAGTTCGAAGAGTTTGACCCCGTCTACCCCAGCTTTGCCCAGACCGCCCGGCAGGAGGGCTTTCCCCAGGTGGCCTCCTCCTTTGAGCAGATTTCCAAAATTGAAAAGGCCCACGGAAACCGCTTCGCCCACTTCGCGGAGCTCTTGGAGGGCGGAAAGCTCTTCGTCTCCGACGCCAAGTGCGGCTGGCTGTGCCTGAACTGCGGCCACATTCACGAGGGACTCCAGGCCCCCAAATCCTGCCCCGTGTGTTCTCACGACCAGGGCTTCTTCATCCGCCTGGAGATGGCCCCTTACGGCGGGGACATCTTGCAGCGGAGCTGACCTTCTCAGCCGGTCTCCACCGGGGCGTATTCATAAGGGCCGAACGCCGGATTCTCCGATAAAAAGCTGTTCACCGCCGCCGCCAGGGCCACGGCAAAGTCCCCATCCTCCAGCGTTCCTCCATCAGGCCGAACGGCGGCGGCCATGGCCCCCTCCTCGCCGTCTCCGGCGGTCAGGATGAGCCGGGGCGGGTCCTCCTGTTCCAAGGCGGCGAATGCCTCCGCCGGGAAAAAGGCCAGGTCCACCCCGCCCTCTCTCACCGCCTGAGCGGTGGCCGCCGGGGAGGACCCCACGGAGACCGTCACGGTCTCCACCTCCACCTCCTGAGCCGCCAGAGCTTCTTGCAGAGTCCCCGGCAACTCCCGAACCGTCCGGGCCAGCTCCTCCTCGGAAAGGCCCGCCCTGGAAAGTTCCACGGAAAGGGATTCCAGCCGGAGCGGTTCCTCCTCCTCCGGCTGGTCCGGCGGCTCCGCCGGAGCGCAGGCGGCCAGCGCCAGCACCAACGTCAAAACCCAGAGATACCCTAAGCCTCGTTTCATAGAAACTCCTTTTCCCCTTCGGCGGAAAACCGCCGTTTTTTTGTGGACAATCCGCCAAACCTTTGGTATAGTAAAAAGGAAAGGCTGGCGGCGTTTTTATTCTACCACGTCCCCGCCCGCCGCGCAAGGTCAAGCGCCCAATCCAGGACCCAGGAGTCTTATCTATGCTGAACATCCGAAACGAAACCAAAGCCGACCATCCGGCGGTGGAGGCCCTGGCCAGGAGAGCCTTCTACAACCTCTATCTCCCCGGCTGTCACGAGCATTACCTGGTCCACATCATGCGAAACCACCCGGACTTTGTTCCGGAGCTGGACTTTGTTTTGGAGCTGGACGGGGAGATTATCGGCAGCATCCTCTACACCCGCTCCTCTCTCACCAGTGAGACCGGGGAACAGCGGGAAATCCTGACCTTCGGCCCCGTCTGCATCGCGCCGGAGCGCCAGCGGCAGGGCTACGGGAAGCGGCTGATGGAGCATTCCCTGGAAAAAGCCGCGGAACTTGGCTGGGGCGCGGTGGTCATCTTCGGCTCCCCCGCCAACTACGTGGGTCGGGGCTTCCAGTGCTGCAAGCGGCATCTGGTCCGGATGGAGGACGGAAGCTACCCCACCGCCATGCTGGTCAGGGAGTTACGGCCCCACGCCCTGGACGGCGGCCCCTGGGTCTTCCGGGACAGCCCCGTTATGCACTTCGACGAGGAGGCCGCCCTCCGCTTTGACGAGGCCCTGCCCCCTATGGAGAAGCGCGTCCTTCCCTGTCAAGAGGAGTTTTATATCCTCAGCAACTCCGTTCTGCGCTGACCCCACCATATCACAAAAAGGAGAATCACCATGGAAGAATCTGGAATCGTCTCCATCTGGCTCGGCTATTTCGAAAGCCGGGAAGCCCTGACCTTTTACGCTGAGAACCGCTTCAAGCGGAATGAAAACGGCGAAAAGGTCCCCTCCTTCACCCAGGACTTTTTCAACGGCGATCTCTGGCCCTTCGAGCCGGAGGTGTTTGACTATGAGTTCAACGCCGCCCCCTCCCAGGACCCGGCCGTGGTGGCGGCCCCCTTGGGCGAGGAGCTGTCCCAGGCTCTGGCAGAGATCTACTCCAAAGGCTTCGAGCAGCCCTACAACGCCGTCCTCGCCGTCTATGACTACCAGTTCGAGGGCAGCCGCTACGTCCCCGGCGCGCCGGTGCGGTTCGTGGGGTCCTTTTCCTACATAGAGCGTTGACACCTCGTCCGCCCCGGGAAACCGGGGCGGTTTTTCCTTTCAAAAAAGATCCATAGACGGCTGTTTCCAACTACGCCGCCCATGCCAAGCGGCCCACCGTACCGGACCAGCCCCCTTAATCCCGGAGGCAACGTCCTTCCGGGCCATCTGTATGTGACCATTCACTTGTTAAGTAAAACGCCCGGGGTCCCGCGTTTCCGGAAGGAAGCGCGGGTCTTTTCCCTTTTTCAAAAAAATTTCCCTGCTGGTGAAAGTTTCCGCTCCGCCAAATCGTATCCATAACGAGAGCGCTCCAAAGGAGTTGATGCCATGAACCCGAACCAACAGGCGGAGCGGCTGGCGAACGCCTACGCCGACGCGATTCTCCGCCTCAGCTACACCTATTTGAAAAACACCCAGGACGCCCAGGACATCTGTCAGACGGTTTTTGTCAAGCTCCTGACGGAGCCCCGGGAATTTGAAAGCCCGGAGCACGAGCGGGCCTATGTCCTCCGCATGGCGGCCAACGCCTGCAAGGACCTTTTGAAAAGCCCCTGGCGGAAGCGGACCTGCGGCCTGGAAACCGTGCTGGAGGTCCCCGCCCCGGAGGCGGAGGACGGCTCCGTCCTCGCGGCGGTGAACCAGTTGCCCGCCAACTACCGCTGCGTGATCTACCTCTTTTACTACGAAGGCTATCAGGCGGCGGAGATCGGGAAGATTCTCGGCGTGCCCACCGCCACCGTCCACACCCGCCTGGCAAGGGGCCGGGCAAGGCTCAAGGACATCTTAGGAGGGACCGGATATGAGCGATCTGTTTGATTACAAAAAGGAGATGAGCGAATTGCGCTTTACGGAGAACCAGAAAAAAGCCCTGGCGGAGGCCGCCGCCTCCGCCGCCCGGCACGGCGCGGCAAAGCGCCGCCGCCCGGTGTTCCGCGCCGCCCTGATTGCCGCCGCCCTGGCCGCCGTTCTGGCGGTGGGGTCCAGCGCGGCGGGCATTCTCCCCAACCCGGCGGAGGTTTTCGCCCCCCTCTTCGGCGGGAATATCGCCCAGACGGAGGTCATTGACAAAATCGGCCGCCCCATCGGGGCCTCGGACTCGGACAGCGGAATCACCATCACGGCGGAAGCCATCATGGGTGATCAATATAACGCGGTAATCGTCTACACCCTCAGCCGGGACGACGGGGAGCGGTTCTTCCCGGAGGGGGAGGGTCTGGACAACCGGATGCTGATGATGGGCGGCTTCGGCGGGGCCGGCTGGGTCCGGGGAGGCGGCTACGGCGGCGCCTGGTTCGTGGACGAGGACCCGGAGGATCACCAGATCCAGCTGGTGGAGACCTTCAGCTCCGATGTGCCTTTGACCAAGGGAACCGCCAGGGCGGAGTTCGAGGACCTGCGGTGCATGGACCCGGAGACGAATCGGGATGAGATTCTCTACCCCGGCAAGTGGAAGCTCCGCTTTGAGGTGGATTACGAGGACTGCTCCGTCCGCCTGGGCGGCGGCGAGACCTTCTCTCAGGACGACTTGAATTTCACCATTGACGAGGTCAGAGTCTCCCCTATCGCTGTCCGGGTGGCCTACACGACGAACAGCGCAGCCCTTTGGAGCAACGCCCCCAGCGGGCAGCAGTCCGGCGAGGACGCCCCGAAGATGCAACAGTATCTGGACAACATTGAGATCCTGCTGACGAAAACCGACGGCACGGTGATTGACCTTAGCAATTCCGGCGGCCGCGTCAGCCCGGACTATGAGACGGGCGTCTCTCACTGCTCCAAGGGCCTGGTCTTTGACGAGATCATCCCTCTGGAGGACATGGCCAGCCTCTCCGTCGGCGGCGCGGTGTACGAAATTCCCCATGACTGAGCGCAAACAAAGGCCGGGACTTTTGTCCCGGCCTCAGGCTGTCGAAAAAGAATTTTCGCCAGCCTGAGCAAGTTTTCAAAACGCTTAAAAACGTTTTAAAAACTTATGATTGAAAACGAAAGGAACCCTTCCTGGGTTCCTCTCGTAACTCTCTTCCTTCCCGTCCAGGAAGGTCTTTACGGTTTTTCGACACTCTGAGGCCGGGACTTTCGTCCCGGCCCTTGCCGTTCTATGCGGAAAAAGGGCGGACACACAGGTCTGCCCTTCTCTTGTAGGTGCCGGGCTGTCCGGCGGAAGGGGAGGAGCAACGCCCCCCGGCAGGCTCATTCGATCTCCATATGTACCGACTCGTGGAACTGAGGTTCCACCAGACCGGGAATCTCCACCGCGTCGGTGAAGCGGATATCCTCCGTGTACTCCTTCAGCAGCGAGATGATAAAGGGATGAGGCCGCTCGTCGGGCCGCCCCGCGGCAACGCAGACCACGATGGTCTTGGGGGCCAGACGGCTGACGGTCTTCCGGGTGGAGGAGGTCAAAGAGGCATGATGAGGCAGCTTCAAAATGTCACAGGGCGTTAAGGTGTCGTTGTCCCAGGCCGCGCCGTACATATCGCCGCCCAGGACGATCTCCTTGCCGTGGTAATAGAGCCTCTGGCGGAGGCTGGAGATGTTCATGGACTTGGTCCAGCGCATCAGATCGTGGCGGTTCCGCTCTCCCCGGAAGGCCGCGTCATACACCGCCTTTTGCCGGGGGTACAGGGCGGGCTCTCCGGCGTAGATATCCATGGTCAGCTCCTCCGTCAAACGGAGGGTCTCCACCTTGTCCCCGGGAATCTCCACAAACTCCCCCACCCGCCCGGGGTGTTCCCGGAGGGCCGTGGCATAGATGTCCAGGCACCGGAGGAGGTTCTGGGCCGCCCCTGGGAGGCCGTTGTCCCCGTCGGGGTCCAGGGGAGGGGTTTTCTCTGGGGGCACGTAAGTTGCCAAAAAGCGGTCCACCTCCGCCGCCTCCAGAATCCGGCCCAGTCCGCCGATGTGGTCCCGGTGAAAGTGCGTGGCCAGGAGGATGTCCAGCCGCCCGATCCCCTGCTTTTTCAAAAAGTCCCCGGCGTAAATCCGCCGGGACCGGGGGTCCTGTAGGACGGGATGGTCGTCCCGAATGAGGTTGTCGTGGCCGCAATCCACCAGCATGGCAAAGCGCCGCGCGCCGCCCTCCAGCTCTTGAATCAGGATCGAGTCCCCATTGCCGACGTTGATAAAATCCAATACCAGCATAAGCCAATCCCCCTCACTTCTTTATTTAAGATAGGATATCATAGCCCCGTGAGCCGCGCAAGGGAAAGCCGCCTCCGTCCCTGCCAAAATTTTGCCCGGTTTTTTGACATTCTTCTCAATCAGCGAATTCCCCGGATGGTCACGGGGATTTTCTGCAACCGGGGAGAGGACACCTCCAGGGTGTGAAGGTCCTTGTAGGGCAGCGGCGCATGGCCATTGTGGAAGCCGCCCTCCGTTTGAAGGGCCATGACGTAAGCCTCCGGGTTTCTCAGGGGATAAAACAAAAAGGTACCTCGCAACCCGTAGTCCACAATGCCCACGTTCCCCGCCATACTCACGCTGGAGTTTGGTCGCATACTGAAGGAGTTTTCCACTCCGTTGAAGTTGATCTGTGCGCCCAGGGCGCCTTCCAGACTTACGCTGAACAGGAAATAGGACCCCAGGTCCAGCCCCCTGAGGTCAATCCGGCCCGCAGAGCCAACGTCCACGGTAACGGTGGTGGTCAGCAGAGTGTTCAGCTCCAGCTTGGTCTCGTTCAGCCGCCGGTCCTCCGCCTCCAGGGCGGTCTTGGCGGCGGCAAGGCGGTCCTCCACCGCGCCAATGCTGCTTTGCAGCTGGGCTTTACTGGTGTTGACGGCGGTTTGCAGCTGGTCTTTTGCCGCGTTCAAGGCGGTGTCCAGGCGCTTTCCCTCGCTGACGGCCTTGGCTAGAGCCGCCGCCACGGCGGCGTCGATTTTGGCGTTGTCGCTGTTGAAATCCGACATCCGGATGCGGTCCTCCAGCTCCCACTGGTTCAGTTGATAATGGGCGGTCTTTTTCATTTCCAGTTTCTCCCTTCCGATAATGTGATATATGTTTGTAACATATCTGCTGTGATGAGACCGCCCGCCGGGGAGGAGTTGCACGGCAATGTGCAACCGGAGCGAAAATTGTTAAAATAATTTGCTATATAATCGTAACATAGAAGCAAAACCCTCCGCCACTGCCAAGCGGAAGGTTCTTTTGCCAAGTCCCGGCGAAAGGACCTCCGCTTTGCTTTTTCAGCGTCCTTTTTTCAAGACCCGCAACCTCCCGTTCTCCGGCGGCCTCTCCACCTGGAACGCCCCGGTTTCCAGGTGGAAAAGCCCCTTTGAAAAGCGGCGGTCTTCTTCAAAACGCCCCCTCCCCGTCTATGAACCGGCTATGGAGATCCCACAGGTGGTCCAGGGGGCCGGAGCCCCGGCCCAGATTCAGCTGGGCGGAGAGGGCCCCGAAAATATACGCCTTCCCGCGCTTCACCGACGTCTCCAGATCATACCCCTTGGCGAGGTTCGACGCGATGGCGCCGGAGAGGGTGCATCCCGTCCCGTGGGTGTTGGGGTTGTCCACCCGGGCCGAGGGGAAAAAATGGACCGCGCCGTCCCGGCTGATCAAGACATCATTGGCGTCCTGGACATTGTGTCCCCCCTTGCACAAAACCGCGCAGCCGTACCGCCCCTGAATCTCCTTCCCCGCAAGCGCCATATCGTCATAGCTGCGAATGGTCCCGCCGGACAGGATCTCCGCCTCCGGAACGTTGGGCGTCAGCACCGTGGCCAGCGGCAGAAGGCGGCTTTTCAGCGCGTCCAGCGCGTCTTCGGAAATGAGGCGGTCCCCGGAGGTAGACACCATCACCGGGTCCACCACAAGGTTCTTCACCCGGTACTGTTGCAGCTTGTCCGCAATGACCTCGATAAGGGGGACGCTGGACACCATGCCGGTTTTCACCGCGTCGGGGAAGATGTCTGTAAACACACAGTCCAGTTGCTCCGCCAGAAAGTCCGGCGTGGACTCCTGGACGCCTTTGACGCCGGTGGTGTTTTGGGCCACCAGGGCCGTGACGGCGGCCAGGGCAAACACCCCGTTGGCGGTCATGGTCTTAATGTCGGCCTGAATCCCGGCGCCCCCGCTGGGGTCGGTTCCCGCAATCGTCAGTGCTGTTTTCATGGTTCCTTCTCCTTTTCTCATGTTTTGTGGAGCGACGCGTAGAGGCGTCTCCCGTCCCTTTTCCGCCGCTCAAAGGGGGTTTTCGATGGGGACGCGGTTACAACTTCCTTGCCAGCGCCCGCAGCTCCCGGGCCGCCTCCTCCACGTCTCTTTGTCCAAAAATGCTGGAGACCACCGCCACTCCGGCAAGCCCCAGGCCCTTTAACTTAAGAAGGTTCTCCCGGTTTATGCCGCCGATGGCCACCACCGGAATGTCCACCGCCGCCGCAACGGCCCTCAGGGTTTCTTTCGAAACGGGTGTGGCGCCGGTCTTGGTGCCGGTGGGAAACGCCGCCCCGCAACCCAGGTAATCCGCCCCCGCCGCCTGGGCCCGGCGGGCCTCCTCCGGCGAGTGGACAGAGACACCCACAATCTTCTCCGGCCCCAGCAGGGCTCTGGCCCTTCCGGCCTCCAGGTCGCCTTGTCCCACATGGACGCCGTCGGCCCCGGATTCCAGCGCGATTTCCCCCCGGTCGTTGATGATGCTGACGGCCCCCAGGCGGCGGCAGAGGGCGGTGAAGTCCTTCGCCTCCTCCAAAAGGGCGTCGTAGTCCAAACACTTCTCCCGAAGCTGGACCACCCTGGCCCCGCCCCGGATGGCGGATGCAACCTGGCCCAGCAGCGCCTCTTTGCTTTTTGCCCAGGCCCGGCCGGTAACGGCGTAGAGCCTCAGGGTCTCCCGGTGGATGCTCATAAAAGTTCCCCCTTCAAAATGAAAATCCGCGGACAAACCAACCCGGTCTGTCCGCGGCGAAACGCCCGCTTATTTCCCTACGTTGGCATGATCCAAATCAGGTTCCGGGTCGGGACCTTCACGGTCCCCTCTCAGCCCGCGCCAGCGGACTCCCCTTTTTGTTGTGAGAAGCTGTGCCGTTTGCCAGGGCGCGCAACGTTGCGCGGCAAGCCGGTACTTGAAAAGGCGAACGGTCAACGGAGCGCGTATTCCGGCGGTCTTCCTCCAGCCGCTGAGACGTTGCCACAGCTTTTAAACGTATCATACCCTCTTCCCCGGCGTTTTGCAAGGCCCTTGACAAATTTTTCCCCCGGTGGTATGCTAAGGCCCGAAAAGCAGGGGAGCCGGAAGGCTGAGAGGAAGCGGACGCTTCGACCCTTTACCTGACGCGGGTAATGCCGCCGTAGGGAGTCTGTTCACAGGGACTTTGGACGGCGGCGCGGAAAACGCGTTCCGCCGTCTTGCTTTTTTCAAATCCTTTTCAAAGGGGGCGGTGGCAAAGAGAACATACCGGCGTCCCGGCCGGAAAAGCCGGGAGCGGACGGAGGGGGAGCGCCCTTGGTCCGGGCCGGAAACCATACGGGCCCCCGGGGGTCCGGCAGCGATGGGAAGCCGTGTTCCGGCGTGAGAGGAGGCCAGAAAGCCTCGACCGCATTTTCCAGGGCGAAGCCCAACCTTGCCATGCAGGGGGAAAACGCTGCCGCGTGTTTCTCTTTGCAGTCCGAATTTGTAAAGGAGTCTTTATGAAAACTGTGTCCGTCAAAAAACTGGCCGTCTCCGGGGTCTTTTGCGCCCTGGCGGTGGTGGGGAGCCTGTTTCTCACCTTCCCGGTGCTGGGCAGCAAGTGCGCCCCGGTCCAACACATGGTCAACGTCCTCTGCGCCGTCTTCCTGGGACCCTGGTACGGCCTGGGGGTGGCCTTCGCGGCCAGCGTCTTGCGTAACCTCTTGGGCTGGGGCAGCCTTCTGGCCTTCCCCGGCAGTATGTGCGGGGCTTTGCTGTGCGGCCTTGTCTATCAATTGGCCAAAAACCTGCCCTTGACTCTGGTGGCGGAGGTTGCCGGTACCGGCGTCCTGGGCGCTCTGGCGGCCTACCCTGTGGCGAAAGGCCTTATGGGGCTGACACCGGAGAGCTACACCGTCTACATTCTCCCCTTCCTGATCTCCACCGTGGCCGGTTCCATCCTGGCGGGGGCCCTGGTTCTCGCCCTCCGGCGAAGCGGCGCCCTGGAGGCTATGCAATCCGCTCTGCGCACCTGATTCCACACTCCATACCATAGTCCAGTGGTATGAAGTCAAGGGGTAATTGAAGGAAAAATTCAGGAAAAATTCAGAGGAAAACAGCGGAAATAACGTAGAGGCACAGGAAAAAGGCAATACCAAACCAAGCCCTGCCCCTGCAAAATTTTGAAACAGGGCCTGTTCGTCAGAGCAGTGAGCGTTGGCTCAACCCTCCGGCGGCTTATACAGGCGGTTGTCCTTCAGCAGTCGAAAGACCAACCGAACCAGTTTTCTGGCAGTTAAAGCGAGTGCGCGTTTGTGCTGGTGCTTATTGACCTCTTTATATTTGAGGTCATAGTAGCGCCGGAACTCGGAGTCGCATCTTCTCACGGAGTTGGCGGCTTCCAGCAGGTAGTAGCGAAGGAAACGATTGCCGGACTTGATGAGTTTCCTGTCCTGGGCTTCAAACTCCCCGGACTGGTGTTGGGTCCAGACGAGGCCGGCGAATTTGGCCACAGACGCTTGGGATTGAAAGCGATGGATGTCACAGATTTCGGCGATGATACCGGCGGAGTAGACCTTGCCGATGCCTGGGATGGAAGTCAGCGTGTTGGGGATGATTTTGAATTGCTGCTCAATAGCCTTGTCCAAAACCTTGATCTGCTTTTCCAAGGCCCTCATGGTGGCGATAGAAACGGCCATCGCCTGGTTCACAGAGTTGTTTACAGTGACAGGCAGGCGATAGGAATTCCTGGCAGCGGCCTGGATCGCCTTGGCTTTGGCGGCAGGATCAGCGAAGTTGCGGCCCTTTTCATCAATGAACGCCGTCAGCTCATCCAAATCAGCGTAAGCCAGTTCGTCCACGGTTTCAAATTGTTCCATGAGCGCAAGAGTGGTGGCGCTGGTGTTTGCTATGTCCTTGTCTTGGGCCAAGCCAGAGCATTTCAAAAACAAATAATTAGCAAATCGCTGTTTTTCTCGGGTCAAATCCTGAACAGCGTAGAATCTGGCTCTGGTCAGCGTCTGAAGGGCTTTGTAGCGGTAATCGTCCATGTAGACCTCCTTGCCGATGCGTCCAAATCGGAGCTTGTCGGCAATCACAAAGGCGTCCACATCGTCATTCTTGGGCAGTTCGGGGTAGGACTCCTTGAACTTGTTGACCAGTTTGGGGTTGAGTACATGGATCTTCCGGGGATACTGGCCTAGCTTCCCGTCCTCGCGGAGGGCATAGACCAGGCTGTCCCCATAAATGGATGTGGCCTCCATGCCGATCACTACACCCTCCAACCCCTGGGACTGGATCGCCGACACGATCCTCTCTGTCAACATTTTAGCACCGCCACGGTTATTTTGCATCCGAAAACTGCTGTGCTTCTCACCGTCCGGCCTCATCAGGTACACCGCGTTGTTTTGGCTTCCCACATCAATGCCAACGAATAGTTGATTCACAATTTTCACCTCCCCTGTGTTGGGATTTCAGGCCAGCAGGCTTTGAGATACCCATGATAACCGGAGCATCAGCAACCTCGCATATCAGAATCATTCCGGGGCGGGCCAATGCGATAGCCCTCACTGCTGAGAGGGCGGCCCAACTCCCAGCAAACAGCCAGTGAGTTGGCAGCTAACTTCCGGCTCAGGGGAACTGACTATCTGAGTAGCAACCTTTCGGCTCTACCGGAGGCTAAAGAACTTGTCCCTGCTGTCCTACAGCTATTGTATCACGGGCATCTCTAAACCTGCTGATACTGAATTTATTAACCTGAAACTTATTATACGAGG
>CAJUCO010000032.1 GCA_910585245.1 uncultured Oscillibacter sp.
TATAGAAGGGATTGATCCGGGGATGGGGGGACTGTTCAATGTACTTGTAACCCCAATCCGCTACCTTCCGGACATAGTCCCGAATGGGCATTTGCTTTGCCAGTACATCCACGTCAAAGGCTATTTTCATGCTTCGCGCTCCTTTCCCAAATTATGTTTGGTTAAAAACTCACCCAGGAGGAGCCGTGATCAGCGGACTCCACGCATTTTTCAATCCACTTTATTCCCTGAGCCCCGGCCTTCACGTCCGGGTACCAGAAATCCTGGTATTCCCCCTTTTCCGCGTCCGCCATGGCCAGGGCGAAGCGGCGGTAGAGGTTGGCCCAGGCTTCAAACAGGCCCTCGGCGTGTCCGCCGCCGATGCGGTCCTCCACACGGGCCTCTTCATACAGGTAGCCGGCGCCCCGCTCCAGAATACGCACCGGCTCTCCCTCCACTTCGTAGCTCAGCTGGTTGGGCCGTTCGTCATCCCACTCAATGGAGGCCTTGGAGCCGACGACTCGGATCTTGTGGTAATGCCGTGCGCCGCAATTGATGGAGCTGGCCCAGCAGTACACCTGGGCTCCCGCCTGAACGGACTTTGTGCCCTTCAGATTCATAATGACAAAGGCGTTGTCCTCCAGCTGACGGCCTTCCACGAAGGCCCGCTTTGTGCACATGAGGTTGTCAATTTCCAGATCCGGAATCATGGCCTCTATGATAAAGAGCGGGTGCGTGCCCACGTCGCCGAGGGCAAAGGAGGGACCGGCCTTTGTGGGATCGAAGCGCCATTTGGCGGAGGGGACCCGGTCTTCAATCTTCTCGTTATAGCCTCCGAAAGCAAAGCTCATGTTGATAACCCGGATTTCTCCCAGGTCACCGTGCCGGATCATCTGCCGGGCCTGCTGGATCATCTGATGGCCGGAGTAACCGTAGGTCACCGCCACCACCCGCTGCTTCTCCTTTGCCAGGGCCACCAGCTCCTCCGCCTCGGCGGAGGTGAAGCACAGCGGCTTTTCACAGACCACGTGCAGCCCCGCCTCCAGGGCGGCCTTACACACCTCATAGTGCAGACTGTTGGGAGTGGCGATGGTCACTGCCTGAATGCCGTCGGGGCGTTTGGCCTCCTCGGCGAACATGGTTTTATAGTCGGGATAGCACCGCTCGGGGGCCACGTGCAGTTTCTGCCCGAACTCCTTGCCGCGCTCCGGCACGATGTCGAAAGCTCCGGCCACCAGCTGGAAATTAAAGTCCCGCAGGGCGGAAGAGCGGTGGATATAGCCGATCTGGCTGCCCACGCCGCCGCCTACCATGGCCCAACGGATGGGATTTTCTATGCGTTTATCACCGTAATACATACTGCTGTCCTCCTCAAATCAAATAGCCAACTGATTTCAGATACTCTACGCTGGCCTTCACATCTTGCAAACTGGTGCCGGAATTGCGGGGGTCCCGCTCCTGTTCAATGGTGATATAGCCGCTGTAGCCTATCTCCTCCAGGGCCTGTTTGATACCCGGATAGTCCAGGCTCCCGGTTCCAATGGGGCACATAGAGCCCTTGCCGCATCCGTCAAAGAAGCGGATATGCTCACCCAGCACCTGTTGGTAGACCGTTTCGTTGACATCTTTAAAGTGGACATAGTCCAGCCGGTCCGCGTATTTTTTCAGATACGCCACAGGGTCCATGCCGGAGTAATAGAGATGCCCGGTGTCCAGGCACAGGCCCGCGACCTCATAGGGGATATCCCGAACCACCGCCTCAATCTCGTCGGCGAACTCGATATAGCCTCCCGCGTGGGGATGGATTACCGGCCGGACGCCGTAGCGGTTGGCCCGCTGGCACACCGCCCGAAGGTTCGCCATGAAATCCGCCCACTGCTTGGCAGAGAGCCGGGGCGCCCGGTCCGAGTGGCCTGCGGCGTAGTCCCGCTCATCGTGGCCCCAGTCCATAACGGTCATGTAGGGCGTGGGGAATTTTTGACCCTGGAGGTGGGGAAGGCGGGGGAGGCGGCTGTCCGTAATCAGGTGGCAGATGTCGTCCACCGCGCTCAGGACGCTCTCCTGGTTGGCGGGGTCCAGCAGGTCGTGAAAAATGGTTCCCGCAACGATGGCCAGACCGTTTTTCTCCAGCTCCTTTGAAACGGTCTCCGCGTCGATGGGCAGATAGCCGTAAGGTCCCAGCTCAATGGCCCGGTAACCCGCCAGTCCGGCCTCTTTCAGTACCTGCTGCCAGGGCGGGAGATAGGGGTTTTTCGGGTCGTCCACGCCCCAGCAACAGGGCGCGCCGCAGATGCTCATTTCCATAAAGACCTTTCCTTTCGCTCATTCATAGGAAGAAGCGGGGCGGGACGATGGCGCCCCGCCCCCGGCGTTTGTTTCAAAATCCGTTTCTCACTTGATGAAGTTGTCCACGTTCTCCACCGTCACCAGTTGAGGCTGAATGTTGTAGTAGTTGTCCACCAGGCCCTCTACTTCGGTGCCGTTCAAAAGACCCAGCGCGCAGAGGATGGTGCCCTCGCCCTGGGCGACGGGATCTTGGAAGACGGAGCAGGCCATGGTGCCTTCCTTGACAGCGGCGCAGCCCACGTCCGTGGCGTCGATGCCCACCACCGGGCAGATGATTTCTTTATTTCCGTTGGTTTGCATGGCCTCGATGACACCCAGGGCCATTTCATCGTTGTTGCAGATTACCGCGTCATATACGTCTCCCGTGTTCATCATTTGGCTGAACAGGTCCATGGCTTTCATGCGGTCCCAGTTGGCCGTGTTTTCCACATAGGTGGCGTTGATCCCGTTGGCCGCCAGGGCGTCTTTGGCGGATTGCGTGCGCTTGGTCACATTGTCCAGGCCCAGTTCGCCCATGAACATGGCAATATTCACATCCGTCTTGCCCTCGTTTTTGAAGATTTCCGCCAAATAGTTGCCCTGCTCGTTGCCATAGAGGTTTTCATCCGTGCCGACATAGACCACTTTGCCGTCCTGGAGCACGTCCAGGCTGGGCTGGCGGTTGACGAAGACCACTTTCATGTCCCCGGCGGCAGCCAGGACGTCGGCGGCGGAGTCGTTGTTGCAAAGTCCCACGATTACAGCGTCATATCCGTCGGCCTCCCAGGTCTGAACGTGGGAGATTTGCGCGGAGACGTCACTGGCGGCGTCCAGAATGTTGATTTCAATGCCCTCGGCTTCCGCCTTGGCCTGGATGGCCTTTTCCATGGAGGTCTGGAACTGATCCCGGGCAGGCATGGAATAACCGATTTTGTAGCCGCCGCCGCTGCTTTGGGCGGGTTCGGAGCCGGAGCCGGAGTCGGCAGGGGCGGTGTCCTTTTGTCCGCAGGCCGCCAGCAGTCCGCTGATCATGACGCACACCAGCATAAGTACCAATCTTCTTTTCATAATTCTTCGCTCCTCTTCTTCATTCACGGTTTTTGTGTTGTTTGACGTTTCCGTCAGGCGTTGTATTTATTATAGGGTTTTGCCCGCTTGGAAACCTTCACTTTTCTGCCTCTCCTTTCCGCCGCTTTTGGGAAATTTCCAACAAATTTGAGGGGAGTGGTTTTGTTCGCTTCACTATCCTGCTTCCCTGCCTGAGGGACGGGCAGGAGCATTTCTGTATTTTGTCCGGTCCGGATTTTAAGAGAAGCGGCTGAAAACTGTTGGATTTTTCAATTGATGTTCTCTTTGGCGTTGGAGTTCTGTGCAATTTTTGGACTTTGTTCAAAGCCTACTATAGAAAGCGAGACTTTTTTACGAGAAGAGAAGCGGGAGAAAGCAGGATTGTGAAATAAACAAAAAGCCTGTGGAACTTTTTGTATACTATCATGGGTAAAATGGAGTAAATTCCAGCAGGATAGTGAAGGGCGGACAACGGTAATCCACTTATAATAGAGAGAACGGGCGGCGGCCGGGGCTCTTGCAGGCGAGTTTTGCCATAGGCGCCGCCGGAGAAACGGAGAGAAAGGTTGGAGGTGCGAAGTGAGCGAGTACATATTGGAGATGACGGACATTGTGAAGGAATTCCCCGGTGTGCGGGCTCTGGACGGCGTGGAGCTGAAGCTGCGTCCGGGCAAGGTACATGGCCTGATGGGCGAGAACGGCGCGGGAAAATCCACACTGATGAAGTGTTTAATTGGCATCTATCACAAAACCTCAGGGAGCATCCGGTTTAAGGGACAGGAGATCAACTTCAAAAGTCCTATTGAGGCGTTGCAAAACGGAATCTCCATGATCCACCAGGAGCTGAATCCGGTGCTGGAGCGTCCGGTCTCCGAAAACGTCTGGCTGGGGCGGGAACCCTACAAGGGGGTTTGCATTGACCACCGGAAGATGCGGGAGGACACCATCGAACTGTTTAAAGAGATGGACCTGAATATTGATCCTGACGAGAAGATGGGAAACCTGACGGTGGCTCAGATGCAGATGGTGGAGATCTGCAAAGCGGTTTCTTACCACCCTGACGTGATGATTCTGGATGAGCCCACCTCATCTCTGACGGAAAACGAGGTGGTTCATCTGTTTTCCATCATCCGGAAACTCCGGGACGGCGGTTGCGCCCTGATTTACATTTCCCACAAGATGGACGAGATTTTCCAGATCTGCGATGAAATGACCACGCTCCGGGACGGCCGTTTTGTGGGACACGACCTGGCGGAGGACACCAACGTGGACGCCCTCATCACCCGTATGGTGGGCCGGGAGGTGTCCAATATGTTCCCCAAGGTCCCCTGCGACATTGGGGAAACGGTACTGGAGGTTCGAGATCTCTGCTCCGGCAAGCAGGTGAAAAATGTCTCTTTCTCTGTCCGCAAGGGTGAGATTCTGGGCTTTGCCGGTCTTGTGGGGGCGGGACGCACGGAAACGGTGGAGACCATCTTCGGTATGCGCCGGAAGGACGGGGGGACGGTTTTCAAAGACGGACGGGAATTGAAGATCGGCACGCCCCAGGACGCCATTCGGGAGCGGATTGCCCTTTTGACCGAGGACCGGCGGGGAAACGGTATCGTGGGCATCCGCTCGGTGAAGGACAACACCATCCTGGCCCATCTCTCCGCCTACGGTTTCCCCCTCAAACACCAGCAGATCAAAGAGGACACGGAGAAATATGTCCAGGCGATGAACACCAAGACGCCCACCATTGACCAGCTGATTATGTATCTCTCCGGCGGAAACCAGCAAAAGGTGCTGATTGGCCGTTGGCTGCTGACGGACCCGGACGTCCTGATTATGGATGAACCCACGCGGGGCATTGACGTGGGCGCCAAGGCGGAGATTCACACGCTGATTTCCAAATTGGCTGCAGCGGGAAAAGCCGTCATTCTCATCTCCTCCGAGTTGCCGGAGGTCATGGGTATGTCCGACCGCATTGTCGCCATGTACGAGGGCGAGGTGACCGGCGTGGTGGAACGGGAGGACTCCCGGTGGAATTCCGAGCACATCATGGCCCTGTGCCACGGCCAGCTGGACGGCAGCGCCGTCAGCGCCTGAGAAGAGAAAGGAGAATGGAAGCTATGAGCGCGAAAAAAACCCTTAACGCAAAGCAGTGGATGAGTCAGAACTCCATTTGGGTTGTCCTGATTTTTATGGTGGTGCTAATGTCCATCCTGTCGCCCACCTTTTTGACGGCAAAAAACATCGTCAGTGTCCTGACCACAGAGTCCATCACCGGCATCCTGGCAGTGGGGGTCATGTGGTGCATTCTCTCCAAGGGCATTGACCTCTCTCCCGGCGCGTTGGTGGCCCTCACCGGAGTGGTTACCGCCTCCCTGGCCCAAAAATTTGAATATGGCGCTTCCCGGCTGTTCCCGAATTTGCCGGACATTCCCGTGGTGGTGGCCATTGTGGCCGGTCTTCTGGTGGGGACCTTTTTCGGCGTGGTCAACGGATTGCTGATCGCTTACACCAAAATTCCCGCCTTCATCGCCACGTTGGGCACCCAGCTGATCGCCCGGGCCCTGGCCCAGCTCTATACCAACGCCTATCCCATTCCGGAGCTGAAGCCGGGTTTGAAGAATGTGGCCCAGTTTGAGCTGTTCCAGATCTCCGGCGCTTCCGTGACGGTTATTATTGTCATCTTCCTTCTCTTTGCCTGTATATCGGGCTTCATGTTGACACAGACGCGGTTTGGAAAAGCCATATACGCCATCGGAGGCAACGACCAGGCGGCCCGGGTGGCGGGTATTAACGTGGAGAAAAACATCATCAAGGTCTATACCTGGTGCGCGTTTTGCGCCTCTGTTGGCGGAGTGTTGCTGGCGGCCCGGTCCGGGGCGGGAAACTCCTCTGTGGGCGTGAACTACGAGTTGGACGCCATTGCCGCGGCCACGGTGGGCGGGACCTCCCACTCCGGCGGCGTCTGCCGCATCTCCGGCGTGATCGCCGGGATTCTCATCATGGGTATCCTGAAAAACGGCATGATGCTGTTGAAGATCTCCCCCTACCTCCAGCAGGTCTGCAAGGGAATCATCATCATTGCCGCCGTGGTGTTTGATATGCGAAAGAACGCCAAGAAAAATTGACGGTCCGGTGAAAAAGCCAGGGGAGCGTCCCCTGGCTTTTTCATGGATTATTGGATGGAAAGGAGAGGGTTTTCCATGGGGGAGCTTACGGAGAAGCTCTTGGCGCTGGCACTGATTTTCATGCTGGGCGCACTGGTCCAAAGACGCCTGGAGCTGCCGGAGTCCTTTTATCAAAGCGCCAACGGTCTGGCGGTCCGGTTCACGTTACCGGCCATGATTCTGTCCTCTATGGACAAGGCGTTTTCTTTGGAGACGCTGCAAGTCAGCTTGCGGCTGCTGTGGATTGCCGCCTGCGTCTTCGGGACGGTGATCGCGGGTTTGGAGATTTGGAGGCGCGTTTCAAAACTGCCGCCCAGAACACTGGGGCTGTATCAGTACCTGATTCTTGTGGGCAACACCGCCTTTATGGGATATCCGGTTCTCCAGGCCATTTATGGAAGCGACGGCGTGTTTTACGCCTCGGTATTCAACCTGGTTCACAACGTGGTGACCTTTTCCTACGGGGTGGCCCTTTTCCAGCGAGACGCCCCCATTCGCTGGGGGAAGCTGCTGGGAAACGCCTGCTTGCTGTCGACGCTGGCGGGAATGACCCTGTTTCTCTCGCCTCTTCGCCTGCCCGGTTTTTTGCAACAGGCCCTGGAGTGGGTGGGAGACATCACCATTCCTCTGTGCCTGCTGTGCGTGGGGGCGCGTATGGGGGAACGGCTGGACTTGTTTCAGATGGGGACGGCGGTCCGAATTTCCCTGGTGCGCACCGTGCTGTTTCCGCTGGCGCTGGTTCCGGCGCTGTGGGCGCTGGGTTGCTCCGGTGTGACATTGCTGGTTCCCGCCATTTTGTTTGCGACGCCGGTGTCTCTGACCGCCGGGGCCTTCGCGGGGCGCTATGGCGGGGACGCCGCTTTGGCGGGGCGGGCCGTTGTGGTGAGCAACTTGATTTCCGTGGTTACACTGCCGGTGTTGGCGGCGGTTCTCTTATCTCTTTAGAGGTGACGGGCAAAGGCCCCGCCGGACCCTGGCTGGTCCGGCGGGGCCTTTTTTCAGGGCATCGCCTTGCCCCGCATGGTTTCCAGGTATTGCTTTTTGTAGCGCATGGGGGAGATGCCCACAATTTTTGTGAAGATGGTGTTGAAATAGTTGGTGTTGTCATAGCCCACCAAGGTTGCGATATGGGTGGCCGTATAGTCCGTTGTGGTGAGATACGTCTGAGCGAGGCCGATTCGCCGCCGGATCACATATTGGATGGGAGAGTAGCCGATGCAGCGCTTGAAGACATGAGAGATGTAGGACTCGCTGCACCCGAAGGCGGCGGCCACGTCGGAGAGAACGATCTGCTCGGTATAGTGAATGTCCAGATACCGGCGGATGCGGTCCGCCATTTTGATATCGTCCTCAGAGCTGGGGTGGATAAAAGAAGCCTCATCCAGTTCCCGGGCGATCAGGAGAAAGGACAGCGCCAGACTCTGAGCCAGGGCCTTTCCGGCCACATCCGTGTCCAGACTTTGGTAAGCGCGCTCGCAAAGTTGGTGCAAAAATTCAAACTGGGTACCTGAGGAGCGAACGGGATGACTGTTTCCCGGAATGATGTGGTTGGCTGGAAGCGCTTCGAATTTCAGGCCGAAAAAAGCGAAGCAGTAGGTGCCGATTTCCGTATTAGAGATGCTGCGTACCTCATGGGATTCGTCCTGGTTGTAGAAGAGGATGTCACCCTCTTGAATGGGGAAGGAGTGGTTGCGGATGGCATAGGAGCCAAAGCCCCGGTAAACCAGCAAAAGCTCGCAAAAGGAGTCGTGGCTGTGCATGGGGCGGTCGTGCTTTTTGCCGCCGAACTGCTGCTTTGTGATGTAGAGAAGCGTTGGCGGTTTTTGATGTTCAAAGGCGCGGGAAAGCGGGTCCGGCTCAAAAAAACGGTTCATATCCGATTTACTCCTTCTCTGGATTCCCACTTCTATTATGCCACATATTTTCCGGAGCGGTTTTCGTATCCTGCTTGAATCTGAGAGGGAGGCGTGGAATATTTATACAAAAATTGCCGGGATTGGAAGATTGCTTCACTATCCTGCTTTCCAGATGAAGGAAGGGAGGACCTGGACAGCGTCGAAGAGAGCCTTTTGTCACCTGGCAAAGCAGGCCCCGGGTACTTGCCGGGAAATCTGCGGCGGACCCCATGGACGCGGTGAAAAAGCTATGGCTGCCGTATTTCCGATTTTAGACGGCGCATCCGGACGAAACTATTTTTTACCACCGCTGAGAGGCGTTTCGTTTCTCTCTCCGCTGAAAAAGCGAACATCTTTCCATAACTGACTATAAAAATTTGCCCCGGAGAGGCAGAGTTTTAGCGGTTAAGTAAATGAATGTTTACTTACTCCGGGGCATCCAATCCGCCGGGGAAATAGAGGGATGCGAGCGGAAGAGGGCGATTGGAAAATGCGAAAAAGCATATGTGGTTACGCGTGGATAAAGACAGTGAACAGAAGGAGGATAGGAGTATGGATATGGAAAAATATTGATTGTGGACGACAGCGTGGTGCAGTCCAGCTGAAGGCTGCCTTGGATGACGAGTATGACGTTACGGTTGTGAAGACGTCGTCCTTCCACCTGCACCGCAATACGGATTTTCCGGCCCGCTATGGGGGAGAGGAGTTTGTGGGAATTTTCCTGGGAGACTCTTCGGAGAAAATATACGAGCACCTGAAAAAGGTCCGGCAGACGGTGGAGAATCTTCATATACCACACAATCCGTCTGTGGCTCCATGGGTCACCGTCAGTATGGGAGGCGTCACGGTGGTTCCACCGGCGGAAAGCTCCTATGCGGTTTATTTGAAGGTCGCGGATACCATGTTGTATGACGCCCAAAAGCAGGGCAGAAAAAGAGTCATTTGGGCGGACGAGCAAATGAGGCGGCTGGGGGGCGTGACGCGTTACCATCCGGGCAGGGCCGTTCGTGGAGGATTTATACGGGACACATAATTGTGTGCCCTGCTAATTAAGGATCACGGAAGGAAGCGTTTAGCAATACGCTCAAGTAAAACCGCGGTCCGCTTTTTTCCGTTAGCACCGCCCCACGGTATTTTTCCGCCACCGCTTGGATGTTAGAAAGTCCGGTTCCCGCCGGGGACAAGGGTTCATCCGGGCAGGTGTTTTCAAAGGTCAGCATATAGAAATCTCCCTGCTGCTTTCCGCCGATGCGAATTGCCTTGGCTCCGGCGCTTTTGCGGCAGGCGGTAATAGCGTTGTCCAGGGCGTTGGCAAAAATTACGCACAAATCAAAATCGTCAATCCCACAGGGCTTGGGCAGGACCAGGGACACCTCCGCCGCGATCTCCTTTGCCAATCCCAGTTTCTCTCCCAGCAGGATGTCCACCACCGGGTTGCCGGTCTGGTATGGGAAGGACAAAGACTCCGAGACGGTCTCCAGCTTTTTCAGGTACTCCCGGCCCTCCTCCAGTTTTCCGCCCCGGAGCAGGCCGCCCAGGACGGACAAATGGTTTTTGATGTCATGGCGAAAGGATTTCGTCTGCTCATAGCGGGCCTGGGCTTCCGCAATATAGATTTTCTGTGCCTGGGCCGCCTGGGTCAGAGATTGCAGCTCCGCCTGGGCCTGGAAGCCCTGGCGGAGATGGCGGTATGCGTACAGGGTACACAGCAGCGCCGCCAATCCCATAACTTGCAAAAGCAGCAGCGTACTGTGCCTCCCGACTTCCTCCAAAGAGACGATGGGGGCAAAAAAGCTGTAGGCGGTCTGGAGGATATAGAGCTCCGCCGCAAAGAAAAACAACCCGGGAAACAGAAGCAGTCCGATATAGGGCGTCTGGCTGTCCTCCGTCCAGGACAGGAACTTCAGTACGGCAGAATAGCAACCGGCGCACAGCGCAAAGAAAAGAACCTGCGCCGCCAAAAGCAGCGGATACAACAGAGGATTTCCGATAAAGCGGGGAAAGAGCGCCGCCTCCACAGAGTTGATAATGCCAAAGGAGAGTTGGGAGACGTAGAAGGCCAGCACGGCAGCCAGCCAGGACACGGACGGTTGATTCCCCATCCAAAACCGGCTGACAGCATACAGTTCCAACACACCCGCAGCAATGGAAAGTGTCCCGCTGAGGGAAAGCCTGACCGCGATAAGCTGGAGCGCTGTGAGGAGGAGAATGTAAGCGGCAAAGTGCCGTAGTTTTTCCTTCTTCCCGGTGAGGCGTCTGACAAAGAGAAGGTGCATCACGCCTTGTCCCAGAAGGCAGATCCCATCCAAGAACAGACTGAAATAGTCCATATCAGATTTCCCTCTTTTTCATATGGCGCAAAAGGGCCTGGGTCAGCTCCCGCTCCCGCAGCCGGGAGGCGGGAATGCGCTCCCCTTGGGACAGCAGGACCTGCCCGTCCCGACATCCGCGCACATAGTCCAGATTGACAAGATAGCTCCGGTGGCACTTGAAAAAGCGTCCGTCCATCCGCCGCTCTAAGCCCTCCAGCTTGTCGTAGTAGTCGCTCACGGTTCCGTCGCTTTTATGAAGATAGATTTTCCGGCCCAGTACCTCGCAGTACACGATGTCCGAGAGCAGAACAACCTCACAGCCGGTTCCCCGCTGAATCACAAGGTCTTTTGCAGTCCGCCGCTCCAGAAAGCGGAGGACCCGGTCCATCGTCCGGTGGAAGCGGGCGCTGTCCAGAGGCTTGATTAGATAGTCGTATGCCTCCACCTGGAAGGCGTCGAATACGCACTCTTTCAAAACCGTCACAAAGACCACTAGACTGTGATCTTCCCGCCGGCGGAGCAATTTGGCCGTTTCCATTCCATCCGGCGACTCCATCTGGATGTCCAGGAAAATCACGTCAAAGCCGCCGCCCTCCAGCAGGGCGCGGCCATTGGAAAAGCTGCTGACGGAGTAGGCGGTGATTTGCTTTTCTCTCATATAGCTTGTCAGATGTCCGGCAAGCTCTTGAACCATCAACGGCTCGTCGTCACAAATTGCAACTTTGATCATTTCCACCACCACGTTTTTCTACCAGAATATCAAAAGCAGGGGAGGGTAGCAAGGGCCCTTGTAACAAAATGCCGCCAATATGTCACGGGATGTTGTTCGACGGTCCCAAAGGACCGGCGGGACAGCCGCTTGGCGGATCATCGTTTCCGGCCGCGAAAAGACAGCCTGATTTCCAGGGTGTCTTGCGTAATTTGTGCGGATACCTGCCCGTCCATCCGCTCCATCAGCTCCCGCACAATGGAAAGACCCAGACCGGCCCCGCCCCTTGCCCGGGCGGGGCTGCTCTGGTAGAAGCGGTCAAACAGGCGCTCCGGGTCGGGCCTGGAGCCGGGAAGCAGCTTGTTGGAAAAGCAAATCTCCCCATCCCCTCCGGAGATCTTCAGTTCCCCGCTGCCATGCCCCAAGGCGTTGGCGATCAGGTTCCGGTACACCCGGCCCAGGGGCTCCGGACTGGCCCAAACCGTCAGATCTTCCCGGTCAAATTGCAGTTCCGGTTCCACCCCCGCCGCCTTCAGCCGGGGATAAAACTCCGCCAGAACGTTCCACAGAGGCGGCAAGGCCGCCATATTTCCACACTCCAGCGGGAGAGAGCCGCCCTGCAAGCGGGTGTAAAGAAACAGTTCCTCTAAGAGTTCCTCCAGTTCTTCCAGCCGTTTTTGTACGATGCCCAGGTACTCCGCCTGCCGTTCCGGCTCTCCCTCCAGCAGCTGCAAATAGCCCATGGCCCCGGCCAGAGGGGTGCGGATATCGTGGGAGATACAGGCCATGGTGTATTTCAGCTCCTGTTCCCGCTTTGCCGTCTCCAAACGAAGCCGCCGTCCCTCCTCCAGTCTCTTGTTGATGGCTTTGCACAGCCGCCGGGGGCCCGCGCCGGACATTTGAACCGTCAAAATAAGATTACTCTGGGCCGGAGTCTCCTCCAGAATCCGGGCCATCGCCAACATCTGGGCGCGGTACGACCACAGACGCAGCGCCGCAACGCCCAGGGCGGCAAGGGCCAGAATCAGGAGTGGCAACATACAAATTCCTCCTTAAAGGTCCCGCTTTTCCATAGCCAGCAGGCATCCCGTTCCATAGACAACCGCCCAGACAAGGGTGCAGGCTAAGATTCCCCCCGTCTTTGTGATCCCAAGCTGAGGCAGGTAGAGGCCCTTTACCAAAGAGGCAAGCAAGTACTGTTCCAGGGGAGGCCAGTGCAGCAGGTTTCCCAAGGTTCCCAGCAAGACGGCGGTTAGCCCGCCGCCGGCCACCAGAGACAAAATGATACCCAGGGTAGAGTTTCTGGTCAGCAGGACCAGGGCCAAAGCCATCAGGGCAAAGGCCCAGTGGGGCAACCACATCCAAAAGAGATACTGCAAAATACCGGCAATGGGGCTAGACACAGGGCGCATCCCATACAGATAGGGGACCAGCAGAATCAGCAAAGTGCCCAGAAGGGTGATGATGCCGCTGTAGACCCCGGCGGCCAGCGCCTTGGACAGGACATAATTGGCCCGGCGGGGATGGACACAGCAGATATTTTTGACAAAGCCGCTGGAGAAGTCCCCGCTGACAAAGAGCGTGACCCCGATTCCCACCATGATCAGCAAAAAGCCGCCGCCCAGGGTCTCGTGGGCCAGGTCAAGCTGGGTCATATTGCGGATTTCCTCCGATATGCGGCGGTCAATCTCATCAATTTCCGCACCTTGGACGCTCATACCGTCCAGGGTCTCCGGGTCGGAAATGACGGCGGTCATCAGAGAGACCATGAAAATCAGCGCCGTTGTCACCAGCAAAATGATTTTAAAATTGCGGCTTTTAAACAGCCGCCGTAAATCCATACGCAGCATATTAAACATGGTCCGCTTCTCCCATCCGCTCCAGAAAATAGCCCTCCAGGTCCTGCCGGTGCAGGCCCATTTCCTCCACCGCGACGCCCGCCTGGGCGAGAGCCTGCCCCACGGCTTTGGCGTCCACCGCTTCGTAAATTCGGATTTCTCCCTCCGGCCGCATTTCCCAGCGCTTGAGGTGGAGGCTACGTTCCAAAAGGGCCGCGGCCTTCTGGGGTTGGTCCGCTTTCAGGTGCAGATAATCGGTGCATTTTTGCTCCAGCCCGGCGGCGGTCATCTGCTCCACCAGCCGCCCCTCGTGAATGATGCCGTACCGGGTGGCGATTTTGCTCAGCTCCCCCAGGATGTGAGAGCTTATCAGTATGGTCAGTCCCCGTTCCCGATTCAGGCGCAATAGCAGCTCCCGCATCTCCCGAATGCCCTCCGGGTCCAGACCGTTGATGGGCTCATCCAGCAAAAGCAGGTCCGGCCCGCCCAGCAGAGCCAGGGCCACGCCCAGACGCTGCTTCATGCCCATGGAGTAGTGCCGTACCGGCTTTTTCTCCCTTGGGTCCAGGTTCACGGTTTTCAACATTTCGTCCACCTGCCGCTCCGGGCTGTCCAGACCCAGCAGCGTGGCATAGAGCCGCAGATTCTCCCGTCCGCTCAGGTCGGGGTAGAGCCCCGGCTGTTCAATGAGAGCCCCTACCCGGCGGCGAGCCACCGAGTCCCGGATGGGCTTGCCGAAAATCATCGCCTCTCCCTGTGTGGGCTGGGCCAGTCCGCACAGGAGCTTCAGGGTAGTGGATTTGCCAGCGCCGTTCCGGCCAATGAAGCCATAGATATCCCCTTGTTCCACCCACAAGTCCAGGTGATCTACCGCCCATTTATGCTTATAGCGCTTGGACAGTCCTGTGGTCTGTATCACTGCCATACAAAAGCCTCCTTTTTTGTTTGCAGGTTTACTCTAGCAGGCAAGTGTCCAAACATCGCAAAGCAAAGGTAAAGAAAGTGCAAAGTTTAGGGGGTGCTTGAAAATATCAAACCGCCCAAGGGGCGTTTCTTATTCAGCCAGGACTTCCTTGCGTTCCCTTGCAATCCGTCAATCTTGCAAGGGAATGCTTCTTGTATGGGAAAAAGTACCGGCCCGCAGGGCGTTCCCCGGTGATGAACACAGGTTTTTTACTCCGCCAGCTTGAAGCCGATGCCCCACACGGTCTGGATGTAGCCGCCTGTGCCGCTGGGGCGCAGTTTGGCCCGGATGTTGCTGATATGAACGGTGATGGTTTTGTCCTCCACGGCGTATTCTTCCTGCCAGACCGCCTCGTAAATCTGCTGCTTGGTAAAAACCCGTTTGGGGCGGCGGGCCAGCAGTTCCACGATCTTGAACTCGTGGGCGGTGAGATTGACGGTCTGACCGGCGGCGGTTAAGGTCCTCTCCTCCAGGTTCAGCGCCCAGTCCCGGTAGCGCAGAAGCGCGCCTGTAGGCGCGGCGCTGGCATGGCGGAGCTGCACCAGAATCCGAGCCCACAACTCCTCCAGCTGATAGGGCTTGGTCAGGTAGTCGTCCGCCCCCAAGCCCAGCAGCTCCACCTTATCGGATAACTCCGCTTTGGCCGACAGGACGATTACCGGCGTTCGGCTGGAGCGGCGGACTTCCGCGATCAACGCACCGCCGGATAAGCCGGGAAGCATCAGGTCCACCAGCAGCAGATCCAAGCCGCCCGCCTGCCAGAGCAGCCGCCCCTCTGTGCCGGAAAACGCCTGGCTGCACTGGCAGCCCTGACGGCGCAGGTACGCGGCGGTGGAGTTGTTGATATCGGTGTCATCTTCGACAATCAAGATGTGGGGCATGGGACGGCCTCCTTGGTCAGTTTTAAAAAGTATACCGCAATGAAGGGACTACGGAAAGGGCCAAGAAAATACGGTTCTAAAAAACGATCCTCGAAAACTTCGCCGGGGGTAAAAAGACGCTGTAGGCGGCGTCAAGAGGCACCGGCGTTTTTCAAAGCGGTCCCACGGTTTCCTCCGTATTTACGTCTCTAGACGAACGGAGATCATGGACACCGCGTTTTCCTCCACGCCGTTGAGAATGAACCCGGCCAGATCACAGGCATAAAAGCCGCCCACTGTTTGCAATCCGTGTTCGGAGATGTGCCGGCTTAAACGGGTATATCCCTCTGAGATGTCCCAGCGGCCCCGGCAACAGAGGTACAAATAGCTTCCGGCAGGCTTTTCCTGGTAGTAGGGAAAGTCCGCGGCTTCCTGGATACGGGTATAGAGGTGGCTGATAGTCGTTTGGTCCACCGGCGCTCCGGGCAGGTGGATGGCGCCCAACTGGTAATCCGTTCGCAGCGCATATTGCCGGCACAGCGCCCTGCACCGTTCTAGAACGGCAATGAGCATCTCGTCTTCACCGGTTTCTGGAGACGTCAACGCCTCCAGCTCCCTTGCCGGGAGAGCCAGAAGATGTTCCCGCTCAAACCAGGCGGTTCTGGGGACCAGGTCCGGGGATGCGCTCAGTTCCAGGTTGCGTATTATCCCGGACAGCACAAAGTCCATCTGCTCCAGATTCCTCCGCTCCTCCTCCAGCCGCTTTTGCTGCACCCGAAACTGAGATAGCGTCTTGGCGGCGCTCTGTTCCCGGAGACAGCGGCGGATCTCCTCCAGGGGCGTCCCGGTCTGGCGAAAGATTGCGATGGCGTAAAAGTCGTAAAACTGGTTTATATCGTAGTAAAAATAGCGGTTGTCGCCCTGATGGGCTGGGGAAAGCAGCCCCATATCTTTGTAATGCCGCAGAGTCTCCTTGGTTGTGCCACAAAAAGAGGCGAAAGCGCCGGAGGTCAGCCAGCTTTTTCGATGTTCCACAAGAAGGTCCCTCCCCAAAGTAAAAATACCCCTTGACTGCGTGGCGGCCACACGGTTTATGATATCCCCTGTAAGGAATTTTTTCAAGACGAACAGAGAAAAATATGAAAAAAACAGGAGGTGGTCCACATGGACTTTGGGTGCAGCAGCTTTTCCTGGGAAACAAAGGATGGGCAACATCTTTTGGGGCGAACATACGACCAGTTTGGGGACCTTGCGGCGAATCGGGTGATTGGCGTCCCCCAGGGGTTTCCCTGTGCGCCGGGGCTTCGGACAGGAGAGGGGGCCCGGCCGGGCCGGTACGGCTATACCGGCATGGCGGTATTGGGGTTTGGAGAACCGATTGTGGTGGACGGGGTCAACAGCGCGGGACTGATGGGGGCGTTGCTCCACTATCCGGAATACGCGATGTACTGCGGCGCCGCCCAACGGGGGCGGACGGCTGTCCATCCGGGCCGTCTGCTGGCGTGGCTGCTTAGCCGGTGCGCCGGAGTGGAGGAGGCGGTAGAGGCTTTAAACTTCCTGACTTTGGTGGACGAGCCGGTTCAGGGAAAGCCGTTACCCGCCCACTATCTTTTGAGCGACCGAACGGGAGAAGCCGCCGTCATAGAGCCGGACAGGGAAGGGCTACGCGTCCACCGGAATACCGTGGGCGTGCTTACCAACAGTCCGGACTACCTGTGGCAGCGGACGAATCTCAGGAACTATGTGGGCGTTACCAACCTTCCAAAGGGGCCGCAATTCATTGCAGGCCACGAGATGCGGGAGTTTGGAGAGCGCCTGGGAGGCGGTTTTGGACTGCCGGGAGGCTATTCCTCCCCATCCCGCTTTGTCCGGGTGGCGTTTATGAAAACCTTTGCCGTCCGGGGCGGGGACGAGCTGGATGGGATCTCGCGGATGTTCCGGGCGTTTGCTCCGGTGGACATTCCGGAGGGGCTGGCCAAAGCCAGCCCGGATGATGAGGTGTATGAGCAGACGCTTTGCACCTGTGCCATGTGCGCGGAGAGCGGAGTTTACTACTTTTCCCCGGCCTGGAACCGCCGGATTTCAGCGGTTCGCCTTTGCCATGAGGGCGGGGAGATGCAGTATTTCGACCTGGGCGGCGCCCAGGATGTGGACTATCGGAATTAGGAGGACGGGATGGAAAACAAGCTGAATTCTTATCACCTGCCTGTGACGGGCGGAAACATTTTGCGCTTCGCGTTTCCAACCATCGTCATGACGGTCTTCAATACCTTCTACACCATGGTGGACGGGTTGTTTGTGGCAAACCTCATCGGCACGGACGCGCTCTCCGCCATCAATCTCACCGCCCCGGCCATCGGGCTGATCACGGCAGTGTCCGGGATGTTGGCCACAGGCGGAAGCGCGGTTGTGATGAAGAAAATGGGCGAACACAAGGAGCAGGAGGCCCGGCAGGATTTCACCCTTTTGATCTTGACCAACGCCGCGGTGGGAGCGGTTATGATGCTCCTGGGGTATACGTTCATGGAGGACCTGCTGGGGGCCATGGGCCTTTCCCAGGAGGTATTTGCCCATTGCCGGATGTATCTGAGCGATTATCTGCTGTTCACCATTCCGATTTTGCTCATGTACAACTTCTCTCTCTATTTGATCGCCGCCGACCGGTCCAAGCTGTCCCTGATTTGCACCGTGGCGGGAGGCGTGAGCAACATTGTGTTGGATTATGCTTTGATCGCGCTGCTGGACATGGGCATCCGGGGGGCGGCCATCGCCACCGGCCTGGGCTATTCCATCACGGCTGTGGTGGGCTTCCTGGTATTTTGCAAACCGGACAGTCTCCTTCACTTTCAAAAGCCGGTGTTTCGGGGAAACGTGCTCTTTCACGCGTCCACCAACGGGCTGTCGGAATTGGCCACCTCGCTGGTTTCCGGCGTGACCACGCTGCTGTTCAACCTGGCCATGCTGCGGTACATAGGCGAAGACGGCGTGGCGGCCATTACCATCATCATGTATGTGCTGATGTTTGTCAGCGCTTTGTTTATCGGATATTCCTACGGCGTGGCGCCTATGATCAGCTATTACCACGGGGAGCAAAACCACGAGAAGCTGAAAAAGCTGATTGGATTCAGCATTCGCTTTGTGTTGGGCGCGTCGGTCCTCTGCACGGCCGTGTCCATTCTGGCAACCGAGCCGCTGGTGGGCGTCTTTACCCGCCCGGATAGCCCGGTATATGAGCTGGCGGTGACAGGAAACCGGCTGTGCTCTTTGTCGCTTCTGTTTGTGGGGATAAATATGTTTGCCAGCGGGATGTTTACGTCCTTATCCAACGGAGTGGTATCCGCCCTGCTGGCCTTCTCACGGTCTTTTGTGTTTACGGCCGTCAGTATCCAGGTGCTTCCCGTTTTGTTGGGAGGGGTAAACGGCGTGTGGCTGGCAACGCCTGTAGCGGAGCTGCTGGGAACGGTCATGGCGGCAGTGGCGCTGTTGAAGCACCGGAAGCAGTATGGGTACGGATGAGGGGCTTTCCTGCCGCCTGCAAGGAAATTGGGTCGTGTTTCCGCCAGAATTGCCTCCGAGGCGGCCGGAGCTCCGGCGTGAACCTCCTTTGGCAAAGATTCGCCGGCGTCTACAGCCATAGTCTTTCGTCTCCGCCAGGTTGGAGTAGACCGGCAGTTCTTTGGAAGTAACGTAAACGGAGGGAAAGCAGCCCGCCGGTTTACGGGGAAACGGCCAGACCCGCCGAAAGCAGCCCTCTGATCAGCCCGGATACCCGCGTGCAGGCGGACGACTGACGGTAGACCGGGGAGACGTCCTGATACTGGGGCGTTCCGTCCGGACTTCGTTGCGTGGACAGCAGCGCACCCCACTTTTTCAGGGAGAAGGCCCAGTCGTCCAGGTACTCCAGAGGGTTTCCGGGCCACCGGCCCGTCCGGTCCAGCATATCCCGCATATCTTGACTCATGGCGTAGGTATTTCCCTCGCGGTCCGCAATGGGGACCAGCCGCAAGCTGAAACTTGACTGCTGGTAATCCTTGTCGCTGATAGCGCCCATGGCGTTCAGCTCGTGCATGAGGTCCATCCAGTCCCGTTTGGAAATGGAGTTGGGAGCGGATTTCAGCTGTTGCAGTGTCCTCTTCGCGCCGCCGGACAGCTGGTCAATGAGTGTCTTTGCGGCTCCCTCTTTGGACAAAAGGGTCGAAAAGTCCAGGGAGGGCCCGTCGGGGTTCATCCCCGCCGGTTTGTATTGGCCCCACTGGGATGAGGGAATACCAGTGTTGTTGACAATGTAATCCATGCTTGCGCACCTTCCTTTTTGTAATGTATTCGGAGTGGAAAATCAGATCCAGCCCCGGGCGGTGGCTTCCGCCCCGGTGATGAAGTCCGGATAATCCTCCTCCCGAAATTCCCGCGCCCAGGAGAGAATGCCGTCCAGGCTGTGGAAGCCGGTCATGGGGGCCTCGTCGAATCCGTGGAGCCAGGCCTCTTTAGAATCGGCGCCCACGCGGGCTTTATAAACTCCGCCCTCCATGTGCATCACAACCGCGTGACTTCCGGTTGCGCAATTTTCCGCCTTTTCACTGAGGATGCCCATTTCCCGCATGGTCTCCAGGGCGTCGTAGATTTCAAACGAGGACAGGCTGCCGGAGTAACGCTCTTGCAAAAAGGCGAGGTTTTCCTCCGTCCAGCCCAGGGAATCCGGCAGGGGCTCCACCGGCTGCCGGGTTTTCCACGCCTTGTAATCCTCCACAAACTGCATATATACGGAGGGTAACCCGCAATTTGGCGGCTGTTCCCGCATTTTTTGCCGCTGGCGGTCAAGGTCCAGATACTTGGCAAAGGCCGGCTCCTGACTGCCTTTTTGAAGCGCCCATCGGTTTGCTGTTCCGGAGTATGGATAGACGTGGGACAAATACGAACTTGGAATGTTCACCTGCATATCCTCCTGCCTTTGATTGATACCGGCCTTGCGCAGACCGCAGGGCCGTCTTTATGAAAAGGATAGCACTGGAAAAAGGTTCTGTCAATATTTTTCTCTTTAAGAAAGATAAATTGAAAAAATAAATATTTATTCATGTTATCCCGCGTATTGACGGATGGGCGGTGAATATTGTATCATTTTCCTACCGGCTTTCCGCCGGTCGAGTTTGTGAAAGGGGGCGCGTAATGCCTGTTTTGAAAAATGATCCGGGGCGGGGTATGGAGGATAACCTGAAGCGGGCGGTAACGGAGATGCTGGTTTTGACCCTGCTGAGCCGGGAGGATATGCACGCCCAGCAAATCATGCAGAGTTTGGAGGAGGAGTCCGGAAACACGCTGAGTTTGGCGTCTCTCTATATGCTATTTTACCGCTTGATTGAAAACGGATATATTCTGGAGGCATATAAGAAAGCCGCTCCGGACGGGCGGCGGAGGCAATACTATCAGATCACCGTGGACGGGATACGCTATTTGGCGGATTTGCTTTGCGTTTACCACCGCATCACAAATGGCGTGGCGCTGCTTCTGGGAGAGAACCGGCAGACAAACAAAACCGAAAGCGGTCCGCCGGGGGCAGAGTAAAAAGCCGCCGGTTTGTAGGCATGGAAACGGAGAGAAGCCCTTGATGGGGTTCTCTCCGTTTCCGTTCTTTTGGGGGCTTTTGAAGAACTTTTTTAGCAAGCTCCGGCAGCTTTTTGTGGCTCGCTTCCATGTGCGCCTGTAAAAAAGCCCAGTGGCCGGGATTTACCACTCACCTTTTTGAAAAGCCTCTTCCATAGACGCCTGCACCTCCTCCAGGGTCATGCCGGGTGTGTAAAAATGCCCGGCACAGCCTAGAGGGTATTTGCCAATTACCTTCCCCTCCGAGTCGTATAGAGAGATGCTCCAGGTATGGGGGCACTCTTCCTTGGAAAGCCCTGTGTATTTTGCATCTTCTGCCGACCGCTCGGATTGCCGGATATATCCGGCGGGGTGATCCCCTTCCTCCGCTACGTAGCAAAGGTCCGGGACATAGCCCACATAGTAGGCCAGTTGAGCGGGCCCGTAATGCTCGCCCCGGCTGTTTTTGGGGTAATCCCCGTTTTCCAGATGTTTGTCCGCCACCTTTTTGTCCAGACTGTCCAGGGCGTCCTTGTTTCCAACCATATACTCAAACCGGAGTTCCCCATCCTTGTCCTTGAACACCTTGTCCGATCCCCAATAAGAGTCCGGGTTGTCGTCGGGTAGAATCGTACCGCCCCGGCTCAGAATTAAGGCCTTGTCGCCCATCCGGGCGTTCATGGGGACACCGGAAGCGGCGGCTCCGGCGCCGGGGGTACCCTGTTTTTTCAGGAGAATGGTCTTGCTGGCGGAGTCGTAGCCGATCTCTACTTCCAAAAGCTCGCTGATGGTCCGGATAGGCAGGTAGTTGGTCTTGCCTCCCGCTGCATCGGTATAGAGAATGCTGCCGGGGATTTTTTGCCCGTTGGCGGCGGTGATGTCCTTGCCCGCCGTGATTTTTGGGGTTCCGTTCAGGGAGACATTGGCAAAATTATAGCTCACCTTGCCTGAGGCGGCCAGGGCAGTGGTCAGGCAGACGGTGAGAGCCAGAGCCGTGGCGGCTCCGGCCAGGAAGGAGGAAAAGCGGTTGAACTGTTTCATGGTAACGCTCCTGTCATAAAGATTGGGGGACGGTTTGTCCCTCTATTCCAAAAGACGCTTGCAGAGGAAAAACGCAACCGAATTTATGGAAGAAGTTTGATATGCTCTACGACCTCTTTTACGGTGTCCGGGGAGAACCCGTCAGAGGCAATCACGTCAATGTACAGGCATCTGGCAAGGTCCGTGGTGACAATGTGGACATAACCGTTTTTCACCACACAGAGTCCCTGGTTGCCGTTGATGAAGACATCCTCCACAAAGTTAGCGTCCACCGTGTCGATGTGCAGCGACCCAAACCCATTGTAGATGTAGACCCAGAGCCACCGGCCTTCGCCGTCGGCGAATTTGGCGTACCAGTCGTACCGGCCCTCCTGGTAGGCAAGACCCTCCGGGAGCCAGAGGATTTCCGCGTTTTCAAAATAGGCGGCATGGGGACTGCGGCGAATATTCATCATAATCTTTGTTGCCGTGTCTACGGAGATACCGCCGAAGGCCCTGACCACAAAATGAAAGCCGTTGTTTTGATCGGAGGCGTCTATGACCACCGCGTCCTCCCTGGTGAAGCAACGGCTCTGGTTGCCGTTGATAAAGACGCTTCCCTGGTAGTCGTAAGACCGTATCTCCGCATCGAAATCCAAAGGGGGATTCTCCGGGTAGACCTCTACCCGGAAGGACTGTCCCCGGCCGTTTTCAAACTCGGCGTAGACGTCGTACTCCCCGCCGCAATAGGAAAAACCCTCCGGGATCCAACCCACGTCCACCCGCTGGAAGTAGTCTCCCGTCCAGCGGCCGTTCGTTTCGCCGGTGCGGCGGATGTCAAGTTGGGTGTACTGTCCCGTCACCGTGCGCACCAGTTCCAGCGCGGCTGTCCGGAACTCCTCCGACACGGCGAAGGCGGAGGTGAAAAGCGTGGCCATGACGGCGGCGATGACGGCGGCAATTTGCAAGACCTTTCGGGCCTGCCGGAAGGCGGCCCCCCGCCTTTGGAGAAAAGCGTAGCGGCGGATGGTTTGCAGGCAACGCCGGTCCAGACTCCCCGGTACGGCGGCGGCGGGATCGTTTTGCAGCGCCCGGTTCCATGCCTCCAGTCGCGCTTCCTCTTGGACCATCACATCCTCCATCAGCAGGGCGAAGTAGGCGTCCTCGTATTCCTCAAGCAAATGTTCGTGACGCGTCATGTTCCCTCTCTCCCTTCATCAGCGATACCGCCCGCCGTCTGGCCCGAAACAACCGCATCCGCATACTGTCCCGCTGGCAGTGGAAAAGCTCCGCCAGTTCCCCGTTATCCTGGCCCAAAACATACTTCCGGTACAGTAATTCCCGGTCTTCTTCCGGCAACAGGGGCCAGACCTTGCCAAGACCGTCCGCCCGTTCCCGCAGCTCCGCCACTTCCTCCGGGGAGGGTAGCGGGGATTCCAAATCCTCCCCGTCCTCCAAGACCGCCGTGTGCCGGTGGACCACCGATTGATGGCGGAGGAAGTTGATGGATTTGTGTTTCACGGTGTAGACGACGTAAGCCGGCAGGGCCGGAGGCGGAAGCGTTTGCAGGGTGTCCACCTTCTGGCAGAGGCTCTCCACAGCGTCTTGGACGATATCTTCGCAGTCCTGCCGGTTGGAGACAAAGCGCAGGGCTTCGGCGAACATCAGCCGGGAGTAGCGGCGGTACAGGTCCTGTATGAAGGCCATACCGTCCGGGTTGTCCCCGGGGATGGTGAAGATAATCATAAGATCCCTCCTTGTAGCATCTCTCTAAATAATTAAGACACCTGAGACTGGGAAACGCAACCAAAATTTTCGCAAGGAAAAGCAGGAGCCGGAAAGCGCCTTTCTTCGTCCGTAATTCCCCTACAGATTGCGACCGCTTTCCCGCCCGTCCTGTCCTATAATAACTCTTGAAGAAGGGGGCGGGAGCGGCGTGACGGTCATCTACATAGACAGCGTTTTCGTGTTAAACGCGTTGATGGACTACCTGCTCCTTCTCTGCGCCGCCCGTCTGGCGGGGCTTTCCCTGCGGCGGGGGCGGTACGCCCTGGCAGCTCTGGCGGGAGGCGCTTACGCGGCGGCGGTATTTTTGCCGGGGCTGGGATTTTTGGCCCAGACGCCGGTGAAGATCGCGGCGGGAGTCCTGCTGGGTCTCATTGCCTATGGGGGAGAGGAGAAGCTGCTGCGGCTGTTGCTGCTGTTTTTCGCGGTCTCCTGCGCCATGGCGGGCTGCGTGCTGGGATTGGGGCTGCTGGCGGGAGGCGGCATCCCGGCTGTGAACGGCGTGCTTTACACCAACGTGGACGCCAAAGCTTTGGTGATCAGCGGAACGGCGGCCTACGCCGTTCTTGCGGTGGTCTTTCGGGCGGCGGCGGGCCACGGAGTTCAAGGGGAGCTGCTGGCGGTGCGGATTTCCGTCGGTGGGCGGACGGCGGAGCTGACGGCTTTGCGGGATACGGGCAGCGGCCTCCGGGCTCCGGACGGGCGGCCGGTGTTGGTGACGGCCCCCGGTGCATTGAACGGGATTTTGCCTCCGGCGGCGGCGGCGCTGCTCCGGCGGCGGGGACTGGCGGTGCCGGAGCAGCTTTTGGAGCCCTTGCGGGCCGCGGCCCCAGCCCTGCGGCCCCGGCTGACGCCTTACCGGGCGGTGGGAACCTCTGCCGGATTGCTGCTGACCATCCGGACAGACTGGGCGGAAATCGGCGGAATCCGGTATCCGGGGCTGACGGCGGCCTTGGCTCCCTCGGCGCTGGGGGCGGGCTACACGGCGCTGTGGGGCGGACCGGCGGGAAAGGGAGGACGACATGGAAATGCTTCGAAAATTGAAAGGGCTGCTAATCCGGTTGGGACTCTGGCCGGAGGCGGAGGTCCACTATATCGGAGGCAGCGACACCCTGCCCCCGCCACTGACCCGGGAACGGGAGGCGGAATTGCTGGCGAATCTCAACGAGGCGGCCCGACAGGAGCTGATAGAACATAACCTGCGGCTGGTGGTGTACATTGCAAGGCGTTTTGAGAACACGGGGATTAATATTGAAGATCTGATTTCCATTGGGACCATCGGCCTTATCAAGGCGGTGGGGACCTACCGGACGGACAAGAACATCAAACTGGCCACCTACGCCTCCCGGTGCATTGAAAACGAGATCTTGATGTACCTCCGCAAGAACGCCTCCCGCCGGGGGGAGGTGTCCTTTGACGAACCGCTGAACACGGACTGGGACGGCAACGAGCTGCTGCTCTCCGACGTGCTGGGCACCGACGAGGATGTGGTCATGCGTCCCATTGAAGAGGATGTGGACCGCACGCTCCTGGCTACAGCCATCAACACCTTGTCCCCCCGGGAAAAGGAGATCATTACCCTCCGCTTTGGCCTGGGGGGCGGAAAGGAGCAGACCCAAAAGGAGGTGGCGGACCGCCTGGGGATCTCCCAATCCTATATTTCCCGGCTGGAGAAACGGATTATCAGCCGGTTGAAGAAGGAAATCCTGCGCCTCTCTTGACAATTCCCGGCGGGGATAGTATACTGTCACCCATGTAAACGCGAGGAAGGGAAGCAGTACCCGGTTTGCCAAGGCCAAGAGAGGACGCGGTTGGTGAGAGCGTCTCCAAGGCGGCGGGGGAAGTCGTCCCGGAGCGGCGCGGCTGAAGGGAGAGTAGGCTGCGACGGAGGCCCGCCGTTAGAGGGGAGACGAGTGTCCCGCAAGGGAAATTCAGGTGGTACCGCGGATTTGTGATTCGCCCTGAGCCGGTAGTGGCTTGGGGCGGTTTTCTTTTTGGGGGGAGCTGAGGTGGTATTTCGGGTGCGGGCGGCCCTGTCGGAGGAGGACCGGAAAGCGTGGCGGCGGCTGGCCGCCCGCCAAAAACGGAATGAAGTGGTTTCTTATTTGGTGATCAGGATTGCATACGTCATCGTTTGGGGAATCTGGCTGTTGCTGAGATTGATCGGCTTGTGTTGCATTTTCCGTGGCGTTACATTCCTGCCCCGGGCGGTGAGTGGAGATACGCCGCTTTGGCTGAAGTTCACCGGCGTTCCGCTTGCCGTAGTTTTGATCGTCTGTGGGATTCGTGTGCTGTTTTTGTTTCCCCACTCCCCCGGCGAGGTCTCTCCTCTGGACCGCCTGAATTTTCTGTCTCCAGAGCTGCCGGAGGGTCCTGACCGGGCTGTGTTCTTCGAAGATGGGAATTTCCTGCTCTGGGATGCCGCCGGAAGGAGCCGCCTGGGGTATTCGTCCATCATCTGTACCAGGGAGGACGAGGAGCGGTTTTACCTCTTTTTTCAGGACCGCCCGCCCTTGCTCCTGCCGAAGCGGGGCTTTACCCGGGGAACAGCGGAGGCCTTCCGGGACTTTTTGGAGCGGGAATTTGGTTGGCCTGTGGAAAGGATAAAATAGGGATGGAATTTGTCTTTCATATCACCGATTACAGCGACCCTGCCCTGGACGCTGAAACGGCGGAGCTTCTCTGCCGGCGGCTGGAGACCCGGAGCCGGGAGGTCATGCCGGCCATGTGGAAGGTCACGGACCGACTCGAAGCCTGGGCCACCCCGACGGTAAAAGGCCGCCGGAGGCGCTATGCTCTCCAGGGCGCGGCGCTGATCGCCCTGGGCATATTCGCCCTGGTTCCCGGTCTGATGGAGCCCCGCGTCCCCAGCCTGATCCTCACAGGGTCCCTATCCATCCTGGCGGGTCTGCTCACGATTTACGGCGCGAAAGTAAAATCGCCCCCCGAGCCCCCGGCCTCCTGCCGGAGAGAGGTTGCGAAGCTGCTGGCGGGGCTGCGGGCCGTGGATTGGTCCCAGGCTTCGGCGGAGGTCCGTTTTGACGAGACCGGCCTGAGCGTTTCTGCGGGAGAGAGCCGGGAGGCGGTCCCCTATGGGGACATGACTTGGATTTTTGAGACGGAGCGGCTTTGGCTGCTGGTGTATAGCGGGGAGAAGGTCCTGCTGCTGCAAAGGAAGGATCTCGCCTCAGGAGAAGCTGGGGAATTTCTGCCCTGTCTTCAGGAAAAAATCAGAGAGAACCATTCATCATATAAAGGAGAACCGACATGAAAAAAGAACTGCCGAAAGTGTACGAACCCCAGCAGGTGGAGAGCCGCGTCTACGAGGCCTGGGAGAACGCCGGGTGCTTCAACGGGGACCCGGATCCCGCGAAAAAGCCCTTCTCCATCGTCATGCCCCCCCCCAACGTCACGGGCCAGCTCCACATGGGCCACGCCATGGACTGCACCCTCCAGGACATTCTCACCCGCTTCAAGCGGATGCAGGGTTACGCCGCCCTCTGGGTCCCCGGCGTGGACCACGCCGGTATCGCCACTCAGATTAAGGTGGAGGAGGAGCTGCGGGTCAACGAGGGCCTCAGCCGCTACGACCTGGGCCGGGAGAAGTTCCTCCAGCGGGTCTGGCAGTGGAAGGAGAAGTACGGCGACCGGATTGTCCAGCAGCAGAAGAAGATGGGCGTCTCCTGCGACTGGTCCCGCTCCCGCTTCACCATGGACGAGGGCTGCTCCAAGGCCGTCCGGGAGACCTTCTGCGAGCTCTATGACAAGGGGCTTATCTACAAGGGCAGCCGCATCATCAACTGGTGCCCCCACTGCGTCACAGCCCTCTCCGACGCGGAGGTGGAGTATCAGGACAAGCCCGGCCACCTCTGGCACATCCGCTATCCCCTCACCGACGGGTCCGGGGACCTGGTGGTGGCTACTACCCGTCCGGAGACCATGATGGGCGACACCGGCGTTGCCGTGAACCCGGAGGACGAGCGGTTCAAGCACCTGGTGGGGAAGACCTGCATTTTGCCCATTATGAACCGGGAAATACCCATTGTGGCGGACGAGTACGTGGAGCTGGGCTTTGGCACCGGCGCGGTGAAGATGACCCCCGCCCACGACCCCAACGACTTCGAGGTGGGCCTCCGGCACAATTTGGAAGTGATCCGCTGCATCGGGGATGACGGAAAGATCAATGAAAACGGCGGACCTTACAACGGAATGGACCGCTATGAATGCCGCAAGGCCATAGTCAAAGACCTGGAGGAACAGGGATACCTAGTGAAAACCGAGCCCTACAGCCACAACGTGGGCACCTGCTACCGCTGCCACAACGACGTGGAGCCCCTGATCTCCGCCCAGTGGTT